>NZ_JBFAAL010000001.1:409439-1201474 GCF_040639715.1 Micromonospora sp. NPDC023737
CACCGGGCCACCGGGCCACCGGGCCACCGGGCCACCGGGCCACCGGGCCACCGGGCCACCGGGCCACCGGGCCACCGGGCCACCGGGCCACCGGGCCACCGGGCCGATTATCACCATGAGGTTGATACCTCAGAGGCATATTTATGCCTCTGAGGTATCAACCTCATCGACGCGATGTCCGCCCACGGTGGCGGCTCGTCAGAGGCACGATCCGCCCGCCGCGTCGGGCCCCACGCCGAGTCACTCGCGCGACGCCCGCCGCCGCCGCCGGACACCACCTCGCCAGCGCCGCCGGAGACCGGCCGAACAGCCGCCGGCGCCGTCGCCGTTCCGGCGGGCGCTCCCGCCGTCGCCGGCCGACGGACCGGGCACGGGCGCACCGGGGACAGGTTCACTGCACGGGAGCGCTGCCACCCGTAGGCCGGATGGGCTGAAAGGACCGACTAGCTGCCTCGGGCCTTGCCGGGCGGCACACCTCCTGGTATCCACAGATGCGCATGTTTCAGCATGCGCGGCCGGCGGGGTGCCGGCCATGTCGCTCCACGAGGAGGTCCCGTGCCACACCCGGAGTGGTCACCTTGGATGAGCCGGCGGCGCCGCCGGCTCGTCCCCGTCCTGGCGGCGACCGCAGTGGTCGCCGCGCTGCTGCCCACCGGCGTCAGCTCCGCCGCGCCGGCCGGCGGCGACGCCGCCGCGGAGCGCCGCTCCGGTCCCTTCACCGAGGGATACCAGCACGCCGACGTGGACAACCGCGCCGGCAGCGCCGCGCCCGACGCCCGCCAGCGCGGACTCGCCCGCAAGGCCGACCCGGACGTACGGTGGAACAAGCTGGGCACTCCGCACTCGCTCGGCCCCGGCGCCGCCCCGCTCGCCACCGGCCTGCCCGCCGAGCCGGAGGCCGCCGCCCGGGCGTACCTCGCCGACAACCGTGACCTGTTCGGGCTGGACGCCGCGGCGGTGGCCGACCTGGAGCGCGTGCTGGTCCGCCCGATCGGCAGCGGCGCGGTGGTCACCCTCCGGCAACGCTTCGGCGACCTTCCCGCCGGGTACGACGGCCTGGTCACGCTCGCCGTCAGCAAGGGCAAGGTGCTCTCGGTCAGCTCGTCGCTGTCCCGGGACGCCGCGGCGCCCACCCCGGCCACCCTCAGCGAGGAGCAGGCGTACAAGGCCGCGCTCGCCGACGCCGGCCTGGACGCCTCGGCGGTGGCCAGCCACAGCGTCCGCACGGTCGCGGTGCCGACGCCTTTGGAGGGCCCGCGCAGCGCGTACGAGGTGACGCTCATCGGGTCGGACTCCGACCACCCGGCGGCGTTCACCACCTACATCGACGGCATCACCGGGAAGGTGCTGGTCCGGGAGGACCTGGTCGACTTCGACTCGGAGAACCCCAGCTGGGCGGTCTTCCCGGCCACCCCGCCGCGCAACCTCGGCCCGGGGCAGGACCCGCGGGTGCGCTGGTGCGCCGACCCGGCGCCGGGCTGCAAGGCGTCCTACCGTGACCCGGCCACCGGCAACGCGTGGGACGTCGACGCGGCAACCGACACGCCGACGTTCACCTCGCGCGGCAACTCGGCCAACACGGTGGTCTCCTGGGGCGCCGGCAACCCGATGGTGCCCGCCACGACCAGCCCGGAGCGGCGGTACGAGTACCCGTTCACCGACCAGTGGCACCAGGCGAAGTGCAACCCGGAGGTGTTCACCTCGGCTCAGCGCAACGACACCGACGCCGCGATCGGCAACCTCTTCGCCATGCACAACCGGATGCACGACTGGGCGTACCAGCTGGGCTTCACCGAGTCGGCGTGGAACCTGCAGGCGGTCAACCTGACCCCGGAGGGTCTGGGCGGCGACGCCGAGCAGGGCCGGGCCCAGCAGGGCGCGCTGAGCGGCAACCGCAACAACGCCAACCAGGGCACCCCGCGCGACGGCCTGCCGCCGACCACAAACATGTACCTGTGGCAGCCGCAGGCCGGCGGTCCGTACCCGCCCTGCGTCGACGGCGACTACGACATGACCGTGATCGGTCACGAGTACACCCACGCCATCAGCAACCGGATGATCGCCGGCCCGGACAGCGGGATCGGCGGACACCAGGGTGGATCGATGGGCGAGTCGTGGAGCGACCTGCTGGCGACCGAGTTCCTGTTCCAGCACGGCCTCCGCGCGCCCGGCGAGACGCCGTTCATCGTCGGCGGATACGTCACCGGCAACCTGGTGAGCGGCATCCGCAACTACGACCTCAGCCGCAGCCCGCTGAACTACTCCGACGTGGGCTACAACACCGGCGGCCCGGCCGTGCACGCCGACGGGGAGATCTGGGGTGCCACCAACTACCGGGTCCGCTCCGCGATGGTCAAGCGGTACGGCCTCGGCACGCCGAAGCTCCAGCTGGAGTGCGCGCAGGGCAAGGTGCCCGCGGACCGCTGCCCGGGCAACCGACGCTGGTCGCAGCTGGTCTTCGACTCGTTCCTGCTTCAGGCGGCGAGCCAGGTGAGCATGCTCGACATGCGCGACAACATGCTCACCGCCGACCTGCTGCGCTTCGACGGGGCGAACCAGGACCTGATCTGGGCCGAGTTCGCCCGCTCCGGCATGGGCCGGGACGCCGTCACCAACGGCGCCTCCGACACCGACCCCACGCCGAGCTTCGCCTCGCCGTCCGGCGGCAACGCGACGTTCACGCTGCGTCCGCGTGGGGAGAGCGCCGACGCGCCGATCCGGCTCTACGTCGGGGAGTACGAGGCACGGGCCACGCCGATCGCGGACACCGACCCGGCGACCCCGCTGGGGAACACCGTCGAGTTGGTGGCCGGCACGTACGACCTGATCGCGGTGGCGCCCGGCTTCGGGCACCAGCGGATGCGCGTGACCGCCAAGGCCGGCCACAAGGCGCAACACCTCGACCTGAAGCTCGACCGCAACCTCGCGTCCACGACGTCCGGCGCCACGGTCAGCGGTGACGGAGTCAACCTCGACCGGATCGCCGACGACACCGAGGCGACGAACTGGGCCTCGCTCGACGGGGTGGCCGGCAAGCAGGTCACCGTGGCGCTGCCCGGCGACAAGCCGCACGTGGTGAAGCGGGTGAACGTCAGCGCCATGCTGCGCCCGGGCATCAGCGGGGACGCCGACGCCGGCAGCCAGAACGCGCTCAGCTCGCTGCGCTCGTTCGCGGTGCTGGCCTGCAACGCGAAGAAGGCCGACTGCACGAACTCGGCGAACTTCAAGCGCGTCTACACGAGCAAGAACGACGCGTTCCCGGGCGGGGCGTACCGGGCGTACACCCGGGACATCAACCTCCGCGAGTTCCGGGTGCCCACCACCCTCGCCACCCATCTGCGGCTGGAGGTCCTGGCGAGCCAGTGCACGGGCGGGCCGGCATACGCCGGTGAGCAGGACAACGACCCGGCGACCACGACCGACTGCGCGACCGCGAGCCCGGCGCGCGACCAGGTCCGGATCGCCGAGTTCCAGGTGTTCTCGAAGTGACCGCCGCCGGGGCCGGCGCCACGCGCCGGCCCCGGCCAACCACACCAACCCGTCGGCCCCGCCCCGGTCAGGGCGGGGCCGATCGGGTGCCGCCCGTCCGTCAGGGGCTTCCCTGGCCGTCCCGGACGGCAGTCGTCGTCGGTGAGGCAGAATCGGGCGGGTGTCCGAGCTCAACAGCACCTTCGTCCGGCTGCACGCGCGTTTAACCCCGGTGCCGTTCGTTCCCGAGGTGCGGCTGCACCAGGCGGACGAGCCGATCGGGCTCTGGGAGCTGACCGAGGGTGAGTTCCGCAGCGACCAGCCGCCGCCCTTCTGGGCCTTCGCCTGGGCCGGCGGGCAGGCGCTCGCCCGCTACGTGACCGACCATCCCGAGCTGGTCGCCGGCCGCCGGGTGCTCGACCTCGCGTCCGGCTCCGGGCTGGTCGCGATCGCCGCCGCGCGGGCGGGCGCGACCGCCGTCCGCGCGGTCGAGGTGGACGAACTGGCGGTCGCGGCGGTCGCGCTCAACGCCGAAGCCAATGCGGTCCGCGTCGACGCCGAGTTCGGCGACATCCTCGACGGCGACGCCGGAGGGGCGGAGGTGGTGCTCGCCGGTGACGTCTTCTACAGCGAGGCGATGGCCCGGCGGATGCTGCGGTTCCTGCTCCGCGCCGCCCGGGCCGGGGCGCGGGTGCTGGTCGGCGACCCCGGGCGGGCGTTCCTGCCTCGCGACCGCTTCGACGAGCTCGCCGCGTACGACGTCCCGGTGCCACCGGCGCTGGAGAGCGTCTCGGTCAAGCGCACTACGGTGTGGGAGCTGCGGCCCGGCCTGCCGAAGACCGAGGGCTAGCCTGCACCCGACTTCCGGCCAGCGGCCACCGGCGCGGGACCGGCGACTCGCGGCGATTCGCTGCGGGGAGCCGGGTAGTCGGGTAGTCGGGCGGCATCGCCTGCCTGACGAAAGTCAGGTGCGGGTGGTGCCGTTCGGGCGCGGCTGACCGAGCACCCGAACGCCTAGCGTCGGCGCATGATCACATTACGTGGGTTGACGAAGCGGTTCGGGCGTACCACCGCCGTCGACGCCCTGACCGTCGACATCGCACCCGGCCGGGTCACCGGGTTCCTCGGACCGAACGGTGCCGGCAAGTCCACCACCATGCGGATGATCCTCGGACTCGACCGGCCCACCGCCGGTCAGGCGCTGATCGGCGGGTGCGCGTACCGGGACCTCCGGCACCCGCTGTTCGAGGTCGGTGCGTTGCTGGACGCCAAGGCCATCCACCCGGCACGCTCCGGGCGGGCGCACCTGCTGGCCATGGCGCGCAGCAACGGCATCCCGGCGCGCCGGGTCGACGAGGTGCTCGCCACCGTCGGGTTGGACGACCGCGCGGCCGCCAAGCCCGGGCGTACCCTCTCGCTCGGCATGGGCCAGCGGCTCGGCATCGCCGCCGCGCTGCTCGGCGACCCGCCGGTGCTGATGTTCGACGAGCCGGTCAACGGGCTCGACCCGGACGGGGTGCGCTGGGTACGGCAGCTCATGCGCCTCCTCGCCGAGCAGGGACGGACGGTCTTCGTCTCCAGCCACCTCATGACCGAGATGCAGCTCACCGCCGACCAGTTGGTCGTGATCGGGCGCGGACGGTTGCTCGCCGACGCGCCGATCGACGAGGTCATCGCGGGAAGCGCGGGCGCGGTGCGCGTACGAAGCCCGCAGCCGGAAGGCCTGGCCACGCTGGCCGACCGGCTCACGGCGGCCGGCGCCACCGTCGAAGCGGCCGGGCCCGCCGAACTGACCGTCACCGGCTCCACCGTCGATCGGGTCGGCGACCTGGCGTACGAGTTGGGCGTGCGGCTGCACGAACTGAGCCCGCACGGCGCGTCACTGGAGCGGGCGTTCATGGAACTGACCGCCGACAGCGTCGAGTACGCCGGCGTCCCCAGCACGGCAGGAGAGACCCGATGACCGCCACCCGGATCCGTCCCACCGCCCGCTCGGCCGGGTTCGGCGGCACCGTCGCCGCCGAGTGGACCAAACTCTGGTCGGTACGCAGCACCTGGTGGACGCTGCTCGGCGCGGTGCTGGTGACCGCGGCGACCGCCGGACAGCTGGCCATCTACGCGGCCAACGCGAACACCAACGACGATCCGGCCGACGATCGCGGGATCGTCACCGTCGGCAGCATCGTCATCGGCTCGATGGAGCTCACCCAGTACGCCGTGCTCGCGCTCGGACTGCTCGTCGTCACCAGCGAGTTCACCAGCGGGACCATCCGTACGACGTTGCAGTGCACGCCGTCGCGCGGCCGCGTACTGCTGGCGAAGGCCGTGGTGACCGCGGCGGTGACCTTCCCGTTCGGCCTGCTGCTCGGCGGGGTCGGCGCGCTGGTGGCCGGGCCGGTGCTCGGCGAATGGGGCAGCGCTCCGGTGGCGGGCACCCTGCGCGACCTGCTGGCGGTCTCCGCCTACCTGGCGCTGGTCGGGGTGCTGGCCCTCGGGCTGGGCGCGGCGCTACGCAGCGCGGTGCTCAGCCTGATCGTGCTCGTCGCCACCCTGATGATCGTGCCGCTGTCGCTTCAGGAGCCGGACATCACCCTCCTCAACCGGATCGCGGACGGCTTCCCCGGCGTCGCGGGTGGGCACTTCATGGCAGGCGACACCGAGCCCTACCGGGCAGCGTGGGGGTTGCTGCTGCTGGCCGGCTGGGCGGCCGCCGCGCTCGTGCTCGGCCGGGCCGCGCTGCGCCGCCGCGACGCCTGACCCGGCGGACCGGCCGGGTCGCGCTGGGCCGCCTGCGGACGGGCCGGAAAACCGGTTTCGCGCGGACGGCAACCTTTTGGTTCGTGAGTACCGTTCAACCGCGTGTCGTCACACCGCGTTCGTCGCTTCCTCGCCGCCCTCTCGTTACTGGCGCTCTCCGCATCGACCGCCTGCGCGGACGGGGCTCGGCCCGCCGCCGGCAGCCCGCCGGCCTCCGGTGGGCCGAGCCAGTCCGCCTCGCCGTCGCCCGCGACAACGCGCTCCGGTCCGCCCACGACCCCGTCCGCCCCGCCCGCACCCAAGACGTTGGCCTGGTACCTCGCCCAGGTGCCGGACTTCCCCCCGGCGCCGCCGCCGCAGCGGGTGCCGCCGACCCCGGGCCCGTCGGTTCCTCTCTGGTTCCGGGTGCCCACCGACCAGAAGGTCGCCTTCATCACCATCGACGACGGCGCGCTGGCCCGCCCACCCGCGGTGATCGACTTCATCCGGGAGGCGCACATCCCGGTCACGATGTTCCTGAACTCGCCCGCCGCGGCCGCGCACCCCGACTACTTCAAGCAGATCGAGGCGGCGGGCGGGGTGATCGAGAATCACACGATCACGCACACGTCGCTGCCCGGCCGGTCGTACGCCTACCAGAAGCACGAGATCTGCGGAGCGGCCGACAAGCTGGAGCAACTGTTCGGCAAGCGGCCGACGCTGTTCCGCCCGCCGTTCGGCAGCCGCGACGCGAACACCCTGAAGGCCGCCCGCGACTGCGGGATGATCGCGGCCCTGCACTGGCGCGAGACCGTCGACAAGGGGAAGGTGCGTTACCAGACCCCGACGAAGGTGGTGAAGCCCGGCGACATCCTGCTGATGCACTTCCGGCCGGCGCTCATGGACGACCTGCTCGGAGCGCTGCGGGCGATCTACAAGTCCGGGCTCACCCCGGCGTTGCTGACGGACTACATCCAGTAGCGGACCCGGCCGCCGCCGCTCACTGCCCGACGAGCCCCGCCTCGTAGGCGATGATCGCGGCCTGCACCCGGTTGCGTACCTCGAGTCGGGTGAAGATGCTGGTCAGGTACGTCTTCACCGTCCCCTCGACCAGGTGGAGCCGACGGGCGATCTCCGCGTTGGACAGGCCGGCCCCGACCAGTCCCAGCACCTCCCGCTCCCGCTCGGTGAGCGCGGCGGTCCGGTCCCGGGCGGCCGGACGCCGGGCCAACCGCCCGCCGCCCAGCTCGATCACCCGGCGCGCCACCCGCGGCGACAGGTACGCCCCGCCGTCGGCGACCGCGTGCACCCCGGCGATCAGCTCGCGCGGGTCACCGGCCTTCAGCAGGAAGCCGCTCGCCCCGTGCCCGAGCGCCCGGGCGATGTGGTCGTCCTCGCCGAACGTGGTGAGCATGACCGCCGCCGTCTGCGGCACCAGGCGGCGGATCTCCGCTGCCGCGCTCAGCCCGTCCAGCTTCGGCATCCGGATGTCCAGCAGGACGACGTGGGGCCGGTGCGCGCGGACCAGCTCGACGGCGACGCGGCCGTCACCCGCCTCGGCGACCACCTCGATGCTCGGGTCGGTGGCCAGGATCGCCCGTACGCCGGCGCGGATCATCGCCTCGTCGTCGGCGAGCACCACCCGGACCGGTGTCGCCCCGGTCACGTCAGTTGTCACTGGTCGATCCGCTCCTTGCTGGCCAGCCGATTCCCGGCGAAGCAGAGCCGCCAGGTCGGCTGGGCGAGAGGAAAGTTTCCGTCCGTGTAGTACTCGCACCCGTCCCGGTCGGCGCCGGTCGGCCGGTCGAGCTGCCGGTGCGGCAGCCCCGGCAGGTCGGTGCGCGACGCACCCACCCGCAACTCGTCGAACGTCGCCTGGTCGAGCACCGTACCGGCCGTCGCCACCGGGTAGTAGACGAGCGAGAGCACCAGCGCGAAACCGGCCGGAGCGCCCAGCGCCGCAAGCAGACTGCGCCGGACCCGCCGGCGGGCGGCCTGGAGCCGCCGCTCCGCGTCGGCCGGCGCCTCCGCCGGCCGCGCACGGCCCGGCGCGAGGCCGTCGCCGTCGGTCGGCCACGTCGACGGGGGCATCCGGCCCGCCACGTCGACGGGGTCACCGGCCGGCTCCGGACCTTGCCCGTCCCGCGGCCGCACAGGCAGCCGGGCCCGCACTGCGAAGCCACCGTCGTCGCGGGGACCGGCGTCGAGCGTGCCGCCGGCGAGGCGTACCCGCTCGGCGAGCGCCAGCAGGCCGCTGCCGTGCGACGGCGGACCGGACAGCGGGCCGGCCGGTGGCGGGGCGTTGACCACGGTCACCTCGATCCGGTCACCCGCCCGGGCGAGGCTGACCGTCACCGCTGCGCCCGGCGCGTACCGGGCCGCGTTCGTCAGCGCCTCGCGGACCACCCGGTGCGCGGCGTGGCCGACCACCGTCGGCAGCTCATCCGCGTCGAACTCGGCGTCCAGCCGTACCGCGATCCCCGCCTCGCGTGCGCCGTCGACCAGCTCGGCGACGTTCTCGTCGGCGGGCCGGGTGCCGGCGCCCTCCTCCCGGAGCAACCCGATGATCTCGTGCAGCCGCTCCGTCGCGGTGGCGACGCTGGCCCGCAGCTCGCCCGCCGCGACCCGGTGCCGGTCGTCGAGGTCCGTCGCGACCTCCAGGGTGGCCGCGCGCAGCGCGATCAGGCTGAGATGGTGACCCAGCGAGTCGTGCATCTCCTGCGCGATACGGGCCCGCTCCCGCAGCCGGATCCGCTCGGCCGCGCCGCGCTCCTCCCGGGCCGCCGCCTCCGCGTGCCGGCGACCGGCCTCCACCAGCTCCTGCTGCTGCCGCCGGTACCGACCGACCAGCCACGGGAAGACCCCGGCGAAGAGCAGCACCGAGGCGAGCAGGAACCAGGTCGCGGCCGCGGTGCCGAGCAACGCCAGGTTCAGCACCGTGCCGCCCGCCGCGATCAGCGCGAAGACGACGGCGGCCGGAGCGGCGGCGGCGCTACGCCGGCCGACGAGGTAACTGAACACCGGGATGGCGAAGACGAAGTTGCCGTCGACCAGCGAACCGAGCACCACCAGGACCAGGGCGGCCAGCGGTCGACGCCGGCTCACGGCCACCGCCGTCGCGAGCATCAGCAGCTTGACCGCCAGCAACGGCAGCTCGTACCGGGGATGGGGCGGTGTGGCGCCGGCGTAACCGACCGGTGCGGCGAGCACCACGAAGAGCAGCACGTCGCGCAGGACGGCAGTCCACCCCGCCACCGCGTGCCGGGCCGTACGCTCCCATGGTCGGGGCCGGTGGCCCGGCGGGCCGCCTTCCCCGCGGCGGTCCCGGACACCTCGCCAGCTGGTCACGGCGGCCAGGCTACCCACCGCCGACCTGCCCGGACACCGACGAAAGTCAAGTGTTCAGCCGATCTCCTCGGCCCAGGCACGCCAGTCGTCCAGCACCCCGTGCAGCGCCGGGGTGAGCCAGCCCGGCGCCGACCGCCGGAACACGCCCGGGTCCATCGCGCCGGCACCGGCCGGCAGCGCGCCGAGCAGCTTCGGCACCAGATCGCTGAGGTTCGTCCAGTGGACCAGCTCGGGCGCGGTGGGCCACGCGCCGACGACCACGCCGGCCGGCACCGCACGGCGGTCCAACGCCTCCAGGGTGAGCGCGCTGTGGTTGAGCGTCCCCAGCCCGGCCCGGGCCACCACCACCGCCGGTGCGCCCAGCGAGACGGCCAGGTCCGCCACCGTCCACGGCTCGCCCGACGGGCGCAGCCCCATCGGTACGAGCAGCCCGCCGGCCCCCTCAACGAGCACCAGGTCGTGTTTCTCGGCCTCCTCGCGGACCGCGTCGACGGCCGTGTACAGCTCCAGCGGCTCCAGCTCGGCCACCCGGGCGGCGGTGAGCGGAGCGAGCGGATCCGGGTAGCTCGCCAGCGTCCGTCCGGTGAGCGGGGCAGCCAGCCGCTGCACCGCGTCCACGTCACCGGGCCCCCCGGGAGCCGTACCCGACTGACCAGGCTTGACGACCGCCACCCGCAGGCCTGCGGCCTGGGCCGCGGCGGTGATCGCCGCGGTCACCACCGTCTTACCCACCCCGGTGTCGGTGCCGGTCACCACCACCGGTCCCTGCCACGGCTCGGTCTCCTGGCTCACCGGGCACACCCCACGCTGACGTCCGGACCGGCGACACCGAGCCGTTGCGGTGCGGGGACCGTCCGCTCGGCGCGACGGTCGCGCGCCTCCAGCAAGTCCGCCACCGTCACCCCCGTCGCCTCGTACGCGGTCGCCGCCGACCGCCTCCGCCGGGCGAAGTTACCACCCACCGGGTCCCGCCCCACGGATCCACTCGGCCCGTCCGGGGCGACGATCACGCCGAGCGACCGGGCGTTACTCAGGGCGGAAGCCTTGTAGGGTGGCGATGCCAGAGAATCCCCGGCGGTCCGCAGTGGACCGCCCACACGACGACCGCGCGCCGGCGCGGCACCGGAGGGCGGACGCCGCTGCCGCCGCTGCCGGGCGGCCGGCTGACGACCCACGTGAAGCATGGCGAGATCGGGGGCTGAGTCCGGTGCCGGAGCTGCAGGGGCGAACGGTGACACTGCGGCCGGCCACGGCCGCGGACGTGCCGGCACTGGCCGAGATCCGGGCCACGCCGGAGGTCCGGCGCTGGTGGCGCGGCAGCGACGACCTCACCGCCGCGGTCGAGGCCGACATCGCCGACGAGACGACGACCGTCTACACCGTTCGTCGAGACGAGCGGGTGGTCGGCGCCATCCAGTGGTACGCCGAGGAGGATCCGGACTACCGGCACGCCAGCCTCGACATCTTCCTCGCGCCGGACGTGCACGGTCTCGGGCTGGGCCCTGACGCGATCCGTACGCTGGTGCGCCACCTCGTCGAGGCGTACGGCCACCACCGGTTCACCATCGACCCGGCCGCGCGGAACACCCAGGCGATCCGTGGTTACGCCAAGGTCGGCTTCCGCCCGGTGGGCGTGCTGCGCCGGTACGAGCGCGGCGAGGACGGACGTTGGCACGACGGCCTGCTGATGGAGCTGCTCGCCGACGAGCTGGCCCACTGACGACCCGTTCCCGCGGAATCTCGGACGGGACGGTCCGTCCTGGCATACGGGCGTACGGTTGCTGGCCCGCCTCGGAACGCGCGACAGTACGCGACACCAGCGGTGCCATCGACGCCGCCGCTCCCCTGGACAACCCTGAGGAGAACGCGATGGCACTACGACTCGCCGAGGGCACCGCCTGGCCGGACACCCTCGCCCGTGCGGTGGCCGCCGTCCCCGAGGCGTTCGGCGCCGAGGTCGACGGTGTGCGCAGCCTGCACAACCTGATCGAGGGCGAGTGGCGCGGCGTCGGCGCACCCACCCCGGTCCGGACCCCGGTGGACAACACGGTCCTGATCAACCTGGCCAGGCTGGACGCGGAGAGCGCGCGGGCCGCCGTGAGCCATGCCGCCGCCGCGCACCAGACCTGGGCGCAGACGCCGCTCGCCGAGCGGAAGGCCCGGGTCGTCGAGGCGCTGGACGCGCTCGGCGCGCACCGTGACCTGCTGGCCCTGCTGCTGGTCTGGGAGATCGGCAAGCCGTGGCGGCTCGCGTGCGCCGACGTCGACCGGGCGCTGGACGGTGTCCGCTGGTACGTCGGTGAGATCGACCGGATGCTCGCCGGTGGCCGGGAGGCGCTGCCCGGGCCGGTCAGCAACATCGCCTCGTGGAACTACCCGATGAGCGTGCTCGTGCACGCCGAGCTCGTGCAACTGCTGGCCGGCAACGCGGTCATCGCGAAGACCCCGTCGCAGGGCGGCGCGGTCTGCCTCACCGTGGCGCACGCGCTGATGCGCCGGGCCGGGCTGCCCGCGACGCTGCTCTCCGGCGGCGGCGAGGAACTCTCCGAGGTCCTGGTGCGGGCACCGGAGATCGGCGCGGTCGCGTTCGTCGGCGGACGGTCCAACGGCGGGAAGGTGGCCGCCGCGCTGCTCGACTCCGACAAGCGCCACTTCATCGAGCAGGAAGGGTTGAACGCCTGGGGGATCTGGAACTTCTCCCAGTGGGACCTGCTGGCCGGGCACCTGAAGAAGGGCTTCGAGTACGGCAAGCAGCGCTGCACGGCGTACCCCCGGTTCGTGGTGCAGCGCGACCTGGTCGACGAGTTCCTCGACATGTACCTGCCGGTGGTCCGCTCGGTCCGGTTCGGGCATCCTCTCGCGGTCGAGGAGGACTGGCGGCCCGGTGACGCGCTGCCCGAACTGGACTTCGGGCCGTTGATCAGCGCCGGCAAGGCCGATGAGCTGCGCCGCAAGGTGGACGAGTCGGTACGGGGCGGGGCCGTGCCGCTGCACCGGGGCAAGCTGGACGGCGCGCCGTTCCTGGCCGGACAGGACACCTCCGCGTACGTGGCGCCGGCGGTGCTGCTGGCCCCGCCCGGCCGGTCGCGGCTCATGCACGCCGAGCCGTTCGGGCCGGTCGACACGATCGTCGTGGTCGACACCACCGACGAGTTGCTGGCCCAGATGAACGCGTCCAACGGTGCCCTGGTCGCCTCGCTCGCCTGCGACGACGAGGAGTTGGCCGGCAAACTCGCGGTCGATCTGCAGGCGTTCAAGGTGGGCATCAACAAGCCCCGCTCGCGTGGTGACCGGGAGGAGCCGTTCGGCGGCCGGGGCGCCTCCTGGAAGGGGGCGTTCGTCGGCGGCGACCTGCTCGTGCAGGCGGTCACGCAGGGCGGCGACGAGCGGCTGTACGGCAACTTCCCCGACCACAGCCGCTACCCCACGACCTGACCGGCCGGTGGCAGGGGCCCGTCGGCGATGGGCCCCTGCCGCTCCCGGCTGGTCGCGGCGGAGCCGTCCACCTCGGGTCCTTCGGAGCTGATGTCGCAAACGCACCAGGGTCTCGGCGCGTCGGCGCCGACCCTGATGTCGCGACCGATTCAGCTTCAACGCCTCCGGGAGCCAACCGTCGCACCAAGGCGACGAGCGAGCGCGGCCGGCGGCCGGCGGCCGACTCAGGCGATCACCGGGGCTGGCCGACCAGGTCGAGCCGGTCGCCGAGGATCACGGCGCTGGCGCGCACCAGCTGCGCCAACCGATCGACCTCGGTGGCGTGGAACGCGGCGGCGGTGAGCGGTTCGGTGTGCTCCCGCGCCACCACCAGCACCAGACCGGCCCGGCCGAACGGTGCGACCGCGTGGTGGGTGCCGCCGGGCGAGGACATCGAGCGGGCCCGCAACGGGGTCACCTCCGGCAGGGCGGGTGGTACGGGCGTACGCCAACTGGAGTGCTCCACGGTCGCCGCGCCGCCTCCGGAGCGGGACGCCCAGTCCAGTGGCACCAGCGCGACCACCGCCCAGTCGGCGGCGAGCAGCCCGGGAACCGCGTCGACCAGGGTGGCCAGCCCGTCGGCCGGGTTCGCCGCCACCTGGGTCAGCAGCTCGGCGTCCTGCCCGGTGGTGGTGGGCGCGCCGATCGCCCGCCACACCCCGTCCACCCGTACGCCGGGAATCGCCGCGAGCCCGGCGAGCAGCCGCTCGACGCGGGCCGCGCCCGGCCAGACGACGGTGAAGTCGTCGATGGCCCGCCCACCCAGCCGCTCCAGCACCACCACCTGGACGATGTCCGCTCCGGACACACCCAACGTGCGGGCCACCTGGCCGAGGGTGCCGGGACGATCCGGCAGGGTGACCCGTACTCGCAGCAACATGCTCGTCCCTCCGCTCGGCGGGCCGGCGGTGAACGGCCGGCAGGCTGACCTCAGCCTGGCCAATGCCCATTTCGTCCCTGTTGCCGCGGCATGTCCCCGACGCAAAACCCGACCTTGACAACGTGAGTGAGCTGCCATCAACTAATCGGATGACCGATCCGGCCGTCGATGCCTCCCGGCCGGGGGCCACCTCGGACTCCGCCGCGGGGGTCGCCCCCGCCGACCCGACCGGCAGCAGCCCCGCCCCGGCCGGTGTCGACCTCGACCGGCTCGCCGACTACCTGGCCCGCCACCGGCCCGACCTGGCCGCCGGCCCGCCGCGTGCCCGGCTGATCGCCGGCGGGAAGTCGAACCTCACCTACCTGCTGCACATCGGCGACCGCGAGCTCGTGCTGCGTCGTCCGCCGCTGGGGCACGTGCTGGCGACCGCCCACGACATGGCCCGGGAGTTCCGGGTGATCTCCGCGCTGGCGCCCACCGAGGTGCCGGTGCCGGGCGCGCTGCTGCACTGCCCCGATCCGGACGTGATCGGCGCGCCGTTCTACCTGATGGAGCGGGTCACCGGCGAGGTCTACCGGACCCGGGCGCAGACGGATCCGCTCGGCGGGCGGCGGCGCCGCGATCTCGCGATGGCCATGATGGACACCCTCGCCGCGCTGCACCGGGTCGAACCGGAGGCGGTCGGCCTGGCCGACTTCGGCCGCCCCGAGGGCTACCTGGAGCGGCAGGTGCGCCGCTGGGCCGGGCAGTTGGAGCGGTCCCGCAGCCGGCCGCTGCCGGGCGTCGACGAGCTGCGCGACCGGCTGGCGGCGACCGTACCGGCGAGCGCCAACGCCGGACGGATCGTGCACGGTGACTACCGGCTGGACAATCTCCTCGCCACCGTCGAGCCCGTGGCGGTCCGCGCCGTGCTCGACTGGGAGATGGCGACCCTCGGTGACCCTCTCGCGGACCTGGGGCTGTTGCTGACCTACTGGGACGTGCTGGGTGGCAGCGAGACGGCCGACGGCAACCCGGTCGCCGATGGTCTCGGCCCGCGGGCCGGTTTCCCGACCGGCGCGGAACTGATCGAGCGGTACGCCGACCGCAGCGGCGTCGACGTCGGCCCGCTGCACTGGCACGTCGCGCTGGGCTGTTTCAAGCTCGCGGTGATCTGCGAGGGCATCCACTACCGGCACACGCTCGGACAGACGCTCGGTGAGGGATTCGACCGGATCGGCGAGATGGTGGCGCCGCTGATCGCGTACGGGCTGACCGCCGCCGGGGAGCGCTGATGGATTTCGCGTACGACAGCCGCACCGAACACCTGCGGGCCGAGCTGACCGCGTTTCTGGAACAGCACGTCTACCCGGCCGAGGCGGTGCACGCCGCGCAGGTGGCCGAGGCGGGCGACCCGTGGGCGCGTCCGCCGGTCATGGCCGAGCTGAAGGCCGAGGCGCGCAAGCGCGGGCTGTGGAACCTCTTCCTGCCCGACCGGCGCTACGGCGCCGGGCTGACCAACCTCCAGTACGCGCCGCTGGCCGAGCTGACCGGGCGCAGCCCGCACCTGGCTCCCGAGGCGCTCAACTGCGCCGCGCCCGACACGGGCAACATGGAGCTGCTGGCCGAGTTCGGCTCCGAGCGGCAGCGGGAGCGCTGGCTGGGTCCGTTGCTGGAGGGGGAGATCCGCTCGGCGTTCTGCATGACCGAACCGGACGTCGCCTCGTCCGACGCTACCAACATCGCCACCCGGATCGTCCGGGACGGCGACCACTACGTCGTCAACGGTCGCAAGTGGTGGTCGTCGGGGGCGATGGATCCGCATTGCGCGGTCTTCATCGTGATGGGCAAGACCGACCCGGACGCCGACCGGCATCGGCAGCAGAGCATGGTGCTGGTTCCGCGGGACACTCCGGGCGTCTCCGTCCGGCGGGGCATGAGGGTGTTCGGCTACAGCGACGCGTCGCACGGCGGGCACGCCGAGATCGACTTCTCCGACGTACGGGTGCCGGTGGAGAACCTGGTCGGCGAGGAGGGCGGCGGCTTCGCCATCGCCCAGGCCCGGCTCGGTCCGGGGCGGATCCACCACTGCATGCGCCTGGTCGGCATGGCGGAGCGGGCCCTCGAACTGCTCTGCCGACGGGTCGGCGAGCGGATCGCGTTCGGCCGGCCCCTCGCCGAGCAGGGCGTGGTGCGGGAATGGATCGCCGAGTCCCGGGTCCGCATCGAGCAGGCTCGCCTGCTGGTGCTGAAGACCGCGTGGCTGATGGACACCGTCGGCAACAAGGGCGCCCACACCGAGATCCAGGCCATCAAGATCGCCACGCCGGCGATGGCCGAGTGGGTGATCGACAAGGCCATCCAGGCGTACGGTGCGGCCGGCGTCAGCCAGGACACGCCGCTGGCCGCCCTCTGGGCCGGCGCCCGGACCCTCCGTCTCGCCGACGGCCCCGACGAGGTGCACCGCGCCTCCCTGGCCAAACGTGAACTGCGCCGCTGGCCCCCCACCCCCACCCCGGCCTAACCCCCTCCCTCTCCCCCTCCCCCCTCCCCCGGCCCGCGCCCGGGCCGCCCTCCCCGTTGATCATGAAGTTATTGCACGTGTCGTCGGCGTGTCACGACAACAACTTCATGATCACCGCGGCGCCCGGAGGGCGGGGGGCGGAGGGTGAGGGTGGGGTTAGGCGGAGGTGCGGTGGACCAGTTGGGTGTCGAGCAGGACGTGCGGGGCGGGCAGGTCGTCGCCGCGGATGCGGGCGACCAGCAACCGGGCCATCTGCCGCCCCATCTCCTCCACCGGCTGGAAGACCGTGGTGAGCGGCGGGTCGGCCTGCCGGGCGATCGGGGCGTCGTCGAAGCCGACGACCGCCACGTCGTCCGGCACCCGGCGGCCCGCCTCGCGCAGCGCGCGCAGCGCGCCGAACGCCATCAGGTCGGACGCGACGAAGACGGCGTCGACGTCCGGCCGGACCTCCAGCAGCCGGCGCATGGCGGCCGCCCCGCTCTCCTCGCTGAAGTCGCCGTACGCGACGAGGTCGGTGTCGACCCCGCCGAGGGTCCCCGTGATCGCGTCGGTGTAGCCGGTCAGCCGGGCCAGGCCGGCGCCCATGTCCTGGGGACCGGCGATCGTGGCGATGCGCCGCCGCCCGCGCCCGGCGAGGTACTGCACGGCCTGCCGGGCGCCGCCCACGTTGTCCACGTCGACGAACCAGGCCGGCCGCGCGCCCGGTCGCAGCATCCGGGCCGGCCGGCCGCCGAGCACGCTGGGCAGACCCCGCTCCTCGAGCAGGCCGGGTAGCGGGTCGGCGTCGTGCAGGGAGAGCAGGAGTACGCCGTCGACGTGCTGGTTGGTGAGGTGGTGTTCGACCCGCTCACGTTCGACCGGTGACTGTGCCATGGCCAGCCAGAGCTGCATCGGCGTCTGCAGCAGCGCCGAGCTGATCCCGCGGACGATGGCCGCGAAGAACGGCTCGGTGAAGATGCGGTCCCCGGATTCGGAGACGACCAGCGCGACGGAGTCCGTACGCCGGGTGACCAGTGCCCGGGCCGCGCGGTTCGGCACGTACCCCAACTCGGCGATGGCCTGCTGCACCGCGGCCCGCGCCTCCGGGCTCACCTGGGGAGACCCGTTGACCACGCGGGAGACCGTCCCGCGGCCGACGCCGGCGCGGGCGGCGACCGCGTCCAGGGTCGGCCGTCCGAGCGACCGGGTGCGCTGCGTTGTCATCGTCTGCTCCTCCGGCGGAGGACGACACCGGTGCCCACCCTGGTCGGGGTGGGCACCGCGCCGTCCGTTGGTGGCTGGCCCCTGCCTATTGTGCGGCCAGACCGTTGCCGTGGGATGACCTCGGTGTGCACCAGGTGTCCGCACCCGGCCGTCGCAGATCACACCGAACCGTCTCGAACACCCCGGTACTGCTCGGCAGCCGCCAGGAGCGAGGCTGTGAAGCGGCCGCGTGGCGGCGACCGGACAGGGTCACCAGCCTCGGAAGGAGCCTTCCATCCTGGCCTCATTGACGAACTGTTTCCAGGCCTGCTGCTTGGTCGCCTCGCCGCTCTCGTACGCGCGCAGCGCCGGCTCCAGCGCGTTCTCCTTCACGGCCTGGTGCTTCGGCCCGAGGTGCAACGGTTGGATCCGCCTAACGCTCTCACCGAAGATCTTCCCGGTCGGCGCGTTGTTGAAGTACTTGTTGGTGTAGCCGGTGAAATCGGCGTTCTGCAGCGCGTCCAGGTTGGTCGGCAAGGGGCCCTTGAGCTTGAAGGCGGCGATCTGGCTGCTGGCGTTGGTCAGGTACTCGGCGAGCTTCGCCGCCTCTTTCGGGTACCGGCTCTGCGTCGGCACGCCGAGCCAGGAACCGCCCCAGTTGCCGGCGCCGCCGGGTACCGGTGCCACGTCCCACTTGCCGGCGTTCTTGGGTCCGGAGTTCTCCGCCACGACGCCGAGCATCCAGGAGGGGCAGAGCGTCGCGGCGAAGGTGCCCGTCTTGAAACCGCTGGACCACTCCGGCGACCAGGTGGCCGCCGCGGCGCTGATCTTCGCGTCCGCCATGGCGATCGCGGTGTTCCAGGCGGCCTTCACCGACGCGCTGGTCTCGACGACGATGTTGTCGCCGTCGTCGTAGAACAGGTCGCCGCCCTTCTGGTACATGACCGCGCTGGCCGCGGTGGTGACCGAGTCGAGCATCCCCTTGCCGGACGCCTCGCGGTACTTCTCGCCGGTCTCGATGAACCCCGGCCAGTCCCGCCAGAGTGCCGCGACCTTGTCCCGCCTGGTCGGCAGCCCGGCGGCCGCGAAGAGGTCCCGGCGGTAGCAGACCGCGAGGCTGCCGACGTCGGTGGGCAGGCCCATCAGGCGGCCGTTCGGGGTGACGCCCAGCTCGTACTTCCAGGCCAGGTAGTCGTTGCTGTGATCGGCGACCAGTCTGCGGAGGTCGACCCAGTTGTCCGGGTTGACCTTGAACTCGTTGAGGATGCCCTCCTCGAGCGCGACCACGTCCCCCGCGCCCTCGCCGGTGGCGATCGCCTGTACGAGCTTCGGCCGGTAGTCGTTGAGCTGGGCGGTCTTCCGCAGTTCGACCTTGATACCGGTGTCCTTCTCGTACTGCTTGACGATCTCGTCGTAGCCGAACTCACCGAAGGTGTCCACGACCAGCTTGGCGGGCTTCTCGCCGGCGGCGTCCTCGCCACATGCCACGAGACCGCTGAGCGCGGTGATCGCGGCCAGGGCGGCGGCCGTCAGCCGGACGCGCCGCATGGTGAGGCTCATCGGGACCCCTCTTTCGGTGGTGAGGCTGGGTATGGAGGGTGGCGGAACGGCATCTGGCCGCCGGGCCGGTGTGACGACCGACGCCGGCGGTCGCGAGAGGACCGGGCCACCAGGGTGGAGCGCTCCCAGCGAGAGTGCTGACGAGTTTCTGGTGTGTCAATACTCGGATGGGAGCGTTCCAACAAACGTTACCGTGCCCGGTGAGGCCGGCTGCTCAGTGCCCGCGGGCGGCCAGGAACCGGTCCCGGATCCACGGCCCTCCATCCGGGAGGCCGCCGTGGCTTCGACGGCCCGAGTGTCAGCAGAAGCGGCGCGGCAGCGTGCCAGGAGGCCACCGCGGCTTCGACGGCCCGAGTGTCAGCAGAAGCGGCGCAGCAGCGTGCCGGCACGCCCGGCGTCGAAGGCCACCGGGTCGAACGACTCCCCCGCCCACTCCCGCATCGACGCGTGCTCGGGGTGCGCCGGGTCGGCCAGCGCGGCGAGCAGCAGTTGGTAGCCGGCGACACCCCCGATGCCCTCCGGTGGGCACGCCCGCTCCCCGTCGACGCAGGCCGGGTAACGCTCCTCCGGATCGGCGGTCAGCGCGTCCTCGATGACGACGTCGTGCTCCCACCAGTCACCGAAGTCGTAGGTGTACTGGAACCGGCTGCCCTTGCCGAGCACCTCGTCCAGGCGTACGTCCAGCTCGTCATCGAGCGCCAGCTCGCCGTCCGGGTCGGGTTCGCCGTACTGGAGGCCGTCGATCTCGAACGAGTGCAGACGGCAGTCACGCCACCCCATCGAGTGCTGGATCACCCGGTGCAGCCGGTCCAGGGTGTAGCCGGCCGGCACGAGCACCCGGCGCCAGACCGGCGGACGGACCCCGGTCAGAGAAATCCTCAGCTGGAAGATCTGGCGCGACATGCTGTCCCCTCCTCGTCGGCATAGGCTGCGAGCATGATCTGCCGAGCGTGCCGAGCGAGACGGCACGACGACTGTCCGGGGCGGAACTGGTGCGACTGCCAGCACCGTACCCCTCGACCCACCCCTCCGGTCAGCGGTCCGGCCAGCGAATGAGCGTCGGAATCCCGATCGGTCGAATCTGGCCGGTACCCCCGGCGGAGTCGCTCACCGACGCCATGCTGACCGAGCTCTACGCGCGGGCCGACCGGCCACACCTGCGGGTGAACTTCGTGTCGAGCCTCGATGGCGCGGTGAGCGTGGACGGCTACTCGGCCGGCCTCTCCGGGGAGCCGGACAAGCGCGTCTTCGGCCTGCTCCGGATGCTCTGCGACGCGCTGGTGGTGGCCGCCGGCACGCTGCGCCACGAGGGCTACCGGGCGCTACGGCTGGACGAGCGCCGGCGGGCCTGGCGGCGGGAGCAGGGCCTGCCCGAGTACCCGACGCTGGTTGTCGTCTCCAACTCGCTCGACCTCGACCCCACCCAGGCCGCGTTCGCCGACGCGCCGGTACGGCCGTTGGTGCTCACGCGCGCCGAGGCCGCGCCGCCACCGGGGCTGACCGAGGTGGCCGAACTCGTCCCCTGCGGCACCGACCGGGTGGACCTCGCCGCGGGCCTCGCCGAGCTGCGCCGGCGCGGCCTGGGCCAGTTGCTCTGCGAGGGCGGTCCGCAACTGTTCGGCGCGCTCACCGCCGCCGACCTGGTCGACGAGCTCTGCCTCACCGTCGCTCCGCTGCTGGCCGGCGCGGGCCCCGGCCGGATCACCGCCGGCCTTCCCAGTCCGCCCCGGCGGCTGCCGCTGCGGCACGCGCTCGCCGCCGAGGACGGCACCCTCCTCCTGCGCTACGCCCGCGACCGCCACCCACCAGCCGACGCTCCGCCCCCTGCCCCTCGGTGACAGCGGTCGATCGATCATGAGGTTGGCGACGCTTCCGGAGATCGAAGCCGCCGCCAATCTCATGATCACCTGACTGGCGCGGGCCGGAGCGGCGACGGTGAGCGGCGGGCACGGATCGTGGTGCCGCCGTGACGCTGCGCTGGGCGAAGCGCGGACCGGCGTGGCGTCCGCCGCGTCGCGTGGCAACCTGTCGTACTCCTCGGGCAGGATGCACCACGTGTGTGCCGACCGCGATGACCGACCGAGCGGAGTTGCCCGATGAGCGATGACGGGTTCGACGCCCCGGTCGAGGGGGTCGGCCGGGTGCTCGGCACCGCCGACGCGACCCCTCTGCAGTTCTGGACGGCCGTCTCCCCCGGCAGCTACCTCCAGCTCGACGACGTGGTGGTGACCCGGCGGGAGCTGCCCGACCGTGAGCCGGTGACCATCGCCGGCGTGGTCACCCAGGTACGGGCCCGCCACGAGGGCGCGCAGTTCGACTCCGACGTCTTCGCCATCGCCGACGGCACCCTCCCCGCCCAGGTGCAGGAAGCCGCCGAGGTGACCACCACCCGGGTCGATCCGGAGTTCTACGTGCCGCCGACCCCGGGCGCGGTGGTGCACCGGGCCGAGGGCGACGCCCGGGCCCGCGCGCTGCACTTCGACCGGATGGAGCGCCGCATCCCGATGGGGATGGGCCGCGACGGCGTGCCGGTCTACCTCAACGCCGACTTCCTCGACGGCACCCGCGGCGCGCACGTCTCGATCTCCGGCATCTCCGGTGTGGCCACCAAGACGAGCTTCGCCACCTTCCTGCTCTACTCGGTCTTCCGCTCGGGGGTGCTGGGCGGTGACGCGGTCAACGCCAAGGCGCTCATCTTCAACGTCAAGGGCGAGGACCTGCTCTTCCTCGACCACCCCAACGCCCGGCTGGACGACGACACCCGGGCGGCCTACGCGCGGCTCGGCCTCGACGCCGGCGCCTTTCCCGACGTACGCGTGTACGCCCCGCCGCGGGTCGGCGACTCCTCCGGCACGCCCGACGTGAGCAGCCGGCTCACCGGGGTCGACAGCTTCTACTGGACGCTCAGCGAGTTCTGCGCCGACCGGCTCCTGCCGTACGTCTTCGCCGACGCCGACGACGAACGCCAGCAGTACACGATGGTGGTCCACTCGGTCACCGCCCACCTGGCCCGCTACGCCCAGCCCGCCGACGGCGGGGTGAGCATCGACGGGGTTCGCCTCGGCGGCTACGCCGACCTGGTCGACCACATCGTCGAGCAACTCAACGACGACGAGACCCGCTCGGAGTGGGCCGGCAGCGCCGTCGGCCTGGGCACCGTCAACGCCTTCGCCCGCCGCCTCATCGGCAGCAAGAAGGACCTTGGCCGGCTGATCCGGGGCGACCTCGCCACCCGCCGCCCACACAGCATCAACACTGCGGAGAGCGCCCAGGTCACCGTCGTCGACCTGCACAACCTGCCCGACCGGGCGCAGCGGTTCGTGGTCGGCGTGACGCTGCGGAGCGAGTTCGAGCGCAAGGAGAAGGCCGGCACCGCCAAGCCGCTGCTCTTCGTGGTGCTCGACGAGCTCAACAAGTACGCCCCCCGCGAGGGCTCGTCGCCGATCAAGGAGGTGCTGCTCGACATCGCCGAGCGGGGCCGGTCGCTCGGCGTGGTCCTGGTCGGCGCCCAGCAGACGGCGAGCGAGGTGGAACGGCGGATCGTCACCAACTCGGCGATCCGGGTGGTCGGCCGGCTCGACCCGGCCGAGGCGTCCCGCCCCGAGTACGGCTTCCTGCCCCCGGCCCAGCGGCAGCGCGCGCTGCTCGCCAAGCCCGGCACCATGTTCGTCAACCAGCCGGACATCCCGGTGCCGCTCTGCCTGGAGTTCCCGTTCCCGGCCTGGGCGACCCGGGTCAGCGAGGCGGGTCGGGCACCGTCGCAGACACTGCGCTCGATCACCCAGAGCGCGGATCCGTTCGCGGTGGTGGGCTCGGCCGGCGGCACCGACGACGACATCCCGTTCTAGGGGGCCTGGTGAAGATCCTGCACACCTCGGACTGGCACGTCGGCAAGGTCCTCAAGGGGCGGTCGCGGGCCGAGGAGCACAAGTCGGTGCTGGCCGGCGTGATCGACATCGCCCGTGCGGAGCAGCCCGATCTCGTCATCGTCGCCGGCGACCTCTACGACACGGCCGCACCGACGCCGGAGGCCACCCGCCTGGTGACCCGGGCGCTGACCGCGCTGCGCCGCACCGGCGCGGACGTGGTCGCCATCGGCGGCAACCACGACAACGGCGCCGCGCTCGACGCGCTGCGTCCGTGGGCCGAGGCGGCCGGCATCACGCTGCGCGGCAGCGTCCGGGAGAACCCCGACGAGCACGTCATCGACGGCACCACCACCTCCGGGGATCGCTGGCGGCTGGCCGCGTTGCCGTTCCTCTCGCAGCGGTACGCGGTCCGCGCCGTCGAGATGTACGAACTCACCGCGGCCGAGGCCAACCAGACGTACGCCGACCACCTGCGCCGGGTGCTGGGCCGGCTCACCGAGAGCTTCACCGAGCCGGACCGGGTTCACCTGGTCACCGCGCACCTGACGGTCACCGGGGCCGCCGCCGGCGGTGGCGAGCGGGACGCGCACACCGTGCTCGGCTACGCGGTCCCCGCGACCGTCTTTCCGGCGACCGCGCACTACGTCGCGCTGGGGCACCTGCACCGCGCCCAGCGGATCGACGGTCCGTGCCCGGTCCGCTACTGCGGCAGCCCTCTCGCCGTGGACTTCGGCGAACAGGAGAACGTCCCCTCCGTGACGATCGTCGAGGTCACCGCCGGCACGGCCGCCCGGGTACGGGAGGTCCCCGTGACGGCGGCGGCGGCGCTGCGCACCGTGCGGGGCACCCTCGCCCAGCTCGCCGAGCTCGAGCAGCCGGACGCCTGGCTGCGGGTGTACGTACGCGAACAGCCCCGGGCCGGGCTGCGCGAGGAGGTGCAGGAGCTGCTGCCGCAGGCGCTGGAGATCCGCATCGACCCCGAGCTGGTGCCGGCGCCGGGCAGCGGCGCCCGGGTCGCCCAACGTTCCGGCCGCTCCCCACGGGAGTTGTTCGGCGACTACCTGAGCAGCCGCGGGCACGCCGACGACGGCGTTCAGGAGCTCTTCGACGAGCTACTCGAGGAGGTCGACCACTGATGCGACCGATCCGACTGGACATGGCGGGCTTCACCGTCTTCCGGGACGAGACCACCGTCGACTTCACCGACGCGGACTTCTTCGCGCTCGTCGGCCCGACCGGCTCCGGCAAGTCGACGGTGCTGGACGCGATCTGTTTCGCCCTATACGGCACCGTGCCGCGCTGGGGTGGCACGCGTGGCCTGGCCAACGCGCTCGCCCCGTCGACGGCCGAGGCCCGCGTACGCCTGGTGTTCGAGTCCGCCGGGGCCCGTTACGTGGCCACCCGCGTGGTGCGGCGGGACAGCCGGGGCAACGTGAAGACCGCGAACGCCGGGTTGCAGCTGATGCCACCCGGGTTCGACGTGACGAAGCTGGACACCGGGCTGGCCCCGGAGGACCTGGGCGAGGTCGTGGCCGGCACGCCGGCCGAGATGGACGACGCGGTGCTGGAAGCGGTCGGGCTGCCGTACGAGCAGTTCACCAGCTGCGTGGTGCTGCCGCAGGGGCAGTTCGCCGACTTCCTGCACGCCAGGCCGGCCACCCGCCAGCAGATCCTGGTCAACCTGCTCGACCTGGGCGTCTACGAGGCGGTGCAGAAACGCGCCACCGCCCGGGCCGCGCAGGCCGAGGCGAAGCTGGAGGCGGTCGACCAGCTGCTGGCCGGGCTCACCGACGTGGACGACGACACGCTCGGCCGGGCCACCGCCCAGGTCGACCGGATGCGCGAGCTGGCCGAGGCGGTGGCCGCGGCCGTACCCGAGTTGGAGGCGGCCCGGGCCTCGGCGCGGGAGGCGACGGCGGCGCTCGACGCGCTCGACGGCGAGCTGAGCGTGCTCGGCGCGGTCCGGGCACCGGACGGGGTGGCTGAGGTGGCCCGGGCGGTCACGGCCGCGCGCGCCGACGCCGAGGCGGCCGTCGACGCCGTGTCGCTCGCCGAGGAGCGCGAGGAGAAGCTCCGCGGGGAGCTGGCCGCCGCCGGTGACGAGAGCGCGCTGCGGGTGCGCCTGACCGCGTACGCGGAGCGGGAGAAGCTGACTGGGCAGGCCGAGACGGTACGCGCGGCGTTGGCCGCGGCCGACGCCGAGCATGACGCGGCCGTGCGGGCGCTGGCCGAGGCGCGGGCGGCGGCGGAACGGGCGGAGGAGGAGCTGGCCGCGGCGTTCCTGGCCCACGAGGAGGCGAAGGCCACCGACCAGGCGATGGCGTTGCGGGCGCACCTGGTCGGCGGGGCGTCCTGCCCGGTCTGTGAGCAGGTGGTCGCGGATGTGCCGGCGGTGCCCGCCGGTTCGGCGGTGGCCCGCGCGGTGGAGGCGGGCAAGGCGGCGCGGGCGGCGAGTGAGGCGGCGAAGCGGGTCGTGCAGGAGCGCGACGCGGCGGCACGCGAGCTGGATCGGGCGCTGGTACAGGCCCGGGCCGGGCAGGAGCACCTGGACGCCCGGCTCGCCGAACTGGACGGGCAGCTCGCCGGGGCCGCCAGCGCGGAGGCGCTGCGGGAGCAGCTGGCCGAGCACGCCCGGCTCCGGCGGGCGCTGGACGAGGCGGGCGCCGCGGTTCGGGCCGGGCGGGAGGCGGCTCGCCGGGCGCGTGGCGCCGTGGACTCGGCCGAGGAGCGGCTGCGGGCGGCCTGGCGACGTTTCGACGGCACACGGGACGGGCTGGCACGCTTCGGCCCGCCGGCCGCCGACCGGGACGACGTGGCCGGGGCGTGGGCGGTGCTGACCGAGTGGGCCGGCGCGGAGGCGCGGCGGCGTACGGCGGAGCGGGCGGGGCTGGCGGCGGCGGTCACCGAGGCGGAGGCGGCGGCGACCGCGGTGACTGAGCGGATCGACGGTGTGCTGGCCGGCGGCGGCCTGCCCGCCGCCGAAGATCCGGTTCGGGTCGCCGCGGTCGCCGTCGAGCGGGCCGAGGCGGACCGGCGCCGGTTGCTGGAGCGCCGCGAGCAGGCCGCTGAGCTGCGCGAGCAGCGGGCCGGACACGAGCGACAGGCTCAGGTCGCGCGGGCCCTCGCCGGGCACCTGCGGGCCAACAACTTCGAGCGGTGGCTGCTGGCCGAGGCGCTGGATCTGTTGGTCGACGGTGCGTCGGGGATCCTGCGGGAACTCTCCGGCGGCCAGTACGACCTGGTCCACGACAAGGGTGAGTTCTTCGTCGTCGACCACTACGACGCCGGGCTGCGCCGGGGCGTACGCACGCTCTCCGGCGGCGAGACGTTCCAGGCGTCACTGGCGTTGGCGCTGGCGCTCTCCGAGCAGCTCGCCGGCCTCTCCACCACTGCCGCGAGCCTGGAGTCGATCGTGCTGGACGAGGGCTTCGGCACTCTCGACGCGGCGACCCTCGACACGGTCGCCGCCACCTTGGAGAACCTGGCCGCCAAGGGCGACCGGATGGTCGGGGTGGTCACCCACGTGCCGGCGCTGGCCGAGCGGATACCGGTGCGGTTCGAGGTCCGCAAGGACGCCCGCTCCGCCCGGGTGGAACGGACCGGCCGGTGACCTCGCCCGGCGGTCGGTTCTACGTCGACACGTGGGACCCGTCGTACGGCGCTTCCTTCGAGGCCTCGGCGACGGGTCCGGCCGCACCGAGCAGTGCCCAGGTCGAGACGGACGCGGAGCTGCCGGCGGTGGACTGGCGGGCGATCGACGTCCGCGCCGGGGTACGCGCGCCCGACGTGGTGCTGCTCGTCGACGGGGTACGTCGCATCGATGCCAGCCTCTGGACGGCCGAGGCCGACGGTGGTTCCTTTCCGGGCGTGGCGGCGTCGTACGCGGCAGGTGTGGTCCGGTGCGACCTGGAGCGGGGGGCGGCGCAGCTGGCGGGTACCCGGGTCGGTCGGGGCCTGTTCACGGCGAGCCCGTCGGCGGAGGATGTGGTGGCCGGTTCGATCCGGTACGCGGTCCACCGGGTCAGCGGCACCGGGGAGCTGGCCAAGCTGCCGGCGGCCGTGCAGGCGCCGTTGACCGCGCTCGAGGTGGCGGTCTCCGACGCGGCCCGCAGCGACGGGGATCTGCTGGTGGTCGACGGGCCGCTGCGCAGCCGCCGTAACCTGCCGCGCACCCTCGGCTACATCAAGACGCAGCACAGCCAGTACCTCGACGCCCGGCTGACCGCGGTGGTGACCGGCCTGGCCGCCGGGCAGCGCTCGCCGGTGTTCCGCGTCGGCACCGCGTGGGGCGGTTGGTCCTGGTATCTGCGCCTGCCGGTCATGGCCGGCGCCCCGTGGGCGGGCATCGTCCGGGTGGAGTGCTCACCCGATCTCGAGATCTCCGAGGCGATCGAGCTGGCCGACCTCTCCCTGGTCACGCTCCCCCGGTTCGCCTCGACGCCCTACAAGGATCCACGGGCACCGCAGAACCTGATCCCGATCGCGGGGCTGGAGCGTCGACTCCGCGCGCTGCTCGGCGACGCTCGGCTGTTGCATCGGGCGCTCACCGCCGCGGCCCGCACCGGCGCCACCCGCCGCTGACCCGTGCCCGCGCGGCTCGCATCGCCGGTCCCAGCCACAAGGACACGACTCGAAGTCCTAGCCCGGAGGCCACGCGGCCGGCGGCGACACCGCCACCGACGGTAATCGACTCCCCGCCACCGGGCACCACTGCGGAGCGTAATCGACAGCGCGACCACGGAATCCGCTCGAATCGCCGCCGATCCAGCATCACCGCCACCACCTGCCGCTTTGTCCGACCTGCCGCACGGGGCACCGAGCCCGCACCCCGCCCTTTGCTCTGCACCCCAATACGCACCAGCTACATCTGGTAACCGGCGCGTATCGGGGTGCAGAGCAAAGGATGCGCTGAGGGTCGGCCGGCAGAGTTCATCACTCTCCGTAGAGTCAGGCGCCAGTCAGCCGACTCGTGCGCGCCGTCGCGAGGAGGCGTCGTGGCAGGCGCCCCGACCACCGACGAGATGTGCCACGTCCGGCGAACGGCCCCGGCACGGTCCGCACGGAAGACGTCGCGGTCCCGGCCGGAGGCACCCGGCGGCAATCGAGGGCAGGAGGCGGCAGGGATACTGGTGCGGTGGGGCGAAAGCGGGCCGACGGCCGGGTGATCGAGCAGGTGCAGACCGGCCGGGCGGAGCTGGTCCCGGACCGGGACCGCGCCGGCTCGTGGACCCTACTGCTGGACGGGGCCCCGCAGTCACACGTCGACCTGACCGACCCCACCCACCTGGAGTTCGAGTACGTCCGCCGCCTGGCCACCGCCATCGACCTGGTGGCACCCGCCGGCGCCCCGCTGCGGATGCTCCACCTCGGCGGAGGGGCGCTCAGCCTCCCCCGGTACGTGTCCACGACCCGTCCGGGTTCGACGCAGCGGGTGGCCGAGGTGGACGGCCCTCTGGTGGAGCTGGTCCGCCGGGTGCTGCCTCTACCACCTGATCCCCGGCTGCGGGTGCGGGTGGCCGACGCGCGGGAGGTGCTCGCCGGCAGCCGGGACGGCAGCTACGACGTGATCGTCGCCGACGTCTTCGCGGGTGCCCGCACCCCGGCGCACCTGACGTCCGTCGAGTACGCGGCCGAGGTCGCCCGGGTGCTCGCGCCGGGCGGCTGGTACCTGGCCAACCTGGCCGACGGTCCGCCCCTGCGGCACGCCCGCCGGCAGGTCGCAACGGTCCGCTCGGTGCTTCCGCGGGCCGCCCTGATCGGTGACGCCGCGGTGCTGCGGGGCCGCCGGTACGGCAACCTGGTGCTGATTGCCGGGCGCATCGAGCCACCGGTGCCGGAGCTGACCCGCCGGGCCGCCGGCGACTGGTTCCCGGGGCGCGTCGTCGCCGGTGACGACCTCGACCGGTTCGCCGGCGGGGCGGCCATCGTCCGTGACGCCGACGCCACCGATTCAACCCCGCCACCAGCGGGCCTCTTCTCCACCGGCAGCTGACCAGCGAGGTCGCGGCCTCCGTGGCGCCCGGACGCTCCACGCCGGACGTTCGTCGGTGGAAATACTTCGTCCGTCATTGATCCGCTCGGGTCGCCGGCTAGCACCGGGCGCGCCGGAGGAACGAGGAGGGCACGTGGCGCACGAGAAGCGGACTCTCGTCGGGAGCGCGAGGCTGCGCAGTGAGGCGGCGCCGGTGCGCGGTCAGCGGGCGGCGTCGACGTTGCGCGGTGCCGGCACCGGCGCCGCCTCCGCGAGGCCGTCGTGCCGGTCGGCCACGACCTCGCCACCCTCCAGGTAGCCGTCGTAGCGGGCGAACGACTTGGTCAGTAGCCACAGCTTGTAGATGAGAGCGAACTCGAAGACCAGAAGGAGGACGCCCGCGACGATCGAGACGGGAAGCACGGCCCCGGTGAGGGGCCCGATGATGAAGACCGCCATCTGGAACTCGATGCCACTCATCAGGTGCACCCGGACGCGGGCGCGGATGAGCAGGTCGCGCAGGCGGGCGAAGCCGGAGAAGCGGCTGCGGAAGTCGCGCTCCAGGGCCATGTCGGGGCGCTGGATGACGGCGGCGGTGCTGGGGTGGGCCTTATCCAGCGTCTCCTCGTCGTACTCCGCCGCGAACATCGCCGTCAGGTCGGGCGCGGCCTCGATCCGCTCCGCGAGGCTGCGGCGCATCTCGGTCTTGACCTTCGACAGCTGCAGCGCGTTGAGGTAGCGGAACATGTCCAGGAAGACGATGCCGCCGCCCACGACCAGGAAGGTGGCGTCACCGGTCCGCTCGTACTGGCCGCCCATCAAAGCGACGGTGCAGATCAGCACCCGTACGCGGTCGAGGATGTAGTCGAGCCAGGCTCCGAAGAGCGAGCCGGTGCCGTTGAGCCGGGCGACCTTGCCGTCCATGCAGTCGACCACGAAGCTCAGGTGGAAGATCAACGCTCCCACTATCAGCCAGCCGGGGGTCGCCGCGGCGAACGCGGCCGCCGCACCGAGGCCGAGCACGAGCGCGGCGACGGTGAGCCGGTTGGGAGTCACCGACGGGAACCGGGCGACGAGCCAGACCAGCCGGGACGCGAGCGGGTCGACGAGGAAGACCGTCCACCATGAATCGCGCGCCTTGTACGTCCTGGCCCGCACCTCTGCGACAGTCAACCCGCCACCCATGGCCCCGCCTCCGTCCCCGTGCCGGCCAAAATTCAGCAGCAGGTTACCGCAGATACTCCTGAGCGCTAACACACGATCACCCCGGATGACAGTTGGGCGGATTGACCGGTGTCGCCGCCTTCGCTCCGGTCCGTGTACATCCCGACGGGCACCCGGGGACCTACCCGTTGGCCGATGTACCGGCAGTTCACGAGGTGTTAGCGTTCGGTTCGTCGGCACCGACCGCCGGGTGCAACCGTGGGCTCGGCGGCTTTTGTGTCTCTGACTCTGGTCCCGACGCAGGACGATCCGCGACGCCGTCGAGGGCCGTCGCATGTCAAGTGGAGAGTATGGCGTAATGGGCAATTTCGGGCGCGTGGGGGCAACGGGGACGGGGTGCCACCTCAGAATGTGGCAGCGTTCCTCGAGGCGCACGGAGGCCGGGGCGTGACCGGCGGGGCGCTGCTCAGCGTCGTCGTACCCGCCCACGACGTCGACGCGTTCCTCGCTGACTGTCTCAACTCGATCGCCGGGCAGACGTACCGCAATCTCGAGGTGATCGTCGTCGACGACGGTTCGGTCGACCGGACGGGCGTGATCGCGGCGGACTTCGCGGCCCGCGATTCCCGGTTCCGCGTCATCCGGCAAGAGGAGGCCGGGCCCGGGAGCGCCCGGAACACCGGGATCCGGGCCGCCACCGGCACGTACCTCGCCTTCGTCGACGGCGACGACGTGCTCCCTCCGTACGCGTACACCCTCGCGATCGCCTGCCTGGAACGCACCGGTTCCGACTTCGTCTGCGGCGACGTACGGCAGTTCACCTCTCGGGGCGCCACCCGGTCACCGATGCACGCCAAGATCTTCCCCGAGACCAAGCTGCGCACGCACGTCTCGAAGCACCGGGCCCTGCTCAAGGACCGGACGGTCTGGAACAAGGTCTACCGGCGACGCTTCTGGGACGAGCACGGCCTGGTCTTCCCCGAGGGCGTGGTCTTCGAGGACGTGCCGGTGGCGGTGCTCGCACACGCCATGGCCTCCACGGTCGACGTGCTCAACGTCCCCGTCTACTACTGGCGCCGCCGCGAGGCCGGCGAGGCGTCGATCACCCAGCGGACGACCGACTGGACGACCGTGGCGGACCGGTTGAGCGCCGTCGACCGGGTCAGCCGGTTCCTCGCCGACCACGGCCAGAAGGGGATCAAGCGCTCGTACGACGCAAACGCCCTGGTCGACGACCTGGCGCTGGTGCTGCGCGCGCTGCCCGACGCCGACGACGCGTTCCGTCAGGCCTTCCTCGACCGCGCCAACGACTTCCTGGACCGCGTCGACCCGGCGGTGCTGAAGAGCCTGCCCGCGAAGTACCGGGTGCAGTGGCACCTGGTGCGCAAGCGGATGATGCCGGAGCTGGTCGAAGTGGTCCTGGCCACCCGTGGCGGCATGCCGGCGCCCGTGACGGTACGCGGGCTCCGCCGCTACGCGGTGCTTCCGTTCCTCGACGACCCGAAGGTCGGCGTGCCCCGCACGCTCTACCAGCTGCCCGACGCGCACGCACGCGGCAAGCTGCACGACATCACCTGGCGCGATGGCCGGATCCTGCTGCGCGGGCACGCGTACGTCGACGGTGTCAGCTCGGCGCGGCCGTGGAGTTCGGGCCGGCTGCTCTGGCTCCGGGAGGAGCGGAGCCGGCGCGCGGTCATGTTGCGCGCCCGCCCGCGACGGTGCCCCGACGCCACGGTCGACTCCAAGCACGGCGACTGCAGCTACGACTGGTCCGGGTTCGAGTCGGCGTTCGACCCGGCGGTCCTCAAGAAGGACGGCGCCTGGGTCGAAGGGAGCTGGCGCCTCGCGGCCGGTGTCATCGGCCGCACCGGCCTCCGCAAGACCCAGGTCAAGCTGGATGTGGAGCCCGTCTCGGCGTGGCTCACCCCGCACTACGTCGACGACAACGTGCGGATCGTGCCGATGGCCACCGGCAAGGGGGTCTCGCTGCGCGTCGAGAAGGTGCGGGCCCGCGTCACCGCCTGCGCCATCCGCGACGAGGCGCTGGAGATCAGCGGCGAGATCCTGGGCCCGTCCCCGGTGGCGGGCCGCGTCCGCCTGAGCCGCGCCCCGGGGGTGCCCGAGCACTGGGTGCCGGCCACCTTTGGCGACCAGTCCGGCGGGTGGACGTCGTTCCGGGCCGTCGTACCCCTGACGGACCTGTTCCCGGACGCCACCGGCCGCGCCTGGACGCCACCGCCCGGCGCCATGATGGACCGCTGGCGCGTCGAGATCGCCCTCTACAGCGGGGGCAAGCAGGTCGTCCATCTCATCGCGCCGGAGGACCTGCCCCAGGCCCGGACGCGTTACCGGGGGCGCGACGTGTACATCCGCACGACCGCGGCCGGCTACGTGTGGCTGTGCGCCCGGGCGACCGCCCCGGTCGTCACCGACGTCACCTTCACCGACGACGGGGTCCTCGTGCTGACCGGCGACCACGACGGATCGCGGGGCGAGCCGGAGATGATGCTCCGGCTGCGCGGCACCGGCGAACGCTGCCGAATCCCGGTCACCTGGCAGGGCGACACCTGGCGGGCGGAGTTCGCGCCGAGGGCCCTGCCACTGTTCGGTGGCCGGGTCGAGCTGCGGCCGGGCATGTGGGACGTGCTGTGCCAGCTCGACGGCGACGAGTCCCCCGCCCTCACCAACCTGACCTTCGCCCAGTCGGTGCTCCGCCGGCTGCCGGTCACCGCAGACATCGATGGGCGACGCTTCGCCGTCGAGGCCACCGGGGCCGAGAGCGGCGCCCTCGACGCCGGCTCGATGCTGCTCCCTGAGGAGCAGGGCGCCTTCCACCGCAAGCGGCTCCGGGAGCACTATCAGGCCACCCGGGTCCTCCCGAGGCGGGACGCGGTGCTGTTCGACAGTTTCAGCGGTCGGCAGTACTCGGACAGCCCGCGGGCGGTCCACGAGGAGATGATCGCGCGCGGGCTGGGCCCGGCCGAGCACCTCTGGGTCGTGCGCGACGGTCAGGTCAGCCTGCCGCCGACCGCCCGCGCCGTCCGGCACGGCGGGCGGGACTGGTACGAGGCGTTGGCGTCCTGCCGCTACATCGTCACCAACACCCACCTGCCCGACTGGTTCGAGCGCGCGCCCGGGCAGACCGTCGCGCAGTTGTGGCACGGCACCCCGCTCAAGCGCATCGGGTTCGACGTGACCGAGGTGCGGCACGCCGACCGCGACTACCTGAGCCGAGTGGCGAAGGAGGTGCCCAACTGGTCCTTCCTTGTCTCGCCCAACCGGTTCAGCACACCGATCCTGCGCCGGGCCTTCCGTTTCGACGGCGAAATCCTCGAATCGGGCTACCCCCGCAACGACGTCCTCTACCGCGACCAGGAGTCCGTGGCCGCGCGGGTACGGCAGCGGCTGGGGCTGCCGGCGGACAAGAAGGTGGTCCTCTACGCGCCCACCTGGCGTGACGACGAGTTCCACAGCATGGGTCGCTACAAGATGACGATGCTGCTCGACCTGGCCGACGCCCGACGGCAACTGGGCGACGACCACGTCCTGCTCGTGCGGCGCCACCCCAACGTGGTCGACGAGATCCCGGGCACCGGCGACGGCTTCGTCTGGGACGTGTCCCGCTACCCCGACGTCGCGGACCTGCTGGCCGTCACCGACATCCTCGTCACCGACTACTCGTCGCTGATGTTCGACTACGCCAACACCGGGCGGCCGATCCTGTTCTTCACCTATGATCTGGAGCACTACCGGGACAAGCTGCGCGGCTTCTACTTCGACTTCGAGTCGGAGGCGCCCGGGCCGCTGCTCGCCACCTCCGCCGAGGTGGTCCACGCGATCCGGTTCGCCGAATCGAACGCCTACGACTATCGCCAGCGGTATGCGGCCTTCGTCGAGCGATTCTGCGACCTCGACGACGGCAAGGCGAGCACCCGTGTCATCGAACGGCTGTTGAGCTGACCGGTCCGACGTGTAGGCGGCCGGTCGGGCGGACCCACGCACGGGACGCCCGGCCGGAGCGCGGCGACCCGGCGACGAGGTGTCGCCGGTCGCCACCGGCCCGGGCGGTGCTCCGGGCCGGCTTCGCCTGTGCCAGGGTGGGCGGGTGACCGTGACCAGCAACGAGCCGAGGGCACGTCGGCTGCTGCGCCCGCCGGCCGGCTACCGGCTCGCGGCGTCCGTCCGGGCACTGACCTTCAGCCCGTACGACCCGTGCGCCCGGATCGCGGCGGGCACGTTCTGGTGGGCCACCCGCACCCCCGAGGGGCCGGCCACCCTCGCCCTGCGCCCCGAGGCCGGCGAACTGCTGGCCGAGGGGCACGGGCCGGGCGCCGAGTGGGTGGTGGAGCGGGCCGACGCGATCGCGGGCCTCCGCGACGACCTGGCCGGTTTCGCCGAACTCGCGGCGGCGCATCCGCTGGTGGCCCGGCTCGCCCGGGAACACCGGGGACTGCGGATGCCCGCCACCGGGCTGGTCTTCCCCCGGGTGCTCCGCGCGGTGTTCGAGCAGAAGGTCACCGGCAAGGAGGCCTACCGCGCCTACTCCGCGACGGTCCGCCACTTCCGCGAACCCGCACCCGGACCGATGCCACTGCTGCTGCCGCCGGAGCCGGCCGCGATCGCCGCCACCCCGTACTGGGTCTTCCACCCGTTCGGCGTCGAGCAGCGCCGGGCCGAGACGCTGCGCCGCGCCGCCGCCGTCGCGGACCGGTTGGAGCGGTGCGTGGACTCCGTCGAGGCGACCCGCCGGTTGACCGCCGTGACCGGGATCGGTGCGTGGACCGCGGCCGAGGTGGTTCGGGTGGCGTACGGCGACCCGGACGCGGTCAGCGTCGGTGACTATCACGTGCCGAACACCGTCGCGTGGGCCCTCGCCGGTGAGCCCCGAGCCGACGACGCACGGATGCTCGCTCTGCTGGAGCCGTTCCGCGGTCACCGGGGGCGGGTGTGCGTACTGCTGGAGGCGGCCGGCATCCAGGCGCCGAAATACGGCCCGAGGGCGCCGATCCGCTCGTTCGCCCGCTTCTGATCGCCGCTAGCCGCCGCCACCGCCGGACTCCGCGCGCACCCGCCGGAGGCGGCTCGGTCGGGTGCGGCGGTAGGGCGGGCCGCCTCAGGCGGCCTCGCGGAGATCGGCGAGGGTGAGGGGCGTACGCCGACGCAGCAACTCCTCCAACTCGCTGATCGAGCCGACCTCGCCGAGCACGTTCTTGCCACCGCCGAACTGACGCGGGTAGCGGTGCACCAGCCGGTAGCGGTAGCGGCCGCGAATCAGCTCGACACTGACCCGGTACCGCCCGCAGCAGGCGCAACTCCACTCCGGCACCCCGCGAAAGTAGCTCTGACCTGCGGTTTTGTGATTCGCCCGCGGTGTGACGAGGGGGACGGCGGCGGACACCACACGCACCGCCCGGCGGTGATGTGCCTCACGGTTGTCGGTGCCGTCTGGTTGACTGGTCGCCGTGGAGCTGCCCATCAACCCGCCGGTCGAGCCGATGCTCGCCAAGAGCGTCCCGCGGATCCCCACCGCGCCCGGGATGACGTACGAGCCGAAGTGGGACGGCTTCCGGTGCATCATCTTCCGGGATGGCGACGAGGTGGAGTTGTCCAGCCGGGGCGGCAAGTCGATGACCCGCTACTTCCCGGAGGTCGTCGAGCAGGCCCGACGGCAGCTGCCGGAGCGCTGCGCCGTCGACGGCGAACTCATCGTGATCCGCCGGGACGGCCCGGGTGGGCAGCCGAGGCTCGACTTCGAGCTGCTGGGCCAGCGCATCCATCCGGCCGCGTCCCGGGTGAAGCTGCTCGCCGAGACGACCCCGGCCGACTTCGTCGCGTTCGACCTGCTGGCGATCGGCGACGAGGCGCTGCTCGACCAGCCCTACCCCCGGCGTCGGGCCCGGCTGGAGGCGGCGCTGGCCGACGTGCGCCCGCCGGTGCACGTCACCCAGGTCACCACCGACCCGGACACGGCACACCGCTGGTTCGACGTCTTCGAGGGCGCCGGGCTGGACGGGCTGATCGTCAAGCCGGCCGACCTGCCGTACGAGCCGGGCAAGCGACTGATGTTCAAGGTCAAGCACGCGCGCACCGCCGACGTGGTGGTGGCCGGCTTCCGCTGGCACAAGTCCGGCCCGGTGGTGGGCTCACTGCTGCTCGGCCTCTACGACGACGGCGTGCTGCACCACGTCGGGGTCAGCGCGTCCTTCACCATGGCCCGCCGCAAGGAGCTGCTCGACGAGTTGGCGCCCTACCGGGACACCGGCGGCGAGCACCCGTGGGTGCACGGCGACCACGAGCGCGGGCAGCGTATCCCCGGCGGGGTGAGCCGGTGGACCGGCACCAAGAACCTCGAGTGGGAGCCGCTCCGGCCGGAGCTGGTGCTCGAGGTCGGCTACGACGCGATGGAGGGCGACCGGTTCCGGCACACCGCCCAGTTCGTCCGCTGGCGGCCCGACCGCGATCCCCGGTCCTGCCGCTACGACCAGCTCGACCGCCCGGTGCGGTTCGACGTCGACCAGGTGCTCCGCGGCGACCCGACGGCCACCGCGACGCCGGCCACCTCCGGCCCGGCGTAGCCTGGCCGCGAGACGATCACGGAGGGCCGACTCGTGTACCGCACCACCGACCGGCTCCGCCGGGTCCGCCTGGTTCTCGCCGGACTCGCCGCCGTCGTACTGCTCACCGCCGGCTGCACGCTGCCGACGTTCGCGCCGCGCGTCGAGTCCGCGGGGGAGCCCTCCGGCGCGGTCGCTGCGCCCGGCACCGCGCCGACCTGGCGGGCCTGTCCGGAGGTCGCCGATCAGCTCGTCGGGCGCGGCGCGCCCGACATGCGCTACGAGTGCACCCGGATCGCGGTGCCGCGCAACTGGGGCACCCGCGGCGGCGCCACCGCGGGCCCGGGCACCGGCGAGACGTTCGAGATCGCCCTGCTGCGCGCCCGCTCGAGCAAACAGCGCGACCGGATCGGCTCGCTGGTCATCAACCCGGGTGGCCCGGGCGGGTCCGGGGTCGACACCGCCGTCTTCCTGTCCTTCGGACCGGCGTTCGGCGGGCTGCCCTCGGCGGTGACCGAGCGTTTCGACATCGTCGGTTTCGACCCGCGTGGGGTTCAGCGTTCCAGCCCGGTCGAGTGCATCTCCGACGGTGACCTCGATGCGAGCTTCGGCTACGACCCCGACCCGCGCGCCCAGGAGTCGTTCGAAGGCTTCGTGACGCTGAACCAGAAGATCGGTCAGGGCTGCGGCGCGAAGTACGGCGACCAGTTGCCGCTCTACGGCACCGAGCAGGCGGCCCGTGACATGGACGCGGTGCGGGCCGCGGTCGGCGACGACAAGCTCACCTACCTCGGCTACTCGTACGGCACCCTGCTCGGCGCCACGTACGCCCAACTCTTTCCGCAACGCGTGCGGGCGCTGGTGCTCGACGGGGCGGTCGACCCGAGGCAGGGTCTGGTGGCCGGCTCGGAGAGCCAGGCGAAAGGCTTCGAGCGGGCGTTCACGAACTTCACCCGGTGGTGCGCGGCGAACGCCGGGCGCTGCCCGATCGCCCCGGATGCCCGGGCGGCCGTGACCTCCGCGATCGACAAGGCGCGGGTCTCGCCGGTGCGTGGCGCCGACGGGCGGGAGGCGACCGCGGGTTGGGTCTTCTACGCGGTCATCTCCTCCCTCTACACCGAACAGGGCTGGCAGGAGCTGGCCCGCGCCATCGACCGGCTCGAGGGCGGTGATCCGAAGGACGTGTTCCGCCTGGCCGACTCGTACGCCGGCCGCGACAGCGACGGTCACTACTCGAACCTGTTCGACGCCAACCTGGCGGTCAACTGCGCCGACGAGGACGAGAAGCCGAGCGTGACGCAGATCCGCCAGTTGCAGTCGCAGTGGCGGGAGAAGTACCCGCTGTTCGGGCCGGCGCTGGCGGTGGGCCTGCTCGGCTGCGCCGAGTGGCCGGGCGGGCGGGACCCGTACCCGACCGGTGCGGCCACCGGGGCGCCGCCGATCGTGGTGGTGGGCACCACGGGCGATCCCGCCACCCCCTATGAGCAGACCGGTGCGCTCGCCTCGATGCTCGGGGTCGGCCGGGTGCTGACCTGGGAGGGTGAGGGGCACACGGCCTACCCGCAGACGCCCTGCATCACCGACGCGGTGGACGGCTACCTGATCGACCTGGCGGTGCCCCGCGAAGGGCTGCGCTGCCCGGCCCGCTGACCCGACGGCGCGACGGCGCGACGGCGCGACGGCGCGACGGGACATGGTCCAGATGTCCGGGGCGTTCGACTGCAGCCACCATCGCGCATCTCAGGTTGATCATGTGTGACGGGGTGGGGTGGCCGGGCGGCCCGCCCGGAGTGAGCCATGATCGCCGTGCGAGGCTCACCGCATGGCTGACGTGATCTTCCGGGAGGCGGCACAGGCCGACCTGCCCGCCGTGCTCGCCCTGCTCTCCGACGACGTGCTCGGCAAGGCGCGCGACTTCGTCGAGGTCGACGCCGCATACGAGAAGGCGTTCGCCGACATCACGGCCGACCGACGGAACCAGTTCATCGTCGCGGACGCCGACGGCGAACTGGTCGGCTGCTTCCAGGTCACCTACATTCCGGGCCTCAGCCGGCACGGTGCCGAGCGGGCACTGATCGAGGCGGTACGGATCCGTTCCGACCAGCGCGGCCAGGGGCTGGGCCGGCGGATGATGACCTGGGCGATCGACCAGGCTCGGGAGCGTGGCTGCGCCTTGATGCAGCTCACCACCGACAAGTCCCGCCACGACGCGCACCGCTTCTACCTGAACCTCGGGTTCGTCGCGAGCCACGAGGGCATGAAGCTGGCCCTCTGAGCGCGCCCGCAAGGCCACCACGTGGCCGAGCGCTTCGCACACGGCGTGGTTGTGGTGCCCGCACCAGCCCGAACATCACAGCCACGCCGTCGACCACGTACGTGACGATCAGCCCTCGACCAGCCGGCCGTCGCGGAGGGTCAGGGCCCGGTCGGCCAGCTCGATCAGGTTGAGGTCGTGGGTGGCGACCAGGATGGTGGTGCCGCGCGCCTGCACCACCGCCCGGAGCAGGTCCATGATCGATCGGCCGGTCTCCGAGTCGAGCTGACCGGTGGGCTCATCGGCGATCAGCAGGTCGGGGTCGTTGGCGAGCGCGCGGGCCACCGCGACCCGCTGCTGCTGCCCGCCGGAGAGCTCGTACGGCCGCTGCGCCGCGTGCCCACCGAGCCCGACCAGTTCGAGCAGCATGGCGACCCGCTCCTCCCGCTCGGCGGCCGGCACCTTCGCCAGCCGCAGCGGCACACCGACGTTCTCGGCGGCGGAGAGGATCGGCACCAGACCGAAAGTCTGGAAGATGAAGCCGACAGTGCCGCGCCGCAGCCGGAGCAGTTCCTTCTCCCCCGCGGCCGTCACATCGTGACCGGCCACCACCACCCGGCCGCTGTCCGGTCGGTCCAGGCCACCGATCATGTTGAGCAGGGTGGTCTTCCCGGCGCCGGAGCGGCCGCGGACGGCGAGCAGCTCGCCCCGCACCGCGGTGAACGACACGTCGCGGACCGCGTGCACGGCATGCTCGCCACGACCGAAGGTCCGGCTGACTCCCTCGACCCGGACCACCTCTTCGACGGCCCGCGTGGCGGTCGTGCCGAGCAGACCACTCGCCGCCGTGCCGTCCCGGCCGTCCGCCGAGCCGACCACCCGACCGGCCGTCCCGTCCCACCCGTTCATGCCTCCGCCTTTCCTTCGCCACGGGACTGCTCGCCCGGCCGCACCTCCACGTGGTCCGGCTCCAGGTTGAGCCGGACCCGGTCCCGCAACTCCAGCGCCTCCACGAACGCGGCCGGCAGCTGCATCCGGCCGGTCCGGTCGAGCACCGCGTACTCCTCGCTCACCAGCTCGGTGCTGCCGTCCGCGCCGACGCGGGCGGTCCGGCGCACCTCCGAGGCGGTCCGACCGTCGCGGATCGCGACGGTCCGCCGGACCTGGGTGGCGACCGCCTGGTCGTGGGTGACCACGACGACGGTGACGCCCAGCTCGGCGTTGATGGTGCGCAGCGCCGCGAAGACATCCGCGCCGGTGGCCTCGTCCAGCTCGCCGGTCGGCTCGTCGGCGAAGAGCACCTCCGGGTCGTTCGCCACCGCCACGGCCACCGCGCAGCGCTGCTGCTCGCCGCCGCTGAGCTGGCCGGGCCGCCGATCCGCGCAGTAGCCGACGCCGACCATCTCCAGCAGCTGCCGGGCCCGCTCACGTCGCGCCCGGCCACCACGGCGGCCGGCCAGCTGCATCGGCAGCTCGACGTTCTCCAACGCGGTCAGGTACGGCATCAGGTTGCGTCCGGTCTGCTGCCAGACGAAGCCGACCGTCTTGCGCCGGTAGCTCAACCGCCGCTTCACGGAGAGGTTGAGCAGGTCGTATCCGGCCACCCTGGCGATACCGGCGGTCGGGGTGTCCAGACCGGAGAGGATGTTGAGCAGGGTGGACTTTCCGGAGCCGGAGGCACCGACGATGGCCACCAGTTCACCCCGGTCGATGACCAGGTCGAGCCCCTGGAGGGCGACCACCTCCACACCTTCGGTCTTGAAGATGCGGACCAGCCCGTCGCAGACGATGTGTCCACGCAGCCGGTCACGGCCGCCGGCCCGCTCGGCCGCGCGCTGCGCGGCCCGCTTCTGAAGGTCGGCCAGGTCCGGCACGACCGGTGTCGCCGCGGTAGCGGTCATCTCAGCTCTCCTCTCCGAGCCGGAGCACCTCACCGAGGCGCAGCCGGCGGTTGTTCAGGGCCTCTATGGCGACCGCGAAGCCAAGGGCGAGCGCCCCGAGCGCGACGACCGCGACCACCAGGCCCGGTTCGAACGCCACCCGGACGGGCATGCCGCTGGTGAAGGCGGACAGACCGAGCAGCGGCGTGAGCAGCAGCGGCAGCAGCGCACCCACGAAAGCGCCGGTGAACACCGCGACGCCGACGAGCGGCGTCAGCTCGACCAGGAGCAGGCCCCGCCACTGCCGGCGGGACAGGCCGAGCGTACGCAGCCGGGACAGCACCTGCCCGCGGGCGCGGGCGCCGGCCAGCACGGTGAACGCGATGGCGAGCAGCCCCAGCACGGTGCCACCGGCCGCCCCGGAGGCGAAGCCGAACGCCAGCAGGCCGTTGGCCCCGCCCTCGCCGACCTGTTGACGGCTCGCCGCCCAGGTCTGCACCTCCGCGCCACGCGGACGCTCGCCGCCCGACACGACGCCACCCCGCTGGTAGCGCCGTTGCCCCTCGTCGCCGGTGCGGCGCAGCGCCTCGGTGTCCAGACCGTCGCCGGCCACCACGAAACCCGTCGGCACCGCGACCGTGGGCCGGTCCGGCAACGCCTGCAGCGGCAGCACGACGAACCGCTCGGTTCCCGGCGTCACCAGCGGAAAGCTCTCCGTCGTGTCGGCCACCCGGAACTCGTACCGCTGGCCCTGCAGGGACAGGAACGCCGACCCGTCCAGCCCGGCCCGGGCGAGGTCGGTCGCGACGGCCGGTGAGACCAGCGCGGGCAGCGGCCCGTCACCCGCTTCGGCGAGCATCGCCGGAGGTATCGACAGCTCCCGGCCGGCCGCCCCACCGACCCGGGCCAGGGCCGGGGCGTCGACCGCCAGCACGCTCACCTGGTTGATTCCGGCGTCGAGGCCGGCCTTGCTACGCGCCGGTCGCTGCCCTGGTTCGGTCGCCAACGCCGCCACCGCCCGCACGCCGCTCAGGCCGCTCAGGGCGTCCGCCGTATCGGGGGCCAGCCGATCCCCGGTGACCAGGGCGTCGCCGGGAATCCGCTCGCTCGCGGCCCGGTCCCGGCTGGCTTCGATCCCCGAGGAGACGACCGCGCAGAAGCCCGCGGTGGCGATCGCCAGCACGACCACCACCAGCGGTGCGGACACCACGGCGCGGCCGGCGCGGGCGGTGCCGAGGAAGGCGACGCTGCCCCGGGCGCGCGCCGCGAGCCGGCTGACCAGCTGCAGCGGCCACGGGTACGCGCGCAGCGCCAGCACCGCCACCGCCGCCGCCAGCAGGACCGGCACCGCCACCAGCAGCGGGTCCACCTCGCCCAGAGTCAGGCCACGTCGGCGCAGCAGCACCACCGCGAGCCCGGCGAGGACCAGCAGCGACGCCTCCAGGGTGAGCCGCCGTGCGGACGGGCGCAGCCGGACCAGGTCGCGGCGACCGATGCCGCCCGACGTGGCGAGGGCGGCGACGGGCAGGGCCAGGGCGATCAACACGGTCGCCGCCACGGCGTACGGGACAGTGGAGCCGGGTGCGCCGGGCACGAGCGTCCCCAGCAGCCAACCGACGGCCGCGGCCGGGACGGTCACCAGCAGCGATTCGGCGAAGGTCCGCCGGGCCACCGTGGTCGATCCGCCGCCACGTGCACGCAGCAGGGCGAACTCGCCGCGGCGACGGCGCGCGGCCAGTCCGGCGGCGAGGAGCACCAGACCGGCCAGCGTGGCGAGCACGCCGGCGGCGATCACCGCGAGCAGCGTACGGGCCGAGGCGAGCGCGTCCCGGAACTCCCGCAGTGGCACGTCCACCCCCTGCACGACCTTCAGACCGGTCGGCGCGGTCTGCTCCAGGCGCTGCAGCTCGTCGATCGTGAGGTCCAGCTGTTCGGCGTCGACCGCGTCGCCGTCGACCCGGTACCGCCAGCTGTGCGTGAGCCACACCCCGTCGGCCGCCCGGTGATCCAACGCGCTGATGGTGGTCAACCCGACGGCGATGAACGGCTGGCCGTCGCCCAGTGGCTCGGCCGCCCGGAGCAGCTGCGGCAGGCTGTCCCAGACCCCGTCGGACGGGTCGTTCGGAGCGAAGATCCCCACCACGACCACCGAGACGCTGGGAACCTTGCTCTCCGGCAGGGCGAGCCGCAGCTTGCTGCCGACGCGCAGGTCCAGCTTCCGGGCGGTGTCCGCGCTGAGCGCGATCTGGGTCGGCTCGTCGCGGGCCACGTCGTCCGCCGGCCAGCGCCCGTCGACCATCTTGGCCGCTTCCGGCACCGCGGGCATGGCCCGCAGGCCGAGGTCGACCAGGAGGTTGTTCCGCTTCAGGTCCGGTCCGGTCAACCGGCCGACCGGGCCGTCGGCGACGTACCAACGCTCGGACACCGCGTGCCCGACCTGGTCCGGCATCGTCTCCTGGAGGACGTCCAGTCTGTTCTGCCCGGCGCTCGCGTTGGACGGGACCGAGCTTCCGGCGTCCGACCCGATCGTGTACGTGATGTCGCGTCGCGCCGGCAACTGCTGGGCCATGTGCTCCCGCAGCCCTTGCTCGGTGAGCCGGTTCGTGATCCGGGGCACGCCGCTGATCAGCAGCGTGATGACCAATGTCAGGACTCCGAGGAGCAGGAACTGCCCCCCGTACGCCCGGATGCGGCGGACGACCGCGCCGATGCTCACCGTTCTCCCCCGATCCGCAGCTGTGCCGCAGACACCCGCTGCCGGATGCCGACGGCGATGAAGGTGCTGGCGGCGAGCGCCGCCAGCAGCAGGCCTACCGCGGTCAGGCCGATCGGCAGCCACGGCAGCGTGAAGACCGCCTCGGGCATCGGCCGGCCGGCGGCCGGCGTGAGGATGACCAGGGGCGCCATGGTGGCGCCGACCGCCGCGCCGAGCAGCAGCCCCACCCCGACGCCGATACCGGCCAGGAAGGTCTGTTCGGCGAGCAACGCCCGGGCCAGCAGCCGGGGGGTCGCGCCGAGCGTGTTCAGCACCGTGTACTCGGACAGCCGGCGTCGGGCGGTGGCCCAGACGTCGACCAGGAGACCGACCAGGGCGAGCAGCACGGAGCCCAACGCCGCGGCGAGCAGGCCGACGTGGGCGCCCCGCCAGTACGGGTCCTGCTCCGCCGCCTCCGCCACCTGTCGGCGGTCGAGGACGGTGACCACGGACAGGCCGGCGGCGGCCCGGGCCGTGGCCGCCTCCTCGCCGGCGGCCGAACCGACCCACCATTCCACAGTCGGCCGGACGGTTCCGCGGTCCCGGATCAGCCAGTCGACCGCCGCCGGGAGATCCAGCAGCACCCCGTCACCGGCTGTTCCGGGAAGCGCGTCCACCTCGCCGACGAGCTTCACCGGCAGCGTGGCGCCGGACAGCGGCAGGTCCACCGTGTCGCCGATGTGCAAACTCAGCTCGTCCCGGACCCGCGGGGTCATGAGGGCCGGTACCGGCGTGTTCTCGCCATCGGGCACCACGGCGAACCGCGATGCGGGCTGGAACGCGAACTGCCCGCCCGGAAGGGTGATCGCCGACCGGTCGGCGGCGACGCTGGTACCCGTCGTGTCGGCCCGTTGCGGCAGATCGCTCTCCGGGACGCGGAGCACCCAGGTGTCAGTGAGGCTGGCCGGCTCCGCCGATCCGTCCGCACCGATCAGCCGCAGGTCGGATATCCGCAGCCGGTAGATGGTCCCGGCCGTATCCCCGCCGTCGGCCTCGAACCCGGCCAGCCGCAGCGGTACGCCGACGTCAGGCAGTTCGACGTCGAACCGCACGGCGTGGCCGTCACTGGTGCCGGTCGCCGCCGGCAGTCGCCAGGCATTTCCGTTCGCGCTGGTCACCAGGATCGAAACGGCGACCTGGAGGCTGCGCTCCGCTCGATCGACGGGGGTGCTGACGACACCGGTGATCTTCTTGGTGCCGGCGGGCAGGTCGAGCCCGGCCGCGGTGCCGCGCGCGTCGACCATCCGTTGGTAGAGCCGCGGCACCGGTTCGTCGGCCAACCGGTCGTTGAACCGCACCGTGCCGGCCGCGGCGGCCGTGTCGAGGCTGAGCACGGTGACCGGGAGGTTGGCCCGGCCGATCCGCACCTCGTCCCGCCAGGCCGGCAGGGCCTGCTCGACGCCGGGCAGCGCCGCGAGCTGACCGGCCCGGTCCGCCGGGGCGACGCCGTTGCGCTCGGTCAGGCGCAGGTCGGCACCGACCGTGTGGTCGGCCTGGTCGACCTGGGAGCGTTCGCCGGTGGCCACCAGCGACCAGGCGAGCGTGCTGCCGCCGACGGCGAGCGCGAGCAGCAGCACCGGGCCGGCGTGTGGGCGCCGACCGGCCTGCCACATGCCGAACATGGTCGCGGTCCATGGCCGGCGGTCCACGAACCGCTCGGCGAACCGGGTGGCCGGCGGCAGCAGCCGCAGCGCCACGACCGCCCCGGCGAGCACGCCCAGCGTCGGTGCCGCGACCAGCAGCGGGTCGATGCCGAGCTGGCCGCCGGCCCCGGCCAGCGGGGAGGCGTACTGGTGCAACTGCACCCAGGCGAGCACGGCGAGGGCGACCAGCACCAGGTCGACGCTGGCGCGTTGGACGGCGGCGCTCCGCTTCGGGCGGGAACGGGCGGCCATGTCGGCCACGTACGTGCCGGCGCCGCGCAGGGTGGGAGCGACCATCGCCACCAGACAACCCACGGCGGCTGCCGCGGCGGCCGCCCAGAGCAGCCCGCTGGTGCCGGAGGCGACGCTTGTTTCCGAGCCGACCGGCCGCAGGTGCCGCAACGCCTCCCCGGCGGCCAGCGGGCCGAGCAGGGCGGCCGGGGCGACCACCAGGGTCGCCTCCCGGGCGGCGAGTCCGGCGAGCTGCCGGCGCGCCGCGCCGCGAGCGCGTAGCAGGGCGTTCTGTGCTCGGCGATCCTCGTGCAGCAGTGCGGCGACCAGCACCAACGCGTACCCGCCGAGCACCACGATGAGCAGCAGCGGTGTGGTGAGTGCGGATCGGCCCACCAGGTCGGCCCGGCTGATCCGGTCCAGCAGTTGGTCGATCCGGGTCACGGTCTGCGCGGACGCGCCGAGGTCCGCCGCTGCCGGCAGGTCGGCCGCGACGTCGGCGGCGGCCTGTCGGACCGTGGACACCCGGGACGGCTCGACGGTGGTGAGGTCCGGCTCCACCATCCAGGAGGCGGAGACGGAGCCCGGGAAGGTCGCCTCGAAGTCCTTGGGGTCGAGCACGAAGGGGCCGTACGACGTGCCCGAGGTGGCGGCCGCGTCGTCGCTGGCGGCACCGGTGCCGACGCCGGGCGCGAGTCGCCAGTACGGGTCTCCCGGGTCGTGGGGCCGCCAGGTGCCGACGAGAACCACCGCCTCGTTCCGCTCCGTCCGGCGGTCCCGCAGCGGCACCCGCTCGCCCGGTTCGAGCCCGAGCGCCGCGGCGACCTTCTCCGGCAGCGTCACCTGCGTGGGCCGCGCACCCGGCGCCGGCCACGCGCCGGCGACCAGGTCTGCGTGCCCGGCCAGGTTCTCCAGCGTCGACAGGTTGGCGAAGACCGGGTCCCCGCCGGGGCGGACCGCCGGGCCGAGATCGCCGGTCAGCTCCCGGCCGGTGCCGTACCGGGCGGCGGCGACGGTGACCTGCGCATCCCCGAGACCGTGGGCGAACTCGTCGCGGACCTTCCGGTCCCGGGTCGCGAACTCGTCGGCGTCGGCCCCGCCCGACCCGCTGACCAGCAGGCTCCGCTCTTCCGCCGACGCGGCCGCCACCAGCGCACGCTGCCCCGCGTCCACCGCTCGGCGGTTGTACTCGGAGAGACCGGTCACGAGCGCCACCGCGACCAGCGCCGCGATCAACGCGGCCGCCAGCAGCCCCCGCGCCTCTCGGGCCCGCCTCCACACCAACTTCATCCGATGCCCTCCCCTGGCCCCTGGGCCGAATCGACCAGGAAGAGCGGTCACGGCACGGAAAAGGTTCCGCCCGTTACATGATCGTTACCCTTGGCGCTCGTCCGCGGTCATCGGGGGCGGTCGCGGTCGCGTGAGGGCTGCACCCGTTTGGGTTCGCCCGGCATTTTCGGGGTGTCGCACCCCTTAGCGCTATGCGGCGGGGGTGTTTTACCAGGTGGAGGGCATCCCGACATGGAGCGTAGGCAGGCAGGTTATCCGGCGGATTCAACGCTCATCCGGAGGTACTCATGCGCGCTTTCCTCGCCGACGTGTGGTGGGGGTTCTGCAACCCCGGCCAGGCCATCCGAGACGCGTTCAGGAAGAACAACTAGCCCTATAAATGCGCCCCGGGCGCGGCGATTCCAGCGCCCGCCCGGGACGACTTGACCGGACACCGGAGGTCCGACCCATGGAACAGCGTACTGACCGTGCCCCGACAGAGCACCCCCGCTGGTGTGGTCGCGGACCCATCTGCCGTGTCGACGGCATCCACCACAGCCGGCCCATGCCCGCCAACACCGCCGCGGCCACCGTGCCGATGCGGCTCTGGCTGGAGCAGACGTGGCGCCCGGCAGACGGCGCGCCGATGCTCGCCCTCGAGGTCACCGAGCAGGGCGAGGTCCGCTACCTGTACCTGCCGATGGAGCAGGGCCAGGTGCTGGCGTACCAGCTGCGGCGCCTGCTGGACCTGGCCAGGAGTGGCCGGTGAAGCGGGAGTTCCGCCCGAAGCGGTGGGAGCAGCACAACCGGCGGCCGGCCCGGGTGTCGCTGGGCAGCCGCTCGAAGCGGCAGCGGTACACCAAGGACGCCATGGACCACGCCGCCGAGCTGTCCATGGACGTCGGCGTCATGATGGGCCGCCGGTTCGGCGAGCGTGACCTGTACCAGGCGCTGGTGGAGATGTGCGACGACCCGGAAGCCCTCGCCGAGTGGGTGCGGAAGCAGGCAGCCAAGGGCGAGGAGGAGGAAGAGGAACGCCGCTGGTGGTCCGACGACAACGTCACCGAGTTGGCCCGGGAGGCGGGCGTGCTCGGTGACGCTGAGGACAAGGCGCTGTGGGACTCGGTGCCACCGAAGGACATCGACGGCGAGTCGGTGGTGGTCGAGATCGAGCAGTGGCTACGCGAACGCGACCGGTGGATCGACAACCTCCGGGAGCACGGGGACCTGCCCGACGACGAGCAGTAGGTCAGCGACCTCGAGGCGGGGCCGGTGGGCGTGTGCCTGCCGGCCCCGTCGGCCGTGTGGTGCGGGTCGGCTTCGGCTTCGGCGTCGGGGACGGCTTCGGTCTCTTGGTCACGGCGCAGGCCGGTTCGGGACGGCGTACACGACACCCAGCGCGGCGAGCGTGGCCACGGCGACGCCCACCCACTCGCTGGCGGTGACGGTGTTGTCGGCCAGGGCGGTACCCAGCGCGGTCAGTCCGGCGACGGCGGCGCCCACTACGGCCTTGGCGTACGGGTTGACCTTCACGGTTCCTCCTAGTTCATGATCTGGGGCAGGACGGCCATACCGAGCGACGCGAGGGACAGCAGCACCGCGGCGGCGGGCAGGGGCCACTGCCGGGACTCCAGCGACCGGATTCGGGTTTCGTGGTCGCGGATGTCGTCGGCGTGGCCGATGTTCTGGTTGACCAGCTGGTTGACGGTGTCGCGGAGCAGCACCACCTGGTCGTAGATGTCCCGGGAGGTGATCTGCACCGGGCCGAGCGGGTCGCTCACGTCGTCAGCCTCGCCGCCAGCTCGTCGGCGAGCTCGTCGCGGACCTGGCCGATGCGCTCGTCGACCCCGGCGAGAATCGCCGCGGTGTCCACCGATCCGCCGCCAGCCGTGATCGTGGCGGCGAGCTGCTCGACGACACCGCGCAGCGCGGCGAGCTCGGTACGCACCCCCGCCAACTGGGCCAACTGGCTGTTGCGCGCCTGCAGGACGTAGTAGTTCGTCGAGGTGAGGATGCCCGCGACGGTGGTCGTGTCGCCCGAGTAGGCCACCTCACCGCCGGTACGAAGCTTGACCTTGTCGCTGAGCTGCATGTCGTCCTCCAAGAGTCCCCACGGGCGTCGGTCCTGCTCGGCCGCCCGGGTCTGATCGATGCTGATGTGGAAGTGCTTGTCGTGCGGGTTGTCGCCGTCGTACGGCTCGGACCGCCAGCCGCGCAGCCGGTGGTAGAGGCGCCGCTCGTAGATGACGTAGCGGGCCGACGGGTGCCGCCTGATGGCGGCGAACACGGTGGCGAAGTCCAGGCCGTCTTCGTCGACGTCGATCGCGTCCACGCTGCCGCGCTCGTTCGGGTTGTGATCGCTCTTGCTGGCCTGATGCCGGGCATCCCCGATCCAGCCGTCCGACGCCCGGTCCCGGCCCGGCCACCGCTCGTTGATCTCCGCCCGCAGCACCTCGAGGGCCGGCGCCAGGTAGTAGCCGCTCATTCGACTGCGATCCAGTTCACCGGCACCTCGATGGTGCTCGTCGCCGTCAGTGCCACGTTGAACGTCACCGACGTCGCCGATACGGCGAACACTCGCAGCGTCGCCCCGATCGTCGTGCCGGACGTGCTGGCGATCGTCCCGACCACCACCGGAGTGGCGGAGAACGCTGGCGAGAACGGGACGGTGACACTGGCGTTGTTCGCCCCGCTGATCGCCACGGTGACGGTGCCCGACTGCCGGCCCCGGATCCGCTCCGGGGTCAGCCTCATACCCGACGCAAGGGGCATCTCATCTCCTTCTCACAGTGCGGCGGCCGCTGGCTGCCACACGTCGACTTCGGTTCCGGCCGACCAGGTCTTCGTGATGCCGTTGACGCCGCGCGCAGACAACGTGACCGTCTGCGGGTTGGTCACGACGAAGTTGTCCACAAACAGGGTCACTGGCAGGGTGTTCGTGTTCCCCGACTCCAGCCGGGACAGGATCCCCACCTGCGTGCCCGCGGCCAGCGCGGTGTCGTTGGCGATGACCTGCCAGCTCGGTTCCTCCGCCGACGCCGGAATCCACGCCTTCGCGTGCAACGACGTGCCGTACATGGCGGCACTGACCCGCCACCACGCCCCCGACGTGTGCGTCCCCACCGAGGTGGTGGAAGTGAGCGCCGACAGGCTGCCGCCGACCCGCTTGAACCACGCCAGCGTCGCCGCCCCACCGGGTGCGACCAGCAGTTGCGCGGCGTAGTAGTTGGAGGTGTCAGCCTCACGCACCACCGCCCACACCGAGATGCCCCCGCCGGCCGGCATGACCGGGATCTGAATGTCGAACACGTGCGTGAAGTTTCTGGACCCGCCGGGGGCGATGTACGACTGCCTCAGCGTGCTCACGTTCGTGTGGATGTGCCGCCCGGAGCCACCCGCCACCGCGTAGTCCGATGCTGTGCCCACCGTCGTCCAGGACTGTCCCGTGTCGGCCGTCCCCCACCCGTTGGAGGTGGAGCGCGTGAACGTGTCAACGATCGCCGGTGCGATGCCGGACCCGGTGACCGAGAAGTGCCAGCACATGAACCGGACCGGCAGCACGTTGGTGTTCGGCGGATCCAGGGTGGACCGGAGACCGACCTGTCCGGGGGTGAGCAGCGGCGCGGTGTCGACGACCGACACGGTCCACGCCGACGGTTCGTCGGTCCCGTCCCGCCACACCTTCATCCGGATCAGGTCGCCGACCGCAGACGAGCGCACCCGGAACACTCGGTTCGCGGCGTGCGTCAGGCCGGGGATGTCGAACGCCGTAGTCAGCGGCGTGTCCACGCCACCCTGCCTGCGGACGATCCGCGCCCGCACGGTCTGCGTGGTGGAGAACTCCACCTCCGTGTAGTAGTAGGTTCCGCCGATGTCGTTCGGATCGATGCGCAGCATCGGGGAGCACTCTTGGTTGCCGCCGGTCGCGAGCTTGTTGGAGGCGACCAGCGCCAACACCTCGACGTCGAGCAGCGACACCGGCAGACGCGTCCGCCTGGTCTCGTTGATGACCTCCACGTCATGCCACGCCCCGCCCGACGCGACCCCGTACTGTGCGCCCGTCCCCCCGGACACTGCCCACGTCAAGCCGGTGGTCGGGTCCGTGCCCCACCCGCCGGACACCGTCCGGTCGAACCCGTCCGAGCCGCGCAGCCCGTCGGAAACCACCCGCTCTGCGCCCACACGGATGTCGAGCGGGAAGTCTCCCGGGTCCTGGGTCCACGCACCGTTGTCGAGGGACGAACCCAGCAGTAGCGATGTGCCGGACAGGCCAGTCGCGAGAGCCGACCCGTCCGCGGCCACCCGCCGGTCGCCGTCCACGGTCGCCACATCCCACGGGGACGACGGCGACGCGTTCCAGGTGATCGACCAGTCGTAGCCGTCGATCGTCTCCGTGTAGCCCTGCACCACCACACCGGCAGGGCCGGGCGGCAGCCACACCGGCAGACCACCGATCGCCGCCGTGTCACCGGCGTCGGCCAGCACCACCTGCCGCGTGAGCGCCTGGTCGTCGGCGAGCGTGCCGGCGAGGTTGAGCCGGATACGCGGGTACCGGGCTTCATCGACGGTGCCCAGGTGCAGCAGCCAGCCAGCGAGGTCGGGCAGCTGGTGGTCGCCCGCCACGTTGATCGTCTCCGACGTGCTGTACCTGCCGACACCGGTAGGCGGATCCAGGACTGACAGCGGCCCGTCGAGCTGCACGGCCTGCGACGACGCCCCATCCGGCCTTGTCACGGTGATGTCGTTGCTGGTCGCGTCGTCGTCGTCGGTCGGCTCGAACGGCGCCGACAGGTGCGTGTAGTCCAGCTCGATCGGCGTCTGGTTGTACAGGCTGCTGCGGGTCCGGTAATGCAGACCGCGATGCCCGCGAGCGTCGAGCAGGATCCCACCATCTGCGGCTGCGGCGTCGCGCAGAGCGTCGAGCAGCGGCACGATGGGCTGCGGCCCACACACGGTGGTGTCGTCCGGTGCGCCCCAGAACGTGATCGGAATGCCCGCTTCGCCGCACACGCGGGCGATCCGCTCGCCGGCCTTCTCGCCGGTGTACGCGGTGCTGATCGCGGCGAAGTCCGCCGACAGCAAGATCGGGCTGTCGTTGACGGCCAGGTGTGACAGCAGCGCGTCCTGGAGGTCGCTGTTTCCGACCACCTCAACCCGGGTCGGGTATCCGAGCGTGCCTGTGTACGTCCACGACGCGTTCGAGAAAGTGCTGTCGCCGGCGTTGGCCACCCACGGATGCAATGTGACGGTGCCGCCCGACACGGACCACTCGACGTACATGATCAGCCAGTCGGTGGGCGGGTGGTTGGCGTTGTTGAAGTTGTGATCGGAGACGACATCCCCGCTGCCGTCGTAGCCGATCCACCGGTAGCCGCCGCCGGACATCTGGAAGTCCCACCGGGCCACCGTGCCCCCAGACCAGTACACCCGCAGGTAGGTCTGGTCCCCGCCGGCCGGCATCTCCGCGAGCTTGAGGAACGCGAGCAGCGAATGCTCCTGCGACCCAGGCCGCGGTGTCACCGTCGTCGTGATGGACGACGACGCGGTCAGCTTCGCCACGGACCGGCTGCCCGGTAGCCGCCCCTGTTCCTCGCCGTAGGTGACGCCCGTCGAGGTGGCGGTGGTGGGTCTCTGCGTCGCCGGGGTCGGCCGGGTCGCGTCCGTGCCTTCCTCGAGGGGCAGGTACCCGGCGGGGTCGACGGCTGTCAGGGTGCGGCGCAGCGGAGACGTTACGGCGGTGCTCTGGCTGAGACGGCGGGTGATCCCGGCCGCGTCGACCGGCACCCACTGATCGGTGCCCGCAGCGTTCCACCTGCTCGGCCAGGACGACACCTCGCCGTAGAAGCGGGCGGCCCGGTCGATGGCCACGGCGCTGCCAGCCAGGGTCCACGTGCGGCCCTGCGCGTCGGTCAGCGCCGTCTGTCCCGGCTGCATCTGGGTGAAGTCAGGCGAGCACACGAGGGTGCCGCCGATGCGCAGTTCGAAGCCGTACAGCTCGCCGGCGGCCGGCTGGTCGGTGAGTCCACCGAACGAGCCGAGCTCGATGCCCGCGTTCGGCGACGCCGCCACCGACGTGGCACCAGCGGGGCTGGCGTCCGTGCCGAGCTGCACCCACGGCCCGGCCAGCGAGGGCGCGGTGTAGAACCGCACCACACCAGTCGCGCGCGTGAGAGTCACCCGCAGCGCCAGCGGGCCCCCATCGGGCGACACCACCGGCTCCGACGCCCGGCGGGTGATCCGAGACGCGAGCGTGCCATCCGGCGACCAGAGCAGCGCCGGCACCCCGACGCCGTCCACGTCGATAGCCCAACCGCGCTCAGTGCCGGTCGCCCAATACTTGCCGACCAACTCGAACACGCTGCCCGTCGCCCAGCGGACCAGCCGCACCCAGATCCGGATGTCCAGGTCACCGGCGGCGTTGAGGCTCGTGTGGGCCGGGGTGGTCACCGCCGACGGGGTCTTCGCCGGGCCCGTCAACGCGACCGCGCCGGCGGCGCCGAGGTCACCGACCCGCACCCGGATCGGCGTGTTCCGCCCCAGCAGCCCGTAGTAGGGGCTGTTCGGGTTACGCGGCGAATACCGGCCCCCCTTGTTGTTGAGGACCAGGTTGCACTGCGTCAGGTCCGGTTCCCGGCCCTCGTTCGGGCGGCCGCGGGTGATGGTGATCCCGCCGCCGGAGTCGGCGACGGAGTGCCGGACGTGGCCGGCGTCGAGCACGTTGACCCAGCCGAGCGTGTCACCCAGGTACAGGTCGACCTCGGTGGCCACCTGGTCGTCGGGGAATGCCACGGCAGTCAGCTCCTCAGCACCGCGACGGGGTCACCGCCGCGCACCTTGATGGCGCCGCGCAGAAGCTCCAGCAGCAGGTCGTCGACAGCGCGCCCGCTGGACTGCATGACCAGCGTCGACCCGCCCCCGCGCGACGCGGACGGGGACGAGACGCGCTCACCCGCTTGCAGCACCGCGAGGACGTTCTCACCGGGCCGCCCAGGCACCGTGCCGCCGGAGTGGAACGTGGGCAGCCGCGGGGCGCTGATGCTCCGTCCGCCGAGGCCAGGCACCCAGTCAGGCACCGACCACGACAGCCGGCCGATGGTGTTGTTCCACGCCTTAGACACCAGGTTGAATCCGGCCTTGAAGGGCGCGGAGATGAACCCGCCGACCTTGCTGAACGCGGACTTCAGCTTGCCTGGCAGGCCGGTCAGCCAGTCGAATACCTTCGACGAGGTTTTCTTGATCCAGTCCCAGGATGCCTTCACCGGGTCACCGATCTTGGACCAGATCGCCTTCCACAGATCTTGGAACCATGTCGTCTTGGTGGCGATCAGCACGACGATGGCGATCAGCGCCACGATGGCGATCACCACCAGCCCGATCGGGTTGGCGCTCATCGCCGCGTTGAGCAGCCACTGCGCGCCGGCCCAGATCTTCGATCCGGCAGCGGCCACGTTCTGCGCGGCGGCAGTGGCGAGGGTGCCTACCTTCGTCTTCCCCAGCCACTCCACGGCTGACTTCGTCGCGGGCACCAGGAAGTTCGTCATACCGCTGGCGAGGTCACCGATACCGAAGCCGAGCAGCAGCAGCGACTCGAAGCCGAGGCCCTCGCTGGTGGCCTGCTTGACGCCTGCGAAACCGTCCTGGAGACCGGTCAGCGTGTCGCGGAAACCCATCGCCCTCGTGTCGACCGTGTCACTGGCCTCGCCCACCCGGTCGAAGCTGCTGGCCGACTCCGACACCTCACGGGACATGTCCCGTGAGGCCTGGCCGACCTCGTCAAAGGCGCTCTTCAGCTTGGACGCGTCGCCGGCGAAGGTGAGGGTTACCTGCTGCTTGCTGGACATCAGTCGACCTCCACCCCTGCGGATTTGGCGACTCGCAGCAGCCCCTGCTCCAGCACCCGCTGGATCTCGTCACGCTGGCGGTAGAACGACGGGTACACGTACCGGCCGTCCTTCTTGAACGTCCGGTACGCGGGGCGGCCCCGCTTACGTCCCTCGCCGCCGTAGTCGAGCCACGGCACGTACGGCACCCGAGCGGACCCAGACGACACACGAGCCGCGGTGCGGGTCGACTTCGCCTTCACCGTGCGCGCCGCCCGGCCCGAACGCTTCGGCATCGACGACTTGGCGCCCTTCACCACCAGCTCGGCGGCCTCGTTGCCAGCCAGACGGATCGCCTTCGGCAGGTCGTTGTCGAGCTTGCGCAGGTTCCGGGAGAACTGCGCCAGCCCGTCGATGCGAATCGCTTCAGCTACCACGGCCGACTCCCCCCTTCGCCTTCAGTGCTTCCAGTTCTTCCCGCTGCGCCTTACGCGCGTAGTACGCCTGCCAGGCGACGAACTCAGCGTTCGGCATCTCCGCCGTCATCCGGGCCACCGTCATCCCCAGCTCCTGCGCCAGGAAGTGCGCGAAACTCGGCGTCCGGGTTGGCCTCGAACTCCCTCACCGCCTCTTTGACCGAGTCGGGCAGCATCCCCGACAGCTGAGCGATCCGGCGGGACACCGCCTCCAGCTCGCTGGCCGGGGCAGCCTCGCCCCACCGCTTCACCTCGGAGACGCTGAGTTTCGGGTCCACCAGACCGATGGCGATGAGCGTGCGATCCCGCAACGCCAGGTCGTCGATCTTCCCGACGTCCATCGCCTCGGACCTGTTGAGCCCGCGCACCCGCACAGTGCCGATGCCGGGCACCTCCACGTCGTCCTCGGGCAGACGCGGAGCGAACAGGGCTGCCTTGTCCATCACGCGGCCTGCGCGGTGGTGTCGACGTCGTCGGACAGCTGCATCTCGCACGTCCACGTGACCATGTCGGCCACCGGGGAGGTCTCCACGTACTGCGTGACCACCACGTCGACCTTGTCCTGAGGCTTGCCAGCCCCGGCGCCCTCGGTCTGCCGGATCAGCTCAACCGTGGCCCCGATCAGCGGGTCGATGACCGCCCGCGGGCCGGTTGAGGCGGTGTTGTCGTAGATGCCGCCCATGGTGGCCGTGCCGCCCTTGAGCCCGCCCGTGAAGACGTGCGAGTTCTTGCCGTAGGTGGTCACGTCGTGCGAGTCCGCCGTCTTGGTGATCTCGCTGGTGTTGGTGTACGCCGACAGGTCGTCCCCGTCGAGCGAGATGAACGTGTTCTTGCCGTGGACGAACGCCATCAGTGGCTCCTGACCGTGATCTCGAGTACGTACTGGTCCCCGCCGTTGGTGGCGATCAGCGCCGGCTCGGCGGAGTCGGGGAACGTGTTGCCGCCCCGCAGCGCGTCGGCCAGGGCAGTGAAGTGCTCATCCATCCACTCGGACGCCTTGCGTTCGTCCTGCGCCAGGAAGACGACGACGGTCCAGGTGGGCCGCCACACCAGCCCGTCCTGCAACTCCAGCGACGGCATGACCGGCCACGCGTCGCCCATCTTCGGAGTCCGCGGCCGGTACTCGTAGCCGGTGACGTCGTCGACCGTGTCCAGGGTTGCCTTGATGGCGGCTCGGTCGGTGGCGAGGCTCATCCCACCACCAGCTTCCGGTGGGGTGCCTCGAGGCGCCGGACCTCCGGGTCGCGGCCGGGCAGCACCGTCGAGTCCCCGCCCTCGGCGTCGCCCTGGAGCACCGCGAGGGGGAGTTGCCGCATCGCCAGGTTCCGCTGCACACGGCGCAGCAGCGCCTGCCGCAGGTCGTCCGGGTAGACGGCCCGGACGCGGCAGACGGCCCGCTGGGCCGCGGCCTCGGCGTCCAGGGCGTCCTGGATTTCTTCGTCGGTGAACGAGGTCCCGCCGAGGTAGGCGACCACCGCGGGGACGTCCGGCATGGCGGTGCCCGCGGTGGTGGCCAGAGCGTACGCAGCGAAGTCGGCAGCCCCGTACGCTCCGGCGACTGCGCGGGCGATGTACCGGCCGGACGTGCCAGCCTCGTACAGCACCCGGTAGACGCCGGCCGACACCCGCTCGACCGTCGGGGTGGCCGTCGAGCCGGCGGGGAGGGTGACCGTCACGGTCGGCGCGGTGTCGACGTGGAGCCCGTCCACGTCGGTGACGGAGACGGCAATCTCCCACACGCCACCGATCGGCAGCAGCACCGAGTCAGGCGACAAGGCCTGTACCCCCATGACGGTCACCTCCCCTCGAGGCTCGGTTCGGACGGATCAGACGGACGGGTCGAAGACGACCTGACGGACGCCGTTGATGTCGAGGTTGGCCAGGGCGATGTCGCCGTAGATGCCGATGGTCACGTGCGACAGCTGCGGGATGTTCGCCGTCTGCACGGTCGCCCCGAAGTTCCAGTCCAGCCGCTCCGGCGCCGACGCCCAGCCCCGGACCTTCGCCGGGTCGAACAGCCACGAGTTGACCGGGGCGGTCTGCCCGCCCGAGCCGAGCGCCCACGCCGGGACGGCCGTGGTGCCCGCGATGTTCAGCGTGGAGAACAGCGACGCCGCGGTGCCGTTGGCATTCTGCGGGTTGATCATCGGGTACAGCGGCCGGCCGGACGCGTCCTTCACCCGGGCCAGCACCTCGAACAGGTCCTGGTGCACGGCGAAGGCGCGGAACCGGTTGCCGCCCCGCACGAACTGGAGACCCGCGATGGCCGCTTCCAGGTCGCTCGCGGTCACCCGGTCGTCGTCGTTGTCCGGCGTGGTCAGCGGGGTGCCGGTCAGCGTGATGTCCGCCGCCGCCGTGAGGGTGTTCAGGAAGGTGGCGACAGCCGCCTCCCGGTCCTCGTAGTACTCCCGCAGCATCTGGTCCCAGATGATGCCGGACAGCTGCGGGTTGCCGCCGCGCCGCGCGGCCTGGCGGGTGATCTCGACCTTGCCCCACACCTGCGTCGGGGTGATGGTCTGGTCCGTGACGGTCATCGCGCCGGCGGCGGGCTCGGTGCCCTCCGTGGCCGGACCGACGAGACCCGAGGAGCTGTTGTACTTCGGCACGTCGAACGAGCGCCCGTCGGTGGTGCCCGACGCGATCATGTCCCACAGCGGGGTGGCGTAGTCCATCTGCGGCTGCCACATGTCGGGCCGGTAGGCGTTCGGGTTGAGCGCCGCCGTGTCCGCCCGGTCCACGTCGAACGCGGCGTGGATCAGGGCGTTGACCCGCTTGAGCGCTTCCTGGTCCGCGCCGTTGCTGTTGATCGCGCCGAACAGGTCGGTGGAGAAGTCGTAGCCGTTGGGGCCCGCTTCGAAGATGTGCCGCCCGCCCTGGTACGAGAACCGGTAGGGCAGCGACTCGTTCACGCTCACGCTGGCGTTGAGTCGGGTCGGGTTGACCACCTGGCGCTCCTCCTGCTCGGGGCGGAGCTTGGCGGCCACCTTCTCCGCCAGCGCGTCCATGTCGAAGGTCTGTCCCGGCGCGTCGGCCGGGGCGGCGGGAGCCTGCGGCTCAGTCGTCGCGTCGGACATGTCGTTCTCCTCATCTCTGCTCGCGGCCACTCTGGTCACGCGAGCGTCGTCAAACACGGGCATCGGGGTCAGCGACACCTCGCGAAGGTCAGCGCGGCGCACCAGCGTCACGCCCTTGTTGCGCGGGTCCGGGACGGTGTCGGCGGTCATGTCGAAGTCCACGCCAACGGACATGCCGTCGTAGACCCCGTCTTCGGCCAGGCCCAGCAGTCGATCCCCGTCAGCGCCGCGCGCCACCTTGAACTTCACCCGAAGGCCCGCCGGGGTATCGGTCAGCTCAAGCGCACGGCCGATCGCCTGCTGGTGGACGTCGTACAGCTTCACGCGGCCGGGGTCGGCCCACTGGAGCGATCCCCGGTCGAACCGGTACGCCATGCCGTTCTTACGACCGACACGGCCGTACGGCATCGCCAGGCCCTCCACCGTGCGGGTCTCCGTGTCCACGGAGAACCCGGTCACCTCAGCGTCGAACGTCAGCCCCGACGGGCTGTCGAACGTCATCGCCGGGGGAGTGTCCGCCTCCACCTGCTCCGGCCGCTCTGCGGGCTGCTCCTCTGGCCGCGCGGCCAGAGGGAGGTCCGCCCAGCCTTCCGCTTCGCGGATCTCCTCCACGCTCATCGCTCCCAGGTTCTTCGCCGCTGTGTAGGTCGCCCAACGCTCCGTCGGGTTGCTCTTGAGGTAGTCGGTCAAGTCGAAGGTGACCGTGTAGCCCCGCTTCGTGACGTCACCCATCGACAGGCGGTCAGTGACCGCCCGCATGTACGGGGCCAGCACGTCATTGATGCGGTCCCGCCGACGGTCGATGACGTTGGCGTAGGTGCGGCTGGTGGTGCTGATGCCGAGGTCTTCCGGGTCGACGCCGAACGCGTTGGCGATCTCCAGCCCGGCCTGCCGCTTCAGCTCGACCAGCTGGAGCTCGCGCGGGGACGGCTGCGAAACGCTGTTGTACTTCAGCGCGGCCGGGATGTACGCGGTGCTGCGCTGCTTGCGGGCCTGCTTCCAGTCGTCGAGCATCTCGCGGATGTCGTCGTCGTCCGCCGGGTCGGCACCCTCACTGGGGGTGAAGAACGATGTGGGCTGCGGGTCGTCGGCGTACGCGGACGCGGCCCGCTTCAGCAGCATCGCCTCGCGGATCGCCTCGCCTGCCACGTCCAGCACGGCCGGGTTCGGGCTGTCGAAGCGGATCATCTCCGACGCGGGCACCGGGCGGCCCTCGACGTACACCACCGCGTCGCGCGGGTCGAGCCCGGACGGCAGCGGCGCCGGCGCGCGGGTCGACGGCGGCGTCAGCGACACGGCGGCCGGGTCGAGTCGGCGGACGCTGGTCGGGTAGCCGTCCCAGCCGAACGCGGTCACCCGCCACCACGCGATGCCGTCGAAGACGAGGTCCTCGAGAGTCTGCGACAGGTGCACGACGTTGGCCACGTCCGGGTCGAACTGCGCGAACAGCGGGTTCTCCGCCACCTGGCGGTCGGGCCGGCGCTGCACCAGCGGCAACGTTGCGATCGAGCAGATCAGGTTGCGGCCCTTGAGCACCGCGGGCACCGACAGCGCCTCAGTGCGGCCCACCGTCAGGGCACCGACGCGGTCCATCCGTGCCAGCAGCAGCTGGTCGACCGGGCGCGGCGCGGACTCAGAAAACACGGCAGTGGGACTGGCGTTGAACCAGTCCCACGCGCGCCGCAGCATCCCCACGACCCCAAGTGTAGCGCGTCTACATGTAGCGGGCCTACTTATGTGGTTGCGCCACCTACTAGGCGACGATCACCCGCGGCTTCCCCACCGGCGACGGCAGCGTCCGCGCCAGATGGACGGCACCAGCAGCGGCGTACGCGGCGTCAACATGCCCGTCGCCCTTCCGGCTGAACACCCACGCGTCACCGCGCCGCAGCCGCTCGGCGGCGCCCACGTGCGCGTCGAGCAGCGGGTCACCGGAGTGCAGCACCTGGCCGGCGGTGACCAGCTCGGCGAAGCCCATGCACAGCGCCGACACCTCGCCGCGCACCTCCTCCACCTTCACCCCGCGCGGCGGCCAGCCGGTCCGGCCACGGTCGGCGAGGTCGGCAGCCAGGGACGCCGCCGGACCGTTCGGCAGCCAGCCCAGCGCCTGCGGGCGGACCCGGGCCAGCTGGGCGGGGAGGTCCCGGCGCAGCTGGTCCGTGCACCCCTGCCCATCCCACGCCGCCACGACCTCGACGCGGGTCCGCCCGTCGGCGAGCACCGCGGCGGCGGCCAGCGTCGCGTGCCGCTGGTCCGGCGCCACGTCAAGGAACAGCGCCACCCGCGCCCGCACGGCCGCCAGGTCGCCGACGTCGAGGCAGTCCTCCCACTTGCGCGGATCCACCGCCGGGTTCAGCATCCGCACCCGCTGACACAGGATCTCCGTACGGAACCCGGCCTCTTCCTCGCCGCCGGCGGCCTTCGCTCGAGCAGCCGGACCGGCGATGTCGTCGGGGTGTACCCGGCGGCCCAGGTTCGGGTTGGCAGCCGCCCACGCCTGCGGGTCGTCGAGCTCGCAGCCCTCCGGCGCCGACCACTCGAAGATGCCCAGCCGCTGGTCGCCCTCGCCCGAGTCGATGAACCGCAGCGCCGACTCCCGCAGCGAGTCCAGCACCACCGACCGGTCGTCGCCCTGGTTGGTGATGGCGAACGCCTGCGCGTTGGGGCGGGCGTTCATCGCCGGGACCGCAGCATTCCACGCCGACCAGTCGTGATGCTCCCGCAGCTCGTCGAGGATCAGCCGATCGATCGACAGCGACCGGCCGCCGCGCCGGTTCGACGCCGCCACCTTGTACCGGCAGCGGTCCACCGTCGTCATCTGCTGCTCGCCGTTGGCCAGGCGCACGTTCTCCACCAGCCCCGACAGCTTCGGCGACTCCTCGGCCTGCTCGACGGCCTTCAGCCACGACTCCATCGCGTAGCTGAGGTTGGTCGACATGCCGACCACCAGCGGCTGCTTCTCCATGAACAGCCAGAACAGCGACAGCGTCTTGAGCAGGTGCGTCTTGCCCGACTGGCGGGCCACCACCACCAGCACCTGGCGGAACCGCGGCCTACCGTCCGGGAGCAGCTCGCCGGCGTGCTTCACCAGCCACTCCTGCCACGGGTCGAGCGGCTCGCCGAGCACGTCACGCGCGAAGTCGATGACAGCGAACCCGTACGACGTCTTCCGGGTCAGCTTGCGCAAGGGCGGCGTGTACAGCCGCGGCTCGGTCTTGCCGAGAACCCGGCTCTTCGCGAGCGTGGCGGTCACGATCTGCTCCGATCTGGCTCGTTCGGGGGAGAGAGAAAAGGGACAGAGCGGGCTGTCCGTGGGGGTGGCTGGCGGGGAAAACCGGGGCTCACCATCGCGTGCGTGGCTTCGGTTTCGGGTCGGCGTTCTTCGTTGGATCACCGATGGCGAGGTTGCATGGTGCGCAGCTGGCTACGAGGTAGCGCATGTCGTCGCCTGCTGCCTTGCCTCGTGTGTGGTGTACGTGTGTGGCTGTGTGTGTGCACACCTGGGGTAGGCGTACCTGGCACACCCCCCCATCCCTGGCCAGCACCAGGGCACGGGTTCTACGCCATGCCCTGGTGCTGCCCTTGCCCCACGCTTTGCTCATGTGCGCTTGCGGATTGCGGGCTTCTGGCGTGCGAGCCGCTGGACGGCTGCGTGCCGCACCAGGGCGACCGCTCGGCCGAGGTGCTTCTGGCAGAGCAGCACGTCACCGTCGGGGTCTACGGCTTCGCCCGTGCACATGTCGTCGTTGCGGCGCCGGTAGCGGCAGCGGGTGAGGCGGTCGCTCATCGCTTCGCCATCCGGGTGATGATCCAGCCGACGGAGGTGAGGGCCAGGACGAAGGCGAGGTTGTCGCCGACTTCGATGGTGAACATGGGTCAGCCCTTCTTGGCTTGGACGTCGTAGGCGATGGCAACGGCGTGCCGGGCGAATGCGCAGGCGTACGCCTGGATGGCCCGGTTCAGTTCCTGGTCGGCGCTGAGAGTGATTCCACGCCGCTTGAGCTGCGCTTCCAGCTCCGTGCCCTCCATGACTCGGACGGCGAATTCCTCTGCTGGGGTGTTCACGGGTTCTCCTTCAGTGGTCCTGGTCCTGAAGTGGTCCTTGCGTGGTCCTGAGGACCGCCCTCAGGTGGTCCGGTCCTGGGTGCGGGTGTATACACCCAGGACCAGGACCATCGGGTGTCCTGGCGGACTCGGCGGGGTGCTCATTCGTCGTCTTTCCGCAGGTCACGCCACCTGGCGAGTGCCTTTTGGGCCCGGTCCGACCCCCACTTGAGGCGGTCCTGAACGTCCCTCTTGCTGGTGGGCGGCGGGACCAGTCCGTCAAGCTCAGCGACGTCTGCGTCCGGGACCAGTCCGGGGGCTGAGGCGACGGTGGGTTTGGTGACCTTCCACGTGGTGGTGCCGTCGGGGTGGGCGGTCATGACGAACCGTCCGGCGGGCTGGCTCTTGCCGTTGGCCGGGCAGTGCGCGCGAACGCCACCGGGGCGGTCCTTGTGGATGGTCATGGACGCGGCACCCCCGCGGCCGGGGGCGAACGGCTCGGCGACGGTGACCCGCAGCGAGATGCCGTTGATGGTGCGCCGCTTCGCCAGGGTGCCCGTCTGCCCGTGAGAGCGGGCGTCCTCGGACTTGGGCAGGTGGTCGATGGCGATGACGGCCGCGCCGGCGTTGGACAGCGGGGTGAGTACCCGCCGGTTGCCGGACGTGTAGTCGTCGGGGCTGTTGCTGGACAGACCGAGCAGCGGCATCAGCTCACCGAGGGAGTCGACGATGGCCACAGCGGGCCGCCACGCCCTCAGCGCCGCCACCACGAGGATCAACCCTTCGGTGTCCTCCGGCTCGGCCAGGCGGAACCGGTTGGGGTCGCCGAGCATCGCCGGGGTGGCACCGAGCATCAGCAGCCGGGACAGGATCTCCGCGGCGCCGTTGTGGTCGAGGTCGATGACGGCGACCCGCCGGCCGCCCTGTAGCGCCTCCACAGCGGCAGCGAGGGCGATCCACGTCTTGCCGCATTCCGGGTCACCGAAGAGCACGTTCACCTTGGCGGCGTAGAACAGGGCGTGTCCGTCCTCCCGGCGCAGCAGCACCGGCGCGGGTGGCTTCGGTAGCCCGTTGGCGAGGATCTGCGCGACGTCTATGAACAGCGGCTCTTCGGGTGGCTCGTCGGGCAGCCGCTGCCCCCATTCCTCTTCGGGTGGGGGGGCGTCGTCGGGCTCGCGGCCTTCCAGTTCGGCGAGGGCGTCCACGAAGCCGGACCCGATGACCTCGTCGGCGATCTGGGCGTCGGTGATGGTCACCGGTCACCCCGCCGGCGGTAGCGGCAGCGCCCTTCCCGGTGTGCGCGCTCCAGCGGGTCCCGGCAGCCGCACGGCATCGGGGGCAGCCGTCGGGCGGCTTCCTGGCGTCGGCGCCAGGCTGCGGCGTCGTCGCGGTGGTTGCGGATCCGGTTGTCGCTCATGCCGCACCGCCCTCGGCGATGAACTCGCCGTCCAGTTCGGCCTCGAGGGCGTCGGCCTCGCGCCGGAGTCGGCGGGCACGGGCTGACTTGAGCGCCAGCCGGGTGTAGTGGGCACTGCGTGCGGACTCGGCGCGACGGAGCCGCTCAGCCTCAGGGAGCGTGCCGTCGGGGTCGACTTCCCGCTCGAAGCGGTCGCGGAACGCCTTGCGGGCGCCGGCGGTCGCGGCGGTGCGGTCGGGAGTCTGGGCCCACCTGGTGTGGGCGGCGACGCGAGCGAGCAGGGCGCGCTCGGTGGGGTCGTGCGCAGGCACGGGTCAACCTCCAGGGTTGGCCCGCACCAGGCTGCAACCTGGGTGCGACGCGCTGCACAACGTACAACCATCCGTCTCGCCGTTCGTGGGCGAACGTTGTACGCTGCGCGTGGGTGCATAGCGCTGCAACGCCATGCACTCCGCTTGTCGCCAAGGCTGCAACCTGGGCGAGCGAGTGAATTACATCCGTGAAACCCCCGCGGGCTTCGACGTCATCCTAGCGTTGAGCGGCGGGGGTTTCGCATGTCCGCACCCGGGACTGAGCCTCCATAGCCCCAGAACCGGTTCGCTCGCGAAAGCGGCGGGGGGCGCAGTCAGGCGTATTCACTGAGCAGGACTGAGCAACACGGAGCAGGTCGGAGCAAACCGGACGTTCAGCGGGTTTCGTCCGCGAAAGAGTGTTAGCTGCGTCACAGTCGGGCGCGGCGTGCCAGCTTGGCCCATGCAGGCCCATCAGAGCCGGTCCCCCAGCCCCATCCGGCGGTGCGCACCCCGTGCCCGCTCCACGGCCGTCGACCTCGCGTAGACCGACAACATGGCGTCCGAGCGCCAGCCGGCCAACTGCATCAGGTCCCGCTCCTGCCCGCCCTCGGCGAGCCAGCGGTGGGCGAACGTGTGCCGGAAGGCGTGCGGGTGCAGGTCGGGCACCTCGGCCACCTTGCCGAGCGACTCGAGACGCCAGCGCACCCCGTCGGCCGAGATCGGCCCGCGCTCGCTGAGCAGCAGCCGCGGTGTCCGCGAGGCGTACGGGTGGGCGGCGCGGACCCGCAGGTACCGGTCGATGGCCTGGCCGGTGCGGGCGCCGAACGGCACCACCCGCGGCCGGTTGCCCTTCCCGGTCACGTAGACCATCTCCTGGTCGAGGTCGACGTGTTCGGGGTAGTCCAGCCCGACCAGTTCGGACACGCGTAGTCCGCAGTCGGCGAGCAGCCGGATGAGCACTTCGTCGCGGCGGCCGTCGAAGATGCGGCGGTCGTACTGGCCGGCCTTCCCGCGGGGCACCTGGCACACCTTGATCAGGCGGCCGAGCTCGTCGTCGGTGAGCACCCGCACGGGCTTCTCCGCACGGGCCGGCATCTCCACGCCCTCGGTCGGGGCCTTGTCGATCTCACCCTCAGCGGCGAGCCAGCGGCAGAACCGGCGCATCCCGCGTAGCCGGGTGCGGACGGTCTCGATGTCGACGCGCTCGGCGAGGTCGGCCAGCCACGCGGTGACGGCGTGGCGGTGCAGCTGGTCGAGCGTCGTGGGCCGGCCCTGCGCGGTGAGCCACTCGCAGAAGAACCTGATGCTCTGTCCGTAGAGGATCTGTGTCCGCTCGGCCTTGCCGGCGGCGCGCAGGTGTCGGCGGAACGATGCGGCCAGGTCGGCGATCTCGGGGGATGACGTCACGGAGGTAGATTATCCGGTGAGTCAGCGTTATGCTACCCCTGTCCACGCTCGACGGATGGACGTTTTACCTGGTAGACCGCCTCGCGCGGCTCGGTTGGACCCTCTTCGGTTCGCCCGGCATTTTCGGGTGGTCCGGCGGGTAGGGCAGATCACCCTGCCCCGCCGCGGCGTCGCGGTCGGCCCACTCGAGCAACGGGGTGATGTCCCACGGGTCGCCGTCGATACCGGCGTGCGGATCGCCCTGCTCGGCCAGCCGGGCCGGAACGGTGGCCAGGTCGAAGTCGTCCGGGTCGACGTCGGGTAGTTCCTCCCAGGTGACCGGCGTGGAGACGGTGGCCCGGGCGTTGGCCCGCAGCGAGTACGCGCAGGCGATGGTGCGGTCGCGGGCCATCTGGTTGTAGTCGACGAAGACCCGGCTGCCACGCTCCTCCTTCCACCAGGAGGTGGTGACCAGCTCGGGGCGGCGCCGCTCGAGCTCCCGGCCGAGTGCGATGGTGGCCCGGCGCACCTCCACGAACGTCCAGCGGGGCTGGATACGCAGGTAGACGTGCACACCCCGGCCGCCGGAGGTCTTCGGCCAGCCGGCGACGCCCAACTCGTCGAGGACGGTGCGCAACTCACCGGCGGCCCGGGCGGCGTCGGCGAAGTCGGTGCCCGGCTGCGGGTCGAGATCGATGCGCAGTTCGTCCGGGTGGTCGGCGGCGGCGGCCCGCACCGGCCACGGGTGGAACACCACGGTGCCCATCTGCGCGGCCCACGCCACGTGTGCGAGGTCGACCGGGCAGAGCTCCGCGGCCGTACGCCCGCTGGGGAAGGTGATCTCGGCGGTCTCCACCCACGGCGGCACGCCCCGGGCCGGTATCCGCTTCTGGAAGAACATCTCCCCCTCGACGCCCTCGGGGAAGCGCTGCAACGTCGTGGGGCGGTCGCGCAGGGCCCGCAGGATGCCATCACCCACGGACAGGTAGTAGTTGAAGACGTCAGCCTTGGTGAAGCCCCGTTGCGGGAAGATCACCCGGTCCGGACTGGTCAGCCGTACGGTGTGACCGGCGACCTCGACCTCGGTGACGGCTGCCTTCGTGGTGCCACCCATCAGGCGACCATATGCGAAGCCTCCGACATCCGGCGTACGGTTGCCCGGTGAGTCTGGAAGACACTGAACTGCCCCGCACCGAGGACGAGTGGCGTGTCCGGCTGACCCCGGAGGAGTTCCGGGTGCTGCGGGAGGCCGGCACCGAGCGACCGTTCACCGGCGAGTACGTCGACACCAAGACCCCCGGGGTCTACCACTGCCGGGCCTGCGGGCTCGAACTCTTCTCCAGTGACACGAAGTTCGATTCGCACTGCGGCTGGCCCAGCTTCGACGACGCCATCCCCGGTCGGGTCAAGGAGATCGAGGACCGCACCCTCGGGATGGTCCGTACGGAGATCCGCTGCGCACGCTGCGACAGCCACCTCGGGCACGTGTTCCGGGGCGAGGGTTTCACCGACAAGGACACCCGGCACTGCGTCAACTCGATCTCCATCCGTCTCGAACCCCGCTGAACGATGGCCGACGCGAGTCGGCCATCCATCGGTTCATCGGCCGGCGGGCGGTCGGCCCGTGAGGAGCCGCACCTCGGCGGTACGTGACTGCTCGATACGCCGGGCGAGGTCGCGTACCCGCTCGTCGGTGCCGGCGGCCAGGTGCGCGCGGGCCAGGTCGGCGGCCGCCTGCTGGTGTTCGGCGAGCACCTCGCGCAGCACGCGGTCGACCTCGGTGCCGGTGGCGTCGCGCAGCCGGGCCAGGTCGGCGGCGGACAGGCCGTGCCCCGAGTGGTCGTGCCGGTGCCGGTCCGCGGCCGGGCCGGCCGCTCGCAGCCAGGCGCGCATGGTGGCCAGTTCGTCGGTCTCCGTCGCGCCGATCGCGGCGACCAGCGTCCGCAGTTCCTGATCGGAGATCCGGTCCCGGGTCAACCGGACCGTCTCCAGGGTCTGCTCGGTGTGCGCCGCCATCACGCCCAGGAAGATCAGGTCGAGCCCGCTCGGCGTCCGCAGCGCCGAGTGATCGGGTGCCGGCACCGCGTTCGCCGGTGGTGCGGGCGGATCGTCCGCCGGGCCGGCCGCACAACCGGTGGCCAGCAGCACGGCGACGAGCGGGGCCGCCACGGCCAGCCGGGTCATGTCGCTCTCCCACCTGGGGCGGGCGCGGCTCGACGCTGGGACGGCGGCCGCGCCCGCACGGTCAGATCCGGCTCCACAGCGCGGGCACGTTCGGCGGTTCCCAGCCGGCGATGGCGGTGTGCGCCTGCCGGCAGCGGTACGTCGATCCGCCGTAGGTGACCTGATCGTCGACCTGGTAGGCCCGGCCCGCCGTCCAGGTGCCACCCGAGGCGGGGGGCGGCGTGGGTCCGGGCGTCGTCGGCGTCGGTGTCGGGGTGGGTGTGGGCGTGGGCCCGGGCCCGCCACCTGCGCCGATCTGGAGGTCCACGCAGGAGTAGAACGCGTTGGCGGTGTCGGCGATGTTCCAGATGGCGAGGAGCTTGTGCCGGCCGGAGAAGCCGCTCAGATCGACGGTGTGGGACACCGTCGCCCCGGGCTGCTGGCCGTTGCCGTTGACGACGGCCACCCGGGTGTCGCCGATGTAGTACTCCCAGTTGCTGGTGGCGTGCCGGGCCGTGTTGATCCAGGTGAACGTCACCGTGCCGCCGACCGAGGTGGCGGGCCAGCCCCGGCTGTCGTCGTTGAGAACCGCGAAGTGGGCGATGTTGGCGTGGCAGTTGCGCAGCCCCTTGGGGCCCTCGACGCTCTGCGGCTCGTACTTGATCTGCCCGCAGTCCGGGACCCGGTTCTGCGCGCAGAGCGCCTGCCGGCTCGGTGGCGACGATACGTAGCCGTGGGCCTGGGCCGGGGCCGCGACGGCGAGCGAGGACAGGACGGCGCCCGCCGCCACGACCGGGAGGGTGATCCTTCGACGCATGGTGGCACCTCCGCGGGGTGATGAAGATGCCACCAACATAAATTAAACTTTGTTAACTGTAAAGACTTTCGTCGATGGATGCGGGACGTTTCCCGAGGTCTCAGATCATCAGGATGCTGCCCTGCTCGTCCACCCGGTCGGCCGTGTCGTCGTCGAGCCAGACCCCGCCGGTGCCCAGGTAGCGGAACCGGTACTCCCCCGGGCGCAACCGCACGGTCACCGTCCGGGTGCCGTCGCGACGCGGAACCAGCTCGTGCCGGCCCGGTTCCCAGTCGTTGAAGCTGCCGACCACGCTCACCGCTCCGGGCGGCACGTCACGGGGCAGGCAGAAGGTGACCCGGGTCTGATTGCCGAAGAGCCTGCTGCGCTTGATCACGAGGTACCTCCAGGGCTCAGGGCGGTCTACCAGGCACAACGGGCGACACGCGGGAGCCGACACGCCGCCGGCGGCGACACGGATAGCCGCATTCGTCCTGCCCCCGCCATCGCACTGCTGCAACCTGGGAGGCAAATGTCACGATTCAGGGGGTTCTGATGGCGACCTGCGAGGTCTGCGGCAACGACTACTGGATGGCGTTCGAGGTGCGGACGGTCAGCGGTGACACCCACACCTTCGACAGCTTCGAGTGCGCGATCCACCGGCTGGCGCCGATCTGCGAGCACTGCCAGGTCAAGATCGTGGGGCACGGGGTGGAGGTCAACGGCCGCTTCTTCTGCAGTGGGCACTCTGCCCGCGCCGTCGAGGGCACCCAGGGCGCCGAGATCCGCGACGCGGTCGGCGTACGCCCCTCCTGACGCGCGTCCACGGTATGGTCTGCCGATGCGGCCTTTCCAGGGCGTTCTGCCTCCCCCGCGCTCCTGACGGAGCGCGCCGCCCCACGCCGACCGGTTGACCCGGACCGGCCATATCGCTGTGCGCTCCGCCGACGTCGTCCCCCGTCAGCGGCTCACCCTTTCGGAGCGCACACATGCCCGCTTCCCGTACCGCGCCGGCCTCCCGACCGGCGCCGGTCACGCCTGTCTCGCCCGTCCGCACCGGCCTGATCCAGATCACCGTCGCCGGGGCCCTGTGGGGCACCACCGGGATCGTCGTACACGTCGTCCACGAGACCACCGGCCTGAACCCGGTCAGCATCGGCTTCCACCGCCTGGCGATCGCCGCGCTCGTCCTGTCGGCGTTCGCCGCCCCACGGCTGCGCCCGACGCTGGCCGCTCTGCGCGCCGCGCCACTGCCGCTGCTGGCGACCGGGGTCGGGCTCGGCATCTACCAGGCGCTGTACTTCGCGGCCGTCGCGCTCGCCGGAGTCGGCGTGGCCACGCTGGTCAGCCTCGGCCTGGCCCCGGTGTTCGTCGTGGCCTGGGAGTCGGTCCGGGCCCGCCGGCTGCCCGGCCCGTTCCGGCTGGCCACACTCGCGACCGCGGTCGCCGGACTCGCGCTGGTCACCGGGGCTTCGGCCGAGCCCACCTCGGCGGCGCCCCGACCGCTGCTGGGGCTGCTCGCGGCAGCCGGGTCCGGCCTCGGGTACGCCGCGACGACCCTCGTGAGCCGGCACGTCTCCCGAACGACCCCACCGATGACGCTCACCACCATCTCCACCGTGATCGGCGCGCTGACCCTCGCCCCGTTCGCCCTGTCCGCAGGGCTGACCGTGCCGGCCCGCCCGGACGTCGTGGCGCTGCTGCTCCACCTCGGGTTGGTCACCACCGCGCTGGCGTACGTGCTGTTCAACGCCGGGCTGCGGACCGTCGAGGGCAGCGTCGCCGCGGTGCTCACCCTCGTGGAACCGTTGACCGCCGCGGCGCTCGCCGTCGTGCTCCTCGGCGAGCCACTGCCGCTCCCCGTGCTCACCGGCGGGGTGCTGCTGCTCACTGCGGTGGCCGCCACGTACCTGGCTCCGCAGGCCGGTGGACCTACGATCGCAGGATGCCTCCGCAGACGATCGAGGTCCGCACCGCCGCGTTCCCGGACCTGACCACCCGCACGTTCCACGACCTGCTCAAACTGCGGATCGACGTGTTCGTGGTGGAGCAGAACTGCCCGTATCCGGAACTCGACGGCCGCGACGTCGAGCCGGGCACGCGGCATCTCTGGCTCACCGACGGCGGCACTCCGCTCGCGTACCTGCGCATCCTCGCCGACCCGGGCGGCGTGGCCCGGATCGGCCGGGTGGTGGTGGCCCCGCACGCCCGCGGCGGCGGGCACGCCGGCCGGCTGATGACCGAGGCGCTGGCCCTCGTGGGCGACCGGCCGTGCGTGCTGGAGGCGCAGTCGCACCTCGTCGGCTTCTACGCCCGGCACGGCTTCACCGTCAGCGGGCCGGAGTACGTCGAGGACGGTATCCCGCACACCCCGATGCGCCGCGCCGCGGACGGAAAACAGGTCGCGTAGGAGGCGCGCCGGCACGAGCATGCTCTCGTGATCGATATCAGGCCGCTCACCCCCGACGACTGGAAGCTCTGGCGCGAGGTCCGCCTCGCCGCGCTGGCCGAGGCCCCGTACGCGTTCGGCTCCCGGCTCGCCGACTGGCAGGACGACGGCGACCGCGCGGAGCGCTGGCGCTCCCGCCTCGAGATCCCCGGTTCCCACAATCTCGTCGCCCAGCTCGACGGGCGACCGGTCGGCCAAGCCAGCGGGGTGCCCACCTCCACCGCCGGGGTCGCGGAACTCATCTCGATGTGGGTGCACCCGGAGGTCCGCGGCCACGGCGTCGCAGACGCGCTGGTGGACGCCGTGGCCCGGTGGGCACGAGAGGTCGGCGCCGACCGGCTGCGGCTGGCGGTGACGGCGGGCAACGAGCGGGCCACCAGGCTGTACCGACGCCACGGCTTCATGCCCACCGGCGAGCTGGGCGACCTCATGCCCGACGGCGTGCAGCGGGAGCAGGTGATGGCCCGGGACCTGCGCGGGACGTGACCTGCGCGGGACGTGACCTGCGCGGGACGTGACCTGCGCGGGTCGCGGGCTTCGGGGCCGGGCGCCCGCTCCGGGTCACCCAGTCTGGACGCTGTCGAGCTGCCCCAGATATGGGACCACGACACCCCGACGACCCGAGCCACCCGACGCGGGACGGCCGGCCCAACACCACCCGACGCGCGACGGCCGGCCCAGCACCACCCGACGCAGGACGGCCAGCCCATCACCACCCGACGCAGGACGGCCAGCCCATCACCACCCGACGCGGGATGGCCGGCCCATCACCACCCGACGCGGGACGGCCGGCCCATCACCACCCGCACCGTCGACTCCGCGATGACCGTCGCCGGACGCCGGCCATCGCCCGTCGGCCATCGGACGGTGGACGCCGGCCATCGGACGACGGTCCACAGGGGCGCCGGACCCGCCGTGCGCTCGAGCGATGGAGCCGCCCTGCCCCGATGGAGCCGTCCTGCCCCATTTCTGGGGCAGCTCGACAGGACGCACACCACACTCCCGGGTCCGGCCGGACGGCCGCGACGACCCACCGCGCCCGACGCCGCGAACGGCGAAGCGCCACGGATCGTCGCGTCAGACCAGGCAGTTGACGATCTCGGCGATCGACCGGCGGCGACCGGTGTAGAACGGCACTTCCTCGCGCACGTGCCGGCGGGCGGCGGAGGCGCGCAGGTCGCGCATCAGGTCCACGATCCGGTGCAGCTCGTCGGCCTCGAAGGCGAGCATCCACTCGTAGTCGCCGAGGGCGAACGAGGCGACCGTGTTGGCGCGCACGTCCGGGTAGCCGCGGGCCAGCCGGCCGTGCTCGGCGAGCATCTCCCGCCGCTCCGCGTCCGGCAGCAGGTACCACTCGTAGGAGCGGACGAACGGGTAGACGCACAGGTAGGCGCGGGCCTCCTCGCCGGCGAGGAACGCCGGGATGTGGCTCTTGTTGAACTCGGCCGGCCGGTGCAGGGCCATCTGCGACCAGACCGGCGTCATGCTCCGGCCGAGGGTCGTACGGCGGAAGCGCAGGTACGCGTCCTGCAGCGCGTCGCTGGACGCGGAGTGCCACCAGATCAGCAGGTCCGCGTCGGCGCGCAGGCCGGACACGTCGTACGTGCCGCGGATCGTCACGTCCTTGCCGGCCAACTCCTCGAAGAGCGCCTCGATCTCGGCGGTGACGTTGTCCCGCAGGGACGGCAGTGGGCTGCTGGCCCGGAACACCGACCACATGGTGTAGCGGATGGTCTCGTTCAGCTCCCGCAGCCGGGCCGCGTTCGTCTGCTCGGTCATGTCCCCGATCCTCCCAATGCAGTGATGATCTCGTCGGCCGCCGTCTCGCCGGAGCGGACGCAGACCGGGATCCCGACCCCGTCGTAGCCGGCCCCGGCCAGGGCCAGGGTGGGGTGGTTGGCGCGCAGTGCGGCGCGTACCGCGGCCACCCGGTCGGTGTGTCCCGGGGCGTACTGCGGCAGCGCCCCGCCCCAGCGCTGCACGTGCCCGTCGACCGGCGCGGGCAGCGGCGTGCCGAGCACCGCGGACAGCTCCCGGTGCACGGTCGCGGCCAGGTCCTCGTCCGGGCGCTGGAGCTGCGCCTCCTCGCCGTACCGGCCCACCGAGGCACGCACGAGGGCCAGCCCGTCCGGCCGGCGCAGATGCCCCCACTTGGTGGTGAAGAAGGTGGACGCCTTGATCAGCAGTCCCTCGGTGCCGGGCACCAGGAGACCGGAGAGCTCCGGCAGCCGCGGCTGTGGCAGGGCCATGGTGACCAGCGCGACGCTGGCGTAGTCCAGCTGCCCGACGACGCCCGCCAGCTCGGGCGCCGGCCCGGCGAGCAGCCTCGCGGCCGGACGCGCCGGTACGGCGAGCACCACGGCGTCGACCTCGACGTGTTCCGGGTCACGGGTCGGGCCGACGGTCAGCCGCCAGCCGGACGGTGTCGGACGCAGTTCGCGGACGGTCGCGTCCTGGCGGATCGTCGCGCCGCTCTCGCGCGCCGCCGCGGCCACCAGGGTGCCGAGCCCGCCGACCAGGCTGCCGAAGACCGGGACGCCCGGCGCGCGCGGCGCGGCGGCCTGCGCGGCGCGGACCGCTCCGACCAGGGTGTGCTCGACCTGGGCGGCCCGGGCCAGCCCCGGCATCGTGGTCACCAGGGACAGGTCGTCGGCGCGGCCGGCGTACACCCCGCCGAGCATCGGGTCGACCAGCCGGTCGACCACCTCGTCGCCGTAGCGCGCGCGGACCAGCGAGCCGACGCTCACGTCCTCGCCGGGGCCGAGCAGCGGGCGGCCCTCGTCGCGGTCGGCCGCCGCGTCCGGCTTGGCCACCGCCGTCACCTTGGCCAGGTCGCCGGGTACGCCGACCAGCGTGCCGCCCGGGACCGGGCGCAGCCCCCCGTCGACGACGAGCGCGGCCTGCCCGACCGTCGGGTGGACGATCCGCTCGGCCAGGCCGAGCCGGCGGACCAGCGCGAGCGCGGCGGACTCCCCACCGGCCGGGTCGCGCATCAGGAAGGACTCGGCGCCGAACTCCACCGGCTGGCCGGCCAGCGCGCCGGTACGCAGCTTGCCGCCGAGCGTGCCGGACTGCTCGTACACCGTGATCTCGGTGCCCTCCGGGGCGCTGTCGCGCAACCGGACGGCGGCGGCCAGCCCGGCGATCCCGCCACCGACCACTGCCACTCGCACCGGACGCCGCATGCCGCTCAGCTCCGCTCGACCGGGCCGGCGGTGAGTTCGTGCACCAGCGCGACCACTCGCGTCAGCACGTCCGGGTCGGTCTCCGGCAGGACGCCGTGACCCAGGTTGAACACGTGCCCCGGGGCGGTCCGGCCCTGCGCCAGCACGCGACGGACCTCGGCCTCCACTACCGGCCACGGGGCGAACAGCACCGCCGGGTCGAGATTGCCCTGCACGGCGCGCTCCGGCCCGATCCGGACGGACGCCACGTCCAGCGGCGTACGCCAGTCGGCGCCCACCACGTCGGCGCCGGCCTCGCCCATCGCGCCGAGCAGTTCGCCGGTGCCCACCCCGAAGTGGATCCGCGGCACGCCCGCGTCGGCGAGCCCGCCGAGCACCGTCGCCGAGTGCGGCAGCACGTACCGGCGGTAGTCCGCCTCGGAGAGCGCGCCCGCCCAGGAGTCGAAGAGCTGCACCGCGGAGACCCCGGCCGCCACCTGGACCCGCAGGAACGCCAGCGTGACCTCGGCCAGCCGGCTGCAGAGCGCGTGCCACAGCTGCGGATCGCCGTACATCAGCGCCTTGGTCTTCGCGTGCGTACGCGACGGCCCGCCCTCGACCAGGTAGCTGGCCAGGGTGAACGGCGCGCCGGCGAAGCCGATCAACGGGGTGTCGCGCAGCTCGGCGACGAGCATCCGGACCGCCTCGTCCACGTACGGGACGTCGTCGCGGCCGATCGGACGGATCCGTTCGACGTCGGCGGCGGCGCGTACCGGCTCGGCCACGACCGGCCCGGTGCCCGGCACGATGTCGAGGTCGACCCCGGCCGCGGCGACCGGCACCACGATGTCGCTGAACAGGATCGCCGCGTCCACACCGTGCCGGCGTACCGGCTGGAGCGTGATCTCGGTGACGAGGTCGGGGCGGCGGCAGGACTCCAGCATCCCCACGTTCGCGCGGATCTCCCGGTACTCCGGCAGCGAACGGCCGGCCTGGCGCATGAACCAGACGGGAGTGTGCGGGCCGGCCTGGCGGCGGCAGGCCCGGACGAAGGGCGAGTCGCCCGGTCCGGCGGGGGCGGGGTCTCCGTCTCGGGTCGCGATGCCCGTGCTGTCCGTGCTCATCGCGGCCATCGTGCCACGCGCCACGACACCTCCGTCGGGCCCGCCCCCACTTTGTGACCCGTCCCCGGCCGCGCGGTTCCGCCGCCGTGCGCCGCCCCCCGTGTCGGCGCGCCGTCGCGGCGGGCGGGGGCACGGCGGCATAGGCTGCCGACATGGCCCCCCCGATCGCGCCCCCGGAGACCTTCGCCCGCGCGGTCGCCGGGCTGCGGTCCGCGACACCCCGCCCCGAGATCGTGCTGGAGGAGGTCGGCGCACCGAAGCGGCTCGCCCCGTACGCCTTCGCGCTCGCCGCCACCGTGCTGCGCGACGAGGACGAGGTGGCCACCGGGCGCCTGATCCTGCTCCACGATCCGGCCGGGCACGAGGCGTGGCAGGGCACCCTGCGGCTGGTCACGTACGTGACCGCCGAGCTGGAGGTCGACCTGGCCGCCGATCCGCTGCTGCCGGGGGTCGGCTGGACCTGGCTCACCGACGCGCTCGACGCCCAGGACGCCGCGCACCGCGCCATCGGCGGGACGATCACGCAGACCATGTCGACGCGGTTCGGCGAGCTGGCTGGGCCGCCCGCCGTCGGCGACATCGAGATCCGCGCCTCGTGGACGCCGGTCGACGACGAGCTCGCCCCGCACCTGCTGGCCTGGTGCGCGCTGCTGGCCTCGACGGCCGGGCTGCCACCGCCCGGGGTGACCGCGCTGCCGGGGCGTCGCCCCGCCGGCGCGGCCTGACCCCGCAGGGGCGGCGTCAGAGGTAGTTCTCGGCCTCGTCGCAGACCTTGTCGAGGCCGCTCATGGCCTTGTCGTACGCGCTCTTGTCGTTGTTCGCGGCCGCGGCCAGCGCGGTGGTCAGCTTGTCCAGGCAGCTGGCGATGACCTTCTTCTGCCGGGCCTGCTCGTCGCGGTCGTTGCGGGTACCGGTGAGGTCCTGCTCGGTGTCGGCCAGCTTGTCCTGCACGCCCTGCAGGTCGGTCTTGAGCTTCTGGATCTCCTGGGCGTTCGCGGCGATCGTGCCGTCGCGCTCGGTGACCTGGGCGGAGAGGCGCCGCTCGGTCCGGTCCAGTTCGTTGTTCTTGGTGACGTAGAGGCCGGTCATCACGCCGCCGAGGACGAAGAGCAGGCCGGCCACCAGGGCCAGGACCAGGACCGCCCGCCCCTTACGGGCTGCCGGGGCGGGCGGCCCGTACGGCGGCAGCGAACCGGGTGGCGCGGACATCGGCGCACCGTAGTAGGGGCCGGCGACCGGCGGCACCGACATCGGCTGGTCGGCTCCGGGGCCGGAGACCGGCGGCGCGGAGACCTGACCGGCGTACGGCGGCACGCCGGCGGGCGACGCGTACCCGCCCGGCGCGGGCGGAGCGGAGAAGGGCTGCGTCGGGGCGGCTTGGGCCGGGATGGGTTGGGTCGGCGCCGCGGGCTGGACCGGCGGCATCGGCTGGGTCGGTTGCCCGGTGCCGTAGGGCGCCGGCTGCTGCGGGAACTGGGGGTTGCCGTCGTACGGCGGTTGACCGGGCACGGCCGGGGGCTGCGCCGGGTCCGGCGAGGGGTAGCCCTGCGGCCCGGTCGGTGGTTGGGTCATCTCTCCTCCAAATGAGCCGATCCGGCGTGACGGATGCCACTGGACCTCCAGTGGTACGACGGCCGGTCAACAGGACCTGGCTGGTTGTCGGCAGGGGCGGCCGAGGCGGGACAGGGCTCAGCCCGGGCGCGGCGGTCGCCTCCCGGGCGGCACGGCGCGGCGGTCAGCAGATCTCGAAGCCGTCGCAGGCGATCTTGATCGGCACGGCGAGGCCGATGCCCTCGGCGTCGCGGGCCTTGGCGGTGGCGATCCCGACGACCTGCTTGCTGCCGTTCACGACCGGACCGCCCGAGTTACCCGGATTGATCGGCGCGTCGAACTGGATGACCGGCCCAGAGCCGTCCCGTGCGTCGCGGAACGCGCTCACCACGCCGGTGGTGACGCTGTCCTCGAGCCCGAGCGGCGCGCCGACCACGACGATCTGCTGGCCGGACTTCACGGCGTCCGGCGCGGCCTTCAGGCCGGTGAACCGCCCGGTGGTGCGCAGGTGGGCGATGTCGTTGGTCTTGTCGATCTTCACGATCGTGGCCGGGAAACGCTGGTCGGTGCGTTCCAGGAAGACCTCCCGGTCGCCCGCCTCCCACACCGCCTCCACCACGTGGAAGTTGGTGAACAGGTTCGTGCCGCCACCGGCGGCCGGCTTGCCGATGGCGAACGCCGTCCCGGTGAACTGCCCGGCGCGGACCCGGAACACGCTGGGCAGCACGGCGCCGGCGACCGCCTCGGGGTTGAACGTGGCACCGGCCTGCTGCTCCAACACCCCGGCCCGCTGCTCCAGGCCGTCGAGGCGGGCGCGGTCCTCGCCCTGGGCCTCGGCCAACCGCCGGTCGGTGGACGCGAGCCGGTCGGTGAGCCGGTCGATCTGGTACGCCTGGAAGCCGGCCAGCCCGGCCAGCAACAGCACGACCAGCGCCGCGACGAGGCCGGGCCAACGCCGTCGGCGCGCTCCGCCCGAAGGCACCGCCGGCGGGCCCGGGTGCGCTCCGGCGCCGGCGGGCCACGCCGGTCCCCCTGGCGGCCCGGCCGGGAAGTACGGCCCGGAGGCCCCGGACGGCGGCGCTCCGGCCGGCCCGTAGGGCGCCGGCGCGGCGGGATCGGCGAACGGGCTCAGCGCCGGCGCGCCGGGCTGAGCCGGAACGGGGCTGCCCGGCTGCACCGGTCCGGGCGCACCGGGCGGGAACGGAGCGGCGGCCTGCGCCGGCACGGACGCGCCGGGCTGGAAAGGACCAGCGGGCTGCGCCGGCACGGGCGGGGCAGGCCTGAACGGTGCCGAAGTGCCGGGCGCGGGCCAGGCGGGCGCCGGACCGTACGCGGGTTCGATCCGGGGCGGCAACGGTCCGGGGCGATTCGTCGCCGGGGCCTCCGCCGACTCGCCAGACCCGTGCCCCACCGGCTGCCCCTCCGCCGGACCGTGCCCACCGGCACCGTGACCGGCCGAACCGTAGCCATCCGTCATGATCGCCACGCCCTCCCGTTGAAGCCCCCGTGCCACCACCCGCGCCGGTACGGTCCATCGACCCACGCGGCGGCTCGATGGACCGTACCGGCGCGGTCGGGGTTTGTCTCCCCCGTTGTCCGTACTCAGGCGACTGTCTGCGGCATCCGGCGGGCACACACGCCGACCGGCTGCGCCCACCGGTCCGCCGGGCGCACTAGGGTTGTCAGGTGACCGACGAACCACCCCTGCGCCGTCGGGCCGCCGAGAGCCGTCCGGGCGACGCACCGCACCACCCGCTGTCAGTTCAGCCGGAGTCGGCGGACGCGGCCAACGACCCGACCGCCGGTGGCCCCGAACTGCTGACCGCGCCCCGTGAGGGCACCCCGCAACCGGTGGCCACCCCGGAGGAGCTGGCCGACGTCGTCGCCCGTTTCGCCGCGGGCAGCGGCCCGGTCGCCCTGGACGCCGAACGCGCCTCGGGCTACCGCTACAGCCAGCGGGCGTATCTCGTGCAGCTGCGCCGCGCCGGCGCCGGCACCGCCCTGATCGACCCGCTCCCCCTGTCCGACCTGACCACGCTCGACGAGGTGATCGGCGAGGCGGAGTGGGTGCTCCACGCGGCCAGCCAGGATCTGCCCTGCCTCGCCGAGGTGGGGCTGCGGCCGCGCCGACTGTTCGACACGGAGCTGGCCGCGCGGCTGGCGGGCTTCGAGCGGGTCGGCCTGGCCGCGCTGACCGAGCAACTGCTGGGGTTCACCCTGGAGAAGCACCACTCGGCCGCCGACTGGTCGAACCGGCCGCTGCCCGAGTCCTGGCTGACCTACGCGGCGCTCGACGTGGAGCTTCTCGTCGACCTGCGGGACGCGCTCGACGCGGAGCTGACCCGGCAGGGCAAGTCGGAGTGGGCGGCGGAGGAGTTCGCCGCGCTGGTCCGCACCGGCGCCCGGCCGCCGCGGGTCCGCGCCGAGCCCTGGCGGCGTACCTCCGGTATCCACCGGGTGCGCGGGGCGCGGGCTCAAGCCCGGGTCCGGTCGATGTGGTACGCGAGAGACCAGATAGCCGCACGTCGGGATTCCGCGCCGGGGCGCGTACTGCCGGACTCGGCGATCATCGCGGCTGCCGAGCTGGACCCGAAGGACGAGAAGAGCCTGCTCACGCTGCCCGGCTTCGGCGGCCGCTCGGTACGCCGGCTGGCCCGCACCTGGCTGGCTGCGCTGGAGGACGCGCGGCAGCTGCCCGAGGACGCCCTCCCGGTCGCCCCGGTGGTGGAGGGCCCGCCGCCACCGCACCGGTGGGCCGAGCGGGATCCGGTGGCCGCGGCGCGGCTGGCCCGGTGCCGGGAAGTGGTGCTACGGATCTCCGGGAAGCATCGGCTGCCCGCCGAGAACCTGATCGCCCCGGACTCCGTACGCCGGCTGGCCTGGGTGCCGCCGGAGGAGGTCACCGAGACGACGGTGGCCGAGACGCTGCGCGGTTTCGGCGCGCGCGAGTGGCAGATCGGCCTGCTCGCCGTCGACCTCACAACCGCCCTGACCCCCCCACCCCCCACCTCCTAACCCCAACCCAACCCCGCCCCACCCCAGCCCCAGCCCCAGCCCCAGCCCCGTTGATCATGAAGTTATTGCCCGGCCAGGCGGCGTGTCGCCGCAACAACTTCATGATCAACGGAAGGTAGGGCGGACGGCAGCGCGGGAGGCGGGGCGGACGGCACTGGGGACGGCGGGCGGGAGGCTGGGGCGCTGGGCGGGCGGAGTGAGCGGTGTGGGATGCGCCACACGGGGCGCGGTGCCGGGGTCGGTTACTGACAAGTAGCATCCGAGGAACCACGCCCGTGCCGGCGACCTCATTCGGTCCGTGCCGCCGCCTGTCGGCGCAGAGGCCGAGTCATGGTCGAAAAGGAGGCTCAAGTGCCCCGTGAAGTTCGGGATGTCGTCTTCGTCGACGGCGTCCGCACCCCGTTCGGCAAGGCGGGTGGCATGTACGCCAACACCCGCGCCGACGACCTGGTGATCCGCTGCATCCGAGAACTCCTGCGTCGCAACCCGCAGCTGCCGCCGGAGCGGGTCGAGGAGGTCGCGATCGCCGCCACCACTCAGATCGGCGACCAGGGCCTCACCATCGGCCGGACCGCCGCCCTGCTGGCCGGTCTCCCCAAGACGGTGCCCGGTTTCGCCATCGACCGGATGTGCGCCGGCGCGATGACCGCGGTGACCACTGTGGCCGGCGGCATCGCCATGGGCGCGTACGACGTCGCGATCGCCGGCGGCGTCGAGCACATGGGCCGCCACCCGATGGGCGAAGGTGTCGACCCCAACCCCCGGATCCTCGCCGAGAAGCTGGTCGACCCGTCCGCGCTGGTCATGGGCGCCACCGCGGAGAACCTGCACGACCTGGTTCCGCACATCACCAAGGAGCGCACCGACGCCTTCGCGCTCGCCTCGCAACAGAAGACCGCCAAGGCGTACGCCAACGGCAAGCTCCAGGGTGACCTGGTGCCCGTCGCGATGCGCGACCCCGAGACCGGCTGGGGCCTGGCCACGGTGGACGAGGCTCCACGGGACACCTCGATGGAGAAGCTCGCCACCCTCAAGACCCCGTTCCGCCCGCACGGCAAGGTGACCGCGGGCAACGCGGCCGGCCTGAACGACGGCGCGACGGCGAGCCTGCTCGCCGACGAGGCGACGGCCCGCGAACTGGGCCTGCCGGTCGCCATGCGGCTGGTGTCGTACGGCTTCGTCGGGGTGGAGCCGGAGGTGATGGGTGTCGGCCCGATCCCGTCCACCGAGAAGGCGCTGCGCATCGCCGGCCTGACCATCGACGACATCGGCCTGTTCGAGCTGAACGAGGCGTTCGCCGTGCAGGTGCTGGCGTTCCTCGACCACTTCGGCATCGCCGACGACGACCCGCGGGTCAACCAGTGGGGCGGTGCGATCGCCGTCGGCCACCCGCTCGCCTCCTCGGGCGTACGACTGATGACCCAGCTCGCCCGGCAGTTCGCCGAGCACCCCGAGGTCCGCTACGGCCTCACCGCCATGTGCGTCGGCATCGGCATGGGCGGCACCGTGATCTGGGAGAACCCACACTGGACGGAGTCCAGCAAGCCGGCTCAGCGGGAGGGTGGAGACAAGTGAGCGCGCTCGCCGCACCGAACGAGGTCGTCACCCGGGCGCTGCTGCGTCAGGTGACCGTACCGGGGCTGGACCGTCCCGCCGCCCTGATCACGCTGGACAACGGTCTCGATCACACCAAGCCGAACACCTTCGGCCCGGCCGGCCTGACCAGCCTGGACGAGGCGATCACCGCCGCCCTCGCGGCGGACCCGGCGTTCGTCGCGGTCACCGGCAAGCCGTACATCTTCTGCGTCGGCGCGGACATCACCGGCCTGCCGCTGCTCGCCGACCGGGAACAGGCGCTGGAGATCGGCCGGCTCGGCCACCGGGTCTTCGCCCGGCTCAGGGACAGCAGCGTGCCGACGTTCGCGTTCGTCAACGGCGCGGCGATGGGCGGCGGCCTGGAGTTGGCGCTGCACTGCCACTACCGGACGCTCTCCGGCGGCGCGGCCGCGCTCGCCCTGCCCGAGGTCTCGCTCGGCCTGGTACCCGGCTGGGGCGGCACCCAGCTGCTGCCGAATCTCATCGGCATCCCCGCGGCGACCCAGGTGATCGTCCAGAACCCGCTGATGCAGAACAGGATGCTCAAGCCGAAGCAGGCCGCGGAGATGGGCATCGCGGACGTCCTGCTGGAGCCGGCCGACTTTCTGGAGCGCTCGCTGGAGTGGGCCGCCGGCGTGGTCCGCGGCGAGGTCACCGTCACCCGGCCCGAGGTGGACCGGGCCATGTGGGCCGGGGTGCTCTACTTCGCCCGGCAGACCCTCGACCAGCGACTGCACGGATCCGTTCCCGCGGCCTACAAGGCACTGGACCTGCTCGACACGGCGAAGGACGCCGACTTCGCCACCGGCACCGCCGCCGAGGACGAGGCGCTGGCCGACCTCATCTTCTCCGAGGAGCTGCGCAGCGGCTTGTACGCGTTCGACCTGGTGCAGCGACGCGCCAAGCGTCCGGCCGGAGCACCCGACAAGAGCCTGGCCCGCCCGGTCACCAAGGTGGGCATCGTGGGCGCCGGCCTCATGGCGAGCCAGCTCGCGTTGCTGTTCGCCCGCCGGCTGCAGGTGCCGGTGGTGATGACCGACCTCGACCAGGCCCGGGTCGACAAGGGCGTCGGATACGTCCACACCCAGATCGAGAAGGCCGTCACCAAGGGCCGGATGGACAAGGGCACCGCCGCCAAGCTGTACGGGCTGGTCAGCGGCGCACCGAAGGCGGAGGCCTTCGCCGCGGCGACGCCGGGCCAGCGCACTTCGTTCGCCGACTGTGATTTCGTGATCGAGGCGGTCTTCGAGGACCTGGCCGTCAAGAAGCAGGTCTGGGCCGAGCTTGAGAAGGTCGTCACGCCGGAGGCGGTACTCGCCACCAACACCTCCAGCCTGGCCGTTACCGCGATGGCCGAGGAGCTGGAGCACCCGGAGCGGGTGGTCGGGTTCCACTTCTTCAACCCGGTCGCGGTGCTGCCGCTGCTGGAGATCGTGCGGGGCGAGCGCACCGACGACGCCACGCTGGCCACCGCGTTCGCGGTCGGCAAGCAGCTGAAGAAGTCGTCGGTGCTGGTGAAGGACGCTCCGGCGTTCGTCGTCAACCGGCTGCTCACCCGCTTCCTCGGCGCCGTCTTCGCCGCCGTGGACGCCGGCACCCCGCTCGACGTGGCGAACAGCGCGCTGGATTCGCTGGGCCTGCCGATGCGCCCGCTCGCCCTGCTCCAACTGGTCGGCCCGGCGGTCGCGTACCACGTGGGCGGGACGCTGCACGACGCGTTCCCGGACCGCTTCGGGGTCAGCGGAAACCTCAAGCGGATCGCCGACTCCGGGCAACCGATCGTCGTCGACGACGAGGTGAACCCGGAGGTGGCCAAGCTGCTGGTGGTCGGCGACGCACCGCTCACCGCCGAGCAGGTACGACAGAACGCGCTGGACGCGCTGGCGCAGGAGATTCGGCTCATGCTCGACGAGGGTGTGGTGGCCGAGGCGCAGGACATCGACCTGTGCATGATCCTCGGTGCCGGTTGGCCGTTCCACCTGGGTGGGATCACCCCGTACCTGGACCGGACCGGCACGTCCGAGCGCGTCACCGGCCGGCGCTTCCTCCCCCGCGGGGCGGCCAGCCTGCCCGCCTGACCCGCCGCTCCCCCCGAAGAGCGCGGTGGCCGACAGCGTCCGGTGCGGACGTGCTCGGCCGCCGCGCTCTTCTACCTGTCGGCTTTCGGGGCAGCGGCGGCGGACCGGGCGTGGATAACATCACCCGTCCCGCTTCTCTCAACGGGAGCTGCCCGATGTCGTACCCGCCGGCTGATTCCTACCCCCCGTCTCCGGGGCGTGGTCCCTACCCGCCGCCCCAGGGCGGCCATCCGGGCCCGCAGCAATCGGATGACCATCCGCCGCGCCAGCAGGGCGGCCATGCCGGCCAGTACGGCGGCGGCTATCCCGGCGGTCATCCACAGCAACCCCAGCAGGGCGGGGGCTACTCCGGCGGCCATGCCCGGCAAGCGCCACACGCCGGCCACCCGGGCGGGCAGCCGACCGGCAGCCACCCCGGCCGGCCGACCGGCAGCCACGGCGAGGCGCACCGTGGCGGTTACCCCGCGCGGGAGCCCGGCGGCTACCCCGGGGCGCAGCCTGGCGGCTACCCACCGCCCCACCAGAGTGGTCACCCCGACCAGCACGGCGGTCACCCCGGCCAGCACGGCGGTCACCCCGGTGGGCCGACGGGCGGTTACCGGCCGCAACCGCAGCCGGGCGGCCACCCCGGCCAGCAGTACGACGGCTACCCCGGCGGCTACGCCGGCCAGCAGGCCGTTGGCTACCCGGGCGGTCGTCCCGTTCAGCAGACCGACGGATACCCGGGCGGCTACCCCGGCCAGCAGACCGGCGGTCATCCGCAGCAGCCTCAGCAGGGCGGCTACCCGGGCAGCCAGCAGCCCGTCGGCTACGCCGGGCCGCAGCCCGGCGGTCACCCCGGGGCGCAGCCCGTCGGCTATCCGCCGCACCAGCAGGGTGGCTCGATTCCGTCCCAGAGCGGCCAGCCGCACGGGGGAACCTCGCTCGGCCCGTCGGCGCCGAAGAGGTCCAACACCGGCAGGATCGTCCTGATCGCGGTCGCCGTGGTGCTGGTGCTCTGCCTCGGCGGCGGGATCGCGACCTGGTTCGTGATCAAGAATGACGTGAGCGAGGGCCTCGAGGCCGCCAGTACCCGGGTCGTCGCACCGGAGACGCTCGCCGGCCGGCCCAGGGTCACCAACACCGAACTTCAGAGCATCGCCGACCAGATGGTCACCGAGATGAAGAAGGGTACGCAGGGCGGGTTCACCAGCACGGTGGGCGCCTTCTACGGCGACCCCGCCAAGCGGGAACTCACGATGATCGTCAGCGCCTCCGGGCTGATAGCCGATCCCAAGAAGGAACTCGACGGCGCGGTCACCGAGATCTCCCCGGAACTCGCCATCACCGAGACGACGCCAGTGGATCCCGGTCCGCTCGGCGGCGAGGCCCGCTGCGGCGACGGCAAGGTCGACACCACACCGCTTGGCGTCTGCCTCTGGGCCGACCGGGGCAGTATCGGCGCGATCGTGGTCTACTTCAAGTCCGCCGAGGAGATCAAGGCCGATTTCGTCACCATGCGCGGCGAGATCGAGCAGCGGTCCTGACCCGTACCGGACGTGGGCCACGGTCACCGGCCCGGTGACCGTGGCCCCGCCGTCTCAGGCCGACGCGGCCCGCTCCGCAGCGCTACGCAACACGCAGAACTCGTTTCCCTCCGGGTCGGCGAGCAGCACCCAGCCGGAGCCGTCCGGCCGACGGTGGTCGGCGACCTGCGTCGCGCCGATGCCGAGCAGTCGCTCGACCTCCTCGTCCCGGGTACGGTCGGCCGGCTCCAGGTCGAGATGGAGCCGGTTCTTCACCACCTTGTCTTCGGGTACGGCCAGGAAGAGCACCTCCGGGCCGCCGGGCGGCAGCAGCATGGCCTCCGGGTCGCCGGGGAAGTCGTCGGGCTGGCGGGGGCAGTCGAAGACCTGGGCCCAGAACCCGGCCAGAGCATAGGTGTCGCGGCAATCGATGCCGATGTTGTGGATCCGTGCGCTCACGGTCGCTCCTTCGAGCTGGATGAACGCGCTCCGCGGGCCGGCAGAGTCAGCGGTGACCGGGGCGGGGCGCGGGAATCGTCAAGGTGGACATCAACCACACCCCCTCTCGACCGTCGGGCTGACTTCGATGATCCTCGCAGGCCCGGCGGAGTTCGCGCAATCCCGTCGGCCGGTCAACGCCCGGCCACGGGCTCCGTCCCACCCCGACCGTCCGCTGCCGCGGAGGCGGCCGGAACGGCGTCGGCCGAGGGCAGCCGTACCGTCACCTCGAGTCCACCGCCGGGCTGGGCCACCGCCTGCACGGTCCCGCCGTGCGCGTCGCAGACCGCCCGGACGATCGACAGTCCCAGCCCGGAGCCACGCGCGCCGGTACGCTCCCGCCCACCTCGCCGGAACGGCTCGAAGAGTCCGGGCACGTCCGCCGGATCCACCTCGAACCCGGTGTTGCCGACCACGAGCCAGGAGTGCCGCCCATCCGTGCCGGTACGCACCCAGAGCCGCCCGTGCAGGTGGTTGTAGCGGACCGCGTTCTCGATGAGGTTCCCGGCCAGCCGGTCGAGCAGCCCCGGATCGCCGACGACGGATGCGGTCTTCAACGACGTCTGCACGCGCAGCCCGATCCGCTCCACCTCGCGCCGCATCGCCGAGAGCGCGTTGGCGGTCCCGCCCGCCAGATCGCACTCGGTACGCCGGCCGAGCCGACGGCCGGCCTGGGCCTCGCTGCGGGCCAGCACCAGCAGCGCGTCGACCAGCCCGTTCGCCCGTTCGGAGGCGTCCCGGACGACGGTCGCCATCCGGCGATACTCGGCGATGTCCGCCTCGTCGTCGCTGAGCGTCACGTCGATCTCGGTACGCATCACCGCGAGCGGCGTACGCAGCTCGTGCGAGGCGTTCGCCACGAACCGCTTCTGCGTCTCGAACGAGGCGGCGATCCGGTCCAGCATCGCGTCGAACGTCTTCGCCAGCTCGGCCACCTCGTCGTCGGCGCCCGAGTAGCCGATGCGCTGGTCGAGGGTGGCCTCGCCGAGCCGCTGCGCGGTGGCGGTGAGCTGGTGCAGCGGGCGCAGCGTACGACCGGCCACCGCGTACGCCCCGGCCACCCCGACCACGCTGATCGCCAGCAGCGCCACCAGGCCCTTGACGAGCAGCTCGCCGGAGGAGACGTCGACCAGTTGCCGCTGCCACTCGCCCGCGTCGACCGTACGACCGTCGGCGAGCACCACCGTGGTGCCCGGCAGCAGCTCGTCGGTCGGGCGCAGCGCGTCGCGTACCAGCAGCCAGGCGAGCAGCACGAGGATCGCGCCGGCGCCGACCAGCAGCACGCCGTTGAGCAGGGTGAGGCGCAGCCGCAGCGTCGGGCGCAGCCGGAGCCGCCGGTCCGCGCCGGCGCTGCCGGTGGCGGTGGCGGCGAGGCCGGTCATGCTGCCACCTCGGCCGTTCGGTAGCCGGCGCCCACCACCGTCTCGATCAGCGGCGGATCGCCGAGCTTCTTGCGCAGGGTCATCACGGTGACCCGGACGATGGTGGTGAACGGGTCCGTGTTGGCGTCCCAGACCCGCTCCAGCAGTTCCTCGCTGGAGACCACCGCACCGCGTGCCTTCAGCAGCTCGCGGAGCACGCCGAACTCCTTGTTGGTCAGTTCGATCGGTACCCCTGCCCGGGTGGCGACGCGCCGCGCCGGGTCCAGCACCAAATCGGCCAGGGAGAGCACCGGCGGGGCGGCCGGGGTGGCCCGCCGGGCCAGCGCCTGCACCCGGGCGACCAGTTCGTCGAAGGCGAACGGCTTCGGTAGGTAGTCGTCGGCGCCGAGTTGCAGGCCCTCCACCCGGTCCGCCACCGTGCCGCTGGCGGTGAGCATCAGCACCCGGGTCAGCGTCTCCGAGGCCGCCAGTTCGGCGCAGATCTGGTCGCCGTGCACGCCGGGCAGGTCCCGGTCCAGCACCACCACGTCGTAGCGGGTCACGAAGGCCAGCTCGTGCCCGGTGTCACCGTCGTAGGCGACGTCGACCGCCATGCCCCGTTTGCGCAACCCGCGCGCGATCGCGTCGGCGAGGTTGCGCTCGTCCTCCACCACCAGTACCCGCATGCCGATCTCCTCGCTGCCGACCTCCCGACAATCTAGGGCCTGGCGCAAAGAGCCCGGCCTGCCCGCCATTGCCGGGGACCGTCGGCGTGGGCGATGCTTCCGACACCCGGCACAGCGACGAACGGACGGCACCATGAGCACAGCAGCCCCGCCCCGGACCCGGGACATCGCCTACCGCGGCTTCCGCCTCCCCGGCGAGCAGGCGTCCGGTACCACCGCGGGGCTTCGCCCAGACGCGCGCGGGCTGCTGATCGCCGAGCCAGCCGGCGTCCGGCCCAGCCCGCCGGGCGACGAGCAGCGGTACGAGTGGGGCACCTGGACGTCGCCGCCGGTGCCCACCGGCTTCGCCGTCGGCGAGGTGGTCCCGTCGTGGACCGCGGAGACCCCGGACGGCTGCTGGATCGAGGTGGAGCTGCGCGGCTGGCACGGGGACACCCCGGCCACCGGCTGGTACCTGCTGGGCCGCTGGGCGGCCGACGACCGGGCGGTGCCCCGCAGCTCGGTGCCCGGCCAGCGCGACGGGGCCGCCCGGGTGGACACCGACACGCTCGTCGTCGGCGAGGCGACGGTCAGCGGCTGGCAGTTGCGGGTGACGCTGCTCCGGCCGGCCGGCAGCGGACTCGGCCCGGTGTTGCGTACGGTCGGCGCCGTCGCCACCGGCCGCCCGGACGCGGATCCCCCGGCGGCGGACGCGGCCCGCATGCCCGGGCCGGCGACGCACCGGCCCACCTCTGCGGCGGGCGGTCCAGGCGGGGTGCCGACCGCGACCGGCGCGGACCGGCCCGGCGCCGCCCGGGGCGTCGTGCTGGACGTGCCCCGGTACTCGCAGCGGCTGCACGGCGCGTACCCCCACTGGGGTGGGGGTGGCGACTCCTGGTGCAGCCCCACCTGCACCTCGATGGTGCTCGCCTTCTGGAACGCCGCCCCGGCCGCGCAGCGGTACGCGTGGGTCGACCCGCCCGGCCCCCGCCCGGTGGTGGTGCACGCCGCTCGGCACTGCTACGACCACGCCTACGGCGGGGCCGGCAACTGGTCGTTCAACACCGCCTACGCCGGTATGCACGGGGTGGACGCCTTCGTCACCCGGCTGCGGTCGCTGGTCGAGGCGGAGGCGTTCATCGCCGCCGGAATCCCGCTGGTGGTGTCCGCCGCGTTCCGCGCGGGCGAGGTGCCCGGGCTGGAGTACGACACCCGCGGCCATCTGATCGTGCTGGTCGGTTTCACCTCCGGCGGGGATCCGGTGCTCAACGATCCGTACGCCCCGGACGACGAGGCGGTGCGCCGGACCGTCAACCGGGAGCGGTTCGAGCTGGTCTGGCAGCGCGGCAGCGGCGGGATGGCGTACGTCATCCGGCCGGCGGAGGTGCCGCTGCCGCCGGCGCCCGACCAGGCCAACTGGTGAACGACGGGCCGGGGCAGCCACGCTCAGGGTTTCAACCGCCACAGTCCGAACCCGCCCGCCGGCTTCCGGCAGGCCAGCTGGTAGCCGATGCTCTGGCACTCTCCGGAGGCGTCGGGCAGCACATCGAGCGGTCGGGCCGCCCCGGCGACCAGGTCCAGTTCGGCGACGAGCAGTCCCCCGCCCGGCCGCGGCCGGACACCCATGAACGGCCCACCGGCTTCCGTGGGTGCGACCACGTCCCACCGCCCCAGCTGTCCGCGTACCGCGCCGGTGAGAGGGTCGAGCACCTCGAGCCGATCCGCTCCGCTGTCGTTCCCGGCCGTGGCCATCAACCCCGCACCGGTCGACCAGACGATCCAGCCGGGACCCGTCCAGAGTCGGCGACCGGTGGCCGGATCGACCGCCTGGAGGTCGCCGGAGCGGCCCTGGAAGCAGAGGACCGGCCCGCACTCCGACGCGTAGGCGGCACCGTCGAGTTCGGTCCGCCAGCGCCGGTCCAGCCGGTCCAGGCCGTACGCGGTGACCGTCATGGGCCGGCCGCCGAGGGTGAGGAGCAGGTCCCCGACCACCTGCACGCCCATCTCGAGGCCGTCGGTCGGCACGCTCACCTCGCGACCGTCGGCGGGGTTCCACAGATGCGCCTCCGCCCGTACCGCTCCGGTGGCCGCGTCGCGCACCACGACCCGACCGTCGGCGGTGCTGTGCACCAGCCGGTCGACGCCGGACTCGGTGGACCGGAAGGTGAACTGCCCCGCCGGTTTGTCCGCCCGCCAGCGGACCCTGCCGCAGCAGCTGTCCACCACCCGCAGTGTCCCGCCCTGCTCGTCGTCGCCCGTCTGGAGCAGCAGGCCGCCGCCGCTCACCGGCAGTGGAGACCCCGGCTGCTGCCACCGGGATTCACCGGTGGCCGGATCCAGGGCGATGGTCAGGGTGCCCGGCGGGTCGCCCTCGGTGACCTCGTAGCCGGCGATCAGCAGCATTCCGTCCCGCAGCGACATTCCCCAGTACCGGCCCGGCACCGGCAGCGGCACCTGCCAGATCCGCTCGCCCCCCGGTAGCCGGTACGCGTCCAGCCGGCGCTGGGAACCGTTCGGGCCGGTCGGTTCGATCACCAGGTACAGATCGCCGGCGATCAACGCTTCGGAGCCGAGGGCCGCCGGCAAGGAGATCACCTCGCGTCGCGGCAGCGGTGTTGCGGAGACCAGGGTGGCCAGCAGGAGCAGGAGCACCAGCGCTCCGCGCAGCGGCCGGCCGGCGGCCCGTGGCGGCCGGGGCAGCGGCTCCTCCGGCTCGGCGCCGTGCCGCAACTCGCCGAGGTCGATGACGCGGTCGTTCACTCCGACCACCGCCAGACCCCGAACGACGCGCCGTCGGCGCGTTGGCAGACCAGCGTCGGACCCGCGCCGACTCTGCAGCCGCCGGCCGCACCGGTGATCACGTCCAGCGTGCGGACACGCGCAGCCGCGAGATCCAACGCGACGACGATCTGGCGGCCGCCGGGGCGGCGGCGGATGCCGATCACAGGTCCGTCCGCGTCGTAGCTCGAAAGCAGCTCGTTGGCGCTCAGCTCGACGAGCGGCCGGCCGGTCGCGGCGTCCAGCACGGCGTACCGGGTGACGGCTCTCCGGTTGGGCAGGACGAGCAGTCGATCTCCCCGCGCGGCGATGAGCGTCGCCGGTTCGGGCATGGTCCACCGGACGACGCCCGTCGTCGGGTCGAGCGCTCGAAGGCCGCCGTTCACTCCGACGGCGCAGAGCAGCCGTCCGCAGCTCTCGACGTGCGATGCCATCGGCAGGGAAGCCTGCCATCGTCTGCGCAGCCCGGCCAGGTCGTAGGCGGTCACCGTGGAGGTGAGTCCCTCGATTTTCAGCAGCAGCTCATCGACGACCTCGACGCGCTGCTCCCCGCTCGACACGTCGTAGCCGAGGTCCGCGCGGTGGGTGAGCGCACCGCTCGCCGGGTCGCGCACCTCGACCGTGCCGTCGGTCGCGAGCAGCAGAAGGCCCTCGAGCACGCCGTCGCGCAGGTGGTACTGCGGTCCGTAGCCCTGGTTGGGTATCGACCAGAGCGTCCGACCGGAGACCACGTCCACCGCCCGCACCTTTCCGGCGGCGACGCTGAAGTCGAGCAGCAGCAGCCGCCCGGCGGCGTCGAGCTGGGCGACGCCGGGCTGCCGCCATCCGACGCGTCCGGTGTGGGTGTCCAGCATCACCGATTCGGGTCCCAGCGGCCGCTCGCCCCTGCTGGTCAGCAGTAGCAGGTCATCGCCCGCCTGAATTCGCGCCAGGTCACCGATGGCCGGTAGCCGGGTCCGCCACCGCGGCTCGGGCCGCTGGACGACGAGACTCGCCCGCTCGGGCAGCGGATAGGCGACGACCTCGACGGTGCCGTCGGTCGTCCCCGCCGCCGGCGCCTCCACGATCAGCAGGTCGCCCGCGAGGAACACCCGGGCGCCGAGCGCTGCGGGCACCACGGCGGCGATCCGGCCCTTCCCCGTCTGGTCGGCGGCGAGCAGCGTCAGCACGAGCAGTGCGGCGAGGGCCGTCCACAGCGGACGTCGGGCCGCCCGCCGCCGGGACCGGGACGGGCGGACGTACGGATCCGGGTCCTCGCGCAGCTCACCGAGATCGATGACTGCCAACCTCGCCCTCCTTTTCCCCCGCGGCGCGCGGTCCCTACCCGGCGAACCGGCCGCCGCCGTGCCGGCCCGGCAAATGCCCCGGATCCGGCCTGTACGATGGCCCGTCGTGGCCGTGCCGGTAATAGACCCCTCGCTGAAACCCCTTGCCGACAACGACCAGGCCGAGGTTGGCGCGTCGCGAGCGAGCCGACGTCGGCCGGCGCGAGCCGACCTGATGGCCCTCGGAGCCTATGTGTTGCTCGGGGTTCTCGTCTGCCTCAACTACTGGGGTGATGTGCAGGGCCGGGTCTCCTCACACCTGCCCACCGACCACAGTTGGTTCGAATGGCTGTTCGCGCACGGCGCGTACTCGGTGCGGCACCTGGAGAATCCGCTCTTCACCGTGCGGCAGAACGCCCCGCTCGGGGTGAACATGATGGCGAACACCGCGCTGCTCGGGGTGACGCTGCCGCTGGCGCCGCTGACCATGCTGCTCGGTCCGCAGGTGATGTACGCCCTCTACCTGGGCGGGGCACTGGCGGCCACCGCCGCGACGAGCTACTGGGTGCTCTCCCGGCACCTGGTGCGTTCCCGCGGGGCGGCCTTCGTGGGCGGCGCCTTCCTCGGCTTCGCGCCCGGCATCGTGCACCACGCCAACGGCCAGCCCAACTTCGTCTCCAACTTCCTGCTACCCCTGATCGTGTCGCGGGTGTTGCGGCTCGGCGAGCCGGGACGGTGGCGGCGCAACGGCCTCGCGCTCGGCCTGCTGGTCGCGTACCAGATCTTCATCAACGAGGAGATGCTGCTGCTCACCGCGTTGGCCTGCCTGGTCGTCGTGGTCGCGTACGCGGTGCAGCGGCCGGCCGCCACGCGGGCCGTGGCGGGCACGTTCACCGCGGCGCTCGGCCTCGCCGGCGGGGTGGCGCTGCTGCTCACCGCCTACCCGATCTGGTTCCAGTTCAACGGGCCGCAGTCGTACCGGGGCCTGCAGGGCGGGGTGTTCCACAACTGGGGCGAGGACCTGGCGGCGTTCGTCACCTTTCCCCGGGACACCCTGGCCGGCGACCCCGCCGTCGAGCAGACCATCGGGCTCACCGAGCAGAACTCCTGGTTCGGCTGGCCGCTGGTGCTGGTCGCCGTCGTGGCCGTCGTGCTGCTGGTCCGCCGGTCGCTGGCGGCTCGGATCACGGCGCTGCTGATGGTGCTCTTCACCGTCGCGGCGCTCGGCCCCCGGATCCGGGTCGGCGGCGAGGAGACCACGGTCAACGGTCCGTGGCACTACATTCCGGACGACCTGCCGCTGGTCGAGATGATGATGCCGACCCGGCTGGCGCTGGTGGTGGCGGCCGCGGTGGGCGTGCTGCTCGCACTCGCCTGGGACGCGCTCACGCCCGTCGGCCGTCCGGTCACCGTGAAGGTGCCGGCCCAGCGCACCGGCGAGCCCGACGACGCCGCGGGGCCGGCGCCCACAACCGCCGGTGCGGCCCGCACGACGGCCAACGCGCGACGGTGGCTGCGCCCGGTGGGGTACGCGGCCGTCACACTCGCCCTGCTGCCGCTCATTCCTCGACCGCTACCGGCCCAGCCGGTGGAACCACCGCCGCACTTCGTCACCGCCGGCGGCTGGCGCCCGTACGTCCCGGCCGGACGCACCCTGGTCCCGGTGCCCATCCCGAGCAACGTGCACGGCCTGCCGACGCTGCGCTGGAGCGTCCTGACCGGGCAGGAGTTCCCGATCCCGGCGGGCTACTTCATCGGACCGAACGAGAAGGGCGAGGGAGTCTTCGGCGCGCCCAACCGCCCCACCAGCACCCTCACTTACTCCACGATGGACTCCGGTGAGGTACCCGCGCTCACCGAGGAGAACCGCCGGCAGGCCGTCGAGGATCTGCGCTGGTGGCGGGCCTCGGTGGTGGTGCTCGGCGCCCAGCCGAAGGAGGCGGTGCTGCGGGAGCTGATGACCGGCCTGCTCGGGCAACCGCAGCGGGTCGACGACGTCTGGCTCTGGGACGTACGCCCGTTGGTGGACTGAGCGGGGCGACCCGAGGCCGATCGACGCACCCGGTCGCGGACGTCCCGCACCCGGGCGCCGTCGATCTCACGTCCGGGACCGACCAGCACGTCGCGCGCCGGTGGACATCAAGCTTCGCGGCTGCTCAGCGTCCGCACGTCCCAGACCCAGACATCCAGCTCCCGGCGGCCGGGGCCGGCCAACTGCTCGACCGTACGCCGCAGCGGCTCGACATTCTGCTGGCTGAACGGAAGCACCAGGATCGCCGCCCGCCAGTGCCGCAGTTCGTCCAGGAATCGGCGGCGCTGCCGGTCGTCCAGCTTCGGCGTACGTCCGGTGGTGGCCACCTCCTGCAGCAACTCCCCCACGCCACTGGGCCGACCACCGAATCGGCCCGGGTCGCCGGTGTTGCCGTTACGTGGCGCGAGGAAGTACCCGCCCGGGATCTTGAAGTCGAGGTTGGTGGCGGCCGCCCAGCGCATGCCGTTGGTGTTGCCCATGCTCGGTACCGGGATCGGCACCAGCGTCTGGTCCGGCCCCACGTAGGCCCGCCACCGGTCGGCGGTGATGAACTTCGGCACCGGCGGGCGGGAGACCACACTCAGCGGCATGGGCACGATCGGCAGCAGCGCGAGCACCAGGCCGGCGACGGTGAGTGTCCGGGCGGTACGCCGGTCCGGCAGCCGCAGCGACCAGGCCCGTTCCACCGCGAACGCCAGCAGGATGGCCACCGTCACGGAGGTGATCAGACCGAACCGGGTCGGCACCACCGCGTCGAGCAGCGGCAACCGGACCAACCACTCCCACGGCCCGGTGGCCACCTCCCGGTGCCACCAGGAGATCCGCTCGCCGAGGGAGAGCACGGCGAACAGGGCGCCGGTGACCGCGAGCGCCCGGACCATCACCTCCCGGCGCAGCCAGCACACGATGCCGACGGTGAGCAGGGCGAGGCTCCACCCGAGGAACGCGTTCTCCTCCGAGTAGTTCGGGGCCAGGCCGACGTTCGCCCGTTGGTTCCCGCCGAGCGTGGGCGAGCCGGGTGCGAAGAAGGCGGCGATGTCGTTGCCGTAGTCCCGCACCGCGTCGCTGAGCCCGTGGTACGCCATCGGCCCGGCGAACTGGAAGTGCAACGGGTACGCCAGCAGCGCACCGGCCAGCAGCGCGCACGCGGACAGCCCCACCGCCATCGACCGCCACGCCGCCGCCCAGCGGTGCGGTTCCTGCACGACCACCGCGAGCAGGAACACCGCGCAGGTCAGCGCGGTGAAGAGAAGGATCTCCTCGTTGATGAACGCCTGCGCGGTGACCAGCAGGGCGAGCAGCAGTCCGTCCCGGACCGGTCGGCGGGTGCGGGAGAGCACGAGCACCCGCCAGACGATGAACGGCAGCAGGTACTGGCTGATGATGTTCGGATGCCAGTTGGCGTGCGACAGCATCGCCGGGGAGAAGCCGCAGAACCAACCGCCTACCGCCGCGGCCAGCCGGTTGCGGACCAGGTGCCGGGAGAGCACGTGGTACCAGGCGGCGGCGGTGCCGGCGAGGCCGAGCGTGACCAGCAGCACGAAGGAGACCGCGGGGCCGAAGAGGAGGGTCACCGGCACCATCGGGATGCCCAGCGCCAGGATGGCGGTGTTGGCCATCAGGTTGACGCCGTCGGGGTAGTTGAACTGTTCGGTGTAGAACGGGAACTCGCCGTGCAGCACGACCCGTACGGAGTGCGCGAGGAAGAACTGCACCTGGGCCGGGTCGCTGCTGTAGAGCGACGCGACCCGGCCGGCCGGGTCCATCCAGATCCGACTGGTCACCCAGAGCGCGGCGAGCAGGAAGACGGCGTAGGCCGCCAGGTCCTGCCGGCGAGGGCTCCACCGCCGCCATCGAGCGGCCACGGGCGCGGTGGTGTCGGTCCGGGTCGCGCCGGCCGTGCGGTCGGTCTGCTCGACCAGCGACCGACCGGCGTCCGGGGCGGGCGACGCATCGGTGACGGCCAACGCGATCGCGCCGTCACGTGCGGCCTCGCCGGCACCGTCCACGCCTGCGCAGGCCGCGCTCCGGTCGGGTCGGACGCCCGTGGCGGCGTCGTTATCCAGGGCGGATGCGGCGCGGGGCTCGACAGGCGTCACAGTCGGCGGAGTCTACCGGAGTGGCGAAAAGGCAGGAAAACCATGGTGTCGGTCCTTTGTGGTGTGCCGTCCGGTGCGCACGGCTGGTCCGGCACGAGGTGCTGCGTCATGTTGGTCGGACATCTCGTACTATGGCGCTTCCGACTTGAGGGCGAACGATCGGGGGCGTACAGGTGGCTCCAGTCCGCCGACGCGGCACGACGGCCACCGCGCTGCTGGCCGTACTGCTGGCCGCGACGGCCTGCGCTCCGGTCGCGGACCGTCAACCCGGCGACCTGCGGGTCGGCTACGACAGCCTCGACGGCACGCTCGCGATCTGGCCGCCGCGAGGCGACCTCGCCGGCGACGCTTCCGTGACCGCGGCGATCAGCGAGGCGGTACGCGACTGGCGGTCACCGGCCGACGACCGGGTGCACCTGCCCTCCTCCGGCATCCTCTTCTCCGGTGAGGTCGACGGCGCGCCGTTGGCTCTGGTCGCCGCCGACGTGCCCGGCCACAGCGCCTCCTGGCTGTTGCAGCTCACCCGCGACGGCGACCGCTACGTCGTCGCACAGGCCGCCGAGTACACCGATCCCGGTTATCTGGTCTACTCCGACGTGTTACCGGTGCTGACTCGGGCTGGGCGTCGTTATCTGGTCTCCGACCGGGTACGGCGCCTCGTCGGGCCTGACGGGAAGGTGCTGGCGACCGAGGACGGCGTCAGCGCGCCGGTCCCGGTGCCGGCCTGCCGTGCGGTGCCGGTGACGGCCAGCCTGCGAAGCACCGAGTCGTTGCCCCGCGGTCGGGAGACGCAGCGCCTGCTCGACCTCGGCACGGGCATCGACGACCCGCGCTACCCCCTGGTCGACGACGAGACCGGCTCCGGCCGGCGGGCGCTGACCGGGCTCGACACCTGTGCGCTCGCCGGGGATCGGGGGCCGTTCGGCAGCATCCCACGCCGCATCGGCGACCGGGACGCGCCGGGCTCGGTGCCCGAGTCGTGGCCGATGGCGAAGGTGGCGGTCCGATCGCTCGGCGAGTTGACCCTGGGCCGGGGCGAGCCGGGCGAGCTCGAGCAGCTCACCTGGCAGAGTGCCACCGACACGATGACCGCCGTGGTCTACCGACCACCCGGGCGCGACGCCCCGGTGCTCTCCCCCGCCGACCGGGTCGGCCCGTTCCAGGCCTACCGGCTACCCGTACCCGACCAGCCGCTGGTGGTGTTGAGCTGGCGTTCGACGCGCGACAGCTCTCTGTCGGTGGCACCGGGTACGCCGCTGCTGGTGCAGCGGCCCGGGTTGGCGGTGATGTCGGAGCCCGAGCGGCCCGAGACGGTCAGCTTGGCCGGCACGGAGAAGACCCACTACCGGTCGGTCGGCGGTCGCTGACCGGCTGACGCGCGCCCCGTGGCGGGTGCCCGCTGGAAGCGCCGGTACGCGATCCGGGTGCGACGGCGGCGGGCGTCCCGTCCGGGACGCCCGCCGCCGTCGTCGTCAGTTCTGCGCGGCCGTGTCGTCGGCGCCGACCCGCACCGCATCGACCGACGCGCCGTCGAGCCCCGAGATCCAGCCGGTGACGTCCCGGGCCACGTCCTGCGCGGTGAGCCGCAGGTCGGCGAGGATCTGCGCCCGGGTGCCGTGCGGGTGCCAGTCCGCCGGCACGCCGAGGTCGCGCAGCGGCACCCGGACGTCCGCGTCCCGCATCGCCTGGGCCAGCGCGTCACCGACTCCGCCGACCCGCACCCCGTCCTCGACGGTGACCACGAGCCGGTGCCGGGCGGCCAGCTCGACGAGCTCGGCCGGGACCGGGCGGACCCAGCGGGGGTCGACCACGGTGACGCCGTAGCCCTGCTCGGCGACCCGGGCGGCGACCTCCATGCCGAGGTGCCCGAAAGCGCCCACGGCGACCAGCAGCACGTCGGTACGCGCCGACTCGGTCAGCACGTCGACCGTGCCGACCCGGCGCGCGGCGGGCAGGTCGCCGGCCACGGAGCCGGTCGGGAAGCGGAGCACGGTCGGGCCGTCGTCGATCCCGACCGCCTCGCGCAGTTCCTCGCGCAGGGTGGCGGCGTCGCGGGGCGCGGCGATCCGCAGGCCCGGCACGACACCGAACACCGACATGTCCCAGATGCCGTAGTGGCTCGGCCCGTCCGGGCCGGTGATGCCGGCGCGGTCGAGCACGAAGGTCACCGGGAGCTTGTGCATCGCCACGTCGAGCAGCACCTGGTCGAAGGCCCGGTTGAGGAAGGTCGCGTAGACCGCCACGACCGGGTGCAGGCCGCCCAGCGCGAGGCCCGCCGCGGAGGTGGCGGCGTGCTGCTCGGCGATGCCGACGTCGTACACCCGCTCCGGGTACTTGCGGGCCAGTTTGGCGATGCCCGTCGGTTCGGCCATGGCGGCGGTGATGCCGACCACATCGGGCCGCTCGTCGGCGATCGCGACCAGCTCGTCGGCGAAGACGTGGGTCCACTTCACCGACGGGGCGGCCGTCGCCTTGCCGGTGGCGATGTCGAATGCGCCGGGCCCGTGGAAGCAGTCCGCCTCGTCCTCCTCGGCCGGGCGGTAGCCGTACCCCTTGCGGGTGACGGCGTGCACGATGACCGGGCCGCCGAACTGCTTCGCCGCCCGCAGCGCGGACTCCACCGCGGCGATGTCGTGCCCGTCGACCGGGCCGACGTACTTGATGCCGAGGTCCTCGAACATCGCCTGCGGCGCGACGGCGTCCTTGATGCCCTTCTTGACCGCGTGCAGCACCTCGTACATCGGCCTGCCGACCAGGGGGGTCGAACCGAGGGCGTCCTTGACCGTGTCGAGGACCTTCTCGTAGCCGGGATTGAGGCGCAGCGAGGACAGGTGGTCGGCGAGACCACCGATGGTCGGCGAGTACGACCGGCCGTTGTCGTTGACGACGATGACCAGCGGGTTTCCGGCGGTGGCGATGTTGTTCAGCGCCTCCCAGCACATGCCGCCGGTGAGCGCTCCGTCGCCGACCATGGCGACCACCGAGCGCGACTCGCCGCGCAGCGCGTACGCCTTGGCCAGGCCGTCGGCGTACGACAGGGCGGTGGAGGCGTGCGAGTTCTCAATCAGGTCGTGCTCGCTCTCCGCCTGGTTCGGGTAGCCGGAGAGACCGCCGCGCTGGCGCAGCTTGTCGAACCCGGCCTGCCGACCGGTGATGATCTTGTGCACGTACGCCTGGTGGCCGGTGTCGAACAGGAGCCGGTCCCGGGGAGAGTCGAAGACCCGGTGCAGGGCGAGGGTCAGCTCGACCACACCGAGGTTAGGCCCGATGTGCCCACCGGTGCGCGACACCTTCGCGATGAGGAAGTCACGGATCTCGGCGGCGAGGATCTCCAACTGCTCGGCGGACATCCCCTTGACGTCCCGCGGACCCCGCACCTTCGCCAGCAGTTGGCTGTGGTTGACCGTGTCCTGTTCAACACTCATGACCGCAGAGTCTATCGGCCATCCGTCACTTCGCAGCCGGGCCCGACGACCATCGCGCCCGGCACGGCAGCGGACCGCCGCGCGATCAGCAGGTCAGGGGCGGATCCGCAGCCGTCGAGGCGGGACCGCGGCGGTGGCGCCGGGCGGGGGCCCGGAGGGGGTCCAGGAGCCGAGGACGGCGGCCCGCGCCGCTCCGGTCACCGATCGGATCGAACCGGGCAGGCCATGCCAGGAGAGCCAACCCAGCAGGGCGAAGGCGTACGCCTCCTTGGCCTGCGCCGGCACGCCCAGCTCGTCGGTGGTACGCACCCGCCAGCGCCCCGCCCCCAGCTCGGTGAGCCGGGCGAGCAGCGTCCGGTTGCGCACCCCGCCGCCGGAGGCGATGACCTCGGTCACCCCGTGCCGGTCGCACTCGGCGGCCACCACCCGGGCCGTCAACTCGGTCAGCGTGGCCAGTACGTCGTCGGCCGCGACCGGCTCACCGATCGCCGCGAGGCGCTCGTCCAGGTAGCCGGCGTGGAACAGCTCCTTGCCCGTCGACTTCGGCGCGGGCGCGGCGTAGTACGGCTCGGCGAGGAGCCGATCGAGCAGGCCCGGATGCACCCGACCGGCCGCCGCCCGAGCGCCGTCGAGGTCGCAGGGCCGGCCGAGGAAGCGGCGGGCCGCGGCGTCGAGCAGCGCGTTGGCCGGCCCGACGTCGTACCCGAGCACCGGTGCGCCCTGGGCGACCACCGTGAGGTTGGCGATCCCGCCGAGGTTCAGCGCCGCCCGCGGCGCCCCGGAACGGCCGCTTCCGGCGCCCGTCCCGGCGGCCCCGGCCGCCCCCGTCACCGGCGGTGCGGTCCCGGGGCCGACCGGCGGGTCGGCGTCCGGGGCGAGCAGCAGGGCGTCGAAGGCCGGCACCAGCGGCGCGCCCTGCCCGCCGGCCGCGATGTCCGCCGAGCGCAGATCACTGAGCACCGGTACGCCCACCCGAGCGGCGACCCGAGCCACCGCACCGAGTTGCAGGGTGCCCCGGGCCACCCCGTCCTGCACCCAGTGGAAGACGGTCTGCCCCGGCGAGACCACCAGGTCGGCGCGACCACCGGCGAGTTCCAGCCCGACCGCCGCCGCCTCGGCGAAGACGTCGCCGAGCAGGTTGTCCAGCCGGCAGACCGCCTCGATCGTGGTGGCGGCCGGCGGTAGCAGGTCGCCGACCAGGGCGCGCAGCTCGTCGTCGTAGTCGAGGCCGCGGTGCCCGAGCGGCCGCAGCCGGAGTGTCTCCCCGTCGACGGCGAACTCCGCCGCCGCCACGTCCACCCCGTCGTACGACGTTCCCGACATCAGCCCGACGATCTTCATGTGCGGAGGCTAGCCCCTCCCGCCTCCACCGGGCAGCCATCGGTTGATCATGAGGTTGGCCGGCGAACCGGTGATCGAGTCCCCCGCCCACCTCGTGATCAGGGAGCCGAGGGCGGCAGCAGCAGCCCGACCAGCTCGACGTGCTGGGTCATCGGGAACAGGTCGAATCCGCGCAGCGCGGCGAGCCGCCAGCCCGCCTCGGCGAACGTGCGTACGTCCCGGGCGAAAGCGGCCGGGTCGCAGGCCACGTAGCCGATCGCGCGGGGCCCGGCGGCGACAAGTTCGCGTACCACCCGCGAGCCGGCGCCGGTACGGGGCGGGTCGAGCACGACCACGTCGACCGGACCGGTGATCCGGCGGCGGGCCAGCGCGGTCTCCACCCGGGCGGCGACCACCTCGACGCGGGGCAGGTCGCGCAGGTTCTCCCGAGCCGCGGCGACACCCTGCTCGGCGGCCTCGACCAGGGTGACCCGGCCGGTGTCGCCGACCACGCCGGCCAGCGCGGCGGCGAAGAGCCCCGCGCCGCCGTACAGGTCCCAGGCGGTCTCCCCCGGCTGCGGGTCCACCAGCTCCAGCACCGCCCCGACCAGGGTGTCGGCGGCCGCCGGGTGCACCTGCCAGAAGGCGGTCGCCGGGAGGGTCCACTCCCGGCCGGCGGCCACCTCGCGGACCGTGGTCGGCCCCTCGGCGGTGCTGGCCACGCCGTCGACCACGGTCACGACCGACACGTCACCCCCGGTGGAGGCGACCGTCTCCACCGCCTCGGCGTCCGGCCAGCGGGTGCCGCTCGCGGCCAGCACCGGCAGGCTCTGGATCGCCGGATGGGCGATCAGGCAGCGGTCGATCGGCACCACCTCGTGCGAGCGGTGCTTGAGCAGCCCAGCCCGGTCGCCGGCGTCCACCGCGTACCGGACCCGGGAGCGCCAACCCAACCGTCCACCGGGCAGCGCCTCGACCCGGACGCCGAGGCCGTCCAGTTCGGCGTCCGACAGCCCGCCCAGCCGGCTCAGCTGCTCCCGCACCACGGCGACCTTCCACTCCAGCTGCGCGGCGGGCGCGACGTGCTGCAGGTCGCAGCCGCCGCACCGGCCCGGCCGGGCGTACGGGCAGGGCGGCTCGACCCGGTCCGGTGAGGCGTCCAGCACCGTCACCGCGTCGGCCCGGACGAACCCCCGGTGCACCTCGGTCACCTCGGCGACGACCCGTTCCCCGGGCAGCGCGTGCCGGACGAAGACCACGTGCCCGTCGACCCGGGCCACGCAGTGCCCGCCCGGGGCGACCGCCCCGACGGTCAGCTCGACCCGCTCCGCCTCGGCCAGACCACGTTCAGTCACGGTCACCATCACTCGACTCGCCGGGCGGCACGGAGACCATCGGCGGGACGCTCGGCGGCAGGGCGCTGCGCGGCACGACGCGAGGCCCGCGGGCGGGGCCGCGCGAGAGGGTGGCGTCCAGCCGGGACAGGTTCTTGTTCGCGGTCGAGGCGAGCTGCCACGGCACGCTGGTCACCATCACGCCCGGCTCGAACAGCAGCCGGGTCTTGAGCCGCAGCGCGCTCTGGTTGTGCAGCAGGTTCTCCCACCAGTGCCCGACGACGTACTCCGGAATGAAGACCGTGACGACGTCGCGGGGCGACTCCCGGCGGGTGCTGGCGACGAAGTCGAGGATCGGCCGGGTGATCTCCCGGTACGGCGAGTCGACCACCGTCAGCGGCACGGGCAGCTCCCGCCGCTCCCACTCCTCCTGAAGGTCCCGGGTGTCCTTCTCGTCCACGTTCACCGTCACTGCGGTGAGGGTGTCCGGCCGGGTGGCCCGGGCGTACGCGATGGCCCGCAGCGTCGGCTGGTGCAGCTTGCTGACCAGGACGATGGCGTGGTTCCGCGCCGGCAGCACGGCGCGTCCCTCGTCCGGCGGGGTGAGCTCCTCCGAGACCCGGTCGTAGTGCCGCCGGATGGCCAGCATGAGCCCGTAGATCACCGCCATCGCGGCGATCGCGATCCAGGCGCCGAGCAGGAACTTGGTGAGCAGCACGATCACCAGGACGGTCCCGGTGAGCCCCATGCCGAAGGCGTTGATGGCCCGGGAGCGGTGCATCCGGCGGCGCGCCTCCGGGTCCCGTTCGCTCTTCAGGTGCCGGTTCCAGTGCCGGATCATGCCCGCCTGGGAGACGGTGAACGAGACGAAGACCCCGACGATGTAGAGCTGGATGAGCCGGGTCACCTCGGCCTGGAAGCCGACGATCAACACGATGGCGAAGGCCGCGAGGAAGAGGATGCCGTTGGAGAAGGCCAGCCGGTCGCCCCGGGTGTGGAACTGCCGGGGCAGGAACCGGTCCTGCGCGAGGATCGAGCCGAGCACCGGGAAACCGTTGAACGCGGTGTTCGCGGCCAGGAACAGGATCAGGGCGGTCACCCCGGCCACCACGTAGAGCAGGATCGACCCGGAGCCGAAGACCGCCTCGCCGAGCTGCGTGGTGACCGTCTTCTGCACGTACCCCTCGGGGCCGGCGACGATCTGCGCCGCCGGGTCCTCGACGAACTGGAGGTGGGTCAGCCGGGCCAGCCAGATGATCCCGACCAGCATGGTCACGGCGATCCCGCCGAGCAGCAGCAGGGTGGTGGCCGCGTTACGGCTCTTCGGCGGCTTGAACGCGGGTACGCCGTTGGAGATCGCCTCGACGCCGGTGAGCGCTGCGGCGCCCGAACTGAACGTCCGCAGCAGCAGGAAGATCAGGGCGAAACCCGTCACGCTGTGCTCGGCCTGGATGACCAGCTCGGCGCTGGGGGCGCGCAGCTGGTCGCCGAGCACGAAGACCCGGACGAGGCCGGTTAGCAGCATCCCGCCGATCACGATCACGAACCCGTACGTCGGGATGGCGAACGCGGTGCCCGACTCACGCAGCCCGCGCAGGTTGACGGCGCTCAGCAGCACCACCGCGGTCACCGCGATCATGACCTTGTGGGTGGCCACGAAGGGCACCACCGAGCCCAGGTTCGCCACCCCGGAGGAGACCGACACGGCCACCGTCAGCACGTAGTCGACCAGCAGCGCGCTGGCCACCCCGAGGCCGAACTTCGGCCCGAGGTTGACCGTGGCCACCTCGTAGTCGCCGCCGCCGGAAGGGTAGGCGTGGACGTTCTGCCGGTAGCTGGCCACCACGGTCAGCATCACCACGACCACCGCGAGCGCGATCCACGGCGAGAAGAAGTAGGCCGAAGCGCCCGCGATCGACAGCGTCAGCAGGATCTCGTCCGGCGCGTACGCGACGCTGGACAGCGCGTCGGACGCGAAGACGGGCAGCGCGATGCGCTTCGGCAGGAGGGTGTGCTGCAGCCGGTCGGACCGGAACGGTCGACCGAGGAGCAGCCGCTTCAGCAGCGAGGTGGGACTGGCCACGAACGCCAAGGGTACGTCCACTCCGGCGAGGGTGCGGGGGTGGGCGATCGGCGACGGTGCGTGCGGGCGCGGTACCGTCGGTCCCCGTTCCCAGCCGGGACATGGCAGGCTCGCACTCGACGGGCGCCGTGCGGACGGGCGCGCAGCTTGGGAGGGAAGCGTGCATGTCGTGATCATGGGTTGCGGGCGGGTCGGCTCGACCCTCGCCCACAGCCTGGAATCCCGAGGGCACTCGGTCGCGGTGATCGACCACGACGCGGACGCCTTCCGCCGGCTCGGCCCGGACTTCGCCGGAGTGACGGTGACCGGTGCCGGCTTCGACGGAGACGTGTTGCGGCAGGCCGGCATCGAGCGGGCCGACGCCTTCGCCGCGGTCTCCAGCGGCGACAACTCCAACATCATCTCCGCTCGCCTGGCGCGGGAGACCTTCGGCGTGTGCCGGGTCGCCGCGCGGATCTACGACCAGCGGCGGGCACAGGTCTACGAGCGGCTCGGCATCCCCACGGTCGCCACCGTCCGATGGACCGCAGACCGGATGTTGCGGCACCTCGTGCCGGAGGGGAACGTGGAGATCTTCCGCGACCCCACCAGTACCGTCTCGATCGTCGAGGTGCCGATACACAAGGAATGGGTCGGCCGGCCGGTGCACACGCTGGAGGACGAGACCGGGGCGCGGGTGGCGTACCTCATCCGCTTCGGCATCGGCACGCTCCCCACCACGTCCAGCGTGGTGCAGGAGGGTGACCAGGTCTTCATGCTGGTCACCGACGACATCGTGGCGACGGTCACGTCGGTGGCGTCGCGGCCGCCGGAAGGGGGGCACTGAGCCATGCGGGTCGCCATCGCCGGCGCGGGCAACGTGGGGCGCTCGATCGCCCAGGAATTGATCGAGAACGGCCACCAGGTGATGCTCATCGAACGGCAGCCCAAGATGCTGCGGCCGGACCGGGTGCCCGCCGCCGAATGGGTGCTCGCCGACGCGTGCGAGCTGACCAGCCTGGAGGAGGCGGACATCGCCGGCTGTGACGTGGTGGTCGCCGCCACCGGCGACGACAAGGTCAACCTGGTGGTGTCACTGCTGGCCAAGACCGAGTTCGCGGTGCCCCGGGTGGTGGCCCGGGTCAACCGGGCCGAGAACGAGTGGCTCTTCACCGACCAGTGGGGCGTCGACGTGGCGGTGAGCAAGCCGCGGGTGATGGCCGCGCTGGTCGAGGAGGCCGTCACCGTCGGCGATCTGGTCCGGCTGATGACCTTCCGGCAGGGCGAGGCGAACCTGGTGGAGATCACCCTGCCGCCCGCCGCGCCCTACGTCGGCCGGCCGATCCATGCGGTGCCGCTGCCCCGCGACGCCGCACTGGTGGCGATCGTTCGCGGCAAGCGGGTGCTGGTGCCCAGCCCGGACGACCCGATCGAGGCCGGCGACGAGCTGATCTTCGTGTGCACGGCCGAGGTGGAGGACGACGTCCGCGCGGTGATCCTCGGCCCGGGCAGCGTGGAGCGTACCCGCGGGGGAAGCTGACCTGATCGCTCGCGCCGCCTCGACTCCGGCGGCGCGGGCGACGGACGGTCAGTTGCCGGGCAGTGGCTCGGGAGCCGCCTCCCGGGTCACCCGCCGGACGGTCCAGACGGTGATGAGCAGCAGCAGCGCGTACGGCGGGTAGCCCAGCAGCAGCCGGGCCACACCGAGCGCGGTGTCCTGGTGGGCGAGGTAGAGCCCGGCCTGCACACCGACCTTCGCCAGCCAGACGACACCCCAGAGCACGGTCAGCCCGGTGAACGTACGCACCAGCCGTGGGTCGTCACGCCATTCGGAGCGCCCCTTGGCGACGAGGACCGACCAGATCCACCCCACCAACGGCTGGCGGATGGCGGCGGAGAGCAGCAGGACGAGCCCGTAACCGACGCCGTAGAGGATGCCGGGAAGGTAGAAGTCCCGCTCGTTACCGGTGCGCCAGGCGATGGCCGCGCCGATGGCGATGCCGAAGAGCCCGTTGACGGCGTGCCTGATCGGGCGGCGCTGGGCCAGCCGCAGGCCGGCGATCAACAGCGCCACGGCCACCGAGGCGATCACCGCGGGGCGCAGCTCGCCGATGACGTTGGCGATCACGAAGACCACCACGGGGATGCTGGATTCCACCAGCCCCCGCCAGCCGCCGAGCTGGTCGGCCATCTGCTCGGCGATGCTGGGCAGCCGCTCCTCGTCCGGCGATCCGGCGCCCGGCTGAGCGGCCCGGTCCTGTCCCGTGGTCATCGGCTCCCGTCCGTCCGCGCGGTCACTTCGGCAGGTCCAGCTCGTAGTACGGGTTGTAGATCACCTTGCGTTCGTCCCGCATGGCGACCCGGCCGCGGGCGGTCAGGTGCCGGCCCGGCTCGATGCCGGCGATGTGCCGGCGCCCCAGCCAGACCAGCGTCACCACGTCGCTGCCGTCGTAGAGGTCCGCCTCCAGGGTGGGCAGGTTGGTGCGCGGCGTGTAAACCACGGTGCGGAGCCGCCCGCTCACCGACACCACCTGACCCCGAAAACACTCCAGGGCCGGCACACCGCCGCACTCCGCACTCTCCCGCTGCAGCTCCTGCGCCTCGATCTCGGCCTCGCTCGCGGTGAGCCGGTGCAGGATCCGCCGCAGCGATCCTCGGCTCTCGTCGGTGGTCATGACCCCCGCGTCACCCTCTCCATCTGGCCGGCCACGCCGACACCGGGTCGCCCCGGCGTCGCCGGGACGTCCCGCCAGCGTACGCCGGTCCGCCCGATCCCGGCGGGCCGGCGAGCCCGGTCAGACCTGCCGCGGCTGCTCCGCCGGGCGCCCGCCGTCCGGGCCGGGTTGCGCCGACTCGTCGGCGACTTCCCGCGGCAGCCGCAGCGGCAGCGGCTCACGTACCGGCTTGGCCTCCTGGCCGCGGTCGACCACGAGCCCGTGCAGGCACACGGCCAGTGGACCGGCGGCTGCCGGGTCCACCGCCGCCGCGCCCTGGAAGACGCCGCGCACCATCCACCGCGGGCCGTCGATCCCCACGAACCGCAGGTCGGTCGGGCCGTCAGGGGTACGCACCTGGGCCCGCAGCTCGGGGCCGTACTCGCCCTCGACCTCCTGCGGCGCGGCGCCGTCGTTGAACAGCGACTGGCGGATCTCCTCTCGCACCTCGTCCCAGATCCCCTCGGACCGGGGCGCGGCGAAGACGCCGAGCTGCAACGCGTTCTGCCCGTGCACCAGCACGACCTGCTGGACGACGCCCTGCTGGTCGGCCTGCACCCGCACCTCGACCTCGGGGATCGCGGGAATGTGCAGGCTGCCCAGGTCCAGCCGCGGCACGTCGGACGGGGCCTCGGAGATGTCGTACGGGCCGTGGGTGGGCACCGCCCGGGTGTCCTCCCCCTGGAGGTCGTCGAGGACCTCGGTGGTCCGCTCGTCACCGGCGTGCCGCCCGGCACGCTTCCGGGAGAAGATCACTGCGTCCACCCTCCGCTGTTCGTCTTCAACCTGTCACCTCTTCGCTGCGCCGTTCGCCTCCGGACGGGTCCGCCGGTGGTGGCACCAGGCCGGCGTGCCCGCCGGTGGAGCCGTGCCCGCCCGTCCCGCGCGGGGACGACGGCAGCTCGGCCACCGGCTGGAACTCGACCCGCGCCACCCGCTGCACCACGAGCTGAGCGATCCGGTCGCCCCGGAAGATCTTCGCCGATGCGAACCGATCATGGTTGATCAGGTTCACCATGATCTCGCCCCGGTAGCCGGCGTCGACCGTACCGGGCGCGTTGAGGACGGTCACACCGAGCCTGGCCGCGAGTCCGGACCGGGGGTGGACCAGGCCCACGTACCCCTCCGGCAGGGCGATCGCCACTCCGGTCGGGACCAGGGCCCGGCCGCCGGGCGGCAGCTCCACGTCCGCGGCGGCCACCAGGTCGGCGCCGGCGTCGCCGGGATGGGCGTACGCCGGCAGCGGCAGCTCCGGGTCGAGCTGCCGTACGGGCACGGGTACCACGTCGGTCACGGTTCTCCTCTTCCGTCCGGTACGGCGATGACCCTGCCATCCTGCCGGGTGGCGAGGCCGCCGTCCGCCGTACCCTCGGACTGTGAGCCTGTCGCCGTCGTCATCGTCCTCAGCGCCGCCCGTTCCGACCCGCGTTGAGCGCTCGGAGCGGCTGACCCTGCCCTGGTGGCTGTGGCTGGCCGGTCTGGCGTCCGCCGGCCTGCTCGCCGTCGAGGTCTGGATGGGCGCGCCCGGGCTGCGTGCCTGGCTGCCGTTCGTGGTGCTGTTGCCCGCCACCGCGGCAGGGCTCTGGTGGCTGGGAAGGATCCGGGTCTCGGTCCGGGACGGCGAATTTCTGGTCGACGACGCCCGCCTCCCGGTGCGGTACGTCTCGGACGTGGTTCCACTCGACTCGGCCGGCCGCCGTGAGGTGCTCGGCGTGGGCGCCGACCCGCTGGCCTTCGTGGTGCAGCGTCCGTGGATCGGTGGCGCCGTCCAGGTGGTGCTGGACGACCCGGCCGACCCCACCCCGTTCTGGGTGGTGAGCACCCGCCGCCCGGTCGAGCTGGCCGAGGCGATCCTGGCCGCCCGCGACGCCCACTGACGAGCGACGCCCGCCGGATCGGCGACGGCGGCCGGGGACCCGCTGAACGGGACGTCCCCGGACCGCGCCCACCTGGATCCGCTCGATGCTCCGTGGCGGCTCAGGGGGCATCTGGCAGGGAGCGTGGCGGAACGGGTAGTTGGCGGCGCTTGCGGCGCAGATCGTCTCGCACCTGGTCGCCGAGCCCTCTGGTGGCCCGGCGGTTGAGGTAGCTGGCGACGGCCGCGCCGGTCAGGAACGGCCCCAGTGTGGTGAGGTTGCGCCCGAAGCGTCGTAGCAGGGTGTCGCGCAGCTCCCGGCGGGCGGCGGTGCCGAGCACCGCCCCCACTCCCGCACCGGGCATCGTCGGGCTGATCCCGCGTTGGGTGGCCCAGGCCTGCACCAGGGCGATGGCACGCTGGCCCCGGCCTTCGGGGAGCCCGATGCCGTACACCTCGTGCAGCTCCCCGACGAGCTTGAGTTCGATCGCCACCACGGTGATCGTCTCGGCCGCCAGCAGCACCGGGGCGGACAGCAGGGTGGGCGTGACGGTCCACTCCACGGCGGCCACTCCACCGCCGGCGGCACCCACCCCGGCGGTCGCCCGGGCGGCGTTGCGTACCAGCCGGTCGGCGAGCGCCTCGTCGTCCAGGCCCTCGAAGTGCCGCCGCAACGTGGCCAGGTCCCGGACCGGCACGTGCGGAGCGATCTCGGTGACGGTGTCGACCATCCAGCGGACGGCGGCGCGGGGCTTGAACAGGTCGCCCAGGCCGCGGACGCGGGCCTGACCGACCAGCCGGCTGAGCAGCTGCCGCCGCCGGGCCGGCTCGATGTCGTCCGCGGTCAGCGCTGCCACGGTGGCGCCCAGCTCGGCCGGATCGTGCTTCGGGGCGTCGCCCTGCTCGCTCATCGCACTCGACCTCCCGGATCGCTGGTACGGCTACCCGTTCCGAGTCAAGCAGGTCCCCACCCGTGGCGCATGGCGACGCCGACAGCGGCGGCCTCGTTCCGAAGGCCGCCGCCGGATCAGTAATTGAAGGTCAGACGCACTCGCGGCAGATCAGCTCGCCGTTGCGCTCGACCGCCAGCTGGCTGCGGTGGTGGACGAGGAAGCAGCGAGCACAGCGGAACTCGTCCTGCTGCATCGGCAGCACCTTGACCGTGAGCTCCTCGTCGGCCAGGTCGGCTCCGGGCAGCTCGAAGCTCTCGGCCACCTCGGCCTCGTCGACGTCCACGGCACCCGACTGTGAGTCGACGCGCCGGGCCTTGAGCTCTTCCAGGCTGTCCTCGCCGAGGTCGACCTCGTCGCGACGCGGGGCGTCGTAGTCGGTGGCCATCGGTTTCACTCTCCCATGTTGATGTGGTCGTACGGTTGTAACGCCGGACGACGCTTTTCCGGTTCCGCTGGCCGGCCACCCATTGTGTCGGTCACCCGACCCGACGACCCGTCGGTCGAGGCCGCCAGAGAAACTCCCCCGGCGAGCGCGGTACCTTACCCCCCCTTTGGGCGAGGCATGTATACCGCCCTCGTGGCAGAGATGTACGCCCCCGCACGGCAAGTTGTTCCCAATGTGACTCAGGCGACACGAAGATAGGGGTAGTAGTACCTGGTTCATGGGCGGCGCGCCGCCATGTCCGGCTGTTTCCACGCGACGGTCGGACAACCGTTAACCTCAGCGGCGTACCCGGCGGCCGGGGCGGCACGTCCGCCGTCGGTCGCCGCCACCCTCTCGAAGTCCGGGGAGCGCCCAGATGAGTTTTGCGCGAGTGCGGGCACTCGTTGTCGTCGGCCTGCTGGCGGTCCTCGCCGTGATCTTCGTGGCCGTCGCCGTGGTGCGCGACAGCCAGAGCGAGGCGGGTGCCGCCAAGAGCTGTCCGGACGGCTGGCCGCTCGCCGACGTCACACTGCGCGAGACCAACGAAGTCAAGATCAATGTGCTGAACGCGACCGACGAGGCGGGTCGGGCGAGCAGCGTCGCGGACGATTTCCGCAATCGCAAGTTCCAGGTCAAGAAGGTGGGCAACGCCCCCAAGGGGGTCGACGAGGTGGCAGTGCTGCGGTACGGCCCGAAGGGGGTCGGCTCGGCGCATCTGCTCCGCGCGTACTTCCTCGACAACGCCGAGACCGAATACGACCCGAAGCGCACCGACGACACCGTGGACGTGGTGCTGGGTGACGCCTTCCAGCAGCTGGCCACCACGACCGAGGTGAACCAGTCCCTCGGCGACCTCGGCTCGCCGATCGCGCCGCCCGGTTCCTGCCCCGCGCCCGTCGAGGACTGACCCGGTGTCTCCGGCGGCCTGTCACGGGCCGCCGGAGGCGTCCAGGTCGGCGAGCCGGTCGTGCAGCGGCGCGAAGAGCGCGGGAGGCGCGGCGATCACCAGGTCCGGCCCGGCCGGCAGGCCACCCAGCCCCGCGACCAGCATCCCCGCCTCGGTGGCCACCAGGGCTCCGGCCGCCTGGTCCCACGCGGCCAGCCCCTTCTCGTAGTAGACGTCCACCCGTCCCTCGGCGGCCAGGCAGAGGTCCAGCGCCGCCGCGCCGAGGCGGCGGATGTCCCGTACGTGCGGAATCAGCTCGGCGACCACCCGCGCCTGGTGCGCCCGGCGTCTCGGGTCGTAGCCGAACCCGGTGGCGACGAGCGCCTGACCCAGGTCGGTCTCGGTCGAGCAGCGCAGCCGCTCGCCGTCGCGCCACGCACCGCCACCGGCGGTGGCGGTCCACTCCTCGCCGGTGGTCACATTGCGGACCACCCCGGCGACCACCTCGCCGTCGACCTCGGCCGCGAGCGACACGGCGCAGTGCGGCAGCCCGTATAGGTAGTTGACGGTGCCGTCGATCGGGTCGAGGATCCAGCGAACCCCGCCGGCGCCCACCTCCGTGTCGCCCGGGCCGTACTCCTCACCGAGCACCGCGTCCGCAGGCCGCAGCCGACGCAGCGCGTCGAGGACCTGCATCTCGACCGCCCGGTCGGCAGCGGTCACCACGTCGGTCACCGTGCTCTTGGTGGCGGCGACCGAGACTCCCTCGGCCCGCATCCGGTACGCCGTCGCGGCGGCGTCCCGGGCCAACTCGACCGCGATCTCCAACAGTTCGCCCGCTGACGGCGCCCCACGCTCCATGCCTCGTCCCCTTCCCGCACGATCGGGGTGTCCCGTCTCATGCGCGAGTACCATCCTTACAAACTCCACATCTGCGCCGTTTCGACGGTCTCGACAACCCGATACGCCGTGCGGCGCAGGATGATCGCCGCAGACGGCGTTACAATTCACCCCTGCCCACGCGCCACGGACCGCCGGTGACCGGCCGGCCCGGGACACGGGGGTTCTCAAACCACATCGCCCGGCGCGGTGGCCCCCGCTGCACCGGACAACCCGGCCGTGCTCGCTCTTCGCCTCCGGAAGGTCATTCGTGACAGAACCCCGCCAGAACGGCGCCGACGTTCGCTCGCTCACCGACACTCTGATTGCCCACGCCCAGAGCGCCGGCGGTCAGCTGACGTCGGCCCAGCTCGCGCGCACCGTCGAGACCGCCGAGGTGACGCCGGCCCAGGCCAAGAAGATCCTGCGGGCGCTCTCCGAGGCGGGAGTGACCGTGGTCGTGGACGGGTCGGCCAGCACCCGCCGTCGAGTGGCCGCGGCCCGGTCCGCCACTCCCGCGTCGCGTGCCACCACCGCCAAGACCACCAAGAAGGCCGCCCCGGCCCCGAAGCAGGCGCCCTCCGCCGACGAGGCCACGGCGCCCGCCCCGCGAAAGGCGACCGCCCGCAAGAGCGCCGACACCACGGCCCAGGTGGCCAAGGCGGCGGCACCGGCCAAGGCCGCCAAGGCGACCCGGGCCACCAAGGCGACCGTGGCCGTAGCCGGTAAGGCGAAGGCGGCCTCGGGGAAGGCCAAGGGCGACGGGGCCGAGGGAGACATCGATCCCGAGGAACTGGCCGCCGAGATCGAGGACGTGGTGGTCGACGAGCCGGCCGAGCTCACCCAGGCCGCCGAGGCCGATGCGGCGAACTCCGCCAGCGACAACGACTTCGAGTGGGACGACGAGGAGTCCGAGGCGCTCAAGCAGGCCCGGCGTGACGCCGAGCTGACCGCCTCCGCCGACTCGGTCCGGGCGTACCTCAAGCAGATCGGCAAGGTTCCGCTGCTGAACGCCGAGCAGGAGGTGGAGCTCGCCAAGCGGATCGAGGCCGGGCTCTACGCCGCCGAGCGGCTGCGCGCTGCCGAGGAGGGTGAGGAGAAGCTCACCCGCGAGATGCAGCGCGACCTGATGTGGATCTCCCGGGACGGCGAGCGGGCCAAGAACCACCTGCTCGAGGCCAACCTGCGGCTGGTCGTGTCGCTGGCCAAGCGCTACACCGGTCGCGGCATGGCCTTCCTCGACCTCATCCAGGAAGGCAACCTCGGCCTGATCCGCGCCGTCGAAAAGTTCGACTACACCAAGGGCTACAAGTTCTCCACCTACGCCACCTGGTGGATCCGCCAAGCCATCACCCGCGCCATGGCCGACCAGGCCCGCACCATCCGCATCCCGGTGCACATGGTCGAGGTGATCAACAAGCTTGGCCGGATCCAGCGCGAGCTGCTCCAGGACCTGGGCCGCGAGCCCACCCCGGAGGAGCTGGCCAAGGAGATGGACATCACACCGGAGAAGGTGCTGGAGATCCAGCAGTACGCCCGGGAGCCCATCTCGCTGGACCAGACCATCGGTGACGAGGGTGACAGCCAGCTCGGTGACTTCATCGAGGATTCGGAGGCCGTGGTCGCGGTCGACGCGGTCTCGTTCTCGCTGCTGCAGGACCAGCTCCAGCAGGTGCTGCAGACGCTCTCCGAGCGTGAGGCGGGCGTGGTACGCCTGCGCTTCGGCCTGACGGACGGTCAGCCGCGCACGCTGGACGAGATCGGCCAGGTCTACGGGGTGACCCGGGAACGGATCCGGCAGATCGAGTCGAAGACCATGTCCAAGCTGCGTCACCCGTCACGGTCGCAGGTCCTTCGGGATTACCTGGACTGAGCCCACATCGTCAACCCGGCGTGTCGTTTTGATCACCTGGCGTGCAACGCTGGATGGTGATTCGCCGGTTGCACGATTGTGATCGTTGACGTGGCACCCTTGGTGCACGGCACACTGTGCCTGTCATGTGTGACCTCGGTCCCCCGCGGGCACACAGGGAAGGCCAGACGCCACGAGGATGTTGCAGGATACGTGAGCAACGACCGAAGAGATTGTTCATCGGTGACGACCAGAGGAGGAAGGCGATGACCCCGACCCTCACGCCGCCGCCCGAGACGGTGAGCCCCCCGGCCGCCGATGAACGGTGCGACCGCTGCAATGCTGCCGGCAAGCTCCGTGTCACGCTGGCCGGTGGAAGTGAGCTCGTGTTCTGCGGGCACCACGCGAACAAGTACGCGGAGGATCTTGTGAAGATCACCGTTCGGTACGCGGCGGACCCGGAGTTCAGCTGGCGCGGTGCCGACCTGATGGCGAACTGAATCCGCAAGCCGACATAAAGGCCGGCCGGAAGCATCGAGAGGTGCTTCCGGCCGGCCTCTTTTCGTCCCACCCACCCCAACCGGACCGTCCCCGAACAGCCGGGTCGATCAGGTTGGCCGGTGGAGCCGAATCGCCAACACCGGCAAACCTCCTGATCGACGCGCCGGCGACCGGCGCGGAATCCCGGGACGGGTAGGTCAGAGGGTCTGGACGGTGGCGATGCGCTCCTCGAGCTGCTCGATCGTCGCCTGGGCGCTCGGTGGGCCGCCGCAGAGCCGGCGAAGCTCGGCGTGGATCTTGCCGTGCGGCTGGCCCGTACGGTGGTGTCGGGCCGCCACCAGCGCGTTGAGCTGCCGGCGGAGCGCCACCCGACGCTGGGCGGCACTCATCGGTGCCGGCGGCGCCGCCGGCGCGGCAGCGGCCGGCTCAGCGGTCCGCACGGCCGCCTTGCGTCGCTGGGCGGCCAGCTGCTCGGCCTGCCGCTTCGAGAGCAGCACGGCGACCTGGTCGGCGGTGAGCAGACCGGGCAGCCCGAGGTACTCCTCCTCCTCCGGGGTGCCGGCCTGGGCCGCGGTGCCGAAGGACGCGCCGTCGAAGATCACCTGATCCAGTTCGGCGGTGGCGGACAGCGCGGCGAACCTCTTCTCCAGCTCGCCGCTGGCCTGCTCGTCACGCTGGGCCCGTTCGAGCAGGTCGTCGTCGAAGCCTTCGCGGTCCTTCGGCTTGCCCAGCACGTGGTCGCGGGCGGCCTCCATCTCGCTGGCCAACCCGAGCAGATGCGGCACGCTGGGGAGGAAAACCGAGGCCGTCTCCCCCGGACGCCGAGCCCGGACGAAACGGCCGATCGCCTGGGCGAAGTAGAGCGGGGTGCTCGCGCTGGTGGCGTAGACCCCGACCGCGAGGCGCGGGATGTCGACGCCCTCGGAGACCATCCGTACCGCGACCAGCCACCGTTGCTCGGACGCCGCGAACGTGGCGATCCGGGCGGACGCCCCGGCGTCGTCGGAGAGCACCACCGCCGCCTTCTCGCCTGTCAGCTGTTCGATGAGCTTGGCGTACGAGCGGGCGGTCTGCTGGTCGCTGGCGATCACCAGTCCACCGGCGTCGGGCATTCCGGCGTTACGCAGCACGCCGAGCCGGGCGTCGGCGGCCCGCAGCACCTGCGGCATCCAGTCGCCGGCCGGGTCCAGGGCGGTCCGCCAGGCCTGAGCGATGAGGTCCTGCGTCATCGGCTCGCCGAGCCGCGCTGCCAACTCCTCCCCCGCGTTGGTCCGCCAACGGGTCTCCCCGGAGTACGCGAGGAACAGCACCGGCCGCACCACGTTGTCACGAAGCGCGTCCGCGTAGCCGTAGACCGAGTCGGCGCGGGAACGCAGCAGCCCTTCCTCGCCACGCTCGTACGTGACGAACGGGATCGGATTGTCGTCGGAGCGGAACGGCGTGCCGGTGAGCATCAGGCGGCGTACGGCCGGCTCGAAGGCGGCCTTGACGCCGTCCCCCCACGAGCGGGAGTCACCGGCGTGGTGGATCTCGTCGAGGATTACGAGGGTGCGCCGGGTCATGGTGCGTCGGCGGTGCACCTGCGGGGCCATGCCGACCTGGGCGTACGTGACGACGGCCCCGTGGAAGTCGGCCGAGGAGTGCACGTCGGCGTTGCGGAAGGCGGCGTCCAGCTGGATGCCGACCCGGGCGGCGGCCTCGGCCCACTGCTTCTTCAGGTGCTCGGTCGGGGCGACCACGGTCACCGCCTCCACGGTGCCGTCCACGAGCAGCTCGGCGGCGATCCGCAGGGCGAATGTGGTCTTACCGGCACCGGGCGTGGCGACCGCGGTGAAGTCCTCGGAGCGGCGGCGCAGGTACTCCACGAGCGCCTTGCGCTGCCAGGCGCGTAGTGCCGGAAACGTCTCGATCGCCGGCAACGGGGCTGGCACGCGAAGGCTCCTCTCCGACCGCACGAAGGCGGACCTGGGTGAGGGCCACCGGTCCGCACCGCCCATGAAAACGCCTCCGCGCAGAAGATGCCGCGAAGGCCGACTCAGCATAACCAGCGGGCGTCCCTCCGCCCAGGCGACGCCACGCTGGTCACATCAGCGCTGGCCCGGTCCGGGGTCGCGGGTACGCGGCGGGCGCAGTGTCGCGACCGGCACGGTCCAGCGCCGGCGCAACGCCACCATCCGCAGTCCGAAGATCAGCACCGCCGCGCCCAGGAGCGGTGCCGAGTGGGCCTGACCCGCCCGGTGCAGCACCGCCACGACGACCGCCCCGGCCAGGGCGGCCACGGCGTAGATCTCCCGGCGCAGCACCACCGGGATCTCGCCGGTGAGCAGGTCCCGGCCCAGTCCACCGCCGATCCCGCTGAGCATGCCGACCACGCAGGCCCCGACCGGGGGTACGTGTGCGTCGAGCGCCTTGAGCGTGCCGGTGACCGTGAAGAGCGCGAGCCCGGCCGCGTCGAGTAACAGCACGGTGGTCCGCAGCCGGGCCAGTTGGGGGTGCAGCCAGAAGACTGCGCCGGCGGTGATCGCGGCCGTGGTGGCGTACCGCCAGTCGGCGAAGGCGAGTGGCGGCATCTCCCCGATGACCAGGCCACGGAAGATCCCGCCGCCCAGGGCGGCCACGAAACCGACGAAGACGACGCCGAACAGGTCGAGCCGTTTGGCCACCGCGGCGGAGGCGCCGGAGGCGGCGAATACCGCGACGCCGACCAGGTCGGCGATGAGCAGGGCGGTGGAGGTGGTCACCGCCGAAGGCTACGCGCGGGGCCGGAGCGGGTGCCCCGGATCAGTCGGCCCAGGAGTCGTAGATCTCCTTGCACTTCGGGCAGACCGGTGAGCCCGGCTTGGCGGCCTTGGTTACCGGGAAGGTCTCCCCGCAGAGCGCCACGACGAACGTGCCCATGACGGCACTCTCGGCGATCTTCTCCTTACGGACGTAGTGGAACAACTCCGGGCCGGTGTCGGCGTCCTTCAGCTCCGGCCGTTCGAGAACCTGTGTGCTCACGTCTGCACCTCCAACACTCAAGTTTGGCAGCTCCTGACGGCCCGGTCCAATTCACTGCGACCGGGGGCTGGCCGTACGGTGATCACTGTGACCAACTTTCACATCCGTTACGGCACCGAGGTGGCCGACGCTCTGCGTGACGGGCGTCCCGTCGTCGCCTTGGAGAGCACCATCGTCTCGCACGGCCTTCCCCGACCGGAGAACCTCCGGGTCGCCCGCCGGATCGAAGCGACCGTACGGGACGCCGGAGCGGTACCGGCCACCATCGGCATGGTCGGCGGTGAACTCGTGGTCGGCCTGGACGACGCCCAGCTGACCCGCCTCGCCACCGCCGAGGGTGTGGCCAAGCTCTCCGTACGCGACCTGGCCGTGGCCGCGGCGACCGGCGCGGACGGCGCGACGACCGTCGCGGCGACCAGCGCGCTGGCCGCCACGGCAGGGATCGGTGTGTTCGCCACCGGCGGCCTCGGCGGGGTGCACCGGGAGGCGGCGCAGACCTTCGACGAGTCGGCGGACCTCGTCACCCTCGCTCGGACCCCGATCGCGGTGGTCTGCGCCGGGGTCAAGTCGATCCTCGACGTGGGCGCGACGCTGGAGCGGCTGGAGACGCTCGGCGTGAGCGTGCTCGGTTACCGCACCCGCCGGTTCCCCGGCTTCTACCTCACCGACGGCGGCTTCGACCTCGACTGGTCGGTGGACTCGCCCGAGCAGGTCGCCGACGTGCTCGCCGCCCGGACCCAGCAGGACCTGCACCGAGGGGGCCTCGTCGTGGCCAATCCGCTCCCCGCCGACGAGCAGCTCGACCCGGCGCTGCACGACCGCACACTCACCGAGGGCCTGGCGCGGCTGGAGCGCGACGGGGTGACCGGCAAGGCCGTGACTCCCTACCTGCTGGCCCACTTCCATTCCGCCACCGAGGGCGCCAGCCTGGCGGTGAACGTCCGGATCATCCTGCGCAACGCCGACCTGGCCGCGCGGATCGCGGTGGCCTCGGCCGCCCGCCGCGCCGACACCGAGGCATGAGCCCGAATCACCGGATCGTCGTCGTCGGTGACGTGATCACCGACGTGCTCGCCGTGCTCAGCGGGCCGCTCGCCGCCGGCTCGGACACGGCGGCCGAGATCCGGTTCAGCGGCGGCGGTCAGGCGGCCAACACCGCCGCCTGGCTCGCCGCGCAGGGCGCCCCCGTGACGCTGGTCGCGGCGGTGGGCGACGACGCGGAGGGGCGTGACCGGACGGCCGAACTGCGGTCCGCCGGTGTCGACTGCGCGATCGAGAGCATCGGGGATGCCGTGACCGGCACGGTCATCGTGCTGGCCAACGACGGCGAGCGGACGATGGTCAGCCAGCGCGGGGCGAACCTGCGGCTGACCGCGGAGCACGTCGAGCGGGCCCTGGCCGCGGTACCCGACCCGGGGCATCTGCACCTGTCCGGGTACACCCTTTTGGACGCCGGGTCGCGCGAGGCCGGACTGCGGGCGTTGACCGCCGCCCGCGCGCGTGGGCTCACCACCAGTGTCGACGCGGCGTCCGCGGCACCGCTGCGGCGCGTCGGCGCGACGGCCTTCCTGGCCTGGGTACGCGACGTCGACCTGCTGCTGGTCAACGCGGACGAGGCGACGGTGCTGGCCGGCGGGCTGGAACCGGCGGCCCAGGCGAGGGCGCTGTCGGCGACCGCCCGGCGGGTGGTGGTCAAGCGGGGTGCGGCCGGCGCGGTCTGGGCGGACCGGACGGGCCGGCTCAGTTCGGCGCCCGCCCGCCGGGTGGCCGTGGTGGACGTCACCGGGGCCGGGGACGCGTTCGCCGCGGGCCTGTTGACGGCCTGGCTGGCCGGTGCGGATCCGGATGTGGCGCTGGCCCGGGCCGGTGACCTCGGCGCGGTGGCCGTCTCCACCCTCGGCGCCCGCCCGGCACCCTGACGGCGCCGGGTTCAACCTTGCCCGTCCCCCGGGCGCGGCAACCGAGCCGGTGGTGCCCCTGCCGACCCGCACGCCGGAACGATCAGTCCGGTCGACCGGCAGGCCAGGTACCGGGCTCGGCGAACTCGATGATGTTGCCGAGGTTGTCGGTGACGAACGCGATGCGCTGACCGATCGCGGCTACCGCCATGGGGCCTCCGATCAGCGCCACGCCGAGGTCGCGCAGCGCGGAGACGGTCGCGTCGAGATCCTCGACGGCGAGGCAGAAGTGGTGCAGGCGCACCGGGTCCATGCTCGTCAGGACGTCAGGGATCGGTGGCTGCCGGTGGGACGCGCCGGCCAGGAGCTCGATCTTGACATCCCCGCTGACGAGGTAGACGAACGTCGTGCCGTGGGAGTCGAATTGCTGGTCGACAGTGAAGCCGAGCTTGCTCACGTACCACTCGATGGTGGCGTCGAGGTCCTCGGGAGTCACGCTCAGACCGACATGGTCGTGGGAGAAGGACATGCTCATGCAGCCGAGGCTGCCCGCTCGTCGAGCCCGCGACCAGGGACGGGACGACGGTAGGAACACGGGTACCACCCTCGACCGGAGGTCAGGAGCAAGAATCAACGGCATGAACACGGACGGGACCGCGCTGGGCGCGACGCTGCGCGCGTGGCGCGACCGGGTCTCCCCGGCGGCGGCAGGGCTGCCGGGCCGGCGCGGGCGCCGGACGAAGGGGTTACGCCGGGAGGAACTCGCGGAACTCGCCGGGATCTCGGTCGACTACGTCGTACGTCTGGAGCAGGGGCGGTCCACCACCCCGTCGGCGCAGGTGGTCGCCGCGCTCGCCCGCGCCCTGCGGCTCACGGACGCCGAACGGGATCATCTGCACCGGTTGGCCGGTCTCGGGCCGCCGTCGCACGAGGAGCTTTCCGACCACCTTCCGCCGGGGCTGCGCCGCCTCCTCGACCGGCTGGCGGACACCGCCGTCGCCGTCTTCGCCGCGGACTGGCAGCTGATCTGGTGGAACCGCGGTTGGGCGGCCCTGCTGGGTGACCCCTCGGCGACACCGCCGCCGCTGCGCAACTTCGCTCGCGACACCTTCCCGATCGACGGCGAGGGGCCGCGCCTGTCGCACTGGCCGGTGACCTCGCTCGCTCAGGGCGGGGTGGAGTCGGCCGTCGTGTCCGACCTGCGCCGGGCGACGGGACGCTTCCCCGGCAGCAACCGGCTGGCCGACCTGATCCGGCTGCTCGCCACCGGCAACGCCCGCTTCACCGAACTGTGGGCCGCCGGCGTGGTCGGTGCGCATCGCGAGGATCACAAGATTGTCCACCACCCGACGGTCGGCCTGATCGCGGTGGACTGCGACGTGATCACCGACGGCGACGCGGAACGGAAGATTGTCGTGCTGACCGCGGCCCCGGACACCGAGGACGAGTCCAGGTTCCGGCTGGCGCTGCTATCCGGGTCACCGACCCCACATGCGCCTAGGGCTCGACCTCGATGACCTTGTGCGGGCGCTCCTCGGCGGTGAGGCTCATCGGCGGGTTCTCGTCGCGGTGCCGGGGCTGGAACTTGTTGGCCAGCCGGTGCTCCTCCTTCGGCGGACGGTCGTTGGCCAGCAGCACGGCGAGCCACGGAATGAGCACCATGCCGAGGCCGCAGAGCGGCAGCCAGAGCCAGAGCAGGGGAGCCTGCGCGCCGACCAGGATCGCACCCACGATCAGACAGCCGACCCTGATGCCCATCATCAGCACGTATCGCCGCTGCCGACTGTTGAGCTGGTCGCCCTGGCTGCGTGAGGCGTCGGTGATCAGGATCGGTTGGTACGCCTGACGCTTCACCACGGACCTCCTCGAGGGGGTTACGCCTCATCCTGTCACTTGACAGGCGTGATCAGCGAAGTTCGGTCGCGGCGGCAGCTCCGGGGGCACGGCAGCGCAGGCCCGAGGCGCGCGTGTTACGCGCGTGGTACGCTCCGCCCGTGGGCAGCAGGTTCAGCTTCACCGAAGAGGCGCTGGCTAACCTGAAGGTCTACGACGTCACGCCGGGGGAAGTCTGGGAGGCGCTGCACAGCGTCCGGCGGGTGATCCGCCACCTGGGCGACGACGTGATGGTCGTCTACGCCGCCGCCCGGCGGGGCCGTCGGCTGGCTGTGCTGCTCGCCGAGGCCGACGGCACCGACAACGACTGGGACATCCTCTCCGCCCGTGAGCTCAGCGACGCCGAGTCGAAGCGCTACGACGAGGCAGTGCGGAGAGATCGCCGATGAGGAGGCGGTGACATGCACCGTGACGACGCGACCAAGCAGTTCCACAGCGGCGACGACCGGCTCGCGGAACTGATCGACGAGAGCCAGCCGGCGGAGCTGCCCACCCCCGACACCGACGTGCCGATGGTGAGCCGGTCGGTACGGCTGCCACTGGAGACCTACGAACGGGTGCGGGCGGCAGCCGAGGCGCGCGGCATCGGGGTCACCACGCTGATGCGGCAGTGGATCGAGGCGGGCCTGGCCGACCTCGACGACTCGACCACCGTCTCGCTCGCCGACGTCCGGCGGGCGCTCGCCTCGCTCGCCCACCCCACCGCCGCCTGAGCCCACGCGACGGTCGGCCGGCAACCGCCGCCCCCATTCCGGGCGGGCCCGGCGGCGGTCAGTCGGCGGCCTTCGTCTTGGCCGCCGCCTTCATCTGCTGCTTGTACTCCCGCACCCGGCGCAGCGACTCACCGTCGGTCACATCGGCGACCGAGCGGTACGCGTCCGGGTCGCCGTACCCGCCGGCCGCCTCCCGCCAGCCCTCCGGCCGCACGTCGAAGCGCTTGCCGAGCAGGGCGAGGAAGATCTGCGCCTTCTGTTTGCCGAATCCGGGCAGCTCGGCGATCCGGTTGAACAGCTCCCGGCCGTCTTTCACACCGGCCCAGAGCCCGGCGGCGTCGCCGTCGTACCGGTCGACGAGCATTCGGCACACCTCCTGCACCCGGGCCGCCATCGCCTTCGGGAAGCGGTGCAGCGCGGGCGGCTGGGCGAAGACGGCGATCAGCTGTTCCGGGTCGTACCCGGCCAGCTCCCGCGCGTCGAGGTCGTGCCCGAGCCGCTGCGTCAGCACGTACGGCGAGGAGAAAGCCTTCTCCATCGGAATCTGTTGATCCAGAACCATGCCGAGGATGCGCGCCAGCGGGTCCCGGTTGAGGAGGTCGTTCGCCGCGGAGTCGATCGGAAGAGCCAACGCCATGCCGCCATGCTGCCAGACCGCGATCGGCAGCCGACGGACACACGCGGATGCGCACGCCCACGCCGCCCCGGCAGGGTCGCACCCGGCGCTTGGCGGCACGACCGGTGGCCGCGGAACCGCCCTCGACCGGGACGCCGATGTTCGATAGCGCGTGCTGGCGGCACTGATGTTCCGGGTGGGCGCGTCCGCTCTGGCGGCAGCAGGCAGGATGGCGAGGTGGCCGAACAAGACATGCTGCTCTCTCCCGCCGGGGTCGCGGCGCTGCGCACCGCGCTGACCCGCGCCCGGTTCACCTCGAACGGCATCGCCGACCGGCTCGGTCCGCAGGCGACCGGCGGGGTGGCCCGCAACGACTTCCGCGCCGCCCTGAAGGCGACCGAGGATCGCGACCCGCTCGCCACGCTGATCCGGGTCTTCATCTGCGACCAGACCGAACCGGAGGCCGTGGTGGCCGCCGCGCTCGCGCCGCTCGACATCGCCGAGGCGGTCGACGGCGGGCTGGTCGAGCGACACGGCGACGGCCTGCGAGCCGGCGTCGACCTGGAACCGTACGGGGACGAGTGGTGGGTGCTCGCCGACGTGCCGGCCAGCGCCCGCCCGGGTCGCCCGTTGCACTCCGAGCACGTGCTCGGCATCGGCGGGGCGACCCAGACGTTGATCGGCGCGACCATCCGGCGACCGGTCGAGACCGCACTGGACCTGGGTACCGGTTCCGGCGTGCAGGCGCTGCACCTGTCCACCCACGCGCGTTCGGTCACCGCCACCGACGTCTCTCCCCGGGCGTTGCGCTTCGCCGCCACCACGGCCGCGCTCAACGGCCAGGACTGGGAGCTGCTCCGCGGCGACATGGTGGCGCCGGTGGCGGGCCGCCGGTTCGACCTGGTGGTGAGCAACCCACCCTTCGTGGTCGGGCCCGGCACGACCACGCACGTCTACCGGGACTCCGGCCGGGTCGGCGACGCGATCGGCAGCGAACTCGCCGCGGCCGCGCCCGGCCTGCTGACCGAGGGCGGCACGATGCAGTACCTGGCGAACTGGGTGCACGTCGCGGGCGAGCAGTGGGACGAGCGGGTGGCCGGCTGGTTCGCCGGAACCGGCCTGGACGCCTGGGTCATCCAGCGCGAGGTGGCCGACCCGATGGCGTACGTCAACCTGTGGCTGACCGACGTCGGCGAGGCGCCCGACCCGCAGCGGATGGCCGCCTGGCTGGACTGGTTCGACGCGCACAAGGTGGAGGCGATCGGCTTCGGCGTCATCTCGCTACGCCGCGGCGGGCACGCCGACCCCGTCCTTCGGGTGGAGGACCTCCGGCAGCGGGTCGAGCCGCCGATGGGTGACCGCATCGCCACCTGGTTCGACCGCCAGGACTTCCTCCGGGTACGCGACACCGAAGCGCTGCTCGCCGAGCGCTACCGGGCCGCCGAAGGGCTCCAACTGCGGCAGGAGGCGACCATGGGCGACGAGGGCTGGGCCGTGGACCGGCAGATGCTGACCATGCCGCGCGGTCTGCGCTGGACCGAGGAGGTCGACCCCCTGGTGTTGGCGCTGGTCGGCGGCGCCGACGGCCGTCTGCCGCTTCGCGACCAGCTCGCTCTCCTCGCGGTGGCGCACGACGTGGCGCCCGACGAGCTCGCCGAGGCGGCCGGCCCGATAGTGGCGCACCTGGTGGAGCGCGGCATCATCGAGCCGGTGGCCGGTTGATGGGCGCAGCGGGGTCGCCCCAGCGCATCGTTGCGACCCGGCGCATCGGCGCGCCCCGGCGCATCGGGGCGACCCGGCGCATCGGGGCGACCCGGCGGAGCAACGAAGGTGCGGCGGCCCCCGCCCGGTACGCCGGCGGGAACAGCGGACGCAACGCGTCCGCCGCCAAGCTGGACCCGCGCGGCTACCCCGGCGTGCCCGGCCTCGTCCCGCCGGCCGGCCGGGACGGCTCGCGAACGCCGGGCGCCGTTCCCGGCCGGAACAGCGGACGGAGGGCGTGCTGATGCGTGCGGTGGTGCAGACGGTCGGCCGGGCCAGTGTCACGGTCGGTGACGAGGTGGTCGGCGCGATCGACGACGGGCTGCTGGTGCTGCTCGGAGTGACGCACACCGATACCCCGGAGATCGCCCGGACGATGGCCCGCAAGGTCCACGAGCTGCGCATCCTCGACGACGAGCGGTCCGCCGCCGACACCGGTGCCCCGGTCCTCGTGGTCAGTCAGTTCACCCTCTACGGCGATGCCCGCAAGGGCCGCCGCCCGAGCTGGACGGCCGCGGCATCCGCGGAGGTCGCCGAGCCGCTGGTCACGGCCGTGGTCGAGGCGTTACGCGAGCGCGGCGCCAAGGTGGAAACCGGTCGTTTCCGCGCCCACATGCTGGTCGAGAGCGTCAACGTAGGCCCCCGCACCATCCTCCTAGACCTCTAACCCCACCCCCACCCCCGGCCCACCCCCCCACCCGCAGCCGCAGCCGCAGCCGCGGTGATCATGAAGTTATTGCTCCGACACGCCGAACAGCCGGGCAATAAATTCATGATCACCGCGGCAGGGCAGGGCGGGGTGGGGTGGGAAGTGGGGTGGGTCAGGAGAAGAGGCCGCGGCGTTGGAGGGACTGGCGCAACCAGCCGTCGAGCTGAGCGGTCCAGTCGACCCGGTCCATCGTGGCGTGTTCGACGGTGAACCGGCCGAACGCGTCCCGTCCCTCCGTGAACAGGCCACCGCGCTTGTCCAGCTCCAACACCACCTGCGTCTGCTGCCGGTCGGCGATGAAGGTGACCTCCAGCTGGTTGATCGCCCGGCCGTACTGGGGCGCCGGGTGGAACTCGATCTCCTGGTAGAAGGGGAGCGTCTGCCGCACCCCGTAGATGTGGCCACGTTCCACGTCCGCCCGTGCGAACCGGAAACCCAGCCGCAGCAACGCCTCGAGCAGGCGCTCCTGAGCGGGCAGCGGGTGCACGGCGACGGCGTCCAGGTCGCTCTTGTCGACCGCGCGCGCCACCTCCAGTTCCGTACGCAGCCCCATCGTCATCCCGTGCAGGTGCTGCCCGTACAGCTCGGTGACCGGCGTCTCCCACGGCACGTCGAAGCGGAACGGGATCTCGTGCTGCTGCCCCCGCTCCAGCCGGAACGCGCCGGTGACCCGCTGCCGATGGAACTCCTGGGTGGTGTCGTACTCGTTGTCGCCGCTCTCCACCTCGACCCGGGTGACCAGCCCGAGGGCCACGTACTCGATGTCGACCTGATGGTCGCCACCCGTCACCTGGATGCGGCCCTCCAACTGGCCGCCGGGGCGGCAGTTCGGGTTGGTCAGCACGGTTTCCACCGATGGGCCACCCACACCCATCGCCTGCATGAGCCGTTTGAAGACCACTGCACCCCTCCGTAGCCTCGCGGGCCGGCCACGCCGACCGGTCGATGGCACGGTAACCGGGCCGGGCAAAGCCGACCCGGGCCGACACTCCGGCCCTCGATGCCTCCCCGACTCCACCGATCCGACCATATTGCTGTCGGGTCCCCGATCGCCTCACTCCCGTTTTACGCCCTGCCCGCCAAGCTGTTTGTCACCGGCGGCACCAGGCCGGAATCGCACGACACGGACACGGGGAGAGACGAAGATGGCCCTGCAGATGACGGAGCACCAGATGCGCCCGACCGCGGGCACGGACACCGACCCGAGCGCCGAGGTCCTCACCGACCTGGACGCCACCGACGAGCGGGGCGTCTCCACGGACCTCGTCCGGGCATACCTCAACGGCATCGGCCGGACGAAGCTGCTCACCGCGGCGCAGGAGGTCGAGCTCGCCAAGCGCATCGAGGCCGGCCTGTTCGCCGAGGAGAAGCTGGCCACCTGCACCCCGGTCTCCACCGAATTGGGGGCCGACCTGGAGCTGATCGCCGCGGAGGGTCGGGCCGCCAAGGACCATCTGCTCGAGGCGAACCTGCGGCTGGTGGTGAGCATCGCCAAGCGCTACACCGGTCGCGGCATGGCCTTCCTCGACCTCATCCAGGAAGGCAACCTCGGCCTGATCCGCGCCGTCGAAAAGTTCGACTACACCAAGGGCTACAAGTTCTCCACCTACGCCACCTGGTGGATCCGCCAAGCCATCACCCGCGCCATGGCCGACCAGGCCCGCACCATCCGCATCCCGGTGCACATGGTCGAGCAGGTCAACCGGATGGTCCGGGCCCGCCGGGAGTTGTCGGTGACGCTGGGTCGCGAGCCCACCGTCACCGAGGTGGCACGGGCGCTCGACGTCCCCGAGTTCCAGGTCATCGAGCTGATCTCGTACGACCGTGAGCCGGTCAGCCTGGACCAGGCCGTCGGCGAGGACGGCGAGAGCGCGCTCGGCGACTTCGTCGCCGCGGTGGACCCGCGCGAGCAGCCCGGCGACGCTGCGGCCAACGGCGAGCTGCGCAACGAGGTACGGATCGTGCTGGCCACCCTCTCGCAGCGGGAGCAGGCGGTGATCCGGCTGCGGTTCGGTCTGGACGACGGACGGCAGCGCACGCTCGACGAGGTCGGCCGCGAGTTCGGCCTCTCCCGGGAACGGATCCGGCAGATCGAGAAGGTGACGCTGCTGAAGCTACGTGCCCCGGAGCGAGCGCAGCGCCTGGAGGCGTACGCCTGCTGATCAGGGTGCGTGGTCGGAAGGCCCCGGCGGTTCGCCGGGGCCTTCCGCGCGAGATGACCGGGCTTCGTCCACAACCACGCGGCCCCTGGGGTGGTTGATTCACTCGGCCGGGCCTGCTAACAAGGCGTGACCGGCACCACCCACAGCGTGAGGGGACGCAGCGTGAACTGGACCTTGGAAGTCGTGGTGATCCCAGTCTCCGACGTGGACCGGGCCAAGGCGTTCTACGTCGACCAGCTCGGGTTCAACCTCGACCACGACACCACCGCCGGCGGCCTCGGCCGGGTCGTGCAGCTGACCCCGCCGGGCTCCGGCTGCTCGATCGTGATCGGCACGGGCATCGTTCCGGACATGCCACCGGGGTCGCTCAAGGGGCTGCAACTGGTGGTGAACGACCTCGAGCGGGCCCGCGCCGAGCTGGTCGGTCGAGGCGTGCCGGTCAGCGAGATCCAGGTGCTGGGAAAGAGCCCGAGCCCGACCGGGCACCCGCTGGACAATGTCGGCTTCGTCTTCTTCGCCGACCCGGACGGCAACTCGTGGGCCGTTCAGCAGATCTCTACCCGCGGTTGACCCCGCCCGGCGTACCTCGGTCCGATCCCGCCGGCGTGGCCTTCCGGTCGCGCGGCGAACCGCTCTCACAGCCGGCGCGGGCCGGTGTCGGGACGGTCGGCGGCAGCGCCGAGGCGTACGGAGGCGTGCAGCACCGAGAGGCCGTCCGGGCGGGCGAGCACCGGGTTCAACGTGAGGGCGCGTACCCGAGGCTGCTCGTCGGCCAGCCGTCCGACCCGCAACAGCAGCTCCGCCAGGGCGGACCGGTCCACCGGAACGGCTCCCCGGTGACCCCGCAGCAGTGGGGCGGCCCGTGGTTCGTCGACCAGTTCCTCGGCGTCGCGATCGGTCAACGGCACCGCGCGCCACGCCCGGTCACCGAGCAACTCGGTGGCGACACCGCCGATGCCGAAGCCGACCACCGGCCCGAACGCCGGATCCTCCACCAACTCGATCACGCAGGCCACCCCGGGCGGCACCATCGGCTGCACCAGGACGTCAGCGCCGAAGAGCACGGACATCTCGGCGTATGCCCGGCGGACGGTGGCCGCGTCAGGCAGGTCGAGCCGTACGGCGCCCAGGTCGAGGCGATGCCGAAGCCCGTACGCGGCGGCCTTGAGCGCCACCGGGAAGCCGAGCCGGGCCGCCGCGTCGGCCGCCTCGTCCGCCGAACCCGCCGGCACCGAGTCGACCAGTTCGATCCCGTACGCGGTGAGCAGTCCGGCCGTGTCCACACCGTCGGGACGCAGCGCGGCCTGACCGGCCGCCGAGTCGATGCCGGGAAGCTCCGGCAACGTCCCGGGCGGCCGGCGGAGCCAGTCCGCGTACCGGTGCACCCGGGCCAGCGCCCGGATCGCCTCCTCGACACCCGCGTACGTCGGCAACCCGGCCAGGGGCCGGCCGGCCAGGACGGTCACCACGACAGGCTTGGTGGTGTCCAGCGCGGCGGGCAACGCGACCGTGAGGTCGGCCTCCGCGGGCTGACCGGGCAGCGGCGGGGCGAGCATCACCGCGAGCGCGTCCACCCCGTCGTCGGCGGCCGCCGCGGCGAGCACGGCGGCGAACTCGGCGGCGTCGGCGTTCGGCCCGACGTCGCGGGGATGCCCCTCGGCCAGCGTGAGCCCGTGAGCCGCGCAGGCGCTGGCGGCGAGGCTGCCGAGCGCCGAGGAGTTGCCCACCACGGCGACCCGCGGGCCGGCCGGCAGCGGCTGGTTGGCCAGTAGCACCCCGACGTCCAGCAGCTCGGCGACGGTGTCGACCCGGATCACGCCGGACTGGGCGAAGAGGGCGGCCACCGCCACCTCGTCCGGGCCGGCAGAGCTACCCACTCCCGGCGGTCGGGCCGGCGACGCGAGCGCCACCACCGGCTTCTTCCGCCCGATCCGCCTGGCGAGCCGGGCGAACTTGCGGGGATTGCCGAAGGTCTCCAGGTGCAGCATGACCACGTCCGTACCGGGATCGTCCTGCCAGTACTGGAGAAGGTCGTTGCCGGAGACGTCGGCCCGGTTCCCCGCCGAGACGAAGCTGGACAGTCCGAGGCCGCGCCGGTCCGCCTCCGCCAGCAACGCCACCCCGAACGCCCCGGACTGGCTGAAGATCCCGACCCGTCCGGGCGCCGGCAACGCCGGCGCGAGCATGGCGTTGAGGCGTACCGCCGGGTCGGTGTTGGCCACACCGAGGCAGTTCGGACCGATCACCCGCATCCCGGCGGCGTGTGCCGCCCGGACCAGCGTCCGCTGCACGGCGGCGCCCTCCGCCCCGGCCTCGGCGAACCCTGCCGAGATCACCACCAGCCCGTGCACGCCGGCGGCCGCCGCGTCGGCGACCACGGCCGGTGCCGCGTCCGGTGGAACCGCAACCACCGCCAGGTCCAGCGGTACGCCGGCGTCGACCGCGTGCGGATACGCGGGCAGCCCGGCGACGGTCGGGGCGGTCGGATGCACCGGCACGACGTCCCCCGCGAAGCCGCCGTCGCGCAGGTGCCCGAGCACGGCCGCGCCCACCCCCTGCCCGGTGGCGCTGGCACCGTAGACGGCGACCCCGCGTGGGGCCAGCAGGCGGGCTATCGAGCGGGCCTCGGTGCGATGTTCCCGGCCACGTTGCACGGCCAGGGTCGCCTCGGTCGGTGCGATCGGAAAACTCAGGTGCACCACTCCGTCGGCGAACTGCCGCCGCACCTGGTAGCCGAAGTCCGAGAAGACCCTCAGCATCGCGCCGTTGGCCGGCAGCACCTCGGCGACGAAGTGCACGATGCCGACCCGGCGGGCCACGTCGGCCAGATGCTCCAGCAGCACCGAGCCGATCCCCCGGCCCTGATGGGCGTCCTCCACCACGAAGGCCACCTCGGCCTCGGGGGCCTCCGGCCCGAGGCGCTCGTACCGGCCGACGGCGACGATCCGCCCGCCCGCCAGGACCACGATCGCCTCCCGGTCGTGGTGATCGACGTTGACGAAGCGTCGCAGGTCCCGGTCCGGAATCCGGGGGTACGGCGAGAAGTAGCGCAGGTAGCGGGTGCGCTCGGAGAAGCGGCCGTGCATGGCCACGATCTCCGCCGCGTCCTCCGGCCGGATCGGTCGCAGTTGGACGGTGGTGCCGTCGCTGAGCAGCACGTCCACCGGTTGGTCCACGGTCGTCACGGGCCGGCGTCCCGGGTCGCTCAGTCGCGCGGGTCGTACGGGTCGAGCCCGAGCAGCGGGAAGACCGTCTTGCGGGTTGCCGCGATCGCCCGGTCCACCGCGGTCGGCTCGCCGCTGGGCTGCCACGGCTCGTACGACGGGTCGATGTCGTCGGTCATCCGCAGCGGCACCTCGCTGCCGGGACGGCGCGCGGTGGCCAGCTCACGCCAGGCGGGCGGGGTCAGCGTCGCCGGGTCGAGCGGCTCTCCGGTCGCGACCGCCAGCAGGTGGGTCCAGGCCCGGGGTACCGCCTCGACGAGCGCGTACCCGCCCCCGCCGGTGGCCACCCAACGTCCCTCGCACAACTCGTCGGCGAGCGCCCGCAGTGCCAGGTAGGTGGCGCGCTGCCCGTCGACGGAGAGGTTCAGGTCGGCGAGGGGGTCGAGCCGGTGTCCGTCCGCGCCGCACTGGGTGACGAGCATCTGCGGCCGGAAGGCCCGCAGCACCGACGGGACGATCGCGTGGAAGGCACGCTGCCAGCCCGCGTCGCCGGTACCCGGCGGCAACGCCACGTTGACCGCACTCCCCGCGGCGCCCGGTCCACCGGTCTCGTCCGGGAAGCCGGTGCCCGGGAAGAGGGCGAGCGGGGTCTCGTGCAGGCTGACCGTCAGCACCCGCGGATCGTCCCAGAAGACGTGCTGCACCCCGTCGCCGTGGTGTACGTCCACGTCCACGTACGCGATCCGCTCGGCGCCGAGGTCGAGCAGGCGGGCGATGGCCACGGCCGGGTCGTTGTAGACGCAGAAACCCGCGGCCTGGGCCGGCATGGCGTGGTGCAGCCCGCCGGCCACGTTGACCGCCCGGCGCGCCTCGCCCCGCCAGACCGCCTCGGCGGCGGCCACCGTGGCTCCGGCGACCAGGGCGCTCGCCTCGTGCATCCCGTCGAAGATCGGATTGTCCGAGGTGCCCAGCCCGAAGCCCGCGAACAACGGGTCGCCCGGTGCCGCCCGGACCGCCGACAGGTAGCGCCGATCGTGCACCCGGGTCAGGAGCGCGTCGTCGGCCGGCTCCGGCTTGACCAGGCGTACCCGGGGCCGGTCCAGAACGCCGAGCTCCCGGGCGAGCGCCACGGTCAGCTCCACCCGGACCGGATCGAGGGGATGGTCACCCATGTCGTAGGCGAGCAGCGACTCGTCCCACACCACCACCGTGTCGTCGGACATGCGCACATCGTCGCACGTGGACCGGCCGGTCGCGGTGGACGCGCTGGTCACGACCCGGGTGTCACGGTGGTGCCGGTCACCTCCGGTGGATCAACGCGGCGCCGGTCACGACCAACGGCGGTGTGGCGCCGGTCACGCGTCGTCGGCCGCCCCGGACGATTCCCGTGCCGGGATCACGCGCCGGTGGCCACCGGACGGTCCGGGTCCGCGACCCAGTTGCTCCACGACCCGACGTAGAGCGCGGCGTCGGGCCGGCCGGCGAGGTGCATGGCGAGCACCGCCTGGGCGGCGGTCACACCCGACCCGCAGTACGCCCCGACCGCAGTGCTGTCGGAGACCCCGGCGACGGCGAACCGCTCCCGCAGCGCCTCCGCCGCAGGGAACCGGCCGTCCGTGACGTATTCGGAGGCGGGCAGGTTGACGGCGCCCGGCACGTGCCCGGCCACCGGGTCGATCGGCTCGGTCTCCCCCCGGTAGCGGGGCGCGGCCCGCACGTCGATCAGCACGCCGCCGTCCGCGGCCGCCAGCCGGGCGGCCTCCGCCGCGTCGAGCACGGGCAGCGCGCCGGGCCGGACGGACACGTCCCCCGGCTCCGGTTCGGGTACGTCGGCGCTGGTGGGCAGGGCGGCGGCCGTCCAGGCCGGGTAACCGCCGTGCAGCACGCGGACGTGCGCGTGCCCCACCCAGCGCAGCGTCCACCAGGCGCGGGCGGCCGCCATGCCGTCGCCGCCGTCGTACACCACGACGGGGTGGCCGGTCCGGACACCGGCGGCCCGTAGGGCGGCCTGCAACGCCGAAGGATCGGGCAGCGGGTGCCGTCCGGCGGCGCCGGGCGGGCCGCAGAGCTCCGTGTCCAGATCGACGAAGACCGCGCCGGGCAGGTGACCGACGGCGTAGTCGTCGCGGCCGGGCGGCCCGGTCAGCCGCCAGCGGACGTCGAGCAGGGTGGGCGGGTCGGCGGAGTCGAGCTCGGCGGCGAGTCGGTCGGGCTCGACCAGCAGATCGTCGGTACCGGACATGACGACCAGTCAACACCATTCGGTGAACGGCCTCGCGTTTCGGCCTCGGTCGTTACACCTGCGACGCGGTAACATCGATCACCGGAGGGCCGCTGACGTGAAACACGACCTGGTCGACACGAGCGAGGGTGACGTTACCTCCGGGAAGAGGTGGTAGCGATGGCCAAACACGATCTTGTTGACACGACGGAGATGTACCTGCGCACCATCCTCGAGCTCGAGGAGGAAGGGGTGCCGCCGCTGCGCGCCCGGATCGCCGAGCGGCTGAAGCAGAGCGGTCCCACGGTGAGCCAGACGGTCGCGCGAATGGAGCGCGACGGCCTGCTGACGGTCGAGGGTGACCGCCATCTGTCGCTCACCCTGGAGGGCCGCAACGCCGCTGTCTCCGTCATGCGTAAGCACCGGCTCGCCGAGCTGCTGCTGGTGAACGTGATCGGGATGCCCTACGAGGAGGCCCACGAGGAGGCCTGCCGGTGGGAGCACGTGATGAGCGACGCAGTCGAGAAGCGGGTCTACGACCTGCTCAACCGGCCGACCCGCTCGCCGTACGGCAACCCGATCCCCGGCCTCGAAGGACTCGGCTCCCCGGAGCCTGAGGACACCGTCGTCGTCGACGGTGAACGCAATCTCGCCTTCCCCGGTCTCTCCGGGAAGGTCGTCGTCCGGCGGATCTGCGAGAGCGTGCAGACCAACGCCGACGTGCTCCGCCAGCTGCACGCCGCAGGTGTCGACCCGGGCGCGACGGTGACCGTGGCCCAGGAGCGGGACGGCGTGTCCATCGATCGCTCCGGCGACCGGGTCCGGCTCCCCCGCGAGGTCGCCTCCCGGGTGTTCGTCGCCGCCGCCTGAGGCTTCGGGTCCGGTCGCGCCCGGCCGCATTCGGGCGGGCGCTCCGGAATCCGTGTCGCCTGCCTGAGCCTCTGGGTGCGGCCCGACCCGCTCGTGGGCGACCACCGCTGAGCGGATGCCCGGCCGCACGTGGGGTCGAGGCCCCCGCCCGCGTCGGCCGTCGTCACAGGGCGCGGGTGTCGACCTTCTTGGCCAGGGCCGCCAGCTGGACCGCCACCTTCTCCGCAGCCGACTTGGCGGTGCCCTTCGCGGTGGTCCAGCGCAGTACGGCGAGCCTGCCGTCGGCGGAGAGCCAGCCCACCTCGGCGACCGGCCCGTGCCCGTCCGCCGCGCCGAAGGTACGCCGGTAGGCCTGCTTGCCCAGCCCGGAGACCTTGCCGGCTGAATCGGGCACCACGTCGGCGGCGAAGGTGGCCTTGTCCATCGAGGTCTCCGTCGCCGTCAGGGTCAGCTCCGGCAGGGTGGCCTGGCCGCCCCGGACGACGCAGGTGTGGGTGTCGCCGCGCTCGCTCGCCGCGGCCACGTCGAACCGGACCTTCACATACTGCTCGATCACCGCGAAGTCGAGCAGCCGGCAGGCGCCGCCGGAGGAGGCGGCCGCCACGTCGACCGCCATCGGCGCCGGGGGTGGCACCTCCACCGGTTCCCGCTCTGTCGCGCAGCCCGCCGTGGACAGTACGGCCGCGACGACGAGCAGAATCCGGGAACGCACGTGGAACCTCCGCAGTAGTCGGCGGGGTCACCCGCCGGATGTCCGTCGGACACCGTACGAAACGTCCGGGCCGGGCGGAACCCCTCATCCGTCCCGACGTTCCGGCGTCACCTCCGCGTCACCGGCCAGATCGTCGACGTACGGGCAGTGGCGGCAACCGCGGCCGCAACAGGTGCCGCGGCGGGCCAGGAAACCGGCGGTGAGCACGAAGAGACCCGTGTCCGGGTCGAGGTAACCGGCTTCCCCCGCGTCGAGCGCGGCGGCGTGGGCGGCGAGGAGGCGCTCCCGGCCCGGGTGGTCGCGCGGCAGCCGGGACGGGTGCGGCTCGGTCAGCGGGCGCGCGGCCAACGGTCGTCGCTTCCCGGTCACCGCCGCAGTCTAGGCACGGCAGGACCGGTCAGCGGAACCGGGCCAACGCGGCTTCCAGCGCCTCCGTGTCCAAGCCGGCGGCGAGCAGCAGCCGCAACAGCACCCGTGCCTTGTAGGGGTCGAGCAGCCCGCCGTTGAGCAGCCCGCGCCGCTGCAGGTCGGTCTCCGATCCGACCGCCCCGTACGTCTGGCGCAGCACCGATCCGGCGCCGGTACGGGAGGTGAGCAGCACCGGTATCCGCCCGGTCAGCTCCCCGAGCAGCGGCGCCAGCGCGGCGGGCACGTGTCCCACGCCGAAACCGGCGACCACCAGACCATGGTGGGTGTCGGCGACGCCGGTGAGCAGCAGGCCGTCGTCGTCCAGGGTGACCGGGTACAGGGCGACCCGGGTGGCGTCGAGCCGCTCCGGGTCGACCGACGGCAACGGGTCGCGCCGCTGCGGGCGCACCAGCACGCGTACCTCCCCTTCGATCACCTGCCCGATCGGGCCGGCGTTCGGTGAGGCGAAGGTCGCGGTGCTCGTGCTGTGTGTCTTGCGTACCCAGCGGGCCGCGTGCACCTCGTCGTTCACGACCACCAGTACGCCCAGGTCACCGGCCGCCGGTGCGGCGGCGACGCGGATCGCCGCCAGCAGGTTCGCCGGGCCGTCCGGGCCGGCCAGCGTGGGATTGCGCATCGCGCCGGTGAACACCAGTGGGGCGGCGTGCGGCCAGACCAGGTCTGCCAGGAACGCCGACTCCTCCAGCGTGTCGGTGCCCTGGCTGACCACCACACCGGTCGCTCCGGCGGCAACCGCGGTCGAGGCGACGCCGACCACGTCCAGCAACTGCCGGTAGGTGAGACTCGCACTCGGCACCGCCTGCACGTCCCGGACGTCCAGCTGCACCCCGAGGTCGGCGAGGCCCGGCACGGCCGCCGTCAGGTCGGCGCCGGTGAGCCGGGTGACCACGCCGGGTCGCGCCCGGTCGACCCCGCCCATCGCGATCGTGCCGCCGAGGGTGATGAGAGCGATCGACATCCGCTGGACCTCCGTCCGTCGCCGGTGAGCCCACGGACCCTACCCGGGCGATATCGGCTGGCGCAGTCGGCCGCTGCGAGGGCAGGCTGAGCCGACCCCATGATCGTCCACCACCGACGACGCACCCCACAGACAGGCGAATCCTTGAGCCAGCACGTCGCCGACCCGCCGGCGCCCGCGACCGTCCGACCGCCCTCGCTGCTGCGGAGCCGGAACTTCCTGCTGTTGTGGAGCGGACAGACCGTCAGCGAGCTGGGCACCCGGATCGCCGGCGTGGCGGTCCCGCTGCTCGCCGCGGACACCCTGCACGCCAGCGTCTTCCAGGTCTCGCTGCTCACCTTCCTGGCGTGGCTGCCGTACCTGCTCGTCTCGCTACCGGCGGGGATCCTCGCCGACCGGGTGGACCAGCGCCGCCTGATGATCCTCTGCGACCTCGGCCGTGGCGCGCTGATGCTGTCGCTCCCGGGCGTCGCGCTGGTCGGACAACTCACCCTCGGTTACCTGTACGCGGTGGTGGGGCTCTCCGGTGTGCTCACCGTGCTCTTCACCGTCGCGTACAAGAGCATGCTGCCGGGACTGATCCCGGCGGGGCAGCTGGTCGACGCCAACGCCAAGCTCATCATGAGCCAGGACGCGGCCGAGCTGGTCGGGCCGACGGCCAGCGGCGTCCTCATCGGTCTGGTCGGGGCCACCCGGACGTTCCTCAGCAACGGGCTGGCCTTCCTGGTGAGCGCGGTGACCCTGCTGCTGATCCGGCCCGCCCCGCGCACGGCGGAGCAGCGCGAACGGTTGCCGCTGCGGGTGGAGATGACCGACGGGCTGCGGTTCATCCGCAGCCAGCCGATCCTCCTGCGCATCCTGGCCTGCACGACCACCTCGAACTTCTTCGTCATGGCGGCCGGCTCGATCGAGGTGACCTTCATGCTGCGGGAGTTGCACGCCTCGTCGGTACAGGTCGGACTGGTGTTCTCGGTCAGCGCGATCGGCGGCCTCGTCGTCGGCGCGCTCGCCGGGCGGCTGTCGGCCCGGATCGGCTCGGCCCGGGTCATCTGGGTGGCCATGGCCGCCCCCGGCCCGTTCTACCTGCTGATGCCGCTGGCACAGCCGGGCTGGGGGGTACTCCTCTACGGCGCCGGACTGGCCGCGTTCTCCGCCAACGCGGTGCTGTACAACGTCGCGTCGACCACCTACCGGCAGCGGATCACCCCGCCGGCGATCCTCGGCCGGGTCAACGCGGCGTTCCTGTGGATCTGCTTCGGGGTGATCCCGCTCGGCGCGCTGGTCGGCGGGGGGCTCGGCACGGCGCTGGGACTGCGTACGGCGCTCTGGATCTGCGTACTGGGCACGTGGAGCGCATGCCTGTTCGTGGTGTTCTCTCCACTGCGCCGGCTGCGGGACATGCCGGAACCGGCGGTTTCGTCGTAGCCGACGGGCAGACTCGGCAGCGGATGTCCGATCAGGTGGGAGGCGCAGCGATGCGAAGAATTGTGGTGCACATGAGCGTGTCGCTGGACGGCTACTTCGAGGGCCCCGGTGGCGACCTCAGCTGGCACCTGGTCGATGACGAGCTGCACGAGCACTTCAACGCCGAACTCCGCACGATGGGCGCTTTCCTCAACGGGCGGATCGCGTACGAGCTGATGGCCGCGTACTGGCCGACCGCGGACCAGGACCCGGCGAGCCCGCCGGCGGTGCGGGAGTACGCGGGCATCTGGCGCGAGATGCCGAAGATCGTCTACTCGCGCACGCTGGAACGGGCCGACTGGAACGCCACAGTGGTGCGCGAGGTCGATCCCGACGAGGTGCGCCGGCTCAAGGCCGAACCGGGCGGTGACCTCGCGCTCGGCGGCGCGGACCTGATGGTCACGTTCATGCGGCACGGCCTGGTCGACGAGTGGCGGACCTACGTCCACCCGGTGCTGCTGGGCCGGGGTCGCCCGCTCTTCCCGGCCGGGGTCGGGCCCACCGACCTGCGGCTGGTCGAGAACCGCGTCTTCGGCAACGGGGTAGTCCTGCTGCGCCACCGGCGCTGAGCACCGGGTCGCAGGCGCACTCGTCGTCGCGTCAGCCGAACCAGACCATCGACTGGCCGTGCCCGCGGGTCCAGGCCAGCGGCCTGCCGTCCAGGGCGAGCACGTTGTGCAATGCCTGCCCCGGCTGCTCCGGGAGCCCGTCGTACGCCAGCACGTCTGGGGCCTCATTGGAGATCCAGTGCCCGGGCAGCTCGCGTACCAGGTCGACGAAGGCGTCCCGCCGAGGCTGCGGCACCTGGTAGAGCACCGAGGTGTGGAACACCACGAGCGTCGCGCCGGCCGGTGCCTGCGCGGCCAGCGCCGGCAGGTCGTCCACCAGGTCACCGCGTAGCAGCAGGGGCGGCTCGGCGGCGGCGACGGCAGCGGCGGCCCGCAACCGCTCCCGGCGGTGGGCGTGCTCCGGCCAGATGAGAGCGTCCAGCCACGCCACGTCTTCGGTGTCGGTCACGTCGAGCGGATTCGAATCCAGGCCGGCCCGCCACACCACCTCGGGCAGCCGGGTCGGCGGCACCAGACCATCGGCCGTGCACTCCAGGACCGGTTCGCCCGTGCCGAGCCGCTGGTGGCCGTAGCGGTACGCGTACCGGTCCGGGTAGAGGCACAGCCCGGCGGACGCGCCGACCTCCAGCAACGCGAGCGGCTGCGGCAGCGCGGCGAGCACCGGCAGCAGCACGGCGCAGCGGCCGGCCTCGTTCGTCTGGGTGGCCCGGACCCGCATCTCCGCCTCCACCGCCGGCCAGTGCGTCACCGCGAAGTCGTGGAACGCCGCCGGGTCCTCGACCGGGCCGCCGAGCAGTCGTACGACGCCGAAGAGCAGGTTCGGCTGCCGCTTCGCCGGCGGGAGCGTGCCGAGCAGGGCGAGCAAGTCGTCATCACGGGAGACCGCGAGCGCCAACCGTTCGTACGCGGGTGACAGCCCGCGAAACTCCCGGACGGCTAAGTCGACGTAGTCGACGGCGATGGACATGCCCCGATCGTCGCAGCGGCACCGCCGGGCGGGAACCTGCCGGACGTGACGGAGGGCGCAGTGAGTCGAACGGCACACCCCTGCCCGTGGGAACGACGTGGGGAACCGCCACGGGCAACTCGTAGAGTCTGCGACGGCCGGGGAGCCGGAGCGGAGGCTCAGCCCCGGCCGTGGCGCGCAGTGGGGAGGACTGAACGTGCGGGGTGAGGGTGTCCGGGTACTGATCGTCGGAGGCGGTGTCGCCGGGCTGGCGACGGTTGCCGCACTGCGCGAGTGGGGCGCGACGATCGATCTGGTCGAACGGGCCGAGGCTTCCGCCACCTCCGGCACCGGCATCTACCTGACCGGCAACGCGACCCGGACCCTCGACGTGCTGGGGCTGTGGGAGCCGGTCGCCGACGTGGCCGTGGAGATCAGGCGACAGCGCAGCGCGAACCAGCGTGGCCGGCGGCTCTTCGACATCGACGTGGCCGCCCTGTGGCACGGCGTCGGGCCCTGCGTCTCGCTTCCCCGGGCCGAACTGCACCGGGCGCTGCTCGCCGGCATCGGGAACTTTCCGATCCGGTGGGGCCGCCAACCGGTCGCGCTCAACCAGGAGGGTGACCGGGTGGCCGTCGAATTCGACGGCGGGACCGCGGAGTCGTACGACCTGGTGATCGGCGCGGACGGGGTGAACTCGACGGTCCGGCGGCTCGCCTTCGATGGCCAGGTGGCCCGGCCCCTCGGCCAGTACGCGTACCGCTGGATCGCCCCGCGGATCGACGCCGAGCCGGTCTGGTCCGTACTGTTGGGGCGCGGCATCCAGTTCCTCACGATCCCCGTCTCCGACGAGCTGACGTACTGCTACTACAACGACGGCCCGGTCGCCGACCGGCCGGGCTGGCGCGACGAACTGCGGGCGACGTTCGCCGGGCCGGTCGCCACCATGCTCGACGCGCTCGACGCGGACGCCAGCACCCTGCACGCCGGCCCGAACCAGGAGGTCGTGCTCGACTCGTGGACGCGCGGCCCGGTGCTGCTGGTCGGCGACGCCGCCCACGCCACCTCTCCGAACATGGCGCAGGGCGGCGCGATGGCTCTCGAGGATGCCGTGGTGCTGGCCGACTCGCTCGCGACCGCCGGCAGCATCGCCGAGGCGCTGCGCGGGTACGAGGCACGCCGCCGCCCGCGTACGGACTGGGTGGTCGGTCAGACTCACCGCCGGGACAAGGCGAGCGGGTTGCCACCCGTACTGCGTGACACGGTGATGCGCCACCTCGGCGAGAAGATGTTCCGGTCCAACTACGGACCCCTGTTCGCCCAGCCCTGACCACGACGTCAGCGGCCCACCCGCCGATCATCCACTCGGCTTCCTTCAACTCGGGTGATCCTGCCGGTGGCGGAGTCGGCGACGGCGACGGTCAGGAAGTCGAATTGACCAGTGAATACGGCGCTGCCCCGACCCCCTGACGGGATCGGGGCAGCGCCGCGGGTGTCGTACCTCAGCTGCAGCCGCTGGTGGAGCCGCAGCCCTCGCAGACGTAGCAGCTACCGGCGGGGCGCATCTTCGTACCGCAGGTGAAGCAGAGCGGCGCGTCCGCGACCTGGCCGAGCACGGCCTCCAGCAGTTCGGTGCTGGAGCCGACCGACGGCGCCGGCTTCACCGCGGCCACGTCGGCGACCTCCTGCGCCGGCTGGGCGACCGGGCCGGTCTTCGGCTCCTCCACCTTGATCTCGACCGGGGCGGAGGCGGCCATCGCGGTGAGGTCCGCACCGTTCGCCTCCGCCTCCGCCTCGGCCTGGAGCTGGGCGGCCCGCTCCTTGGCGGTGAAGATGCCCAGCTCCGCGCGGCGCTCGTACGGCAGGAAGTCCAGCGCCAGCCGACGGAAGATGTAGTCCATCACCGAGGCGGCCATCCGCACGTCCGGGTCGTCGGTCATGCCGGCCGGCTCGAAGCGCATGTTGGTGAACTTGCTGACGTACGTCTCCAGCGGGACGCCGTACTGGAGACCGATGGAGATGGCCACCGAGAAGGCGTCCATCACGCCGGCCAGGGTGGAACCCTGCTTCGACATCTTGAGGAAGACCTCGCCGAGGCCGTCGTCCGGGTAGGACGACGCGGTGAGGTAGCCCTCGGCGCCGCCCACCGAGAAGGAGATCGTCTCCGACGGACGCTTCTTCGGCAGCCGCTTACGCACCGGCCGGTACTCGACGACCTTCTCGACGACCTTCTCCACCTCGCCCGGAGCCTCGACGGTGGCCTTGTTCGGCTTCGCCGCGGAGAGCGGCTGGCCGACCTTGCAGTTGTCCCGGTAGATCGCGAGCGCCTTGAGGCCGAGCTTCCAGCCCTCGAAGTAGATCTTCTCGACGTCCTCGACGGTGGCCTGCTCGGGCATGTTGACCGTCTTGGAGATGGCGCCGGAGATGAACGGCTGGACGGCCGCCATCATCCGCACGTGCCCCATCGGGGCGATGGAACGCTCACCCATCGCGCAGTCGAAGACCGCGTAGTGCTCCGGCTTCAGGCCGGGGGCGTCCACCACGTGCCCGTGGTCGGCGATGTGCTCGACGATCGCCTCGACCTGCTCCTCCGGGTAGCCGAGGCTGCGCAGGGCCCGCGGCACCGTCTGGTTGACGATCTGCATCGAGCCGCCGCCGACCAGCTTCTTGAACTTGACGAGCGCCAGGTCCGGCTCGACGCCGGTGGTGTCGCAGTCCATCATCAGGCCGATGGTGCCGGTGGGCGCGAGCACGCTGGCCTGCGAGTTCCGCCAACCGTTCTTGTCGCCGATCTTGTTGCCCAGCGTCCACTGCTTGGTGGCCTCCCGCTGGATGGCGGTGGCCACGGCGCCGGCCGGCTTGATCTCGTCGTTGGCTGCGGCGTGCTTGCGCATGACCCGCTTGTGCGGCTCGGCGTTGCGGGCGTAGCCGTCGTACGCGCCGACGATGCCGGCCAGTTCGGCCGAGCGGCGGTACGCGGTGCCGGTCATCAGCGAGGTGATCGCGGCGGCGACCGAACGACCCTGCTCCGAGTCGTAGGGCAGGCCGGACGCCATCAGCAGCGCGCCCAGGTTGGCGTAGCCGATGCCCAGCTGGCGGTAGGCGCGGGTGGTCTCACCGATCTTCTCGGTCGGGAAGTCGGCGAAGCAGATCGAGATGTCCATCGCGGTGATGACGAACTCGACCGACTTGACGAACTTCTCCACCTCGAAGCCACCGTCGGCGCGGAGGAACTTCATGAGGTTCAGCGAGGCCAGGTTGCAGGAGGAGTTGTCCAGGTGCAGGTACTCCGAGCACGGGTTCGACGCGGTGATCCGCCCGGTCTCCGGGCAGGTGTGCCAGTCGTTGATCGTGTCGTCGTACTGCAGGCCGGGGTCGGCGCACTCCCAAGCCGCCTGGGAGATGGTGCGGAACAGCTTCTTCGCGTTGATCGTCTCGATCACCGCGCCGTCCAGCCGCCCGCGCAGGTCGAAGCTGCCGTCCTTCTCCACCGCGGTCATGAACTCGTCGGAGACCCGAACCGAGTTGTTGGCGTTCTGGTACTGGACGCTGACGATGTCGGCGCCGCCCAGGTCCATGTCGAATCCGGCGTCCCGCAGGGCGCGGATCTTGTCCTCCTCGCGCGCCTTGGTGACCACGAACTCCTCGATGTCGGGGTGATCGACGTCGAGGATGACCATCTTGGCCGCGCGCCGGGTGGCGCCTCCGGACTTGATGGTGCCGGCCGAGGCGTCCGCGCCCCGCATGAAGCTCACCGGGCCGGAGGCGGTGCCACCGGAGGAGAGCAGCTCCTTGGAGGAACGGATCCGGGACAGGTTCACGCCGGAGCCGGAGCCGCCCTTGAAGATCAGGCCCTCCTCCTTGTACCAGTCGAGGATCGAGTCCATCGAGTCGTCGACGGCGAGGATGAAGCACGCGCTTACCTGCTGCGGCGACGGCGTGCCCACGTTGAACCACACCGGCGAGTTGAAGCTGAACACCTGGTGCAGCAGCATCCAGGTCAACTCGTGCGCGAAGATCTCGGCGTCCGCCGGGCTGGCGAAGTAGCCGTACTCCTCGCCGGCCGTCCGGTAGGTGGTGACCACCCGGTCGATCAGCTGCTTGAGCGACCACTCCCGCTCCGGGGTCCCCACCGCTCCCCGGAAGTACTTGGTGGTCACGATGTTCGCCGCGTTGACGCTCCACGACTCGGGGTACTCCACCCCGCGCTGCTCGAAGTTGATCGAGCCGTCCCGCCAGTTCGTCATCACGACGTCCCGGCGCTCCCACGTGACCTCGTCGTACGGGTGGACCCCCTCGGTCGTCCAGACCCGCTCGATCTTCAGGCCTGCGCCTGACTTGCTTCGCGACCTGCTCGTCGTCACGCCGTCGCCCCCCTGTCTGCGCGGTCACCCACCGCGCGTCCCGATACCGTTGGAAAAATTCGAAAAGTCAGTTGGGCCGGCCCGCGGCCTCGACCGCGTCGGCCCCGCCGTTGTCCCGGGCGCGCGCCGCGGCCCGCAACGACTCGATCTCGCGCTCGAAGTCGGCCAGCGAGTCGAAGGACCGGTAGACGCTGGCGAACCTCATGTACGCCACCTCGTCGAGGTCCCGCAGCGGACCCAGGATCGCCAGCCCCACCTCGTGGCTGGGGATCTCGGCGGCGCCCTTGGCGCGGACGGTCTCCTCCACCCGCTGGGCGAGCAGCGCGATCGAGTCCTCGTCGACCGGCCGGCCCTGGCACGCCTTGCGTACCCCGCCGATGATCTTCGTCCGGCTGAACGGCTCGGTCACCCCGCTGCGCTTGACCACCGCGAGGACAGCCTCCTCGACCGTGGTGAACCGCTTGCCGCACTCCGGGCAGGCGCGTCGCCGCCGGATGAGCTGGCCGTCGTCGGCCTCCCGCGAGTCGACCACTCGTGAGTCGGCGTGCCGGCAGTACGGACACCGCATCGCTGACCTCCTTGATCGACCACGGCCGCACCGGGCACTCCCGGGCACAGTGCACCGCGACGGCACCATCGCTCGATGGCCGCTCGCCGTGACACTGTACGGGAGTGCGGTCGGTAGTCGGACCCAACCTATGGGCAACTTACGCCCGTGTGACTACTACATCTAGGGGTCGACCGTATGTCGCCAGCAGACCCCGGTCAAGTTGGCGGCGTGTCCCGCGTGTCACTCCACACCCACGACACCCCTGCCGACACGACCCGCCGAGCAGGCCCGCCCGAACGGCCGACCCACAGCGCGACACCGCCCGCCCGAGCCGCCGGTGGGCCCAACGGGCAGGACCGCGCGGAGTTACCGCCATCCGGTGGGGATTCCACCAGCCCGACCGCCGCAATTCGAACAGGCGTGCCAACCGAAGTAACATTTATCAGAACGCCAGTACGAAAGACGCGCTTTTCATCGCGACACGCCGGTGACAGGTCGTACAGATGTTTGAAAATGGCCGATCTCACCTATACGGTCATGACCAACCGGTCGCGGCGAGTTCCGCCGCACCAGCACGCACACCGGCATCACCGCATGCATCACGGGGCGCCGGGGGGCACCCAGCGCCGACAGGGAGGACGGACGTGACCGAGGACCGGGCCAGCCGGCCGAAGAACCCGCAGCAGGTCGCCGAGGCGGGTCCACCGGCCACTCGGCGCCGGGGCGCCGCGCGCAGCCGGACGGGGCAACCCACCCTGCGGCCTGTCACCCCGGTGGTCAGCAGCTTCCCCGAGCCGGCCACGATCGACCTCACGGCCCGGCAACGGCGAATCCTCGAATTCATCCGCACCTGGGTCGAGCGGCACGGCTACCCGCCGAGCGTCCGGGAGATCGGCGAGGCGGTCGGGCTGGTGTCGCCCTCCAGCGTGGCCTACCAGCTGAAGGAGTTGGAGAAGAAGGGCTTCCTGCGCCGCGACCCCAACCGTCCGCGTGCCGTGGACGTCCGCTCCCCCAACGACGCGTTGGACGACGAGCTGACCCGCTCGCAACGCCCCACCCCGGCGTACGTGCCGATGCTGGGCCGGATCGCCGCCGGTGGCCCGATCCTCGCGGAGCAGGCGGTGGAGGACGTCTTCCCTCTCCCCCGCGAGCTGGTGGGCGAGGGTGAGGTGTTCATGCTCCAGGTCAAGGGCGACTCGATGCTGGACGCGGCGATCTGCGACGGCGACTGGGTGGTGGTGCGGCAGCAGCCCACCGCCGAATCCGGTGACATCGTCGCGGCCATGCTCGACGGCGAGGCGACCGTCAAGACCTACCGGCGCCGCGACGGGCACGTCTGGCTGATGCCGCAGAACCCGGCGTTCGACCCGATTCCCGGCGACGACGCCACCATCATGGGCCGCGTCGTAGCGGTGCTACGACGCATCTGACAGCTACCAGGCATCCCGGTCGACCGGCCGACGTGACAGCCGGGTGACCAACGCACCCGCCTGGTCACCCGCCCTGGACCTCGGCCCACCCACATCTCCAGCGCCAGCACAGCCGCGCAGGCGGTTGTGCTGGCGCGGCTCAGGCAACCCCCAGCGCTGCGCCAGCGGGAGCCGAGACGATCAGTAGCGGTCGCCGCGGTACCGGTCCCGGCCGCCGGGGTACTGGCCGTACGGGTCGACGTCCTCCTGGCGTCGGCGACCACCACGTTGACCCTGGTAGTCCGGATCGGGTCCGCCACGCCGGGGCGGTTCCGCGCGCCCGCCACCACCGCCGTAGGAGCCACCACCGGGCTGCCCGCCGCCGTAGGAGCCACCACCCGGCTGCCCGCCGCCGTAGGAGCCACCACCGGGCTGTCCGCCGCCAGGCCGTCCACCACCCGGGGGCCGGCCGCCACCGTAGACGCCACCGCCCGGGCGGGCGTCGCCTGCACCGTTCGGACGGGCACCCCCATAGACCCCGCCTGCGCCACCCGCCGGACGACCGCCGCCGTAGACGCCACCGCCAGCCGGTGCCGCACCACCCCGACTCGGGCCGCCGCCGTAGACCCCGCCACCGCCTGGGCCGGCATCGCGCCCCGGAGCCCCGCCGTAGACCCCGCCACCGCCCGGTCCGGGGCCTGCGAAATCCTCATCCGTACGGCCGCCGGGCGAGTCGTCGCCGCGGCCACCCGCGGAGCGGTCCGCGCCGGTCGCCTTGCGCTTTCGCGCTCGGAGAATCCCGAAGATCCCGACGCCGACCAGCAGCACGCCCACCACGCCGACCGCGGCGACCAGGTAGGTGATGTCCTGAATGCTGAGATTGTCATACCAGGAGCGGGCCGAGCCCGGCTTGGCGTCAGCGCCCACAGCGACCGGGTCAGCCCCCTTCGTGGAGGGGGTGTAGCTCAGGATCTCGACCTTGGCGTCGTCGTCGCCGAGCTTCGCGACATCCGAGGCCGTGAGAAAACTCGTCCCGTCCGGCGAGTAGGTGATCGCCTCACCGAACGGATCGGTCAACGGCGTCACCCGGGGCTCGCCGCCCGTGAGCGCCTTGACGATGTCGCCGTCCGTGACGTCGTACTCGAAGGCGTCGGCGTACGTCCGCAGCACCACCTTGCTGCCGTCCGGCGAACGGGCCGCACCGGTGATCGCGACCCGGCCCATGACAGCGAGCGGATTCTCCGTCTGCGTCATCGGCAGCGTGAGCGAGCCGACCTTCTCCATGGGCACCGGCTCGGCGTCTCCGCTGGCGAGCGCCGCCGTCGGTCGGTAGATCTCGGCCGCGCCCGACGTGACCTTCGTGATGATCAATGGCAGTTTGTCGTCGCCGACCAGGAGCGCCTCGGCGTCGTGCGGCTTTCCCTCCGGGTAGGAGAGGCGATGCAGGGTCGGCTTCCTGGAGCCGCTGACCGGCATCGTCCAAACCGCCACATGCTTGCGTCGCTCACCGATGGGTTCGTCACCGGTGTCGGCGATCCAGACCGTCTTCTTGTCCGGGGAGAGCGCCACATCCTCCGTGTCGACCGGGCCGTCGCCCGGGTACGACACCTCCTTGGAGAACTTGCACTTGCTGTCCAGGAGGTAGATGCGCTTACGCGACTCGATATCGGAGTCGTCGTTGATGACGACGAAGCCACTGCTCGTCGCGGCCAGACCGGAGAGCTGACGCGGCCGCTCGTCGGTGATGGTGCACAGCTTCTTGCCCGGAACGGGCGCGGTAGCAGACGAGGCGGCGGGAGCCGCCAGCGCGACTCCGGTAAACGCCACGGTCGCCCCGACGAGTCCGAGGGCGACCGTGACCGAGGAAACAGCGCGGCGCATTGCGCAAGTGTCGCATGCCCCGGTTTCGACCGGGTGACGCCGGCAAGGTGTCTAGCGGCGCCCGGCGGCCGTCCGCTCCTCGAACGGAGCCAGCTCCGCGGCGAGTGCCTGGCCGACCCGGACATGCACGCGGGTGCCTTCCGGCAGGTGCGCCGTGCTGAGCACCTCGCCCGTGCGGTGCACCCGGGCGACCAGGTCGCCCCGGTCGTACGGCAGGACCGCGCAGACCTCCACCGCCGGCCGCGGCAGCCGGGCCTCGATGGCGCTGCGCAGATCGTCGACGCCGCGCCCGGAATGCGCGGACACGAAGATCGACTCCGGCCAGAGACGCTTGAGCCGCAGCAGGGTCTCCTCGTCCGCGGCGTCGGTCTTGTTGACCACCAGCAGCTCCGGCAGCCGGTCGGCGCCCACCTCGGCGAGCACCTCACGCACCGCCCGGACCTGCTCCTCCGGATCCGGATGGGCGCCGTCGACGACGTGCACCACCAGGTCGGCGTCGGCGACCTCCTCGAGCGTCGAGCGGAACGCCTCGACGATCTGGTGCGGCAGGTGCCGGACGAAGCCCACCGTGTCGGAGAGGGTGTAGACCCGCCCGTCGGAGGTGGTGGCCTTACGGATGGTCGGGTCCAGGGTGGCGAAGAGGGCGTTCTCCACCAGCACACCCGCCCCGGTCAGACGGTTGAGCAGGCTCGACTTGCCGGCGTTCGTGTAGCCGGCGATCGCCACCGCGGGCACAGCGTTTCGAGTGCGACGGGCGCGCTTGGTCTGGCGTACCGTCCGCATGCCCTTGATCTCACGGCGCAGCCGTGCGATCCGGGTGCGGATGCGGCGCCGATCGGTCTCCAGCTTCGTCTCACCGGGACCGCGCAGACCCACGCCACCGCCGGCACCGCCGCCGCGTGCGCTACCACCGGTCTGCCGGGAGAGCGTCTCACCCCAACCGCGGAGGCGGGGCAGCAGGTATTCCAGCTGGGCCAGCTCGACCTGCGCCTTACCCTCCTTGCTCTTCGCGTGCTGGGCGAAGATGTCGAGGATGAGCGCGGTGCGATCGACCACCTTGACCTTGGTGCGCTGCTCGAGATTGCGCAGCTGGGACGGGGAGAGCTCGCCGTCGCAGATGACGGTGTCCGCGCCGGAGGCGAGCACCACCGAACCCAGGTCGTCGACCTTGCCCCGGCCGATGTACGTCGCCGGGTCGGGCCGGTTGCGACGCTGGATCAGCCCCTCGAGCACCTGCGAGCCGGCGGTCTCGGCCAGCGCGGCCAGCTCGGTGAGGGAGTTCTCGGCGTCGCTCTGCGTGCCCTCGGTCCAGACCCCGACCAGCACCACCCGTTCCAGGCGGAGCTGCCGGTATTCGACCTCGGTGACGTCGGTGAGCTCGGTGGAGAGGCCGGGGACCCGCCGCAGCGCCTGCCGCTCTGACAGCTCGAGCTCGCCGGTGGTGGCGTCGAGCTCCTCGTCCTCGAATGGGACGACGACGGTGTCCTGGTCGCGCAAGCCGATCTCCTGTCCGTTCTGCCGGGTAGAAAGCAATCCTGACATGTGGCAACGCCGCACGCACCTGCTATATGCCCGCGTGGTCGTTTCTTAGGCGCGCGGAGGACGCCAGAGTTCCGTCGCCCCCACGCCACCGCGACCGCCTTCGCGGCACGCGGACGGTGGTCGTACCCACCGGTAGTGGGGCCGGATGCCGAGCGACCTCGGCAGGCGGGTAGAAATGCGAGTCGAGCCGCTCAGCGTTGACGGAGGAAACACCTGTGGCCATCACCCGACTCCCGAGTGCCGGATTCTCCATCACGATCCGGATCGCCGTACCGGCGGACGCCTCGTCGATCGGGCGGCTGACCACCTCCGTCGGAGAGGCCGGAGCGATCGTCACCGCGCTGGACGTGGTCGACTCCGACCCCACCCACGTGCTCGTCGACCTCACCTGCGACACGGCCGACGCCAGCCACGCCGACCAGGTCGTTCAGGCGATCTCCGCGCTCGACGGGGTCGACGTGCGGAAGGTCTCCGACCGGACGTTCCTGCTGCACCTGGGCGGCAAGATCGAGGTCAGCTCGAAGGTCGCCCTGCGGACCCGCGACGAGCTGTCCCGCGCGTACACCCCGGGCGTGGCCCGGGTCTGCATGGCCATCGCGGAGAACCCGGCGGACGCCCGGCGGCTGACCATCAAGCGCAACACCGTCGCCGTGGTCAGCGACGGCTCGGCCGTGCTCGGCCTGGGCAACCTCGGTCCCGCCGCCGCACTCCCGGTCATGGAGGGCAAGGCCGCGCTGTTCAAGCGGTTCGGCGGCGTGGACGCCTGGCCGGTGGTGCTCGACACCCAGGACACGGACGAGATCGTCTCCATCGTGAAGGCGATCGCGCCCGCGTACGGCGGCATCAACCTGGAGGACATCGCGGCGCCGCGGTGCTTCGAGATCGAGGCCCGGCTGCGCGAGGCGCTGGACATCCCGGTCTTCCACGACGACCAGCACGGCACCGCCATCTGCGTGCTGGCCGCACTCACCAACGCGCTGCGCGTCGTCGGCAAGCAGCTCGAGGACGTCCGGGTGGTCGTCTCCGGCGCCGGCGCCGCCGGCACCGCGATCATGAAGCTGCTGCTGCGCCAGGGCGTCGGCGACATCATCGCGTACGACCGGCAGGGTGCCCTGCACCGCGGCCAGACCGGCCTGAACTCGGCCTGGCAGTGGCTGGCCGAGAACACCAACAAGGAGAACTACTCCGGCGACCTGCGCGGGGCGATCCGCGACGCCGACGTCTTCATCGGGGTCAGCGCGCCGAACCTGCTCACCGGCGAGGACATCGCCACCATGGCCAAGGACTCGATCGTGTTCGCGCTGGCCAACCCCGACCCGGAGGTGGACCCGCGGGAGGCGCGCAAGCACGCCGCGATCGTCGCCACCGGCCGGTCGGACCAGCCCAACCAGATCAACAACGTGCTGGCCTTCCCCGGCGTCTTCCGCGGCATGCTCGATGCGCACGCCGAGGAGTTCACCGAGGAGATGGCGATCGCGGCCGCGCACGCCATCGCGGACGTCGTCGGCGAAGACAAGATCAACCCGACGGTGATCGTGCCGAGCGTCTTCGACTCCCGGGTCGCCCCGGCCGTGGCCGCCGCCGTGCGCGCCGCCGCGCACAGCCCTGCCCCCGCGCCGGCCGCCGACCCCGGTCCGGCCGACCTTCCGGAGATCGCCGCCGAGGCCTCCGCCAACCCGTGACGGTGGTCAGCCCGGCAGGTTGGCGGAGGCCAACCTGCCGGTGGCCACGAGGAGAGCGGGGCCGGCGAGCCAGCAGGTGTCAGCGGTGACGGTGACGGTGAGGCGTCCGCCGGGAACGTCGACCGCGACCACGCCGGTGTCCCGTGCGAGGTCCCGCAGCGCCACCGCGGCCACCGCGCAGGCGCCCGTGCCGCAGGACAGGGTCTCCGCCGAGCCGCGCTCGTAGACGCGCATGAGCACGTGCCCGTCGACCCCGTCGACCGCTCCACCCGGGGCGATGAACTCGACGTTCACCCCGGCCGGGAAGACCGCCGGATCGAATTCGGGTGCCCGGGTCAGATCCAGCGTGGGCAGGTCCAGCCCGGCCGGCAGCGCGCAGACCAGGTGCGGGTTACCCACATCGACCGCGGTACCGGCCAGGGTGAGGCCGCCCAGGGTCGCGGTGGAGGCGTCGTACAGCCGGGGGCGACGCATCTCCACCGCGATGGTCTCGCCGTCGACCCGCGCGCGGACGATCCCGGCCCGGGTCGCCACCGGCAACGCCGCGTCGGCGGGGGCGGCCAGCCCGGAGTCGACCAGGTAGCGGACGAACACGCGTGCCCCGTTGCCGCACATCTCGGCGATGGAACCGTCGGAGTTCCAGTAGTCCATGAACCACTCGGCCTCGCCGGCCAGCGCCACGCCCTCCGGGTGCTTGGCGGCCCGCACGACCCGCAGCACCCCGTCTGCGCCGAGCCCTCGCCGGCGGTCGCAGACGGCGGCGACCAGGCCGGGTGTGAGGTCGAGCACCCCGTCCGGGTCGGGCAGGATCACGAAGTCGTTGCCGGTGCCATGTCCCTTGGTGAACTCCACGACTCCATCATCCCGCAGCGGCGGCGACCGACCGCAGGGCCTCGGCGACCAGGCCCGGCTCGGCGGAGTCCAGCCAGTGGACCCGCGGGTCGCGGCGGAACCAGGAGCGCTGCCGGCGTACGAACCGGCGGGTCGCCCGGATCGTCTCCTCGTACGCCTCGGTCTCGGTCAGCTCGCCGGCCAGGAAGCGCAGCACCTGCTGGTAGCCGAGCGCGCGACTGGCGGTACGCCCGTCGGGCAGGCCACGTCCGACCAGTTCGCGGGTCTCGGCGACCAGGCCGTCGGCCCACATCCGGTCCACCCGAAGGGCGATCCGCTCGTCGAGCAGCACGGTGTCCAGATCGACGCCGACCTGCACGGACGGGTAGTACGGGGTCGGTTCGGGCAGCGACGCCGTGAACGGTGCCCCCGTCAGCTCGATCACCTCCAGGGCACGGACGATCCGGCGGCCGTTGCCGGGGAGGATCCCCTGGGCCGCGGCCGGGTCGGCGGCACGCAGGCGCGCGTACAGGGGCGCCGGGCCGAACTCGGCCAGTTCCCGCTCCAGCCGCTCCCGGATCGCCGGGTCGGTGCCCGGGAACTCGAACTGCTCCAGCACCGCCCGCACATAGAGGCCGGAGCCCCCGACCAACAGCGGCACCCGTCCCCGGGCCAGGATGTCGTCGACCGCCGCGCGGGCCAGCCGCTGGTACTCGGCGACGCTGGCCGGCTCGGTGACGTCCCAGATGTCCAGCAGGTGATGCGGCACACCGTCCCGCTCCGCCGGTGTGAGCTTGGCCGTACCGATGTCCATACCCCGGTAGAGCTGCATCGAGTCGGCGTTGACCACCTCGCCGTCGAGCGCGTGTGCCAGCGCGATGCTCAGCGCCGACTTGCCGGCCGCCGTCGGCCCGACCACGGCCACGACCATCCCGACCGGGGGTCGGCTGCCACCGGCCTCGACCGTCCCGCTCACGCCGACTCCCAGCCGGCCACGAAGTAGGCCACGCCGTAGGGGGCCCCGGCGTAGTGCAGCTCGCCCCGCCAGTCGCCACCCGCCGCACGGACCGCGCCGGCGAGCACCTGCCACGGTGCCCGGCCGGCGGCCTTCAGCTCCGCCGACAACACCGGGTCCAGGCCGAGCAGCGCCCCGGCGTCCGCGCCGGCCAGGGCGACGGCGACCGATTCGTCGTACGCCCCCGCGCGCGGGTCGTCGTAGCCGGGTGCCTGTTGCCCCCGGCAGGCCGACCCGTCCCCCATCACGAGCAGCGCCGTGCGCGCCTCGGCGCGCTCGACCAGTTGCACACCCATGTCCTCGCAGTCGGCGGGGGCGGCCTGGTCCGCGATCGCCGCCGCGAACCGGGGCAGCGGCGTACCGGTCCGGCCGACCAGCCACGCGCCGACGGTCAGGCTGAGTGGCAGCACGTCCGCCCCCGCGCGGTCGGTCCTCCACAGCGGCACCGCCCGGTCGAGCCCGTACCCGCGTAGGGATCCGTAGTCGCCGCTACCGAAGCTGCGAGTCTCCGGACCGCTGCCGACCAGCAGGATCGCCTCCGGCTCGGCGGCGAGCAGCCGGGCCAACGCGGCGTCGCAGGCGGCGCGGAGCGGGTCGAGCTCAGCGGCGGCGGCACCGGCCACCTCGGGCACGAGCAGGGGCGGATGGGGGCAGACGGCGGCGGCGACCAGTGGCACCCGTTCACGGTAGCGGGACGCGCCGGTGAGTCTGCGTGCCGATCCGGTCATCTGGGCGCTAGGACACCGTATGGTCACGGTCGGCGATAGGCGCTCGACGGGGACGGGGTCGTACCTGTGACAATGCCGGGGAGAAACTTGGCTGCGCTGTGGCGGCGATCGGGACACTGCTCTCCCGACGCCGGGAGAACGAGGATGGGCACATGAGCGACTGGACTGCCTTCGGACGGGTGGACGCGGACGGCACCGTGTACGTCAAGACCGCCGAAGGCGAGCGGGTGGTCGGATCCTGGCAGGCAGGAGCACCGGAGGAGGGGCTGGCGCACTTCGCCCGCCGCTTCGCCGACCTGGTGACCGAGGTGGACCTGACTGAAGCCCGGCTCAACTCGGGTGCGGCGGACGCCGGCCATTCACTGAGCACGATCCGCCGGATCCGGGCCTCGCTCGCCGAGGCGCACGTGGTCGGCGACATCGACGCGCTGGCCGCGCGGCTGGACCGGCTCGCCGGCGTGGCCGAGGAGAAGGCCGGTGAGGCGCGCGCGGCGCGGGACGCGGCGCGTAGCGAGGCGCTGGCCCGCAAGACCGCACTGGTCGAGGAGGCGGAGAAGCTCGCCGCCGAGTCGACCGGATGGAAGACCGCCGGGGACCGGCTCAAGGAGATCCTCGACGAGTGGAAGACCATCCGCGGCGTCGACAAGAAGACCGACGGGGAGCTGTGGAAGCGGTTCGCGGCGGCCCGGGACGGCTTCACCCGCCGCCGGGGCGCCCACTTCGCGTCCCTCGACGCGCAGCGCAAGCAGGCGCAGACGGTCAAGGAGGAGCTGGTCGCCGAGGCTGAGAAGCTCAAGGACTCCAGCGAGTGGGCGGCCACCGCCAACCAGCTCAAGGACCTGATGACGCGCTGGAAGGCGGCGCCGCGCGCGTCCAAGGAGGCCGAGCAGCGGCTGTGGGAACGGTTCCGCGCGGCGCAGGACGACTTCTTCACCCGGCGCAGCGAGGTCTTCTCCGCTCGGGACACCGAGATGCGGGGCAACCTGGAGCGCAAGCAGGCGCTGCTCGCCGAGGCGGAGGCGCTGGACGTCGACGCTGACCCGAAGGGCGCACAGGCGAAGCTGCGGGACATCCAGGCACAGTGGCACGAGGCCGGCCGGGTGCCCCGCGAGGCGGCCGCCGGGCTGGAGCGCCGGCTGCGGGCCGTCGACGAGAAGGTCCGCGAGGTCATGGACTCGGCGTGGCGGCGGACCTCCAAGGAGGACAGCCCGTTGCTCGCCCAGATGCGGGCGCAGGTCGCCGAGGCCGAGGAGCGGCTGTCCCGGGCCCAGGCCGCCGGCGACGCCCGCCGGATCCGTGAGGCCGAGCAGGCACTGGCGTCCAAGCGACAGTTCCTCCAGCTCGCCGAACAGTCCAGCTGAGCTGATCGCTTTCCGGCGGCCCCGGTTCCCGCGCGGGAACCGGGGCCGCCGGGTATCCGACGGTGGCCCTACCCGGCCTGATGCTCCGCGCGGAGAGTGCGGAGATCTCGGGCGTGCCATGTCACAAGATGACCGACGCCAGTGTGGTCAGTGCGCGGCGCAGCCCGAGGTGGCGGCGGGCATCGCCGCCGGCGCGCCGACCGTGGGCAGCCCGAGCAGCACGCCCGGCGTACGCGGGGAGCGCCCCGCCTCGAACGCGTCCCCGGCCCGGGTACGCCGGTGAGCCAGCGGCTCGCCGTCGGCGTTCAGGTGGTGCGGGGCGGCGTACGTGACGGCGGTGTGCACGATGTCACCCGGGCGGATCTGCCCGGCGAGGGATCCCGCGTCGAAGTGCACGAGGCGGCCGTCGCGAGCGCGGCCGGACATGCGTCCGGTGCGCTCGTCCTTGCGTCCCTCGCCGACGGCGACCAGCACCTCGACGTCCTGACCGACCAACTTCTTGTTCTCCGCCCAGGTGATCTCCTCGACGCAGGCGATCAGGCGGTCGTAGCGCTCCTGCACCACCTGCTTGGGCAGCTGGCCCTCCATGGTGGCGGCGGGGGTGCCGGGGCGCTTGGAGTACTGGAAGGTGAAGGCCGAGGAGAACCGGGACTCGCGCACCACGTCGAGGGTGCGCTCGAAGTCGGCGTCGGTCTCGCCGGGGAAGCCGACGATGATGTCGGTGGTGATCGCCGCGTCCGGCATCGCCGCGCGGACCTTCTCGATGATCCCGAGGTAGCGCTCCGCCCGGTACGACCGGCGCATGGCGCGCAGCACCGCGTCGGAGCCCGACTGCAACGGCATGTGCAGCGAGTGGCAGACGTTCGGCGTCTCGGCCATGGCGGCGATCACGTCGTCGGTGAAGTCCTTCGGGTGCGGGCTGGTGAAACGGACCCGCTCCAGTCCGTCGATCTCGCCGCAGGCGCGCAGCAGCTTGCCGAAGGCGAGCCGGTCACCGAACTCCACCCCGTAGGAGTTGACGTTCTGACCGAGCAGGGTCACCTCCAGCACGCCCTCGTCGACCAGCGCGCGGACCTCGGACAGGATGTCGCCGGGGCGACGGTCCTTCTCCTTGCCGCGCAGCGACGGCACGATGCAGAAGGTGCAGGTGTTGTTGCAGCCCACCGAGATCGACACCCAGCCGGCGTAGGTCGACTCGCGGCGGGTGGGCAGCGTCGACGGGAAGACGTCGAGGGACTCCAGGATCTCCACCTCGGCGGCGGCGTTGTGCCGGGCCCGCTCGAGCAGCACCGGCAGTGAACCGATGTTGTGCGTGCCGAAGACCACGTCCACCCAGGGGGCCTTGCGGACGATGTCGCCGCGATCCTTCTGGGCCAGGCAGCCGCCGACGGCGATCTGCATCTCCGGGTGCTTGTCCTTGACCGGACGCAGCCGGCCGAGGTTGCCGTAGAGCCGGTTGTCGGCGTTCTCCCGGACCGCACAGGTGTTGAAGACGACGATGTCGGGGGTCTCGTCGCCCCCGGCGGCGCGCACGTAACCCGCCTGCTCCAACAGGCCGGAGATGCGTTCCGAGTCGTGCACGTTCATCTGGCAGCCGTACGTCACGACGTTGTAGGTCCTAGCCACCTGCTCGGCGCCCCTTTCCTCGGGCTACCAGGGTAGCGGCCCGCTCGGCCGCCCCGATCGCCCGGCATTGACCCGGCGGCCAATGGCGGGGTCACCCTGCGGGCAGTACGCTGCACAGCAGGACGATGTTCTGGGTGGTTTCGGGGGCTTTGCACTCAAGACCGACAGGTGTGCGTTCGGGGAAGCACATGAAAAAGCCGCGGGAGGCCACCGTGACGCTAGAGAACGCGGCACAGCACACCGTCGTCACCCGCGACGGGCGACGCCTCGCGGTGGAGACCTCCGGCGCGCCGGACGGCCCGGCGGTCTTCCTTCTGCACGGCACTCCCGGCAGCCGCAGCGGCCCGCGGCCCCGTCCGGTCGTCCTCTACCGCCTAGGCGTGCACCTGATCTGCTACGACCGGCCCGGGTACGGCGACTCGGATCGGCACGAGGGCCGTCGGGTGGCCGACACCGCGGCCGACGTCGCGGCGATCGCCGACGCCTTCGGCATCGACCGGTTCGCCCTGGTGGGCCGCTCCGGCGGCGGTCCGCACGCGCTGGCCTGCGCCGCGCTGCTGCCCGACCGGGTGACCCGGGCGGCGGTGCTGGTCGGGCTCGCTCCGGCCGACGCCCCCGACCTCGACTGGTACGCCGGCATGACCGACGAGAACGTCGACGAGCACACCCTGGGCGACGCGGACGCCGCCGAGCTGCGCGACCTGCTCACCGTGCGGGCCAAGGACGTCCAGCGGGACCCCATGACCCTGCTGGAGTTCCTCCGCCCGCAGCTCACCGAGCCGGACATCCGGGTCGTCGACGACGTCACCATCCGCCGCCTGCTCACCGACATGTACGCCGAGGCGCTGCGGCACGGCCCCGAGGGCTGGATCGACGACGTGCTCGCCGTCCACCGGTCATGGGGCTTCGACCTCGGCGCGATCCGGCTACCCGTCCGCCTGTGGCACGGCGAGCAGGACCGGTTCTCTCCGGTTGCGCACTCCCGGTGGCTGGCCGCGCGGATCCCCACCGCCGAGGTCCAGGTGCAGCCCGGCGCCGCGCACTTCGGTGCGGTGGAGATCCTGCCGCAGACCCTCGCCTGGCTGACCACTCCAGAACTCGCGGCGGCCCCGCAGCTCTGACTCCGGTCGGCCGCGGCACCATCCGCGAGCGACCGGGACGACGAGCAATGCCGACCGTCAGAACGGGTTCGGGTCGATGACCCGGGCCACCAGCCGACCACCCCGGAGCGTCTGCACGCTGGGATGCTCGTGGCCGATCACGTCGGCCAGCCGGTCCGCCGCAGCGCCGGCGTCGGCCTCCGGCCCGGTGCCGCCGGTCCGGCGGGTGACCACGGCCACGTCGCCGAGGCAGCGCAGCGTGTCGGGGTGATCGGCGCCGACGGTTGCCGCCAACCGTTCGGCGGTGTCCCGCAGCCGTTGCCGCGCCGACTCCCACTCCCCGTCCTCGGCCAGGCAGACCGCGTGGTTGACCTCGGCCGCCAGGGTGTGCGGATGTTCCGGGCCGAGGACCTTGCGCAGCTCGTCGGCGGCGTGGGCGGCGGTGGCCCGGGCGGCGGGCAGCTGGCCGAGGGACCGTTCGGCCGCCGACCGGTTGCTCAGCGTGGCCAGCGTGTGCGGGTGCGTCGGACCGAGACGCAGCACGTCGTCATACGTCCGGCCGACGGCGACCATCTCGCTGAGCGCCCGGTTCGCGTCGCCGATCGCGAGCAGGTTCGCGGCTCGGCTCGACCGGCAGGCCACCGTGTCCGGGTTGTTCGGACCGAACCGCTCCTCCAGCCGCCGGTAGGCCTCCTCGAAGAGAGGCGTCGCGTCGGCGGCCCGGCCGACGCTGCGCAGCGACACCGCCACGTTGACCTGGGCGGTGAGGGTCAGCAGGTCATCGGCGCCCAGCACCTCGACGAAGCTGTCGTACACCCCGCGCAGCAGCGACACCGCCTTCTCGTACTCGCCGGCCTCCCGCAGGTCGCTGCCGAGCCGCACGGCGGACTGCAGCGTGTACGGGTCGGTGGGGCCGAGGACGGCCCGGCGCCTCTGGTGCACGTCCTCGTCCCACCTGCGGGCCGAGCGGTAGTCACCGACCAACCGGAACGACACGGCCAGGTTGTTGGCCGCGCTCAAGGTGCGGGGGTGCTCCTCGCCGAGCAGGTCGACCCAGGAGGCGTAGGTGGCGCGGTCCCGCTCCAGCGCCTCGGCGTACCGCCCGAGGGCGCGCAGGTCGGCGCCGAGGCTACCGGCCGTCATCAACGCGTGCGGGTGGCTCGCTCCGAGGAGTCGCTGCTGGTCCTCGAGGACCTTCTTGTCGAGTTCCCAGGCCTCGGCGAACCGGCCCATGGTGCGCAGGATGTTCGCCCGGTTGAACCGCAGGTGCAGCAGGTGCTGGTCCGGCTCGAGCCCGCCGCCGGCCCCGGTGAGCTGCGCCGACCAGATCTCGTCGACGCGCCGGCTGAACTCCTCGGCCTGCCCCAGACCACCACGCTGCCACAGGTACCGGGCCCGGTCGATGAGCAACTGGCGCACCGACTCCTCCCGGCAGGTCAACGCGTCGGACACCTCCAGGTGCGGCCAGAGCATCCGCAGGCGCGGCCACGTGGTGGGGTCGTCGACGTTCTCGCGGGGCCGGGACGCGGCCAGCACCAGGTGGACCTGGTGGCGCGCCTCGGCGATCTCCTCGGCGTCCATCCGGTCCCGGACCACGGCCTGCAACAGCCGGTGCACCTGAATCCGGCCGCCCTGCACGTCCAGCTTCAGCAGCGCCAGCCGGTTGATCTGCTGGACCAGGGCGCCGCGCACCAGCCGCTCCGACACCGACGGGTCGTACGGCACCAGTGCCGCCGCCATCTCGTCGCTGTAGATGAGGTCCAGCGCGATCTCCGGTGCCAGCACCGAGCAGAGCTGCAGGAGCCGGTACGCGGCCGGCGCCTGCGCCCGCAGTCGGTTCAGGGACAGGTCCCAGGTGGCCTCGACCGACAGGGCGCTGGGCCCGTGCCGCTCGATCAGCCGCAGGTAGTCGGGGATCGGGGTGCCGGTGTCGGCCAGCCAGGCACCGGCCGCGGCGACGGCGATCGGCAGGTCACCCAACGCCTCGGCGACCCGGTCGGCCTCCTCGCGGCTGATCGCCGGCACCCGCTGGGCGAGGTGCGCGACGCTCTCGGCCCGGTCGAAGACGTCCACCTGGATCGGGTTCGCCCGCTCCCCCCACGCCCGGTTGCGTGAGGTCAACAGCACATGCCCGGGGCCCTGCGGGAGGAACTGCTCGACGTGTTCGAGTTCCTCGGCGTTGTCGAAGACGACGAGCCACCGCTCGTACGGCTCGCCGCGGCCGAGGGACTGCAGCACCGTCTGCACCGTCTCGGGCAGCGCCGGACCGGCCGGCAGGCCGAGGCGGGCGCCCAGGTCGGACAGTGCCGTGTCGACGAACTGCGGCGGGTCCGCCACGACCCACCAGACCACGTCGTACGCCGACCGGAACCGGTGCACGTACTCCAGCGCGACCTGCGTCTTACCGACACCACCCATGCCCTGCAGGGCGACGGGGAGCACCACCGCGCTGCCCCCGCTCTGCAGCTGCCGGCGCAGCTCGGCGAGGTCGTCCTCGCGGCCGGTGAACCGGGCGTTGCGGTTCGGCGCGTTGAAGATCAGCGGCTCGGTGCCGGGGAAGCGGGTGGCAGCGGCCGGGGCGCCCTGCGCGGCCGGCGGCACCGGCCGGCCCACCAGTCGTAGCACCCGCTCGACCGCCGTCTCCGCGGTCACGTTGACCAGGTGGGCGGAGACCTGTGCGGGGAACTCCGCCAGCGGGCGCAGGTCTGCCACGTAGACCGCGAGCGCTGTCGAACCGGTACTCGACTCCCGCGGTGGCAGCCCGCCGGTCGGCGTCGCCAGGTAGGCCGGCGAGATGACGGTCAGTGTCCGCGGGGCCGGCGTGGCCGCCGAGCCGACCGCCGCGGCGGGCGAGACGACCTGCATCCCGGCCGCACTGAGCACCCGTTCCAGCCACTCCGCCCAGACCGCGTCCTCGGGGGCGTGCCGGAGCACGATCTGGTCGTCGACCGCCTCGGCACGTCGGCGGAACCGGGCCTTGCCCCGCTCGCGGACCGACTCGTCCATCACCGGCAGCGCGCTCACCTCGCTGTCGGTGAGGATCCCGGTCAGCGTCTCGAACGCGGACAGCAGCGAGGTCGGCGAGCCGGGCGGGTCGCCGAAGGTGGCGAGGGTCTCCTCGTACGCGTAGAACGGCCGGTACGGCACCTCCACCGCGGCCCAGTAGCGCCGGCGCTCCGCCTCGGTCATACCGGTGGGCAGGCCCGCGAAGCGGCGCATCGCCAGCGAGCGACCGGCCTCCGCCTTCTCCTTCTCCGCCTGGTCGACCCGCATCGGCACCGGCAGGATGCGGATGTCGCGGCGACGGAACCGGTCCCGCACCGAGTGGGCCACCCGGGCCGCACCCTCGATGCCCTGGTCGCTGAGGGTGAAGCAGTCGACGAGGGTGTCCGGCAGGTGCAGGGTGCAGATGTCGGCGACGTCGCTGAGGCCCGTCCGGCTGTCGATGAGCGTGTAGTCGTACTCACGCTTCATGTCGGCGCGCAGCGCCTCGAAGAACTGTGCACCGCCCAGCCGGTTGTAGAAGTTGTCCCAGTCCAGGCCGCTCACCGACACCGCGTAGTCGCTGTTCTGCCGGCCGGCGGAGAGGAAGTCCAGGCTGCCGCCGTCGGGGAAGTTCCAGCGCAGCGAGAAGGCGTGCCGCCGGACCCGGGCGAACTGCTCGACCCAGCGGTCCGGTCGGTCAACGGTGCGAGTGGTCTCCCACTCGTAGTCGCGGATCATGTCGATGACCCCGCTGGTGCTCTGGATCGCCTCGGCGTCCAGGAACGGATGGAAGAAGCGGTGCAGGCCGGGGGATTCCAGGTCCCAGTCGGCGACCAGCACCCGCCGGCCGTTGGCGGCCAGGATCCAGGCGACGTTCGCCAGCGCCATCGTCCGGCCCGTACCACCCTTGAACGAGTAGAACGTGACGACCTGACCTTCACGATCGTTGCTCATCGGTTCTCTCCCCGGGGACGCGGCGACGCCGGATCGTCGTGGGCGGGCGGCGGGTCGAACGACGCGCCGGGGCGTGGGCGGGGCTCCGGCCCGCGCCGCAGGCTGGGTGGCGGTTCGGCCTCGGGGAACTCCGTCACCGGGCCGTGTTTCAGGTACTGACGGCGGGCCTCGGTCACCAGGGCCGGCATGAGGTCCACGAACTCCTGGACGCTCCTGGCCCGCTTGACCTGCGGTACGCCCGCATTCTGCAGCATGTCGCCGATAATTTCGGCGTGCCGCGCGGCGTCCTGCGGGTCGTCGCCGTCGGTGACGACGATCGGCACCACCCAGGGGCGCAGGTCGCGCATCGCTTCGGCGAGGGTTTCCGCCGCGTCCGGGTCCGCGGCCACCCACGGATCGATCAGCAGTACGGTGGGCCGGCGATCCAGCAGGTCGCCGCAGCCCTCGAAGTCCGCGGTGCGTGCCGCCAGCCCCAGCCGCTCAGCGGTGCTGGCGACGTACTCGGCCGCCGGCAGCTTCTGCCGGCCGCCGAAGGGCCGCCACTGGCGGGCGCTGCTCGCGTACCCGCTCTTCGCCCGGCCTACCGGCAGCCGGTCCCGGGTGGGCGCCAGCACGGCCACCACGAGGTCCGGGTCGGCAGGCGCCGGTCGGGTCACCTCGTCCAGGCTGGGCGCCCGGGACGGGCCGAGCGGGTGCCGTTCCGCGGCCTCCACGATCCGGTGGGCCAGCCGTCCGAGCAGGCGGTCGTACTGCTCCCGGTAGGCGGCGAGCATGCACAGCGCGCGCAACCCGTTCTCGGCGTACTCGGGAACGTCCCGGCCCAGCTCCAACGCCTCGTCGAGTTCGGAACGGTTCTCCCAGCTCGGGAACGGGATCCAGAGCACCGGCAGGACGTGCCCGGCGGTGTCCGGCTTGTTGGCTGCGGCCAGCCGACCGCGGAAGGACTCCTGCTCGCCGAGCGCCCAGGGGCGTCGGAAGTAGCCCGGCGAGTAGAGCGGCACGAAGACCTCGACTCCGCTCAACGCCTCGGCCAGCGCGGCCTTCCAATCGGCGTCGGGCGGGATCTGCTGGTCGAAGAAGCCGATCCGCATCCCGGGCACCAGCTCGGCCCGGCGAGCCCGAGCCACCTCCGCCGACAGGTCGGCGAAGAACTGCCCCACCCAGACGTCGGCGTCGGCCCGCGCGCCCTGCGGCGGAGCCGAGTGGGCGTAGCTGAGGAAGAAGTAGGTCCGGCGGGCCCCCGGCCTCGCCGTCCGCGGCACCGCGCCGGGCCGGCTCACCCCGACTCCTCGGCGAACAGATTCCGCAGCTCGCTCACGCCCGCCGGCACCAGCGGTTCGACCCGGTACGCCCGATGGATCGCGACGATGCGCTGGGCGAGCCGCCACACCACCGCCCGGTACGCGTTCTCCATCTGCAAGGTCAGCAATCCGTAGACCCCCTCCCGCTGGTACTGGGCCACGATCTCCGCCGGCATCGGGGTGGGCGAGAACCGCTGGATCTCGCCGACCACCTTCGGCAGGCGGGCACCCTCCGTCGGCGACCAGGTGACGGGGACGATCGCCGTCTCGTGCGCCGAGACGTCGTCGCGTCGCCGCTCGATACGCCGGCGTGAGAAGGCGTGCCACTCCATCCCGCACCAGTCGCTGCGGAGCAGCGCGCTGGACAGCAGGGGTACGAAGACCTGGCAGGTCCCGGCGGCGCGCAGCAGCTCCGGCGTCCACCGTTCCCCACCGGTCATTGCGGTGTCCATGAAACCCGGATCGACCCCGGTCTCCGGACCGACGAGCTCGCTGACGTGCCCCGAGAGGTCCTCGTAGAAGCGGAGCAGGTATTCGGAGGGGCCTGCGGCGGCCCGGCGGGCCGGCGAGCGGGAGTGGCTCAGGAAGAACAGCGGGGCCCGCATGCCGGCGGGCATGTCCACTGTGCTCACCCGTGTGCCTCCGCCCCTCCCCGCGCGGCCGAACCATCAGCCTAGTCCCCACGTCAACGCCCCAGATGTGGTCGGTGGGCGCTGAACCAGCCGACCGCGAAGTCCACTGTGTCACGCACCGGCATTAATCGCGCCTCGGCTCTCCCGACCTGACCGTGACGGACGAAGGGCGCCTCGTCGAGGGCCTGTCCGGCCGCGGCGAAGTCGCTGTCATCCAGGTCGAGCGCGTCGAAATCCAGGCGTACCCGCCGGCCGGCGAGCAGGCGGTAGCAGCTGTAGGGACGGCGCGGCGGAGGTACCGGCAACCAGTACTCCGCCAGGTGCAACGCCGTGCACGCCTGGTAGCCCACACCGAGCAGCAGGATCCAGCCGGCGGCCGCGTACAGCCGGCCCAACGGTGACCGCTCTCCCAGGTGGCAGTCCAGGTCGTGGCCTTCGGTCAGCTCCCGCGCCCGGGGGCCGAGCGCGGCGAAGGAGGTCTGCGGGTGGTCACTGCGGAGCGCGCCGGGAGTGAGCCGGACGTGTTCGGCGAACGCGCCGGTGCCCTCCGACGGCGTGCCGGCCCGATCCCAGCCGGGCATCGCCGCGTGGTAGTCGGCGAGCCGCCCCGCGTCCATCCCCCGGGTCGCAGCCCGGTAGGCCCGCGAGCTCGTCGAGTTGCCGGCGTTCTCGGTCGGTACGAGCAGCGTGCCGGTCGGGCCGAGGACCTCCCGCAGCGCCGACGCCAGAGCCGCGGGACCGCCCTCCGGCCGACCGAGCCGTCGCAGCGAGCAGTGCACCAGGACGTCCCGACCGGCGGTCAGGCCGAGCGCCCGCAGGTCGGCGACGAGGCGCGCCGCGTCGATGTGCCCGGGCAGCACGTCGGCGCTGCCGTCAGCCCTGGTCGGCACGGAACTCCTCCAGGGCGTGCCCCATCCGTCCGACGAACCGCTCACCGAGATCGGTGAGCGTCCCGGACCCGAGCAGGGCCTCGACCGCCTCGCCGGTCCAGTCCCGGTAGCGCACCAGGTGTCCGCGGGCGACCTGCGCGTCCGGCCGGTCGGCCGTGGCGCGGGCATGCCAGACCTCGGTCACCGCCAGGTGGGCGTACGCACCCTGGAGCACCCCCTCGACGGGGCGCGGATCGGGCCGCCAGGCCACCGGGATCCGCACCGACGACGCCGGGTCGACCAGGTCGAAGAGATCGAGCAACGCGCCGAGTTTGCCGTGCTGCCACTCGTGCACGAGGAGCACGGCCATCGCGTCCGCATCGGACATCTCGGCCACGGCGATCGCGCCGAAGGCTTGCCGGGCGGTGGCGCTGCGCCAGGGTGCCCGCGGGTCCGGCGCCAACGGCACCACGGCCCGCAGACCGGCGTCGAGTGCGACGCCGTGCGCCGGCACGTCACGGTGGACGGCCAGCCAGGCCCGGGCGAGCGTACCCCCCATCGCGTTCGCCGCGTCGTCGTCCAGTGTCGGCGCCACCGGCTGGCCGTAGCAGTCCCGTTCTGGATCGACGTCCTCGATGGTGATCGTCGCTCCGGCGACGGGCGCGCGACGGACCGGCTGCCACCCGGTCGGCGTCACGCCGGCACCGTCCAGCGGAACCATCCGGGACACCGCCCCGGCGCGGACGTGCAGCCCGCCCGGGACGGTGCGCACCTCGCCGGCCCGCTCACCGCCGACCGTCAACCGACCCAGCCTGGGCAGCACCAGCGCATCACCTCGCACCGGCACCTCCACCACCGCCTCGACGCCGGCCCGTACGGCGGCCGTGACGGCGAGCGCCGGCAGCAGGTCGACGTCGGGTGCGCCGGGCCGGGCCAACCGGCGAACCAGCCAGGGGCGGACGAACGGGTGCGCCAGCACGGCGCCGACCGCGTCGTCGGCGGTGGCGTCGAGCTCGGCGAGCAATTCCCACGCGCCACTGACGCCGGCGACGTCCCGCCAGGTCTCCAGCAGCGCCCTGGTGATGAAGAGCTGGGTCTGCGCGAGGAAGTCCAGCGCCGACGGACCGCCGTGGCCCCCGGCGATCTCGGCCAGCAACCGGTCGGTGGCCGGGTCGACGGCCCTCTCCTCGGCTCTCTCCGCGGACCGCGGCACGGGGACACCGGGTCGACTCGACGGCCGGCCACCGGCGCCGGCCGAAGCCGGGCCATCCCGCGGGCGTCGGGCGCCGGCCGTTGCCGAGCCGTCGCCCGGGTTTCGGCCGACGGCCTGATCAGGCGCTGGGCGACTGTCCACGGTGGCGATGAGCGCCTGGAGGTCCGCGCAGTAGACCGAGGGGTTGTCGAAGCCGGTGCCGGTCCGCCAGCGATGCGGGTACAACCCTCCGCCACAGCGGCTCACCACCGGGCAGGCACGGCAGGTGGCGCAGAGCCCGGCGAGCCCTTCCTGACGGATCGCCACACCGGGATGGCGGGCGGCCTCGTCGACCGGATGGGCGAAGACGTCCAGGTCGGTGCCGGCCGCGCCGTGGAACGCGACCTTCAACGAGTCGACCTGCTCCCAGCTGCCGTCGGTCTCGACGACGAGCAGGTCGGCCGGGGCGAGCCCGACGGCCTCGGTGCCGCCGCCGGCCCCGGAGGCCAGGGCCTCGAAGAGCCGGATCGGCACGGGCCGCCCGTCGTCCACCCAGCGCCGGTGGATCCGGCCCAGCCAGTCCGCGTACGGGGTGGCGACGCCCGGCGGGCGCCAGGGCGGCCGGTCCCAGGTGGCGTGGGGCAGCAGCAGATCGATCCGGGGTGGCTCCTCGGCCAGCAGGGCCGAGTAGACCTGGTCCGGGTCGTTGCGCACGTCGATGGTGCACAGGATGCCCGCGTAGCTGCTGCGGAACTCCGGACGGCGGAGCAGCGCCAGCGCTCGCCGGGCGTGCGCATGGCTGCTGCCGCCGTGCGCGAAGATCCGATGCCGGTCGTTGGCCGCACGGTCACCGTCGAGCGACACCCCGACCTTCACTTCGTACGCCGCCAGCAGGCGGCACAGTTCCTCGTCGAGCAGCACACCGTTGGTCTGCATCCGCAGGTCGAGCACGACGTCAGGGGTCAGTGCGGCGCGCAGCTCGGCAAGTACCTCGCGCAGCCCCGCCGGACCGAGCAGCAGTGGCTCGCCGCCGTGCAGCACCACGTGCACGACGGGGAGATCGTGTGCCCGGGCGTGCTCGGTGATCCGGATGGCGGCGGCCCGGACGGTCGATGGGGCCATCCGCACCGGCCTGGCCCGCCAGGTCTGGTCCGCCTCCTGGTAGACGTAGCAGTGGTCGCAGCTCAGGTCACACCGGCTGTGCACCTTGAGGACGTACTGGCTGATCGGCCGGCAGGGCGCAGCCGGGCCGGCGGCACCGCACCGACACGCCATACCTCAGATGGACGAGTTGAATGCGGCGACGGGCACGGTGCCCGGTGGGGTGCTGTCGCCCGGCAGGACGCGCCGCCGGACGAGCGCGAGCGCCTCGGGGTGCTCGGTGGCCACCCGACCGAGCGGTGTCCGCAGGCTACGCGTCAGGACGTCGATGGACGGTGGGCTGTGACGAGGGGCTGTCTGGTCCACAATGAGTCTCCGGGGGCCCGGGGCGCGACGGCGCGAGCGGCAGCATGGCTCGAAGGGCTCTGATCCGTGACCAGAATAGACAAGTCTCGACCGCTTGTCACCGTCGGTGCCACACCGGGTACCACCTGTGGCGACCCCGGTCGCAGAAAGAGGAGCAGAGCATGTGCCGGAGCATCAAGACCCTGCGGGAGCCGTACGTCCCGGAGGTGACGCCTGCGGACATCGACGCCGCCGCGTTGCAGTACGTCCGGAAGATCTCGGGCTTCCGGACCCCGGCTCCGCACAACGCGGAGGCCTTCCACGCTGCGGTCGCGGCCGTCGCCGCCGCCACCGCCACCCTGCTCGACCAGCTCGTGGTGCGCGGCGGACGATCAAGCGGGGCCGCCCCCACGGTCCGGTCCTGAGCGGCCCGTTCCTGAGCCTCCGGTCCAGAGCGGCTTGGTCTAGACCGGTCCGGGCCAGAGCGGTCCGGGCGGGCCGGCGTCGTGTCGGCCGCCGGCCCCACCCTGGACCCACCCCTGCCGGGAACCGCCGAACCCGCCCGGCCGTCAGGCCGCCGCGAGTGCCGGGGCGACCGTGTCGGGGGCCCACCGTGAACGGTGACACTGCGACCAGCCACGGCAGGCGGGGTCGGCGTCGGTGCAGAGGCGCTGATTGCCGAGCACCTCGCCGTCATCGGTCTCCCGGACGTCGAAGTGCACCGGGCGGATCGTGCCGTCGGGCGCGACGAGCAGGTGCCGACCGGCGTCGAGGGTGTCGTCACGCAGTACGCAGTTGCGATCCAACAGCCGGGCCAGCGCCGCGATGCTGGCGTGCTCGGAGAGCCGCTCGGGCACCCCGTAGCAGTCCACGATCGTGGCGAACTCGCCCGGCGCCTGCCAGACGTCGCTGATCACCGCGTACGTCGGCAGTCGGGCCGGGTCGGCGATCGCCAGGGGCATCACCACCCGACCGAGCGCCTCCGCCAGCGCCGGGTAGACCTCCACGGGTCGTACCTGGTCGATTCTCCAGTTCCACAGCTCGGTCATGCCGCCTCCTCGCTGCGTTCGTCCCACCGGCCTCCGGATCGGGCCTTACTGACGATGGTGCGGTGCATTTGCCCTCAGCCGGGGGCAAGTTACCGGTCTGTGACCAAACCGGGCAAAAAATCCTCCCGGCCCATAGCTCAAGGTGGCGGGAAGATGACAGTTTATCGGGTACGGTGCCGCATTCCGCTCCGCCGCACCGGGCCGGGCGGCACCGGACCGAGGCCGTCCGAACCGGCGACAGGACTCAACGGACGACGACCATGTGCTCACCACGTGGCAGGAGCTCACCGACCACCGGAGCGCCGGGCAGCTCCCCGGCCACCAACAGGCCGCCCGAGGTCTGCGCGTCGGCCAGCAGCAGCCGCTCCTGCTCCCCCGCCGCGCCGAAGTCCGTCCACGGGGTCACCCAGTCCAGGTTGCGACGGCTACCGCCGCTGACGTACCCGTCCCGTACCGCCTCGCGGGCACCCGCCAGGTAGGGCACCCGAGCGGCGTCGATCGCCACCGTGAGGCCGCTGGCCCGGGCCAGTTTCGACGCGTGCCCGAGCAGACCGAAGCCGGTCACGTCGGTACCGCAGCGGATCCCGGCGGCGACCGCGGCCCGGGCCGCGTCCCGGTTCAGCGTGCTCATCGAGGCCACCGCCTCGCCGAACACCTCGCCGGTGGCCTTGTGCCGGGTGTTCAGCACCCCGACGCCGAGCGGCTTGGTCAGCGACAGCGGTTGCCCCGGTCGGCCCGCCTCCAGTGTGATCAGCTCTTCCGGCCGGACCACCCCGGTGACCGCCAGCCCGTACTTCGGGCCGTCGTCGTCGACGCTGTGCCCGCCGGCGAGATGACAACCGGCCTCGCGGGCCACGTCCTGTCCGCCGCGCAGCACCTCGCGGGCCAGCTCCATCGGCAGTACGTCCCGGGGCCAGCAGAGCAGGTTCAACGCGACCAGCGGGGTGCCCCCCATCGCGTACACATCGGATAGCGCGTTCGCCGCCGCGATGCGCCCCCAGTCGTAGGCGTCGTCGACGACCGGGGTGAAGAAATCGGCGGTGGCGACCAGGCCCGTCCGCTCGTCGAGGCGGACCACCGCGGCGTCGTCGCCGTGGTCCAGCCCGACCAGCAGATCGGTGGTCCCGGTCGCCGGGCCGAGGCCCGCCACCATCAACTCGAGCTCACCGGGTGGGATCTTGCATGCGCAACCGCCGCCCCGGGCGTACCGGGTCAGCCGTACCGGTTCTGTCATCCCCACATGTTCGCCGCACGGAAAGGTCACCCGCTACCGTCACCGGACAAGTCGCCCGGTCGAAACCGGACACTCGACACCCGCCCCGGTGGGTGTTACCGCTCCGTGACCAACTGGGTTGCGTCCTGCCACAACTGGCCGCCTACAGTTGCCCAACCAGGGGTCAACCGGCCCCGAGTGGGAGACGACAGGGACGGTGGACGACGTGACGACGGGCGAACCGCTCATCGTGCTGGACTCGGTCAACAAGTGGTTCGGGCCGTTGCACGTGCTCGACGACGTCTCGCTCTCGGTCGGCCGCGGCGAGGTGGTCGTGGTGATCGGCCCGTCCGGCTCCGGCAAGTCGACGTTGTGCCGGACCATCAACCGGCTGGAACCGATCAACTCCGGCACCATCACCTTCGACGGGCAGCCGCTGCCGGCGGAGGGCAAGGCCCTCGCCAGGCTGCGCAGTGAGGTCGGCATGGTCTTCCAGTCGTTCAACCTCTTCGCGCACAAGACCATCCTCGAGAACGTGACCCTCGGCCCGGTCAAGGTCCGCAAGGAGAAGCCGGCCGCGGCACGGGAACGCGCCATGACGCTGCTCGACCGGGTCGGCATCGCCAACCAGGCCGACAAGTTCCCGGCCCAGCTCTCCGGCGGCCAGCAGCAGCGGGCCGCGATCGCCCGCGCGCTGGCCATGCAGCCCAAGGCGATGCTCTTCGACGAGCCCACCAGCGCACTGGACCCGGAGATGGTCGGCGAGGTGCTGGACGTGATGACCTCGCTGGCGAGTGACGGCATGACGATGGTCGTGGTCACCCACGAGATGGGCTTCGCGCGGCACGCGGCCAACAGGGTCATCTTCATGGCCGACGGCCAACTGGTGGAGGATGCTCCGCCGGCCGAGTTCTTCGCCAACCCGCGCAGCGAGCGGGCCAAGGACTTCCTCTCCAAGATCCTCACGCACTAGGCGTCCACCCAGGAGCGCGCCATCCCCCGGCGGGCTTCGTCGAAGAAGGAGAAGAGTATGCGTATGAAGCGCGTGGCGGCGGTCGCGGCGGCCGCGACCCTCGCCCTCGGGCTGGCTGCCTGTGGCGACAACGGGTCCGACGAGGGCACCGGCAGCGGCGGCGAGAGCAAGTCGTTCGCGGCCGGCAGCACGATGGAGCGGCTCAACAAGGCCCAGGCCATCAAGATCGGCACCAAGTTCGACCAGCCCGGCTTCGGACAGAAGGGCCTGTCGGGCAAGCCGGAGGGCTTCGACGTCGAGGTCGCGAAGATCATCGTCAAGGAGCTCGGCATCCCCGAGGACAAGATCGAGTGGGTCGAGGCCCCCTCGAAGGTCCGCGAGGACGTGCTCGTCAACGGCACCGTCGACCTGGTCGCGGCGACCTACACCATCAACGACAAGCGCAAGGAGCGCATCGCGTTCGCCGGGCCGTACTACGAGGCCGGCCAGAACATCATGGTGAAGAAGAACGACACCGCCATCACCGGGCCGGACTCCTTCGCGGACGGCACCAAGAAGGTCTGCTCGGTCACCGGCTCCACGCCGGCCGAGGAGATCAAGAAGCACGTCAAGGACGTCGCCACCCAGCTGGTGCTCTTCGACACGTACGACAAGTGCCGGGACGCCCTCAAGGGCGGCCAGGTGGACGCGGTGACCACCGACAACGTGATCCTGCTCGGCTACATCGCCAAGGACGAGGCGTCGTTCAAGCTGGCCGGTGCCAACTTCACCAAGGAGCCGTACGGCATCGGCGTGAAGAAGGACGACACCGACTTCCGCAACTTCATCAACGACACGTTGGAGAAGGCGTACAGCGACGGCAGCTGGAAGAAGGCCTGGGACGACACCGCCGGCAAGTTCGGTGCCGAGCTGGGCAACCCGCCGGCCGTGAACCGTTACTGATCTGACCCGTTGATCCGGAGGGTGGGGAGGAAGTCCGACCCGTGAGTGTGCTCATCGACAAGTTCGACGTCTTCGCGGGGGGCTTCTGGCTCACCCTCCAGATCTGCGTACTCGCCGCGATCGGCGCCCTGATCCTGGGCGCCATCGTGGCGGTGCTACGCATCTCGCCCGTACCGCCCTTGCGGGCCGTCGGCACCGCGTACGTCAACATCTTCCGGAACATGCCGCTCACCGTGGTCATGTTCTTCGCCGCCTTCGGCCTGCCGGCGCTGGGTTCCAACGCGGACTTCCTGCGGATCCCCGGGCTCGACGCGATCTTCAACCGGCTCGGCACCGACCTGCCCTACTTCCGCTTCGCGCTGATCGCCCTGGTGCTCTACACCGCGGCGTTCGTCTGCGAGGCGCTGCGCTCGGGCGTCAACGCCGTACCGCCCGGACAGGCCGAGGCCGCCCGGTCACTGGGACTCACCTTCGGCCAGAACCTGCGCTACGTGGTGCTGCCGCAGTCCTGGAAGGCCTCGATCGTGCCACTCGGTTCCGTGATCATCGCGATGATCAAGAACTCCGCCCTGGTCGGCTTCTTCGGCGTGGTCGGTGACCTGTCCCAGACCGCCGACCAGCTCACCTCGGCCGAGGGCTACGCGTTCGTGCCGGTCGCCATCGGCATCTCGATCGGCTACCTGATCATGACCGTTCCCCTCGGCGCTCTCCTCGACCGGATCGAGAAGCGACAGGCGGTGGCCCGATGAGCCAGCAGAGCGTCCTCTACGACGTCCCCGGTCCACGGCAGCGCCGGGTCACCCTGATCAGCAGCCTGGTCGCCACCGTGCTGCTGCTGGTCGGCGCGTACTTCCTGATCTACCAGCCGCTGGACGACAAGGGACAGTTCTCGCTGGACCTCTGGGGACCGCTGGTCGACCCCTCCGACGAGAACTTCTCGCTGGTGTGGGAACGGATCGGCACCGGCTTCAAGAACACTCTGATGGCCGCCGCGCTGGCCATCCTCTCGTCGCTGGTGGTCGGCACCCTGCTGGCGATGCTGCGGATTCAGCTCAAGAGCCTCGCCCAGCGCCGCTTCACCGGGCTGGCCACCCCCGTGTCGTACCTGCTGCGCGGGCTGACCTGGTTGCTCTCCGCGGTCACCCGGATCTGCGTCGAGGTGTTCCGCGGCCTGCCCGTGGTGATCACGATCTTCTTCGTCGCCCGCGGCTTTCCCGAGTTCGGCGTCACGTTCGACACGCTCTGGTACCTGGTCATCGGCCTGACCATCTACAACTCGGTGGTCATCGCGGAGATCCTCCGCTCCGGCATGGAGGGTCTGCCGGGCGGGCAGTCCGAGGCCGCCGCGGCGATCGGGCTCGCCCCGTGGCAGACCACCCGGATGATCCTGCTGCCGCAGGCGTTCCGGATCATGCTGCCGGCGCTGATCAGCCAGCTGGTCGTGGTACTCAAGGACACCTCGCTCGGCTTCATCATCAGCTATGAGGAGACCCTGAGCATCGGCAAGCAGATCATCGGCGCGCTGGACAACCCCATCCAGGTGTACGTGGTGATCGCGGTGATGTTCATCGTCGTCAACTACACGCTGTCGAAGCTGGCCCAGTACGTCCAGCGCCGGCTCTCGCGGGGCCGGAAGACGGCGGGCACCCCGGCCCAGAACCCTCCCCCGGCGGCGCTCATGTCGCAGGCCGAGGGCGGCGGCATGGGCGGCGGCGTCTGAGCCCTGCCGCAACGACCACGAAGGGCCGCCCCGACGATTCGGGGCGGCCCTTCGGCCATCTGCTCCCGACCCCCGTGTCGTGTCGCGGAACGGCGTCGACAAGGCAGACTCACGATCGATGAACAACGTTGTCCGGGTCGTCGTCGGGACGGTCGTGGCGCCGTCCGCGGCCGTCGCCGTCTATCTGCACGGACTGTGGGCGGGGCACTTCCTCGACCTGCGTGCCACCAGCGTGTACTGCCCCGCCAAGCCGTTGGACTCCACCGCGACCAGCGCCGACTGGCTGCCACTGCGGCACCTCTGCCGCTACGCGGACGGCACCACCACGGAGCTGGTTCCCGCGTACGTCAACCCGCTCCTGTTCCTCTGTCTGGCCATCGCGGTGAGCTGCACGGCACTCGCCCTGCGGTCCGCCCGCCGCCTAGGCGGCGGGCGCTCCAGCGCGAAACCGGTCAACGGGCGATCTCGGTGACCCGCGACTCGCGGACCACCGTCACCCGGATCTGACCGGGGTACGTCAACTCCTCCTCGATCTGCTTGGCCACGTCCCGAGCCAGCACCGCGGCACCGATGTCGTCCACGTGCTCCGGCTTGACCATCACCCGGATCTCCCGGCCGGCCTGCATGGCGAAGACCTTCTCCACGCCGCCCTTGCCACCGGCGATCTCCTCGATCCGCTCCAGGCGCTTGACGTACGCCTCCAGGCTCTCCCGCCGGGCGCCCGGCCGACCGCCGGAACAGGCGTCGGAGGCCTGGGTGAGGACGGCCTCGACGGTCTGCGGCGGCACCTCGTTGTGGTGCGCCTCGATCGCGTGCACCACCTCTTCGCTCTCGCCGTACTTGCGGGCCAGATCGGCGCCGATGATGGCGTGGCTGCCCTCCACCTCGTGGGTGAGTGCCTTGCCGATGTCGTGCAGGAACGCGGACCGCTTGATCAGGGGCACGTCCAGACGCAGCTCGGCGGCCATCACGCCGGCGATGTGGGCGGTCTCGACGAGGTGCTTGAGCACGTTCTGCCCGTACGACGTCCGGTAGCGCAACCGGCCCAACAGGGTGATCAGCTCGGGGTGGATCTCGGTGATGCCGACCTCGACGAGCGCGTCCTCGGCGGCCCGCCGGCAGAGCTGCTCGACCTCCTGCCGGGCCAGGTCGTAGACCTCCTCGATCCGGTGCGGGTGGATCCGCCCGTCCAGCACCAGCTTCTCCAGGGTGAGCCGCCCGACCTCGCGGCGGACCGGGTCGAAGCAGGAGAGCAGCACCGCCTCGGGGGTGTCGTCGATGATCAGGTTGACCCCGGTCACCGACTCGAAGGCACGGATGTTGCGCCCCTCCCGGCCGATGATCCGGCCCTTCATCTCGTCTCCGGGCAGATGCAGCACGCTGACCACGCTCTCCGCGGTCTGCTCGCTGGCCACCCGCTGGATCGCATCGACCACGATGTGGCGGGCCCGCTGCTCGGCGGTACCGCGTGCCTCGGCCTCGATGTCGCGGACCAGCAGCGCCGCTTCCCGCTTGGCCTGCCCCTCGATCGCCTCGATCAGCTCCGCCCGGGCGGCCTCGGCGGTCAGCCCGGCGACCCGCTCCAGTTCGCACCGACGCCGAATCTCCGCCTCGGCCAGCTCGGCCTCCCGCTGGTCGAGTGCGGCCGACCGAGCGGCCAGCGCGGCGCTCGCGGCGCTCAGTTGCCGTTCGCGCTCGGCGAGCCGCTCGACCTCCTCGGTGTGCAGGCGCTCCCGCTCGTCCATCCGGGCTGCCCGCCGGTCCACCTCGGCGGCCTGCTCGCGGGTGGTCGCGGCGAGTACCGCCACCTCGCGCTCACCGCCGCGCCGAGCGGCCGTACGCAACTGCTCCGCGTCGGCTTCGGCCTGCTTGTGTGCGCGCTCCAGGACCGTGTCGGCCTCGGCGCGGGCATCGTCGAGCACCCGGCGGGCCTCCGCCCGGGCCGCCTTCGCCTCCGCCTTCGCCGCGGCGGCCTCGGCCCGCGCCGCCGCGGCTGCGGACTTCGCCACGTCGATGGTGCTGTTCGCCTCGTCAGCCGCGCTGCGTAACGCGGCGAGGGACTGCTCCTGCCGATCCTTCTCGGCGATGAAGGCCGGGTCCGCCGTGGGGGTGCTGCGCATCCCGCGCAGTGTCCGCAGACCGATCGCCAGCGCGCCGATGACCACGAGGATCAGGATCAGGACCAGGACGAGGAGCACCGTGTCGAAGGCGCTCATGCGGGGACTCCGCGCGGACCACCGGTCAACCTGTGCCGTCCCGCCATGGCCGCCTCCCCTGAACGTCGGCGCCGCAGCAACCGTGCCGGAGGCACGCTCCTGCGGCTCTGGACGCCCGACCGGAGCGACTGGCCGTGGGTAGGTTCCTCCACCGGCGGTGCCCGCAGGCACCGTCGGTGGAGAGTGCAGTTGTCGCGTCAGCCCCGGACCGGCCTGTCCGGAGCTGGCGTATCAGGCCGGCGAGCCGACCAAAGCGTTGCTGTTCTGTTACGCGATCTATGTTGTGCGCTTAGCCTGCGCTGGTCGGGCAATGTGAGCCTGTATGGCGAGGCTAGGTCTCCAAGGGTGCTCTGGTCAAGAACTCATGATCAAACCCCCCGAACGGAGAGAAGTTGCGTCGTCACCCAGCGCTGCTGCCTGTGCGGACACAGGCGGACAAACGCCGCGACGACCGGGATCGGCGATCGTTGTTCCACCCGACTTCCATGAAGTCGGGGCATTCCAGCTCGGCTGATACCCCGACTTCATTGACCTCGAGTTGATCGTGGCACGTCCGACCCGGCCGGCCAGATGCCCCCGACAGGCACGGGCCAGGCCGAGGACCGCGGACCGACCCGCCAAGGACCGAAAACGGGACCGCGCCGAGGGAGCGGAACCGGCCGGACCGAGGGCCGGAAACGGACCACGCCGAGGGACGGAAACCGGTCGGACCGAGGAACCGGAGACGGTCACGCCGCGGAACCGGAGACGGTCACGCCGAGGGACCGGAGACCGGCCAGACCGAGGACGGAGCTGCCTTCGCCAAGGACCGGAAACGGACCGCGCCAGGGAACCGGAGACCGGCCGGGCCGAGGAACCGGAGACGTGGCCGTGGACGGCCGGTCAGTCAGCCGACCGGCCGTCGCGCTCGATCTCGCTCTCCGCCTCGGCCAGGGCGTCCGCGTCGATCTGCTCGGCGAACTCGGCGGCCTCGGCGCTCTGGGCGGCGAGGGCGTCCTTCACCGCTCGGATCGCCACCCCCGGCGGGTAGCCCTTGCGGGCCAGCATCCCCACCAGCCGACGGAAGACCGCGTCCGGCTCGCCCCGGGCGGTACGTAGCTTCCGCTCGACCAGCGCCCGCGCGGTCTCCTCCTCGGTCTCCTCGCTGAGCTCACCGAGCGCCTCGCTCGCGACGTCGCCGTCGACGCCGCGCTGCCGCAACTCGTTGGCGAGCGCCCGCCGGGCCAGGCCACGCCCGGTGTGCCGGCTGCTCACCCAGGCCCGGGCGAACGCGGCGTCGTCGATGATGCCGACCTCGTCGTAGCGGTCGAGGACCTGAGCGGCCACCTCCTCGGAGATGCCCCGTTTCGCCAGGGCACCGGCCAGCTCGGCGCGGGTACGTGGTCGCACGGCGAGCTGCCGCAGGCAGATCTCCCGGGCCATCTCGGCCTCGTCCCGGGGCGGGACGGGGGTGGTGGCCTCCGCCAGGTCAGGCTCCTCGGCCCTCGCCCGGCGCCCACGGCGAGGGCGAGGCGTGGTGGCATCGCCCGAGCGGGGTGGGCTGGCATCCCAGCCTCGCCCCGCGCGGGCTCGTCGTCCTGCCACAGGTCAGATCAGAAGTCGACCGGCGGCAGCTCGGGGCCGCCCGCCGCGTCGCTCCCGGCAACCCCGACGCCGAGCTTCTCCAGGATCTTCTTCTCGATCTCGGCGGCCACGTCCGGGTTCTCGCGGAGGAACTCGCGAGCCTTCTCCTTGCCCTGGCCGAGCTGGTCACCGTCGTACGTGTACCAGGCGCCGGACTTGCGAATGATCCCCTGCTCCACGCCCACGTCGATCAGCGAGCCCTCACGGGAGATGCCCTTGCCGTACATGATGTCGAACTCGGCCTGCTTGAACGGCGCGGCGACCTTGTTCTTCACGACCTTGACCCGGGTCCGGTTACCGACCACGTCGGTGCCGTCCTTGAGGCTCTCGATGCGGCGGACGTCGAGCCGGACCGAGGCGTAGAACTTCAGCGCCCGACCACCGGTGGTGGTCTCCGGGCTGCCGAACATCACACCGATCTTCTCGCGAAGCTGGTTGATGAAGATCGCCGTGGTGCCGGTGTTGTTGAGCACACCGGTGATCTTTCGCAGCGCCTGGCTCATGAGCCGGGCCTGGAGGCCGACGTGGCTGTCGCCCATCTCGCCCTCGATCTCGGCACGCGGCACCAGCGCGGCCACCGAGTCGATCACGATGATGTCGAGCGCGCCCGAGCGGACCAGCATGTCGGCGATCTCGAGCGCCTGCTCACCGGTGTCGGGCTGGGACACGAGCAGCGCATCGGTGTCGACACCGAGGGCCTTCGCGTACTCCGGGTCGAGCGCGTGCTCCGCGTCGATGAAGCCGGCGATGCCGCCGGCCCGCTGGGCGTTGGCCACCGCGTGCAGGGCGACAGTGGTCTTACCGCTGGACTCCGGGCCGTAGATCTCGATGACCCGGCCACGCGGCAGGCCGCCCACGCCGAGCGCCACGTCGAGCGCGATGGAGCCGGTCGGGATCACAGCGGTCTGGATGACCGGCCGCTCCCCCAGACGCATCACCGAGCCCTTGCCGAACTGCTTGTCGATCTGAGCGAGAGCAAGGTCGAGTGCCTTCTCCCGGTCAGGCGCTGCCACCATCGTTGCCACCCCTGCCTTCGCCGGCGTCTTTGCTGAGCTTCGCGTCACGCGGACACGCTAGGCGCTGGGTCCGACAGAAAACCAGCCGACGGGCCGCGAGCTGTGGACGAGCACCCCGCTGTGGACAATAGCCGAACAGGTGTACGACTAGGCAAGCGACACGCGGATCGGCGGAAACCGCTGCTCAGCGTAGCCGTGCCGGCACCCGGTCGGGATAGGCCGCGCAGACCGCCCGCCACACCACATGCGTCTCCTCACCCGCGGCGAGGGCCTGCTCGATGGTCCGTCCACCGAGCTGGGCGAGCACCTGGTCGCTGGCGATGCTGGCCGCGTAGCCGGGGCCGAAGGCCTCCTCCAGCCGCGCCCAGAAGTCGGTCAGCCGCACGTGATCAGTCCTCCTCGTCCGGTGCCCCCGCCGGCACCGGCCGCAACGCTAGCGCCACCAGGGGCACGGTGGCGACCGCGGCGAGCAGGGTGAGGACCGGATAACCGGCGGCCCGCATGACAAACCCGCTGGCCGCCGCGGCCACCGCGCCGGCCAGCCCCATCGTCAGGTCGGAGAAGCCCTGCACGCTCGGACGGACGACCGCCGGCACCGACTCCGAGAGCAGCGTGGAGCCCGCCACCATGGTGCCGGACCAGCCCAGCCCGAGCAGGACCAGGCCGATCGAGAGCCGGGGCGTGTGGTGCCCGGCGGTCCCGGCGACCGCGCACGCGGCGAGCAGCAGCACGACGCCGAGGAGGATCACCGCCCGCCGGCCGAGCCGGTCGGTGAGCCAACCCACCACCGGGGAGAGCGCGTACATGCCCGCGATGTGCAGGCTCAGCACGATGCCGACCACCCGCAGCACGTCCGCGTCGCCGTGCGACTCACCGAGTCGCACCGGGGTCATCGACATGACCGCCACCATCACCATGTGGCCCACCGCCACCGCGGCGATGCCGAGCCGGGCGGCGGGCAGCCCGCGTACCACCTGCCAGGCCGCGCGCATCCCGGCTCCGCGCCGGGCGGTCGTGGCCGGTGGGGTGACGGCCCCGGCCGGTGGGGTGACCTCGGAGGCGGCGGCGGGCGCCACCGGCGCGGCGGGTGCCGCCAGCCGGCGCGCGGTCAGCAGCGGGTCGGGCCGCAGCAGCGCCAGCAGTACGCCGGCGGCGAGCACGAACGCGGCAGCGCTGAACGCGAACGGCCCGGCCAGCGGCGGCAGACCCCAACCGGTGGTGGCGTGGTCGGCCAGGTCGGCGAAGTTCGGAGCGGCCACCGCGCCGATCGTGGTGGCCCAGACGATCAACGAGAGCTGGCGGCCCCGCCGAGCCGGCTCGGCGAGATCCACGGCCGTGTAGCGGGCCTGGAGGTTGGCGGCGGTGCCGCCACCGAAGAACAGCATGCCGAGGAAGAGCAGCGGCACGAAGTCGGTGACCGTGGCGAGCACGACCAGCACCGCCCCGACGGCACCGGCCAGGTACGCGACCGCGAGCCCGGGCCGGCGGCCGTGCCCGTTCATGATCCGGGTGACCGGAACCGCGAGCAGCGCCCCACCGACCACGGAGGCGCTCTGCGCCAGACCGGCCAGCGCGGTGCCGGCGACCCGCGCGGCGAGCAGTGCCCCCACCGAGATGCCGATGGTGACACCGATTCCGCCGACGATCTGGGTGCCGAAGAGCAGGCGCAGGGTGCGCCGCTGGATCGGCGCGACGTCCGGACGCACCGGCGTCGGCGCGGTCAGTTCGGTGGCCATGCAGCTCCTCGCGGGCAGGGGTACCGAGGGCCTTCATACTCGCGCACCCGTCCGCCACCCAGCCCTGTTGATCATGAAGTTGTTGTGCGTCGACCCGGCGTGTCGGGACAATAACTTCATGATCAACGCGCTGGCCCGGCCCGGCGGCGCGAGGGGGTCAGCCGAGGGTGCGGGCGGCGACGGTGAGGTCGGCGACCAGCCCCTCGTACGCCTTGTCCTGGTCGTCGGCGCGCAGCACCGCCGACGGGTGGATGGTGGCGAGCAACTGGGCCGGTGGAGTGTCGGCCAGCTTCCCGGCGCTGTCCACCGGCACGCGCTGGAAGTCCTCCGGGTGCTGAGCGGAGGCCGGCCAGGGCAGCAGCTCGCCGCGCTGCCGGGTGACCCGGAACGCCGGACCGAGCAGCGCCTTGGCCGCGGTGGCGCCGAGCACCACGACGACCTCCGGACGCAGACGGGCGAACTCCGCGACCAGCCAGGGCCGGCAGGCGGTGATGTGCACCTGGTCCGGCGTCTGGTGGATGCGCCGTTTCCCGCGCAGCGAGAAGCGGAAGTGTTTCACGGTGTTCGTGAGGTAGATCGAGCCGGGATCGAGGCCGGCGTCGTCGACCGCCCGGCGGAGCAGCCGGCCGGCCGGACCCACGAAAGGCAGGCCCTTCTGGTCCTCCATGTCGCCGGGCTGCTCACCCACGAACACCACCCGGGCGCTCTCGTCGCCCCGCCCGAAGACGGTCTGCGACGCGTCCCGGTACAGCTCGCAGCCGCGGCAGCCAGCAGCCGCCGCGCGCAGTTCGTCGATGGTGTCCGCCTCCGGCGGGATGAACCGTTGGGCGCCGGGAGCGTTCGCGGTCTGCTCGGCCATGCGGACTGTTATACCCGTTCGGGGATCGATACCGGGTACGCCGCCCCCGCGCCGGACGCCCACGCGCCGACTCCGCAGCCGCACCGGGCCCCGAGTCCGTGCCCACGCGCCGACTCCGCAGCCGCACCGGGCCCCGAGTCCGGGTGCGGCAGGGACGCGGTCGCACGGCCGGCCCGGATCGGCCCGGCACGCCTCAAGCGGCGAAGCCTCCCGGGTACGGCGGTCGGACGGCCCGGGCCAGCGTGTCGGCGAGCGGAGCGATGTCGGCGTCGGCGAGCGAGCTGACCGTGATCCGCAGGCCCGGTTCGGCGGCGATCCGGTACAGCGCACCGGGGGCGACCGACCACCCGGCGTCACGCAGCGCGGTCACCGCGCTGGTCTCGTCCGGAACCGGCAGCCAGACGTTGATACCGCTGTGGCCCCGTGCGTCCAGCCCACGCTCGGCGAGCGCGCCGCGCAGTGCGGACCGCCGCCGCTCGTAGCTCTCCGCCGCGCGGTCGACCAGTTCGGCGACGGCCGGGTCGCGCCAGAGCGCGAGCAGCAGCCGTTGCAGCACGGTGGAGACCCAGCCGGCGCCGACCCGGGCCCGACCGGCCACCCGGGCCACGGTGGTCTCGTCGCCCACCAGCACCGCGATCCGCAGGTCCGGGCCGAAGGGCTTGCTGGCCGAGCGGAGGAACGCCCAGCTTCCGGTCGCCCCGGCCAGCGGGTGCAGCGGTACGCGGGCGAGTTCGGCGGCGTGGTCGTCCTCGATCAGCAGCAGGTCCGGCCGATCGGCGAGGAGCTCCCGCAGCGCCGCCGCGCGGGCGGCGGAGACCGCGGCGCCGGTCGGGTTCTGTGCGCGGCTGGTCACGACCAGGGCGCGGGCTCCGGCCTCGAGCGCGGCCGACACCCCGGCCACCATCGGCCCCTCGTCGTCGACCGGTACGCCGACCGGGCGTAGCCCCAGCGCGGCGATCAGGTCGAGCAGGTTGGCCCAGCCCGGGTCCTCCACCGCGACCGCGTCGCCGGGGCGCAGGTGAGCGCCGAGCAGCCGTTCGATGCCGTCGAGCGCGCCGCCGGTGAGGGTCAGCTCCCCGGCCGGTACGCCGTCGCCGGCCAGCCGGGCGCGGGCCGCCTCGGCCAGCTCGGGGAGCACCCCGCCGCCCGAGTAGCCGATCGGAGGTCCGGCGTCGACGGCGAGGGCGGCCAGGTGGGGGCCGAGCGACGGGAGCAGGGACGGGTCGGGCTCGCCGGCGGAGAGGTCGCGCAGACCGGGTGCGGGCGGCGGACGCAGCGCCGAGCGGCGGGCCGCCACCGGCGGGCGCGGCCGGACCCGGGTGCCGTGCCGGCCGGCGGTGGCGACCAGCCCACGCTGGCGGAGCTCCTGGTAGGCGCGGGCGACGGTGGCCGGGCTGACGGCCAGCTCGGCGGCGAGGGCGCGGACCGGCGGTAGCGCGGCGCCGGGCGGCAGGGCGGCGGTGCGGATGCCGGACTCGATGCTGGCCGAAATCTCGGCGGCCGTCGCCCCAGTGACCTGATAGCGTGCTGACACAATTTAGATATTGTACTAGAACAAAGGCGGACGCGATGGCCACCCCCGGAATCGACCCGACCACCTACCCCCGGACCGAGCGGACGACCGCGAAGCGCCCCCGCGACCGGATGAGCTACGACCGGGCGGCCGTGCACGCGGTGCTGGACGAGGCGCACCACTGCGTGCTCGGGTTCACCGTGGACGGCGAGCCACGGGTCCTGCCGACCATGCACGTACGCGTCGGCGACACGCTCTACCTGCACGGCTCCACCGGCAGCCGGCCGCTGCTCGCCGCCCGAGGCGACGGTTTGCCGGTCGCCGTGGCGGTCACCCTGCTCGACGCGCTGATCTACGCCCGGGCCCAGTTCCACCACAGCGCCAACTACCGGTCGGTGGTCGCGCACGGCACCGCCCGACTGGTGACCGACGAACGGGAGAAGGCCGACGTGATGACAGCTCTGGTGGAGAAGGTCGCCGCCGGACGCAGCGCGGACAGCCGCCCGCCGAACCGCAAGGAGCTGGCCGAGACCGCCGTGCTGGCGCTGCCGCTGCACGAGGTCTCGCTGCGCGGCCGCGCCAGTGGCGTAGGCGACGAGGAAGCCGACCTCGACCTGCCGCACTGGGCCGGGGTGGTGCCGCTGCGGCTCACCCGGGGCCGACCCGAGACGGACGCCGGCGTGACCGCCCCGATCCCGGCGTACCTGCGCCCGAAGCGCTCGCCCTGGCTCGACCCGGCGGTCCTGGGCGGTGAGCACGTGGTGCTCGAACCGCTCGCCCTCGCGCACACCGACGAACTGCACGCCGCCACCGCCGACGCGGAGGTCTGGCGGCACCTGTGGCGTCCCCTGCCGGCCGACGCCCCGGCCACGGCCGCGGTGATCACCGAAGCGCTGGCCGCCCACGACCGCGGCGAGCGGGTGCCCTGGGTGCAGCGTTGCGCGGTCACCGGCGCGGTGGTCGGCAGCACCTCCTACTACGAGGTGGACCCGCAGCGCCGGTCGGTGGCGATCGGCTACACCTGGCTCGGGCGGCCCTGGTGGCGTACGGGGATCAACACCGAGGCGAAACTGCTGCTGCTCACCCGCGCCTTCGAGGACCTGGGCGCGGTCCGGGTGGTCTGGCACACCGACATCCGCAACGAGCGCTCCCAGCGGGCCATCGAACGGCTCGGCGCGACCCGCGAGGGGGTGCTGCGGATGCACCGACGGCGCCCGGACGGCTCGTGGCGGGACACCGTGCAGTACGCCCTGACCGTCGAGGCGTGGCCGAACGCACAGCAGGCGCTGCGGGAAAGGCTTCGCCGGACGGTGCCGGCGGCGTGATGATGGCCGGCGTGCTGGGGATCACCGACATCGGAACGTACGTGCTGGGCACCGTCGCCATCATCCTGCTGCCCGGGCCCAACTCACTGTTCGTGCTCTCCACCGCCGCCAAGCGCGGCGTGGCGGCGGGCTACCGGGCCGCCGGCGGGGTCTTCCTCGGCGACGGGGTGCTGATGTTCCTCTCCGCCGCCGGGGTGGCGTCCCTGCTCAAGGCGTACCCCCCGCTCTTCCTCGTGATCAAGTACGCGGGCGCCGCGTACCTCGGCTACATGGGTCTGACCATGCTGCGCGGGGCGTGGCGGCGCTGGCGCGACCGCAACGACCCGACCACGCCGCGGCTGATCGACGCGGCGGAGCCGGCGGAGATGCGCAGCCCGTTCCGCAAGGCGCTGGTGATCAGCCTGCTCAACCCCAAGGCGATCCTCTTCTTCGTCTCGTTCTTCATCCAGTTCGTCGACCCGGCCTACCACTGGCCGGCGCTCTCGTTCGTGCTGCTCGGATTGATCGCGCAGGTGACCAGCGCGCTGTACCTGACCACGCTGATCTTCACGGGCACCTTCCTGGCCACACAGTTCCGTCGCCGCCGCCGGCTCGCGGCGGGCGCCACCACCGGCATCGCCGCCCTGTTCCTGGGCTTCAGCCTCAAGCTGGCGACCGCGAGCATGTAGCCGGCCGGCCGGCGTGGTGCGCGTCGGGCGCCCGGCTGCGAGCAGGTAGCCGGGCGCCGTAGGTTCGGCTCAGGTGCCGTCGCCGCCCCCGCCACCACCACCGACCCCCGGGCCGCCCGCGGTGCCGCCGAGCCCGGTACCCGGCTGGAGCGGCTCGTCCGGCGGGCGGCTGACGTGCGCGGACTCGGTGATCTTTGCGGACCAGTCGGCATGCGCGGCAGCCGCCGCGTGCCGGTTGATCGCCTCCCGCACCCAGCCGTCCACGATGCCCACCCAGTCCCGCTGCTCGGCGCCGACATGCCAGGCCCGGAAGCGGCTGATGCTCTGGTGGGTCAGCCCGGCCAGGGCGAGCCGGCGGTCCATCCAGAAGATCACCTCCAGGCCGGCCGAATTGGCCACGAAGATCAGCTCGAGTTCCGTGATCGGTCCGGCGTAGAGCGGGGCCACCCAGAATCCGATGCGCTGGTGCAGCGGCAGCGTCTGCTCCACGCCGGGCAGCCGCGCGTCCACCAGCCCGGCCTGCCGCAGGGTGAACCCGAGGGTGTCCAGCGCGGCGAGCACGTGTCCCTGCGTGGGCAGCGGGTGCACGAAGACCGGCACCATCGCACCCTGGTCGAGCGCCGGATCGATCGCGACCTCCGTGCGCAGGCCCATCCGGAGGCTGAGCAGCGGCACACCGCCGAAGATGGTCACCGGGGTCTCCCAGGGCACCGGGAACTGGAACGGGATGGTACGTCCCCGGCCCGCGCGGAGCACGAACGCGCCCGACAGGGCCGCGCCGTGGAACTGCACCAGTCGGCGCGGTGCCGACGGGTCGTCCGGCTCGGCCGTGGTCACCAGGCCGAGCCGGACGTGCCGCACCGGCACATCCGTCGAGCCGGCGGTCACCGTCACCCGGCCGGGCAGCCGCAACCCCGGCCTGGTGCTCGGGTTGGTGAGCGCCGTGTGCACGGTCAGGCCCGTCCAACTGGACTCCGGCGACACCCCCGTGAACCGCACCGGACCCCCTACCTCGCACCCACGTCCACCCCGCCGGCGACAGGGCTACGCCTCGCCGAGCAGGTCCAGTGACGCCCGCCAGAGTCGCTCCGCGGCCTCCGGGTCGAGCGCGTACGCAGCCACTCCGCGGTTCATGCCCGGCTGGTTGAGTGACGCCTCTTCGCAGTCCTCGAAGTAGCGGCCGCCGACACCGGCGAGCCCCGGCCAGGTCGCGACGAGGACGCTCGTGGCGGCCCCCTGCTCCGGCGACTTGAACTCCTCACCCGACGACGCCGCCGCCTCGACCTCCTCCTGGCTCATGTAGCGCGTCAGGTTCGAATCGAGGATGGCGCCCGGGTGCACGGCGTTGGCCCTGATCCCCTCCCCCGCCCACCGTCGGTCCGCCTCGACGGCGAAGAGCACGTCGGCCGTCTTCGACTGCCCGTACGCCACCCATGGGTCGTACGGGCGCCGCTCGAAGTTGATGTCGTCGAAATCGACCGGAGCTGTCAGGTGCCCGCGGGAGCTGAGCGAGACCACGCGGGCGTCGCCCGCCGTTGCCAGCGCGTCGTGCAGACCGGTGGCGAGTGCGAAGTGCCCGAGGTGGTTGGTGGCGAACTGGAGTTCCCAGCCCTGGCGGGTGCGGGTCAGCGGGGGCGCCATGACGCCGGCATTGTTGATCAGGATGTGCAAGGGCCCCTGCCAGCCCCTGACGAACGCCCGCACCGAATCCAGGTCGGCGAGGTCGAGCGGGGCTGCGGTCACCCGCCCGGCGCCGCCGGCGAGCTCGCCTGCAACCCGCTGACCCGCCTCGATGTTGCGGACCGCGAGGGTGACCTCGGCGCCCGCCCGAGCGAGCGCCCGTGCGGTCTCCACTCCGATGCCTCCGGCCGCGCCGGTGACCACGGCCCGGCGGCCGGAGAGGTCCACCCCGGAAACGACCTCCGCGGCGGTGGATCGGGCGTCGAACGGGGTGCTGACACGCTGGTTGGCCATACCCGGTTCCTTCCCGCTACGACGGCGCGCACACGGCCCCAGACGCTTCTGCTGTCGCCGTTCAACCGCCCGAATGCCAGCGGACCCCGACCGGTGGCCGGGGTCCGCTGCGTCACTCGTCCGAGTCGTCCGTTTCGGTCAGGGACCGGAGGTCACCTCAGCCGGCGGCCGCGGGGCACCGGGTCGGTCTCGTCGTCGAACTCGCCGATGACCTCTTCCAACAGGTCCTCCAGCGCCACGAAGCCGACCGGCCGGGTCGGGCCGCCGCCGTTGCGCACCAGGGCGAGCTGGGACTGGCGGGCACGCATGGCGGCGACCGCCTCGGTCACCGACGCCTCCGCCGGCAGGATGAAGGCGTTGCTCATGAGGTCACCGGCCACGGCCTGCTGGCCCGTGGTGACCGCGCGCACCGCCTCCCGTACGTGCACCAGACCGCAGACGTCGCCCGCCGCGTCCAGCACCGCCAGCCGGGACCGGCCGCTCTCCCGGCTGACCTGCTCGATCCGCTCGGCGGAGTCGCCCCGGTAGACCGTCACCATGGTCGAGAACGGCTCCATCACCTGGGCCACCGTGGTGCCCTGCAACTCCAGCATGCTGGTCAGCAACTGGTGCTGCTCGGCGCCGAGCAGCCCGTGCTCCCGGGACTGCTCCAGCAGCATCCGCAGCTCGTCCGGGCCGTGCACCTGCGCCAGCTGGTCCTGCGGGTTGACGCGGGCCAGCCGCAGGATCGAGTTGGCCAGCGCGTTGAGCGCGCTGAGCACCGGCCGGGAAACCCGGGCGAACGCCCGGAACGGCAGCGCCAGCAACATGGCCGAGCGTTCCGCGTCGGTGATCGCCCAGGACTTCGGCGCCATCTCACCGACGATCAGGTGCAGGAAGGTGACCAGCGCCAGCGCGAACACCAGCGCCACGATGTGGCTGGGCGCCTCCGGCAGCCCCACCGCGTGCAGCACGGGACTGGCCAGGTGCTCGATCGCGGGCTCGGCGAGCGCACCGAGGCCCAGCGTGCACAGCGTGATGCCGAGCTGCGCGCCGGCGAGCATCAGCGACAGCTCGCGTACGCCGTCCAGTGCGGCCCGCGCGGCCCGCCCGCCGCCGGCCGCGGCCTGCTCCAGGCGGTACCGCTTGCTCGCGACCAGGGCGAACTCGGCGGCCACGAAGAACCCGTTCAACGCCAGCAGCACCGCCGAGGTGAACAGGGCAACCCCGGGGCTCATGCCGACACCTCCGGGCGGTTGCCGGACTCGGTGACCCGCAGGCGCACCGAGTCGGCCACGTGCCGGTCGACAGCGAGCACCTCCACCAGGGCGCGCGGCTCCGCCTCACCGTCCTCGGCGTCGGGTGCCAGGCTGATCTCGAGCCGGTCACCGACCTCGGGCACCCGCCCGAGTTCGCGCATGACCAGGCCGGAGAGCGTGTCGTACTCGGGCGCTTCGGGCAGTGCGATGCCGGTGCTGTCCGCCACCTCGTCGATCCGCCAGCGGGCCGGCACGACCCAGGAGCCGTCGGCCTGCTGAGCCGGAGCCCGTTCCGGCGGGTCGTCCTCGTCACGGATCGGGCCGACCAGCTCCTCGGCGATGTCCTCGAGGGTGATCACCCCGGCGAAGCCGCCGTACTCGTCGACCACGCAGGCCAGCTGCCGATGGCCGGACCGTAGCCGGTCCAGCACCGTCGGCAGCGGAAGCGTCTCGGGCACCAGCAGCGGCGGTACGGCCACCGCGCTCACCGGGGTGGTGGCCCGCTCGTGCTGGGGTACACCGAGCACGTCGGAGATGCCGACCACCCCGACCAGGTCGTCCACCCCTTCCGCGCCCTGGACGGGGAAGCGGGAGTGGCCGGTGTCCAGCAGCTCGACCACCCGGCTGACCGGCTGGTCGGCGCGTACGGTGTGCACGTCCACCCGCGGCACCATGGCCTCGCCGGCGCTGAGCTCGCGGAAGTCCAACCCCCGGTCGAGCAGGGTGGACATCTCCACGTCCAGGTGCCCCTCGTTGCGGGACTCGGCGATGATCTGTTCGAGGTCCTCCGGGGTGGCGCCGCTGGGCAGCTCCTCGATCGGCTCGATGCCGACGCGACGCAGCAGCCGCACCGCGGACTTGTCGAAGAGCCGGACCACCGGGCCGGCCACTCTCAGGTACATGAGGGTCGACCGCGCGAGCGCCCGGGCCACCGGTTCGGCGCGGGCGATGGCGAGGTTCTTCGGGGCCAGCTCGCCGAGAACCATCTGCACCACGGTGGCGATGATGAGGGCGAGCGCGACGGACAGGGGCAGACTGAGCGACTCGGCGACCCCGGCGAGGCCGAGCAGATCGGCCAGGCCGGCACCGAGGTACGGCTCGGCCGCGTAACCGACCAGCAGGGCGGTGACGGTGATGCCGAGTTGGGCTCCCGAGAGCATGAAGGAGAGCCGGCTGGTCACCTCGAGGGCCCGGGCGGCGGGCTGGTCGCCCTCCTCGGCAAGCTGGCGCAGCTTGCCCCGGTCCACGGCGACGAAGCCGAACTCCTGGGCCACGAAGTAGCCGGTGAGTGCGGTGAGAACGATGATCAGGACCAGGCCCAGGACGATCAGCACGGGAGGTTCAGGGCTCCTCGCAACCGCGTCGGGACCATCGGATGCCGGGCACGACCCGGCTGGCTACTGCTGCCCTCCTGGGCAGAAGAGTCGATCATGCGGGTCATTTTATCGGCGATGGCTGTACGCCCGCTGAAGGTGGGGCGAAGGCTCCCGGTTGTCCGGTTCGATTGCCGAGCCGACGGATCGGGTGACAAGGGCACCTCGGTGCGCGCCGTCAGCGGTTGGCCAGTTCGTCGACGTCGAGGAGGGTGGGGTCCACCCGACCGGCGCGGTACGCGGCCCGCCCGATCATCTGGGCGGCCACCGGAGCCGTGGCCAGCTGGAAGACCGCGACCAGCACCACCATCCCGAGATCGCCCGACGTACGCAGCCGTAGGGCGACCCCGGCCAGCAGGAGCACCACGCCGAGCGTCTGCGGCTTGGTGGCGGCGTGCATCCGGTCCAGCACGTCCGGGAAGCGCAGCACACCGATCGCGGCGACCAGGGCGAGCAGCGCACCGGCCACCAGGCAGACGGCGCCGAGCCAGTCGGCCACGATGCCCAGCATCAGGCGCCCTCCCGGACCGCGAACCGGGCCAGCGAGACCGAGCCGACGAAGCCGAGCAGCGAGAGCACCACCAGCACCGGCAGCGTGCCGGTGTGCCGGTTCACCGCCGCCTCGGCGGCGACCGCGCCGACCATCGTGGCGAGCAGCATGTCGGCGGCGACGACCCGGTCGAGCAGCGACGGACCGCGGTAGAGCCGGACCAGGACGAGCAGCGCGGCCGCTGAGAAGAGTCCGGTGAGGACGACGGCGAGGAACGTGGTCACGAGTTGTTCTCCTTCTCGACGTGAGCGGTCTGCAGCTGGCGCACCTCGGCGGGCGAGCCGATGGTTCGGACGATGCGGCGCTCGATCTCGCGGACCCGCGCCCGGTTGTCGGCCAGGTCCTGCGGCCGGCGTACGTCGAGCACGTGCAGGTAGAGGACGCCCGCTTCCCGGTCCACCTCGAGGATGAGCGTGCCCGGGACGAGTGAGACCAGCTCGGCGGTGAGCGCCAGGTTGAGATCGCTGCGGACCCGCAGCGGTACGGCGATGATCGCGCTACGCGGCTGGAAGCCGGGCTGCACGGCGATCCGGGCCACGCGCACGCTCGCGACGGCCAGTTCGGCGACGAATCGGCCGGCGAGCACCAGCAGCGCCCGCGGGCGCAGCCGGCCGCCGAAGGTGACCGGCGGCAACGGGTAGAAGACCAGCACCGCGGCCGCCACCAGCAGCCCGGAGAGCAGGTTGCCCCAGGTGAACTCACCCCAGAGCAGATTCCAGATCAGCACCAGCCAGCCGAACGCGAACGCCTGGTCGCGCCAGGTCGCCACCCGGCCGCGCAGCCGGCCGGGTCGCTGCGCGCCGGTTCCGCCGGTCACGGTGTACCCCCCGGGAAGACGGCCCGGATGTACGGGGTGCGGGCACGCAGGTCCTCGGCCGCGTCGGCGGTCACGTCGAAGAGCGGCCCGCCGGCCACGGTCAGCACCAGCCCGAGCGCGACGAGAGCCGCGGTGGCCCCCACCATCAGCGCGGGAAGCCGTACGGCCGGTTCGTCGGTGGCCAGCCGGGGCGACCGCCAGAAGGCGATGCTCCACACCCGGGAGGCCACGTAGAGGGTGAGCAGGCTGGTGGCCGTCCCGGCCGCGACCAGGGCGATGGGCAGCGCGCCGCCGACCGCGACCCCGGCCTGGAGCAGGCCGAGCTTGCCGAGGAAACCGGAGAACGGCGGAACGCCCGCGAGGTTCATCGCCGGCACGAAGAAGAGCACGCCCAGCAGCGGCGCCAGCCGCGCCAGCCCACCGAGCAGCCGCAGGTCGGTGCTGCCGGCGCGCACCTCGACCAGACCGGCGACCAGGAACAGGGTGGTCTGGATGGTGATGTGGTGCACCACGTAGAAGATCGCGCCGGAGAGCCCGGCCACGGTGCTCAACGCCACCCCGAAGATCATGTAGCCGATGTGGCTGACCAGCGTGAACGAGAACAGCCGCTTCATGTCCGACTGGGCCACTGCGCCCAGGATGCCGATCAGCATGGTCAGTCCGGCCACCACCATCAGCAGTGGTGCGACCTGCCGGTCCGGGAAGAGCAGCGTCTCGGTCCGGATGACCGCGTACACACCGACCTTCGTGAGCAGGCCGGCGAAGACGGCGGTGACGGGAGCCGGCGCGGTCGGGTAGCTGTCCGGCAGCCAGGCCGACAGCGGGAAGATCGCGGCCTTGACGCCGAACGCGAGCAGGAGCATGAGCTGCAACGCCAGCCGTACGTCGTCCGGCAGCGCGTCCAGGCGCTGAGCGAGCTGGGCCAGGTTGAGCGTGCCGGTGGCGGCGTACACCAGCCCCACGGCGGCCAGGAAGATCATCGACGAGACGATGCTGACCACCACGTACGTCGAGCCGGTCCGGATCCGGACCTCGGTGCCGCCCAGCGTGATCAGCACGAAGCTCGCGGCGAGCAGGATCTCGAAGCCGACGAAGAGGTTGAACAGGTCCCCGGCGAGGAACGCGTTGGTCACGCCGGCGGTCAGCACCAGGTAGGTGGGGTGGTAGATGGTCACCGGGGCGCTCTCGCCAACGTCCCCCTGCCCCTGCCCGATCGAATAGAGCAGCACGCAGAGGGTGACCGCCGAGGAGACCACCAGCATCAGCGCGGCCAACTGGTCGGCGACCAGCACGATCCCGACCGGCGGCGGCCACGCCCCGACGGCGAGCACCACCGGTCCGTGCCGGTACGCCTCGACCAGCAGCACCGCGGCGACCGCCAGGGTGGTGGCCAGGCCGGCCACGCTGATCCCCCGTTGCAGCCGCGGCCACCTGCCCAGCACCAACGTCAGCGCCGCGCCGAGCAGCGGCACCACCACCGGCAGCGGCAGCAGGCGGTTCACCGGTCCACTCCCCGGCGCGGGTGACCGCTCATTCGACACCGTCCCCGCGCCGCAGCCGGCGGCGCGCCGGCTCCGGGTCGACCTGCTCCGGATCGGCGTCCGCCCCCTCTCCGCCGAGGTCCACGGTGGCCGCCTCGTCGCGCTCGGCGCGGCGGACGATGTGCCGGTCCTCGATGTCGTCCGGCACCTCGTCGTCACCGGTCAGGTACCAGCTGCGGTATCCGACCGCGAGCAGGAACGCGGTCAGCCCGAAGGTGATCACGATCGAGGTGAGCACCATGGCCTGTGGCAGGGTGTCGCTCATGTCCTCGACCGGGCCGGTGCCGACCACCGGGGCCACGCCGGGCCGACCGCCCAGCATGATCAGCAGGTTGACCCCGTTACCCAGCAGGATGATGCCGAGCAGGATCCGGGTCAGGCTCCGCTCCAGCAGCAGATTCACGCCGCAACCGACGAGCACGCCGACGATGATCACCAGCACCAGCGTGGGGCCCGGCTCGCCGCCGGTCACGTGCCCTCCTCCCGCTCGACGGCGAGCCCCCGGGCGCCGCCGCCGGCCGCCTCGATGTGCCGGTCCACCTCGGCGCCCAGGCTGCGCAGGATGTCCAGCATCAGCCCGACCACCACCAGGTAGACGCCGATGTCGAAGAAGAGCGAGGTGACCAGGTAGAAGTCGCCGATTCCGGGCAGGTACAGGTCGACGCGGGCGCTCTGCAGCACCGAGCCGCCGGCCAGCAGCGAGACCACCCCGGTGCCGACCGAGACGGCCAGCCCCGCGCCGAGCACGGTGCCGGCGCCGATGGGCGCGGCCTCGGCCAGCTCGTACCGGCCGCCGGCCAGGTAGCGGACGACCAGGGCGAGGCTCGCCACCAGGCCCCCGGAGAAGCCGCCGCCCGGCGCGTTGTGGCCGGAGAAGAGCAGGAACAGCGAGAACAGCACCACGGTGTGGAAGATCAGGCGCGTCACCACCTCCAGCACGATCGAACGCTGCCGTTCCGCCAGGCGGGCACCGCCGCGCAGCCAGATCGGGCGGCCGGGCCGCTGCGCCCGGGCGCCCCGCTGCTCACGGCGAGGCCGGGGCCCGGTGCGCGAGCGCTCGAAGGCCAGGCTGGCCACCCCGGTCGCGGCCACCACGAGCACCGCCATCTCGCCCATCGTGTCCCAGGCCCGGATGTCGACCAGGGTCACGTTGACCACGTTGCGGCCGTAGCCCTCGGCGACCGCCAGGTCGGGGAAGGCCGCCGAGATGGTGGGCGCACCGCGGGCGCTCGCCGCGACCAGTGCGAGGCCGGCGGCCACCAGTCCGACCGCCGCGCCGATGGCCCGGCGTAGCCACCGGCTGCGGCGCAGTGGCCGGGCCGAGAAGCGGGTCGGCAGCCGACGTAGCACCAGGACGAAGACCGCGATGGTCGCGGTCTCCACCAGGAACTGGGTCAGCGCCAGATCGGGTGCACCGTAGAGGACGAAGAGCATTGCGGTGCCGTATCCGGTGACCCCGACCAGCAGCATCGCGGTCAACCGATTGCGGGCGCCCACCGCTAGCACCGCCGCGACCCCGAGCACCACGGCGACGACTAGTTGCAGCGGGGTGTCCCAAAGGACGATCCGTTCGCCCCACGGCCGGGCCGCGAACATCGCGCCGCCGGGCAGCACGACGAGGACGATCAGGATGGTGCCGAGGTACTGCGGGAGGGAGCCGCGCTGCGTGGCTCCGGTGACCTCGACGGCGAACCGGTCGAAGCGGCCGATCACCCATTCGTATCCGGGGTTGCCGCCGACGGGTGCGCGCAGCCGGGCCAGCAGCGGGGCCAGCGGACCCCGCAACGCGAAGAGCGCGCCGCCGGCGACCAGCACCAGCGCCGACAGACCGAGTGCCGGGGTCAGGCCGGGCCAGAGCGCCAGGTGCGTGTGGGCCGCGCCGGCCAACTCGGCGTACGGACGGAACACGACGTCCAGGCCACCGGCGAGGGGACCGGCGACCAGTCCCGCGACGGCGAGCAGGGCGGGGGGCACCAGCAGCGGCGCGGCGATCCGGTTGAGCTGGGCGGGCGCCACCCCGGGTCGGTCGGCGAAGGCGCCCCACAGGAAGCGCGCGCTGTAGGCGACGGTGAGGACGGTGCCGGCCACCAGTCCGGCGAGGATCACCGGCTGGTCGGTGAACGCGGCGAAGGCCGCCTCCTTGGCCACGAACCCGACCAGCGGGGGAATCCCGGCCATGGATGCCGCCGCGAGCAGCGCCACGACGAACAGCGGGGTGGCGCCGTGCCGCAGCCCGGACAGTTCGCGTAGGTCCCGGGTGCCGGCACCGTGATCGATCACGCCGACGACCAGGAAGAGTGCCGCCTTGAACAAGGCGTGCGCGAGCAGCATGGCGAGCCCCGCCAGTGCGGCGTCCGGGGTGCCCGCCCCGGTCAGCACCACCAGCAGGCCGAGCTGGCTGACCGTGCCGTACGCCAGCAGCAGCTTCAGATCGGTCTGCCGCAGCGCCGCCCAGCCACCGACGATCATGGTGGCCAGACCCGTGACGAGCACCACCGGACGCCACGGCCCGACGGTGGCGAGCACCGGCGCGATCAGCCCGATGAGGTAGATGCCGGCCTTGACCATGGCCGCCGCGTGCAGGTACGCGCTCACCGGCGTGGGCGCCGCCATCGCCACGGGCAGCCAGGAGCTGAACGGCAGCACGGCCGACTTGGACAGTGCGCCGGCGAGGATCAGCAGCACGGCGGTGACCAGGTAGCCGCCGCCCGGCAGTGACCCGGCGGCGATCTCCGACCACCGGTAGGTGCCGGCGTGCTCGCCGAGCAGGATGAAGCCGACCAGCATGGCCAACCCGCCCAGGGTGGTGACCATCAGCGCCTGGGCCGCCGCCCACCGGCTGGACCGACGTTCGGTGCTGTGCCCGATCAGCAGGTAGGAGAAGATCGTGGTCAGTTCCCAGCCGACGTAGAGCAGCAGCAGGTCGTCGGCGAGGACGACGCAGAGCATCGCCCCGGCGAACGCGACCAGCACGGCGGTGAACCGGGCCAGCCCGAGTGAGCCGGGGCTGAAGTACCGGGCGCAGTAGATCAGCACGAGGGTGCCGACCGCGCCGACCAGCAGGGTCATCAGCCAGTTGAGCGTGCCGAGCCGGAAGGCGAGGTCGAGCCCGAGCTGCCCGATCCACGGGTACGTCTCGACCACTGCCCGGCCGTCGCGGACCGTCGGGGTCTGCGCGAGCGCCCAGCCGAACGCGGCGGCCGGCGCGAGAGCCAACGGGTAGCAGGCGCGTGCCCCCCACCACCGGACGAGCAGCGGCGCGAGGAGTGCCGCCACGAAGTGGAGGATCAGCAGTACGAGCACCCGCACTCCCGGTCGAGGTGGCAGCGGCGGACGCCTCCGGCGGGTCGGCGCCTAGCTGTGATCAGACGCCAGTTCTGCGCTCTCCGGGGGGATTTACGCAAAGTCACGCGCATTGTCCGTGTTCCGGGGCCTACCGCCTGCACCCCTGCCCGAACCCGGCCGCCCCGACCTCGCCAACCGACCAGCCCGACCGAACCGGGCCGACCTGCCCGACCCAACTGGCCCGACCTGCCCGACCCAACTGGCCCGGCCTGCCCGGCCCCACTGGCCCGACCCGCCCGACCCCACTCGCCCGACCCGCCCTACCCCACTGGCCCGGCCCGCCCGACCCCACTCGCCCGACCCGCCCTACCCAACCGTCCCGGCCCGCCCGACCCGCCCTACCCAACCGTCCCGGCTCGCCCGACCTGGCCCGCCCGGCTCCGGTCCGGATCGGTCCGCCCGGGTCCGCACGGCCCGCCCGGTTCAGTCTCTGGCGATGATCGACTCGGCTTCCTTGATGTCGGGGTGTCCATGACGTGTGGATGCCCCGACATCAAGGAAGCCGAGTTGACCTTGAACTCCGTCAGCGCGCGCCGCCACGGACAACCGGCGCAACCAACCAAGCCCGCCCCGGCATGAACGCAACCGCCGCGGCCACCACCAGGGCGCCGAGCGCACCCGGGCCACGGCCGCACACGTGCCAAGCGGGCCGGCCGCACACGCGTCGAGCGGCGCGGCCCCACACGCGTCGAGCGGCGCGGCCCCACACGTGCCAAGCGGGCGCGGCCCCACGTGCCAAGCGGGCGCGGCCGCACACGTGCCAAACGGGCGCGGCCCCACACGTGCCAAACGGGCGCGGCCGCGGACTCAGCCGGCGACGACGCGGGCGGCGGGACCCGGGTCGGTGGCCCGCACCGACCCGGCGGGGTACGGCTCGGGGCCGGTCCGATCCTCGATCGCCGGCTCGGCCAGCAGGTCGGCGCGCCCGAGCTGCCGGGCAACCCGCTGCACCACCCGCTCGGCGGCGGCCAGCGAGCGCACCGACAGCAGGCGGCCCCGGCTCTCGCGGCGGAGCACGAAGTAGTGCACGGCGGCGCGGACCTGTCCGCGGTCGGCTGCGCTGGCGTGCGCGGTGGAGACGACCAGCTCCCGCAGACAGCGGCCCAGCCGCTCGGCGAGTTCCAGCTCGGGGCCGCGCAATCCGGCGCGGACCGCGGCGAGATGACTGTCGACCTTGCGGATGAGCACGTCGCTGCCGGGCTCGATGTTCCGCTGCTCGACGGCCATCCGATCCCCTCCACCCTTACCGCGTCGCGAGTGAAGTTACTTTATGTTGTGCTGCACAAGCAAGCAGTTAAGTGAGACTTAATACGTCAAGTGTCATATCCACGGTTGAAGGTTTTATAGACGGACATACCTTCCGCTCGTCGACGCGGGTAGTCGCAGGCGCGCGGCAGTATGGATGGGTGGCGGATGTGGCAGCCGGCCCCGAGGCGGGCGGCATGGATGTGCTGGGCGGATTCGGCCCGGCGACGCGGGAGTGGTTCACTGCCGCCTTCGCCGCGCCCACCGCCGCCCAGACCGGGGCCTGGCGCGCGATCTCCGCCGGCCGCAACGCGCTCGTGGTGGCGCCGACCGGCTCCGGCAAGACACTCGCCGCCTTCCTCTGGTCGCTGGACAGGCTGGCCCGCGAGCCGGCTCCGGCAGACGCCCGGCAGCGGTGCCGGGTGCTCTACGTGAGCCCGCTCAAGGCGCTCGCCGTCGACGTGGAGCGCAACCTGCGCGCGCCGCTCGCCGGTATGCGCCAGGCGGCCACGCGGCTCGGCGTCGCGCCGCCCGAGATCACCGTCGGGATGCGCACCGGCGACACCCCGGCCGACGAACGGCGGGCCTTCGCACGCACCCCACCGGACATCCTCATCACCACACCGGAGTCGCTCTTCCTGCTGCTCACCTCCGCCGCCCGCGACTCGCTGCGCGGCGTGCAGACGGTCATCGTCGACGAGGTGCACGCGGTGGCCGGCAGCAAGCGCGGCGCCCATCTCGCGCTCTCCCTGGAACGACTCGACGAGCTGCTGCCCGCACCGGCTCAGCGGATCGGCCTCTCCGCCACCGTCCGTCCGATCGACGGCTGCGCCCGGTTCCTCGGCGGCGCCCGGCCGGTCGACGTGGTCCAGCCGGCCACCGCGAAGACCATCGAGGTCACCGTCCAGGTTCCGGTCGAGGACATGACCCGGCTCGACGAGCAGGAGCAGCCCCTCGATGACGAGCTGGGCGGGCCGGGTCCGCGCCGCGCGTCGATCTGGCCGGCCGTCGAGGAACGGGTCTACTCCCTGATCCGGGCACACCGGTCGACCATCGTCTTCACGAACTCCCGGCGCAGCGCCGAGCGACTCTGCGCCCGGCTCAACGAACTGGCCGCCGAGGAGCTGACCGCCGGGCCCGACGGCGTACGCGACACGGAGGCGTACGCCGTCGGGCCGCTGCGGGCACCCCGACCGCCGGCCGAGGTGATGGCCCAGTCCGGCGCCGCGGTCGGGGCCGCACCGGTGATCGCCCGGGCCCACCACGGCAGCGTCTCCCGCGAGGAGCGCAAGCACATCGAGGAGTCGCTCAAGTCGGGGCAGCTGCCCGCCGTGGTCGCCACCTCCAGCCTCGAACTCGGCATCGACATGGGCGCGGTCGACCTCGTCGTGCAGATCGAGGCACCGCCCAGCGTCGCCGCCGGGCTCCAGCGCGTCGGCCGCGCCGGGCACCAGGTCGGCGCGGTCTCCCGCGGGGTGGTGTTCCCGAAGCACCGTGGCGACCTGCTCTCCTGCGCCGTGGTCGCGGAGCGGATGGGGGCGGGCGCGATCGAGGAGTTGCACTTCCCGCGCAACCCGCTCGACGTGCTGGCTCAGCAGATCGTCGCGATGGTGGCGCTCGAGCCGTGGGGGGTCGGCGACCTGGCCGCCGTGGTCCGCCGGGCGGCGCCCTTCGCCGAGCTGCCCGACTCCGCCCTGCACGCGGTGCTCGACATGCTCTCCGGCCGCTACCCGTCGACCGCCTTCGCCGAGCTGCGCCCCCGGCTGGTCTGGGACCGGGCCACCGATCTGCTCACCGGCCGACCCGGAGCGCAGCGGCTCGCGGTGACCAGCGGCGGCACCATTCCCGACCGAGGTCTCTTCGGTGTCTTCCTGGCCGGGGCCGAGCGCGCCGCCCGGGTCGGCGAGCTCGACGAGGAGATGGTCTACGAGTCGCGGGTCGGTGACGTCTTCCTGCTCGGCTCCTCCTCCTGGCGGATCGAGGAGATCACCCCCGACCGGGTGCTGGTCTCCCCCGCGCCCGGGCAGGCCGCCCGGATGCCGTTCTGGAAGGGCGACACCGTGGGCCGGCCGGTCGAGCTGGGCCGGGCCATCGGGGCCCGGGTGCGTGCCCTGCTCCGGCAGAGCGACGAGGCGGCGACCGCCGCCCTGCGCGCCGGTGGGCTCGACGACTGGGCCGCCGGCAATCTGATGGCCTACCTGCGTGAACAGCGCGCGGCCACCCGGTCCCTGCCGGACGACCGCACGATCGTCGTCGAGCGGTTCCGCGACGAGCTGGGTGACTGGCGCCTCGCGGTGCACAGCGTGCTGGGTGCTCGGGTCAACGCACCCTGGGCGCTGGCCATCGGGCGGCGGCTGACCGAACGCTACGGGGTGGACGCCCAGGTGATGCCCTCCGACGACGGGATCGTCGTACGCCTGCCGGACACCGTCGACGAGCCGCCCGGCGCCGACGTGGTCGCCTTCGAGCCCGACGAGATCGCCCAGCTCGTGGAGGAGTCGGTCGGCACCTCCGCGCTGTTCGCCGCCCGGTTCCGCGAGTGCGCGGCCCGGTCGCTGCTGTTGCCCCGCCGCGACCCCCGCCGCCGGCAGCCGCTCTGGCAGCAACGCCAGCGCGCCGCCCAGCTGCTCGACGTCGCCCGGGAGTACGCCGAGTTCCCGGTCACCCTGGAAGCGGCCCGGGAGTGCCTGCAGGACGTCTTCGACCAGCCGGCACTGGCCGGGATGATGCGCGACCTGGCCGCCCGCCGGGTCCGCCTGGTCGAGGTGGAGACCAGCCAGCCGTCGCCGTTCGCCCGCTCGCTGCTCTTCGGGTACGTCGGCGCCTTCCTCTACGAGGGCGACGCCCCGCTCGCCGAGCGGCGGGCCGCCGCGCTGGCGCTGGACTCGGCGCTCCTCGGTGAGCTGCTCGGCCGGGTCGACCTGCGGGAGCTGCTGGACCCGACGGTCCTCGCCGAGTCGGAACGGCAGCTGCGCTGGCTGACCGAGCAGCGCCGCCCACGCGACGCCGAGGACGTGGTCGAGCTGCTGCGCGTGCTCGGCGACCTCAACGCGTCCGAGCTGGCCGAGCGAGGGGTACCGGCCGGCTGGCTCACCGAGTTGGAGGCGGCTCGCCGGGTGCTGCGCGTACGTATCGGCGGGGAGGAACGCTGGGTCGGTGTCGAGGACGCGGCCCGGCTGCGCGACGCGCTCGGCGTGGCACTGCCGGTCGGCGTGGCCGAGGCGTACCTCGCTCCGGTCTCCGACCCGCTCGGCGATCTCGTCGCCCGGTACGCCCGCACCCACGGGCCGTTCGCGGCGGCCAGCTGTGCCGCCCGGTTCGGCCTCGGCGTCTTCGTGGTGGAGCAGACGCTGCGCCGGCTCGCCGCCACCGGCCGGGTGGTCTCCGGCGAGTTCACCCCGGACACCGTCGGCACGCAGTGGTGCGACGCCGAGGTGTTACGGCTGCTGCGCCGTCGTTCCCTGGCCGCGCTGCGCCGGGAGATCGAACCGGTGCCGCCGCGGGCGCTCGCCGCATTCCTGCCCCGCTGGCAGCAGGTCGGCTCGTCCGCCCGGGGCGTGGAGGCGCTGGCGGCGGCGGTGGAGCAGTTGCAGGGCACGGCGGTGCCGGCGTCCGCGCTGGAACGACTGGTGCTGCCGGGCCGGGTCGCCGACTACTCGCCCGCTCAGCTCGACGAGCTCTGCGCCAGCGGCGAGGTGGTCTGGGCGGGCTCCGGAGCGATCTCCGGCGGGGACGGCTGGGTCACCCTCGCGTACGCGGATGCCGCTCCGCTGCTGCTTCCCCCGCCGGACGAGGCGCTGACGCCGACGCCGCTGCACGAGGCGGTGCTCGACGCCCTCTCCGACGGACAGGCGCTGTTCTTCCGCGGGCTCGCCGACCGCGTCGGCTCGACCGACGACACCGCGCTGGCCGCCGCCATCTGGGACCTGGTCTGGGCCGGCCACCTCACCAACGACACGCTGGCTCCGCTGCGGGCGGTGCTCGGCGCCGGCGGAGCACACCGCTCCCGGCCGTCGGCGCCACGCACCCGCTACCGTCGTCCCGGCCGGGTGGCGCTACCCACCCGCAGCGGCCCACCGACCGTGGCCGGGCGCTGGTCCCGCCTCCCGGACCGGGACACCGACCCGACCCGCCGGGCGGCGGCGCTGGCCGATTTGCTGCTGGAGCGGCACGGCGTACTCACCCGGGGCGCGGTCGTGGCCGAGCAGGTGGTCGGCGGCTTCGCCGCGGTCTACCCGGTGTTGTCCGCGCTGGAGGAACGCGGCGCGGCTCGGCGCGGCTACTTCGTCGAGGGGCTGGGCGCGGCGCAGTTCGCGGTGCCCGGAGCGGTGGAGCGGATCCGGGCGTTGGCCGAGCCGGCCGACGGGTTCCGGGGCCCCGGCGGACCCACCCTGGTGCTCGCCGCCACCGATCCGGCCAACCCGTACGGGGCCGCGCTGCCCTGGCCCGACCGTGCGATCGACTCGGGCGACGGCGACACCCCGGCGACCGGGCACCGGGCCGGCCGCAAGGCGGGCGCCCTGGTCGTCCTGGTCGCCGGCGACCTGGTGCTCTATGTGGAGCGGGGCGGGCGGACCGTGCTCTCCTTCACGGACGACGCCGACGTGCTCGCCGCGGCTGGTAAGGCGCTGGCCGACGCGGTGCACTCCGGCGCGCTCGGGGCCATCTCGGTGGAGCGGGCCGACGGTGAGGCGGTGCACGCCTCACCGCTGCGCGACGCGTTGACCGCCGCCGGTTTCCGGGCCACCCCCCGCGGCCTGCGCCTACGCGGCTAGGCCGTGGCTGGCGCGGGGCGCGGCCGTCGACGCCGGCTGATGGCGGCGGGCCGGCCGCGCGGCCGTGCGCCGGCGCGGGGCGTGGTCGTTCAGCCGAGGCCGGCGAGCACCTTCTCGTAGCGGGGGCGGTCGGCGGCCGGAGTACGCGTCGCCAGATAGTTGAGCACCACCGCACCCCGCCGGTACGACTGTCCGCTCCAGATGTCGGCGATGTCGCTCGCGCTGATCTCGTCCGGGAAGACGTACACCGTCACGGCATCCGTGGCGATGATCTCCGAGCAGCCCAGCCCGAGTCCGTCCGGCCCACAGTCGACCGACAGGTCACGGGGGTTGGGCACCTTCAGGCCGGCGGCCCGGAACGCGTCGACCACCTGCTTCGCGCCGGGAGCACCCGCTGGGCGGCGCGGCAGCACCACCGGTGGCGGGCTGGCCGGTCGGCGCTCGGTGGGCTCCTGCACGGCCGGGGCGTCGTCGGCCGGTGGAACCACCGGAGTCGCAGGACCGGAGCTGGACCCGGCGACGGGCGCACCGGTGCGGGGCGGTGAGACCACCGGGGACGGGCTGGTGGTCGGGGTGCTGGACGCTACGGCAGCGGCCGTGGGCCGTTCCGCGTCGCCGCATCCGGCGGTGAGGGCGACAGCCACGACGAGCACCGCGACCGCGGGCATTCTCCGATGTGTCACCAGGGCAGTCTCTCCAATCCGGCCGGACGGTGGGAGTGGCCGGTCGGCCAGTGCCGCTGTCCCATATCCGGCAGGAGGAGTCGCTCGGTGCGCCGCCAGGGCTCGCGACCGCGAAACTCGCGCGCCATCTCCGCGCCGCCCCGCTACCGTCGCCCGTCGACGCGGACAACCGGCGCGTCGGGCCGACGCGGACAACCGGCCCGACACGCTCAGCCGGGCCGACGGGGCCAACGGGCGGACGAGGGCGACGCGGACAACCGGGCCGACGGGCGGACGGCGCGACGCGGACAACCGGCCTGATGGGCGGACGGGGCGACGCGGGCCGACGGGCGGACGAGGGCGGACGGCGGACGAGGGTCGACGAGAGCCGACGAGGAGTTACGGCATGGGCCGGATCACGGTACGGGCGGCGGAGCCGGGAGACCGGGCGAAGGTGGACGCGCTGCACGAGCGGGAGTGGGGCGGCCCGTACGTCATCGCTCACGACACCCGGTACGACCTGCGTACGCTGCCGACGCTGGTGGCCGTGGACGGCGCCGCCGCCGTGGTCGGTGCGCTCGCCTACCGGTGTGACGCCGAGGGACTGGAGGTGGTGAGCCTGGTGGCCGCCGTACCCGGCGGAGGGGCCGGCACCACTCTGCTGGAGGCGGCCGCGTCGACGGCGCGGGCGGCGGGCCTGCACCGGCTCTGGCTGATCACCACCAACGACAACCTGCGGGCGCTGCGTTTCTACCAGCGGCGCGGCCTGCGCCTGGTCGGGGTGGATCCGGGGGCGGTGGACCGGGCGCGCCGCCTGAAGCCGGAGATCCCGTTCGTCGGCGAGGACGGCATCCCGCTGCACGACGAGCTGACCCTGGAGTTGCGTACCGCCGCTGGACGCTAGCCGGCGCGACGGGGTTGGGCACAACCCGGTTCGCTGACCCGGGGCGACGGTTAGCCTGCGAGCCATGCCCGCCACGCCCTGGATCTCCCTGACCACCGACTACGGCCTGACCGACGGCTTCGTGGCCGCCTGCCACGGGGTGATCGCCCGGATCGCCCCGGCCGCCCGGGTGATCGACGTGACCCACCTGGTCCCACCCGCCGACGTGCGCCGCGGGGCGGCCGTACTCGCCCAGACCGTTGCGTACCTGCCGGTCGGGGTGCACGTGGCGGTGGTCGACCCGGGTGTCGGCACCGCACGTCGAGGCGTCGCCCTGGCCACGCCGGGCGGGCTGCTGGTCGGACCGGACAACGGGCTGCTGCCCGACGCCGCCGACGCGCTGGGCGGGGTCACCGGCGCCGTCGAGCTGACCAACCCGGCCTGGCTGGCTCGGCGGGTGTCCGGCACGTTCCACGGCCGGGACGTCTTCTCGCCGGTCGCGGCCCGGCTTGCGCTCGGCGCGCCGCTGGCCGAGGCCGGGCCCGCGATCGATCCGGCCGGGCTGGTCCGGCTGCCCGAGCCGATCGTGGCGGCGGATCCCGCCGGCTTCACCGCCGAGGTGTTGACCGTGGATCACTTCGGCAACGTGCAGCTCGCCGCCACGGCCGAGCTGCTGGGGGAGCTCCCCCCGATGGTGCGGGTGACCGCGCCGGCCACCCCGCCGCTGCCGGCGCCGGAGCCGGTCGAGGACGGCGCGCCGGGGCGTACGGCGGTGCGCGGGCGGACGTTCGGTGACGCCCGGCCGGGCGAACTGGTGGTGCATCCCGACTCGGCCGACCGGGTGGCCGTGTCGGTCAACGGCGGCCGGGCGGTCGACCGGCTGGGCGTACGCCCGGGTGACCTGGTCCGGATCAGCGGCTGACGGCGGATCCGGCGTCAGCCGGCTCGACCTTCCCGCGCCGGCTCCGCCGACGGGGCCCGGGCCGGGGCACACGGTCCCGGCCCGGGGCCGTGGTCAGCAGCGCGGCACGGTGCCGCCGTAGACGGCGGAGATGTACGCGTTGCTGACGTACTGGCCGGTGGCGAGGCGGTCCCACCGGTTGGTGGTGCGGAACGGACCGGCGACGGTCTGCCCGGTCGCGTAGCACTGGATCGGCACATTGGCGTAGCGGGCGGCGAGCCCGCGGGAGGGGTACGTGGTGCTCGCACCGGTACGGATGTTGAGCGGCCCGTCACCGACGACGCCGTGCGGACCGGAGCCGGTCCAGAGGTAGGCCACGTCCACCCACGCGTTCGTGGTGAGCAGCAGCCCGTCCCAGAAGGTCCCGTCGGCCAGGTCGATGCCGGCCGAGTTGAGCACCACCCGGCCGAACTGGTCCCGCCCGCCGTTGTAGCCGTCCTGGTAGGCGGCCTGGGCCTGCGGTCGGCCCTGCGGCAGGTTCTTCCAGTTCTCCCGTACGGCGCTCGGGTTCCAGTAGTCGTCCCGGGTGTTCCACGGTCCGACGTCCCAGACCGGTGCGTACGTGCAGCGGCTGCCGCTGGTGGTGCAGACCCGGGCGGTGTAGTCGCCGGTGTTGTTCGGGGCGAGCCCGCGACGGGACGGCAACGCCACGAAGTGGTCCCGTGGCTGGATGATCCGCCCGTTCGCGGTCACCTCGCCGACCAGGCCGATCCGGGTGGCGAAGACACGATAGGTACGGCCCGGGCTGGCGGCCGTGACCGCCGCGACCGCGTCGGCGGTGAGTCGTACGGCGCGGACCGTGACGACGGCTCGGGAGTCGCGGGCGGTGAGGACCAGCCGGGTCTGCACCTGTGTGACAGGTTGGTCGAAGACGGCCGTGGTGGCACGCCACTCGGTCCAGCCCCCGCTCGTGCGCCAGCCGCGCACGTGGGTCTCCAGCGTGGCGCCCGGCGTGACCTGTGCGGCGACGTCGGCGCGGATCCGGGTGGCCGGCCTGGGCAGGGTGCGCGGCGCGCTGTGGAGGATGCCCTCGGCGACGCCGCCTGGGCTGTGGGCGGGCCGCGCGGCGCTCGGCCGGGCGTCGTGCAGGCGGAGTCCGGCCGAGGTGGATCGGACGTTCGCGTCGTCGCCGTCGACGGCGGAGAGGTCGATGCTCCACTGCTGGCCGCCCGTCGTGGGAGCGCCGTCCGTCGTGGGAGCGGAGAAGGCGGTGGCGAGTGGTGGAGCGGCCGGCACCGGACCGGCGGCGGGCACGAGCGCGGCGGTGAGGGCGACGATCAGCGAGGCGAGGAGGACGGGTCGGAGGTGACGATGATGATGTCTCATGGGCAAACTCCTCAGAACTCCCTGATAGTGCCCATGTCAGGAGATCAAGCGTAAGCACAGTACAAATAGCGATACACACGAATCCGGCTCGGCCGAGGGAGAATGGCAGGATGCCCGAAGGCGACACCGTCTGGAACACCGCCCGCGTCCTGCACCGGGCGTTGGCCGGCGCGACGCTGACGGCGAGCGAGTTCCGGGTGCCGCAGCTCGCCACAACCGACCTGGCCGGGTGGACCGTGCGCGAGTCGGTCGCCCGCGGCAAGCACCTGCTGCTCCGGCTCGACGCCCCGGCGGGCGGTGACCCCGCCCCGACCGCCCGGCCCGCCGGCACGAACGCCGTCGCACCGGGCGCCACGACGGACGCCGGGGAGGCTCCCGGAGCACGCTGGACGCTTCACTCGCACCTGCGGATGGACGGCGCGTGGCGGGCGTACACGCCGGGGGAACGCTGGGCCGCGCGCCCGGGTCACCTGATCCGGGTGGTGCTGCGCAGCGCGGACGCCGTGGCCGTCGGTTACCACCTGCACGAGTTGGCGCTGGTGCCCACCGTGGAGGAGGAGCGTCTGGTCGGCCACCTCGGCCCGGACCTGCTCGGTTCGGACTGGGATCCGGCCGAGGCGGTACGGCGGTTGGCCGCCCACCCCGACACGCCCGTCGCCGAGGCCCTGCTCGACCAGCGCAACCTGGCCGGGGTGGGCAACCTCTACAAGTGCGAGCTGCTCTTCCTGCGCGGCGTCTCGCCGTGGACGCCCGTACGCGCGGTGCCCGACCTGCCCGGCCTGGTGGCCCTCGCGCAGCGGCTGCTCGCCGCCAACCGGGGGCGCTGGACGCAGAGCAGCACCGGCTCGCTGCACCGGGGGCAGACCACCTACGTGTACGGCCGGCGAGCCCAGCCGTGCCGCCGGTGCGGCACGGCGATTCGCAAGGAGGAGTTGGGCGAGCGGGTCACCTACTGGTGCCCGGTCTGCCAGCCCGACCCGGCCCGTTGATGGGCCGACCGCGGCGCCGGCGAGCTTGCCCGACCGCCCAGCCGGGCCCTGACCTGCCCGTCCGCCCGGCGGAGCCCGGAGCGGAACATCCGGCCGAAGCCGTACCACCCGCTGCCCAGATTGGGACGATTGGGTAATTCCTAACCCGACCCCGACGTCGCATGCTGCGATTGGACGTTCACCAGACGTCAGCAGAGCCGGCCCGACCGGATCCGCCACGCCGGGGTGGCGGCGGTCGTGCCCCGAGCCCGGGGAGAGCCATGGCGATGTTCCGCAGACTCCGGACCACGTGGGCGGACCGCGTGATGCGCGGCGGCAACGGCCGTTCCGCCGACGGCGGACAGGCGGCGACCGTGCCGGCGGCTCGGGCCGCCGAGGAGACGGTCGAGGCCGCACCGGCCAGCCTGGATCCCGCCGCCGTTCCGCGTTACTTCGGTCCGGTGCCGAACTTCGCCCGCAGCCCGCTGCCGGCCTGCGACGCCGACGGCCGGGTGCTGCCCGGGACCGGGCTGCGCAAGTTCGTCGACGCGTTGCCCGGACCGGGTCCGCTCGGCCGCACCCAACTGGGTGGGTATCTGCCGGTGGCGGTGCCGGACACCATCACGTATCCGGGCTGCGACTATTACGAGATCGGCCTCCAGCAGTACGCGCAGCGGCTGCACCGGGACCTGCCCGCCACCCGCCTGCGGGGCTACCGGCAGCTCAACCTCGGCACCGACGAGTCCGGGCACAACACGGTGGCACCCCCCGGCCGCCCCTGGCACCTCGGCCCGCTGATCCGTGCCCGGCGCGGCCGGCCGGTGCGGATCAAATTCATCAACCAGCTGCCCACCGGCCGCTCCGGCGAACTCTTCCTGCCGGTCGACGAGACGCTCGGGGGAGCCGGCATCGGTCCGCTGGACGGCCCGGCGCCGTACCCGCAGAACCGGGCGGTGCTGCACCTCGCGGGCGCGCAGACCGGCTGGATCAGCGCGGGCAACCCGTTGCAGTGGGTCACCCCGGCCGGCGAGATCACCCCGTACCCGACGGGAGTCGGCCTGCACCACGTGCCGGACATGCCGCCGCCCGGAATCGGTGCCACCACGCTCTACTACCCGAACGAGCAGAGCGGGCGGCTGATGTGGTTCCACGACAACACGCTCGGCCTGTCCCGGCTGACCGTCTACTCAGGGCAGATCGCGCTCTACCTGCTCACCGATCCGGTGGAGGAGCAGCTCGTGGTCGACGGGGTGCTTCCCGGCGACGAGCTGCCACTGGTGATCCAGGACAAGACGTTCGTGCCGGACGACACCCAACTCGCCGAGGAGGACCCGACCTGGGACCGGGACCGCTGGGGAGCGCGGGGCAGCCTCTGGTTTCCGCACGTCTACCAACCCCGGCAGAATCCGTACCACAGCGAGGGGATCAACCCGACCGGACGTTGGGACTACGGACCCTGGTCGCGTACCGCCGACGGGGACCCCGACCGCGACGGCGGCCCGGGCCCCGTGCCGAACCCGCACCACGATCCGGTCGCCGCGGCCGAGGAGCCGCCGCTGGCCCCGGGAGTGCCACATCCGAGCGCGGTTCCCGAGGCGTTCGGCGACACCCCGCTGGTCAACGGCGTCGCCTACCCCTACCTGGAGGTGGAGCCGCGGGCGTACCGGTTCCGAATCCTCAACGCCTGCCTGGACCGGGGTCTCAACCTCCAGCTCTACCGGGCCGTCTCGGACGCTCCGATGTGGGACGACGAGGGAAACCTGCTCGACGCCGACGCGGGTGAGGTGCCGATGGTGCCGGCGGCAAGAGCCTCCGGCCGGCCCGTGGACTGGCCGGCCGACGGACGCGACGGAGGGGTGCCCGACCCGCGCGCGGCCGGCCCGGAGCTGATCCAGGTCGGCAACGACGGTGGCCTGCTGCCCGCGCCGGTGGTGATCCGCAACCGTCCGGTCGGCTACCGGTACGACCGGCGCGACCCGACCGTGCTCAACGTCGACGGACACGCGCTGCTGCTCGCTCCCGGTGAACGTGCCGACGTGGTGGTGGACTTCTCCACCGTGCCACCGGGCGGCACGCTGATCCTCTACAACGACTGCCCCGCTCCGCTGCCCGGCTACGACCCCCGCTACGACCACCACACCGACGCGCCCGACCGCACCGCCGAGGGCGGCTCACCCCCCACCCGCCCCGGGTACGGCCCGAACACCCGCACGCTGCTCCAGTTCCGCGTACGCGGCGCCCCGGCGGCGCCGTACGACCTGACCCGGCTGCGCGAGCGGCTGCCCCGGGCGTACGCGGCCAGCCAGCGTCCGCCGATCGTGCCGCACCCGGCGTACGACGCGGCGATCGGTACCCGGACGCCGCGCGAGACGGTGGTCCCGGTGCACGCCGCGAGCGTCACGTTCACCCCGGCCGGCGGTGCCGTCCCGGTCGCGGTGCCGATCACGGTCAAGGCCGTGCAGCAGGTCTTCGAGCCCGGGCACGGTCGGGCCGCCGTCCGTCTCGGCGTCGCCCACCCGCACGCCGGGCCGCTCGCCCCCGCCACCCTGCCGCTCGGCCCCGGCGACCCGGCGACCGAGATCCTCTTCGCGGCCGACCCGGCGGTGCCGATCGGCGCCCCCGCCGACGGCACACAGGTCTGGCGGATCGTGGGCAACAGCCGGCAGACCGAGGCACTGCGCCTGGACGGCTGTGACCTCCAGGTGATCAACCGGGTCGGCTGGGACGGCACGATCCGCCCACCGGCGCCCGGTGAGCTGGGCTGGAAGGAGGTCATCCGGGTCAACCCCCGCGAGGACGTCGTCGTCGCGTTGCGCCCGGTCGCTCCGGCCCTGCCGTTCAAGATCGGTGACAGCGTCCGGCTGCTCGACCCGACCCGGCCGGCCGGCACCCGGACCGGCTCGACCCCGGTCAGTCCGTTCGACGGCCGGCCCGCCCTGGTCGTGAACCAGCTGGTGAACCTCGGCTGGGAGTACCGCTGGCACAGCCAGCTCGGCGGCCACCGCGACCTGGGCACGAACCGCCCGCTCGTGCTTCGGGTGTCGCCCAAGGCGCCCACCGGGCTGACCGCCACCCCGGCGCCGGGCTCGGCCACCGCGCTGCCCGCCATCACGCTCGCCTGGACCGGCAACGGCGGTCGCCCGCCGGCCACCAGTCACCTGCTGCAACGGGCGACCGACGCGTCCTTCACCACCGGGCTCACCACGATCACCGTGGCGGCCACCGCCACCCGGTACACCGACGCCACGGTCACCCCGGGGGTCACGTACCACTACCGGATCCGGGCGGAGAACGCCGTCAGCTGCTCGTCCTGGTCGAACAGCGTGCCCGCCTCGGTGCAGCTCACCGCACCGGCCGGGCTGACCGCGGCGGTCCCGCCGGCCGCCCCGCTGCGGGTCGCGTTGCGCTGGTCGAACCGATCCTTCGCCACCGGCATCGACGTACAGCGGGCCACCAATCCCACCTTCACCAGCGGCCCGGCCACCACCGCCGTCGGGGTCGGCGACAACCACCTGGATCCGGCGGTCGCACCGAACACCACGTACTACTACCGGGTGCGGACCACCTATCTGGGCGCCGCCTCGCCATGGTCGACGGTGGGCACGGTGACCACCCCGCCGGCTCCGGCGACGCCCGGCGCGGTGACCGTCACCGCCAGCGCACCGGAACCCGACACCGCGACGGTGGTCCTGGGCTGGTCACCGGGGACCGCGCCGGGGCCGGGTGCCGGGTTCAGCGTCCAGCGCGCCCTCGACCGGGAGTTCAGCCGCGAGGTCGCCACGTTCACGGTCACCGGACGGAGCTTCACCAACACGGGACTGGCCCGTGGCGTCACCTACCACTACCGGGTCCGCGCCTTCAACGTGGTCGGCAGCTCCCCCTTCACTCCCCCGACAACAATCACCACCCCGCCCTGACCCCCATCCTCACCTCACCGGTGGCCGCACTTTCACGGAAAGAGTGGCTATTCCGCGCGGAATAGCCACTCTTTCCGTGAACGAGTGCCCGAGCGACGGCGGAGGGGTGGGGTTAGGGGCGGGGGGTGGGGGTGCGGAGTTCGGCGAGCGCGCCGGCGACGCCGTGCAGCAGGTCGGTCGCCTCGGTCAGCCGTGCCGCGGCCGGGTGCGGAGCATCGGGCCGGGCATCCTCGGCGACGTAACCGGCCGCGGCGACCACGAGCCGCTCGTACGCGGCCACCCCGCTCTCCAGTTGCTCGGTGAGGACCCGGTGCGTGTCGGCCAGGGGGGCCCGCGCGTCGACCGGCGCGAGCCGGAGCGCCCTTTCTACGCTCGCCACCCGGTGGGCGAGTTCCCGCAGCGAATGGTCGGCGACGTCGGCCTCCCGCAGGGCCGGCTCGGCCAGCCCGGTCAACCGCTGCCGCATGCCGGAGAGGGTGAGCCCCGCCCGGTCCAGCCGGGTCCAGGGCTCGGCCGCGCTGGTGCCGCGCAACGCCACCCTTGCGCGGACACGACGTACCTCGGCGACCACACCGGATCCGGCCGGCAGCCGCTCGACGGCGGCGACCAGCCGGGCCGCGGATCGGGCGGCGGCCTCGGCCGGGTCGACCGGCGGAGGCGCCGGCTGGGCGGCGAGAGCCCGCAGGTCGATCCAGCGCCACGCGGCGAGGGCCACCGCACTGCCCGCCGCGCCGGCCCAGGCCGCGTCCAGCAGCCCGAGACCGGCGTACGGGGTGAGGACGGCAGCCGCGCCGCCGAGGCCACCGGCCAGCACGCTCCACCGTCGTGCCGACCGGCGAAGTCGGGCCAGCCGCCGGAAGTAGCGCGTACGCTCGTCTGCCACCCTGCCTCCTCTGGCCGGCCGCTCAGCCGGCGGCGGTGGTGTCCCCGGTGCCGCGCTCGCGGGCCATGGTCGCGCGGAGTTCGTCGAGGCGGGCAGCGGCGGCCGGGTCGGCCGCCGGAGCAGCGGGCTGCTCGCCGCCCTGCCGCTGCTGCACACCGAGTTGCTCACCGGCCATGCTGGACCGGATCTGCTCCAGCCGCGCCGAGCCGGCCGAGTCGAGAGTCGCCTTCTGGATCTCCAGCATCCGGCCCTCGGTCGAGTTGCCGGCCAGCTCGGCGCGGCCCATCGCGTTGGCGTACCGGCGCTCGATCCGATCGCGGACCTCGTCGAGCGAGGGGGTGGTGCCCGGCGCCGTGAGCGCCGACATCGACTCCAGCGAGCGGGCCACGCCCTCCTGCATCTTCGCCTGCTCCAGCTGGCTGAGCAGCCGGGTGCGCTCGGCGAGACGCTGCTGGAGGATCATCGAGTTGTTCTCCACCGCACGGCGCGCCTGCGCTGCGGCGGCGAGCGCCTGATCGTGCAGGGTCTTCAGATCCTCGGCGGACTGCTCCGCGGAGACGAGCTGGGTGGCCAGGGTCTGCGCGGTCTGCTCGTACCGCCCCGCCTCGGCCTCGTCGCCCCGGGCGCGGGCCTGATCGGAGAGCACGAGCGCCTGGCGGGCGTTGGCCTGGAGGCGCTCGACCTCGGACATCTGCCGGGAGAGCTTCATCTCCAGCTGGCGCTGGTTGCCGATCACCGCGGCGGCCTGCTGCACGAGCGCCTGGTGCTGGCGCTGCGCCTCCTCGATCGCCTGCTGGATCTGGACCTTCGGATCGGCGTGCTCATCGATCCGGGCGCCGAAGAGCGCCATCAGGTACTTCCACCCCTTGACGAACGGGTTCGCCATCTCCGCGGTATCCCCTCAGTAGCGTCGCTTCGCCTGCACGAGCCGGACGGAACGACGGACCACCGGCGCGGCAGCTTCCCCATCGTCTCAGCCGGGCACCAGACCGGCACCCGTACCGGCAAGCAGGCGACCGACACCGTCTGCGATCAACCCTACGCGGAGGGAGCGAGAGCGGCTACGGCTGCGAAGGAGACTCAGGCAGCGCAGACCACGTCACGGTCGCGCTCCGTGGCGCGGACCCGGGTGCTGCGCAGAGTGGCCTTGAGCGGCGACTCCTGGCGTACGGAGACGGCGACCGTGCCGTCGGAGCTGACCTGGCGAACGGCTCGACCAGTGGCCTTGGCGGCCGGAGCCGACGACACCGGGGTGGACCCGGCCGGCTCGTCCTGTACGGGCACCAGCACGTTCGGCATCTGCTCGGCGAGCGCGACAGTGTCGCTCACCTCGCGCAGCAGCTCGGACAGGCGCGCGCCCAGCGCGTCGCAGATCGCGGCCAGCAGCTCGCTGGACGGCTCCTTCTGGCCACGCTCGATCTCGGAGAGGTATCCGAGGCTGACGTTGGCGGCGGAGGAAACCTCGCGCAGGGTGCGGTGCTGCCCCTGCCGGCGTGCCCGCAATGCGTCACCGACCACTCGGCGTAGCAGGACCATCGCACCTCCCCCTCTCCGACCGCATTCTCCCCGGCGGCACGGGTCGAACGCGGTGGACCGCGCCGGCACCGACCGACGGAGTCTTCCCACAACGGTACCCGTTGCCCGGCCCGGCGACATCCCGCCCCGCCCGTCGGATCGCCGCGGCCGGCCGGCGTCGACGTCGACCGAGCCGGCGTCCGCACCGCTGGTGTCGCGGTCGGCGTCCGGTCGGCCTGGCCGGTTTTCGACGTCCTGTCGGCCTAGCCGGCGTCGGCCAGGTCGGCGGCGTCCGCCTCGTGGATCCGCTCGGCGAGCAGGCGCAGCGCCTCGATCACCGCGGCGGAGCGGATGTGGTCGCGGCCACCGGACAGGTCGAGCTGCCGCACCGAGGAGCCACCCGGCCCGGCCACGGCCACGTAGACCAGCCCGACCGGCTTGCCGTCCTGCGGTTCCGGGCCGGCCACCCCGGTGGTGGCCAGACCCCAGTCGGCGTCGCAGCGCCGCCGGCCGCCCTCGGCGAGCGCCACCGCGACGTCGGGATCGACCGGGCCGCGCTGGGCGAGCAGATCGGCCGGTACGTCGGCCAGCTTCGACTTCAGTTCCGTGGCGTAGACCACGAGGCCGCCCCGGTAGACCCCACTCACCCCCGCGATCTCCACCACCGCGGCGGAGAGCAGTCCGCCCGTCAGCGACTCGACGGTCGCCAGCGTCTCGTGCCGCTGGGACAAACTGTGCACGACCCCGGCCGCCGCGCTACCGACCGGCCGCTCCCCGTGCGCGTCGCTCTCCATGCCCCCATCCTTCCCCCACGAGCCGGGCCGAACCGCACCGCCCCACCGGCCATCCGCCCCAGGACTTCCGGGGCGGGGGTCAGGCGTCGGGGCGGGGGCGGCGCAGGCGTACGGCCTGGGCCAGGTAGTCGAAGCCGGTGGCCACGGTCACCACCACGGCGGCGCCCATGATCCAGGGACCGACCGGGGCGAGCGCGGCCGGCATCGGCCAGAGGTACCAGGCGATGGCGATGATCTGGAGCGCCGTCTTGATCTTGCCACCGCGGCTGGCCGCGATGACACCGTGCCGGATCACCCAGAATCGCATCGCGGTGATGCCCAGCTCACGCACGAGGATGAGCGCCGTCACCCACCAGGGCAGCCGGTCGTACCAGGAGAGCAGCACCAGGGCGGCACCGGTGAGCGCCTTGTCGGCGATCGGGTCGGCCACCTTCCCCACCGAGGTGACCAGCCCGAACCGGCGCGCGATCCAGCCGTCCACGAGGTCGGTCGCCGAGGCGAACGCGAAGATCAGACAGGCGGCGATCTGCCAGCCGGCATGCGCCATGGCGGAGACGACCACCGTGGCCGCGAAGACCGGTACCAGCACCAGCCGCAGCGCGGTGAGCGCGTTGGCCGCGTTGAGCAGCGGCACCGGGCCGACCACCCGAGCCGGCGTGGAGTCGGTCGCCTCGGTCACCGCCTCACCCCGTCCGGCCGGCCGTGGCGTCTGCCGTACCCCACCACGTGGCCTCCCCGCTCCGTCCGGGCCCGCCGTCACCGTGCCGCGCCGGGCGCCGCCGAGATCATCTCATCCGGTACGGCCAACAGGTCGACCCCTTCGGTGCCGGTCACCGTTGCGCGTACCAGGTCGCCCGGGCGCAGCGCGGTCAGGTCGACGCCGCCGCCCTCGGGTGCGACCAGGGTGGTGGAGCCGTCCACCTCGGGTGCCTGGTGCGCCGCGCGCCCCTCCACGACGCCGTCGTCGATCGAGTCGACCAGCACCTCGACCGTCGAGCCGAGCCGCTCCTCGGCCCGCTGCGCGCACAGCTCGTCGGCGAGCGCGCTGAGCTTGTCGTACCGGCGCTTGATCGTCGCGGCGGAGACCTTCCCGGGCAGCCCGGCGGCCTCCGTGCCGTCCTCGTCGCTGTAGTCGAACACACCGATCGCGTCGAGTCGTGCCTCGGAGAGGAACCGGACGAGCTCGTTCACGTCGGCCCGGGTCTCGCCGGGGAAGCCGACGATGAAGTTGCTGCGCGCCCCCGCCTCGGGCGCGAGGGCCCGAGCGCCGGCCAGCAGCTCGAGGAACCGGTCGGTGGAACCGAACCGGCGCATCCGGCGCAGCACCGGCTCGCTGGAGTGCTGGAACGACAGGTCGAAGTAGGGCGCGACGCCGGGCGTGGTGGCGATCGCCTCGATCAGGCCGGGCCGGGTCTCGGCCGGCTGGAGGTAGCTCGCCCGCACCCGGACGATGCCGTCGATCGCGGCGAGCTGCGGCAGCAGCTTCTCCAGCGCGCGCGGGTCGCCCAGGTCCTTGCCGTACGAGGTGGAGTTCTCGCTCACCAGCACCAGCTCGCGGACACCCGTCTTGGCCAGCCACTCGGCCTCCGCGAGCAGCTCGTCCGGCGTACGCGAGACGAACGCCCCACGGAACGCGGGGATGGCGCAGAACGCACAGCGCCGGTCGCAGCCACTGGCCAGCTTCAGCGAGGCGACCGGGCCGGTCTCCAGCCGGCGGCGCAGCACCGGGCGCAGGTGGGCGGGGGTGTGCTCGTCGGCCTCGACGGCGGCGCGGGTCGGGGTGCCGTGGCCGGGCAGCGACACCGCGGCCGCACGGCGGTTGACCGGGGTGAGCGGAAGCAGTTCCCGCCGGTCGCGCGGGGTGTGCGCGCCGACGCGCTCACCGGCGAGCACCGCGTCGAGCCGGGCGGCGATGTCCGGGTAGTCGTCGAAGCTGAGCACCGCCTGCGCCTCCGGCAGACTCTCGGCCAGCTCCCGGCCGTACCGCTCGGCCATGCAGCCGGCCGCCACGACCCTGGCGCCGGTGTCGGCGGCGGCGAGCAGCGTCTGGATCGAGTCCTGCTTGGCCTTCTCCACGAAGCCGCAGGTGTTGACGACCACCACGTCGGCGCCCTCGCCGTCGGTGGTGACCTGCCAGCCGTCGGCGTGCAGCCGGGCGGCCAGCTCCTCCGAGTCGACCTCGTTACGGGCACAGCCCAGGGTCAGCAGGGCGACGCGGCGGCCTTCGGCGGCGGGCTCCACGTCGCGGCGCGACGCCGGACGTGCGGAGCTGGAGTGGTCAGAAGCGGAGGTGGCAGACACCATCCGAGGGTACCGGGCCGTCCCGGAGCGCCCGTCAACGGCGGCCCGGCTGGCGAGCGAGAGCGCCATTGATCACCAGCCACCCCCGCTCCGGCGCGGTTGTGCCCGCGACGGCTCAGACCGTGGTCGCGCCGACTCGCACCAGGCGGTCCAGCAGGAAGACCTCGGTGCCGCCGAGGCCGACCGAACAGAAGACCGAGATCTGTTCCGGGTCGGTCCGGCCGGGCTCGGCGCCCGCGAGCACCGCAGCGAGGTCTCGCAGGCGCTCGGCGTGCGGGGGCTCGGCGGCCAGCATCGGCGGGGTGTACGCGCCCGCCTGGGCCGGCGAGTCGGTGGCCAGGACGTCGGCGGCGGCGAGCAGGTCCGGACCGAACTCGGCGCGGTCCCGCTGTTTGAACCCGACGGCGTTCACGTGCGTACCGGGCGAGATATCGGCGGCGTCGACCACCGTGGTGGGGCTGGTGGTGGCGAGGACCACCACGTCCCGGCCGGCGACGGCCCTCGCCGAGTCGTCCACCGCCCGGGCCGCGATGCCCAGCTCGGTGCGGACCCGGGCGGCGAACGCCTCCCGCCGGGCGGCCGAGCGGCTGTACACGGTCACCTCCCGCACCGGGCGCACGGCGGCGGTGGCCCACACCTGCGTCCAGGCCTGCCGACCGGAGCCGATCACGCCGACGGTCGCCGCGTCCGGGCGGGCCAGGACGTCGACCGCCACCCCACCGAGTCCGCCGGTACGCCTGGAGCCCAGCTCCTCGCCGACCGCCACCGCCCGCACCGCGCCGGTCCGCCCGTCGTGCAGCACCACGAGCTGCTGGGAGTCCGGGTGTCCGAACGTGTCGTACGAGCGGTAGCCGTACCACTCGCCGATGAGGTGACCGGCGGTCAGCACCATCCGACCTCCGTCCAGCGACGCCGAGGCCCGGGGCGGGGCGGCCAGCCGTCCTTCGTACGCGGCCAGCAGGGCGGCACGCATGGCGTCGACCGTGGTGGCGGCGTCCAGCGCGGCAGACACCTCCGCGTCGGAGTAGAAGAGGGTCATGACCGGTAATACTGCAAGTTAAAGCGAGGTTTAGGTCAACGCGTCGTGGCGTGGTCGACCCTTACCCGCCGACGTCACGCCCGATGATCGCCAGGAACCCCGGCGCGCAGTGCTACCGTCGGGTCCGGTGGCGCTGGTTCGGCCACCCCGGACGAGCGGTGGGCGTACCCGGTCAGGCGAAGACGCCCCGACATGTGTGAACCGACTCGTCCCGGCCCCCTCTGGTCCGGGCGCTGTGCGAAGGTGGCGGCGATGGCCTGGATCGTGCTTGTGCTCTCCGGACTGCTCGAGACGGCGTGGGCGGTCGCCCTGGACCGCAGCGCCGGGTTCAGCCGCCCCCTGCCCTCGGTGGTCTTCGTGGTGGCCCTGGTGTGCAGCATGGCCGGCCTGGCGTACGCCCTGCGCGACATCCCGGTCGGCACCGGATACGCGGTCTGGGTCGGCATCGGCGCGGTGGGCACCGCCCTGGTCGGCATGCTCGCGTTGAACGAGTCGACCAGCCTGCCCCGGATCCTCTGCCTCCTCCTCGTGATCGCCGGCGTGGTCGGCCTGAAGTTCTTCCACTGAGCCGCGCCGCCCACCGACGGGCCGGCCGAGCCGCGCCGCCCGCCGAAGGGCCGGCGCCGACTCTCGACCGGACGGCGCTGGTGCGCACCCGACCGGCGCGATCCACCGGCATCGACCCCCGTGCGTACGCCGGCGTCGAACTGGGTAGTGCTCCGCCGACAGCCACTGCTCTCACCACGGAGGACGTCATGGCCGACATTCCGAGCACCGCCCGCCCCCGCAGCAGCGCGGCGCGCGTCTGCACGATCCTGGGCTTCGTCTTCGCAGTCCTCGCGCTCTTCCTGTCCCCGCTGATCTTCGGGGTGATCGGCTTGATCCTCGGCATCGTCGGCGCGGTGCTCGGCGACAAGCCGCTCGGCTGGTACGCGGCCGCGGCGAGCGTGGTCGGGGCGATCCTCGGCTTCATCATCGCCATGGCGATCATCAACTCCTGACCGGCGATACCCGGAGCCCGCCGGTCGGCCGGCGGGCTCCGTCGTGATCCGCCGCGGGCGGTCGACCACCACCACCGGCGGTGTCAGTCGTCGCCGCCGCCGCGGATGCCGGCCAGGACCTCCTCGAGTTCGTCCGGCTTGACCAGCACGTCCCGGGCCTTGGAGCCCTCGGAGGGCCCGACGACGCCCCGCGTCTCCATCAGGTCCATGAGCCGGCCGGCCTTCGCGAAGCCCACCCGCAGCTTCCGCTGCAGCATCGAGGTGGAGCCGAACTGCGAGGTGACCACCAGCTCGACCGCCTGCAGCAACAGGTCGAGGTCGTCGCCGATGTCCTCGTCGATCTTCTTCTTGCTCTCCTGCGCCACGGTCAGCACGTCCGAGCGGAACTCCGGTTCGCGCTGGTCCTTGCAGAACTTGACCACGTCGGCGATCTCGCGCTCGGTGACCCAGGCACCCTGGATGCGGATCGGCTTCGACGCACCCATCGGGAGGAAGAGCCCGTCGCCACGGCCGAGCAGCTTCTCCGCGCCGGGCTGGTCGAGGATGACCCGCGAGTCGGCCAGCGACGAGGTGGCGAACGCGAGCCGGGACGGCACGTTCGCCTTGATGAGACCGGTCACCACGTCGACCGAGGGACGCTGGGTGGCCAGGACCAGGTGGATACCGGCAGCCCGGGCGAGCTGCGTGATCCGGACGATGGAATCCTCCACGTCCCGCGGGGCGACCATCATCAGGTCGGCCAGCTCGTCCACGATCACCAGCAGATAGGGGTACGGCCGCAGCTCCCGCTCGCTGCCCGGCGGGGCCTTGATCTCGCCGTTGCGCACCTTGCGGTTGAAGTCGTCGATGTGCCGGACCCCGTTGGCGGCGAGGTCGTCGTAGCGCATGTCCATCTCGCGGACGACCCACTCCAGCGAGTCGGCCGCCTTCTTCGCGTTGGTCACGATCGGCGTGACCAGGTGCGGGATGCCCTCGTAGCCGGTCATCTCGACACGCTTCGGGTCGATCAGCAGCAGCCGCACCTCGTCGGGGGTGGCCCGGGTCAGGACCGACACCAGCAGCGAGTTGAGGCAGCTCGACTTGCCGGCTCCGGTGGCCCCGGCGATCAGGATGTGCGGCATCTTCGCGAGGTTGGCCACCACGAAGCCGCCCTCGATGTCCTTACCGAGCGCCACCACCATCGGATGGTGGTCGGCGGTGGCGGCCCGGGAGCGCAGGACGTCGCCGAGGGAGACGTTCTCCGGGTCGGTGTTGGGGATCTCCACGCCGACCGCGCTCTTGCCCGGGATCGGGCTGAGGATCCGTACGTCCGGCGACTTGACCGCGTACGCGATGTTGCGGGAGAGCTGCGTGATCCGCTCGACCTTGACGCCCGGTCCCAGCTCCACCTCGTAGCGGGTGACCGTCGGCCCCCGGGTGAAGCCCGTCACCGCGGCGTCCACATCGAACTGATCGAAGACGCCGGTGAGCGCGGCGATCACCTCGTCGTTCGCCTTGCTCCGGGTCTTCGGCGCCGCCCCGCTGCCCAGCAGGTTGGCCGGCGGCAGCGTGTAGTCGCCCGCCACCCCGGTCAACGCGAGCTGCTCGGCCCGGGTGGGCAGGGGCGAGTGCTCCGGCGGTTCGGCCGGCTTCCGGCTGACCGGCACCTTGGTGGGCGGCGTGCGGGTCAGCACGAGGGTGTCCTGCAGGTCGACGCCGTCGAGGTCCTCGAAGGCCTCCGGGTCGACCGGCGGCGGCTTACGCTTCGTCGGCCGCTTCCGGGCCGGCTTGGCCGGGGCCTCCGCCGGCTCTTCCTCCTTGGACGGCGAGGCGACCAGCGTGCCGGCCAGCATCCCGAGCCGTTCCGGAATCTTGTTGATCGGGGTCGCGGTGACGACCAGCAGCCCGAACAGGAGCAGCAGGATGAGCAGCGGAATCGCCACCCAGGCGGTGACCGCCCGCTCGAGCAGGCTGCCGATGCCTGCGCCGAGAAGACCACCCGCGAAGTCACGTTCCGCCGGGTCGACCGGATTCTGTCCGATGTGCAGCATGGCCGCCGTGGCGAGCAGCATCGACCCCCAGCCGACCAGCCCACGGCCGCGGTGCTCCGGGTCGGCCGGCTGGCGCATCAGCCGCCACGCGCCGATCCCGAGCAGCACCGGTACGACCACGGAGATCGCGCCCAGGAAGAGGCGTACGGTGTCGGCCAGCCGCTCCCCCACCGGGCCCGCGCCGGAGAACCAGATCCCCACGGCGCTGAGCAGCGCGAGGCCGAACAGCAGCAGCCCGGCCCCGTCGCGCCGGTGCTCCGGATCGAGCTCTCGGGCCGACGCGGCCTGACGGCCGGCGGCCCGGACCGCCCAGCCCATCCCGTGCGCCAGTCCCATCCACAGCGCACCGAGCGCGCGTCCGACGTAGACGGCGGGGCCCGGACGGGTGGCGCGGGTGCGACGCCGGACCGGGGCACGGGTCTTCTTCGCCGGTTGGCGGGCGCGGTTGTTCGTCGCACCGCGCGGCGACGCGCCGCGCCGCCGGCTCGCCTGAGAGGTACGGCCCGCCATAGCATCACCGTAACGGCGCGGCCGGGCGGATCGCCGCTTTTCCGGGTCGTGTCCGCGCGTCGCAGCGCGGACTCCGCCGCATGACGTGATATCTGCCTCAGAAGGGATGCCCGATGGCGTCGCCGGGTAGCGAGGACGGTCCGGACGGTCCCCTGGCCGGACACCCGCGACGGCTGCGACCGCTGACCGGCGAGCTGATCGCCGCCGTGCTGGGCAACCGCGGGTACGCCGTGACCGCCGACGCCGACGGCGAGCTGGTCGGCCGCTGGGAGGACAACCTGGTGTGGTTTCTGCGGCTGGGCGAGGCCGGTGAACTGCTGCAGATTCGCACGATGGTCGCGCCGACCTTCCACATCGAGCAGGTCCCGGCGCTGCACGCCTTCTGCAACTCGTGGAACCACGAACGGCTCTGGCCGAAGGCGTTCGTACACGTCGACGACGACGGTGCGGCCCGGGTCTGCGGCGAGGTGATCACGGACCTGGAACGGGGCGTCACCCCGCACCAGCTGGACCAGCTGCTCGACTGCGGCATCTCCACCGGCTGCCAACTCGCTGCGGCGGTCGGGCGACTTCCCCGGGGGCCCCTGCCGTGAGCGGACCCGGCGGGAGGCCCCGTCGTGAGATGAGCGGGCCCGGTGGTCCGCGCGGCGGCGACACCAGCGGTCCCGCCGGCCGCCCGGACCGTGGCGCCCGCGGACCCGGCGGACGGCCCGCCCCGCCCGGTGACCTCGGCCTCGTCGGGCACGGCCGCGCGCCGGCCGGCCGCAGCCGCGAGCTGATGGCCGCGCTCGCCGAGGTTCGCGACCAGCCCGACGGTCCGGCGCGACTGGTGGAGCTGGAGCGGATCGCCGCCCAGGCCGACGCGGCCGGCGACGACCGGTCCGCCGTCGAGGCGCGGATCGCGTTGATCGAGACGGCCCTGCTCCACGGTGAACGGTGGCGGCTCGTCGAACCGGCACGGCGCTGCCTGGACGTCCTCGACCGCCGCCCGGAGATCTTCACGGAGGCCGAGGGTGAGCTGCTGACGCGCTATCAGCGGTACGCGATCGAGGCGCTGCTCGGCACCCCACGCGTCGGACTCGACCAGGCCCGGACGGTCGACGACCTGGCCCGCCGGATCGGCGCCGACGCCGAGGCGGTGGCCGAACTCCGCTGCCGGATCGCCGACCACCTGGGCGACGAGCCGACCGCCCGGGAGTGGTACGAGCGCTGGGCGGACGCCGAACCCGGCGCGGTCGGTGGCTGCCCCGGCTGCGCGCCGGCGCGGCGGGCGGAACTGCTCGCCGGCTGGGGCGACCAGGCAGCCGCGCTGGACGAGCTGCGCAACGTCCTCGACGGCGCGGTCGACTGCACGGACCAGCCGGAGCGGGCACTCACCGCGGCGCTGCTGCCCTGGCTACGTCAGGGCGAGCCGGAGCGGGCCGGCGCCGCACACGTACGGGCGTACCGGCGGCACCGTGACGAGTCGGGTTCCTTCCCGCACCTCGCCACCCACCTGCGGTTCTGTGTGCTCGGTGGACATCCGGGCCGGGCGCTCGACATGCTCGCCGAGCAGCTGCCCCGACTCGACCACCCGTACGACGATCTGTCCGCGATGGAGTTCGCCGCCGCCGGCGCGCTGGTCTGCAACCTGGCCGTCGAGGCGGGGCTGGGCGGGCGCACGGTGCGCCGACCGGCGTACGGGCAGCGTCCGGCCGCCGAACTCGATCTCGCAACGCTCGGCGGCGTACTGCTCGGTGTGGCCACCGAACTGGCCGGCAGCTTCGACGCCCGCAACGGCACCGGGCACCAGTCCGGCCGGATCGCCGCCTGGCTGGCCGAACGGCCGGTGGCCGTACCGGTGCCGCTTCCCGCGGCGGACCCGGTCGACGGGACGGAGGCCCCGGACGACGATCCGGAGCCGGCCGACCTGGAGCCTTCACCCCTGACGCTGTCCATGATCACCGATGCGCTGGACCGCCGTGGCGACCGGTACGTGGTGGAGTCGGGCGCGACGGTGGTCGGTCGCTGGGGCGATGCGGTGATCCAGTTCCGGCAGCTCGGGGAGCGGGGCGAGATCCTGCACGCCCGGTCGCTGGCCACCCGTCGTCTCCCGGCCGCCCGCCGTGGCGAGGCGTACGCGTTCTGCAACGCCTGGAACCACGACCGGCTGCTGCCGAAGGCGTACGTGCACGACCCCGACGGTGAGCTGGTGCTGGCCGGCGACGTGAGCACCGACCTGGCGCACGGGGTGGCCCCGGCGCAGCTCGCCGTGTTGCTGAACGCCGCGATCACCACAGGCGTCGCGTACGCCGAAGCGGTCGCGGCGCTGCCCTGACGGCCACCCGGCCCGTGCCATTGCGGCCGGGCCGGTGGCGCGTCGGTCCGGTCAGACCTCGACCACGGTGGGCACGATCATCGGGCGGCGGCGATACGCGTCGTTGACCCAGCGCCCCACCGTGCGGCGGACGATCTGCTGAAGCTGGTGGGGGTCGGTGATCCCGTCCGCGGCAGCCCGGTTCAGCGCCTCGGTGACCAACGGAACGACGTCGTTGAACGCCCCCGGGTCCTCCGAGAAGCCCTTGGCCGAGACGGTCGGGCCGGCGACCACCTTGCCGGTAACCGAGTCGACCACGACGGTGGCGGCGATGAACCCTCCGTCACCGAGGATCCGCCGCTCGGTCAGCAGCGACTCGCTCACGTCACCGACGGCGAGACCGTCGACGTAGACGTACCGGCTCTTCACGTGGCCGACCAGGCTGGCCCGCCCCTCGACCAGATCGACGACGTCGCCGTCCTCGCAGAGCACGACCCGGTCGGCGGCCACCCCGGACTCGATGCCGAGCCGGGCGTGCGCGCGCAGGTGACGCCACTCGCCGTGCACCGGCATCAGGTTGCTGGGCCGCACCACGTTGAGCAGGTAGAGCAGCTCGCCGGCCGGGGCGTGACCGGAGACGTGCACCTTGGCCACGTCCTTGTGCACGACCACCGCGCCGGCCCGGGCCAGCCGGTTGATCACCCGGTAGACGGAGGTCTCGTTCCCCGGCACCAGGGAGGAGGCGAGCACCACCGTGTCGCCGGGGGCGATCGTGATGTGCCGGTGGTCGCCGCTGGCCATCCGGCCCAGCGCGCTCATCGGCTCGCCCTGCGAACCGGTGGACATCAGCACGATCTGCTCGGGAGGCAGCGTGGTCGCCTCCTCGATCCCGACGACCAGACCGGCCGGGATGTTGAGCAGGCCCAAGTCCCGGGCGATGCCCATGTTGCGGACCATGGACCGGCCGATCAGCGCGACCTTGCGGCCGTGCTCGGCGGCGGAGTCGAAGACCTGCTGCACCCGGTGCACGTGCGAGGCGAAGGAGGCCACGATGATCCGGCCCTTGGCCTTCGCGAAGATCGAGTCGAGCACCGGCCCGATCTCCCGTTCCGGGGTGACGAACCCGGGGATCTCCGCGTTGGTGGAGTCCGACAGCAGCAGGTCCACACCCTCCGCGCCGAGCCGGGCGAACCCGGCCAGGTCGGTGATCCGGCCGTCCAGCGGGAGCTGGTCCATCTTGAAGTCGCCGGTGTGCAGCACCAGGCCGGCAGGAGTACGCACGGCCACCGCGAGCGCGTCCGGGATCGAGTGGTTCACCGCGAAGAACTCGCACTCGAACGGGCCGAGCTGCTCCCGGCCCCCCTCCCGCACGGTGAGCGTGTAGGGCTGGATGCGCCGCTCGGCCAGCTTCGCCTCGACCAGGGCGAGGGTGAACTGCGAGCCGACCAGCGGGATGTCCGGCTTGTGCGCGAGCAGGTAGGGCACCGCGCCGATGTGGTCCTCATGGCCGTGGGTGAGCACGATCGCCTGCACGTCGTCGAGCCGGTCCAGGATCGGCCCGAAGTCGGGCAGGATCAGGTCCACGCCGGGCTGCTCGACGTCGGGGAAGAGCACGCCGCAGTCGATCACCAGCAGCTTGCCGTCGTACTCGAAGACGGTCATGTTCCGACCGATGGCGCCGAGCCCGCCGAGCGGGATGATCCGCAGCCCGCCCTCCGGCAGCGGTGGGGGGAGTTCCGCCTCGATGTGCGCCTCGGTCACGCTTGCACCTCATTCTGCGACGCCGTCATCGGGCGTCCGTCGTGTCGTTCGGTCATTCGGAAAGCTCGAGGCCCGCTGCGGCGAAGTCGGCGCGCAGCTGGGTGATCTCGTCGTCGGTGGCGTCGACCAGCGGGGGCCGCACCGGCCCGGCGGGCAGGCCGGCCACCTTCAGGCCCGCCTTCACCAGGATGACTCCCTGGGTACGGAAGATGCCCGTGTAGAGCGGCAGCAGCCGGCGGTGCAGGGCGAGCGCGGTGGCGTTGTCGCCCGCGTCGTACGCCTCGATCATCTGCTTGGTCAGTGCGCCGGTGAAGTGGGTGGAGGTGCCGACCACACCGACCGTGCCGACAGCCAGGGCGGGCAGCGTGAGCGAATCCTCCCCGCTGTAGAAGGCCAGGTTGGTGCGGCTGGTCACCCAGCTGGTCGCCGTCAGGTCGCCCTTGGCGTCCTTCACCGCGACGATCCGCCCGTGCTCGGCGAGGCGCACCATCGTCTCGGTGGCGATCGGCACCCCGGCGCGGTGAGGGATGTCGTAGAGCATCACCGGCAGCCCGGTGGCGTCGGCGACGGCGGTGAAGTGTCCCAGCAACCCGCTCTGCGGCGGCTTGTTGTAGTACGGCGTCACCACGAGCAGCCCGTGCGCGCCCGCCTTCTCGGCGGCGACCGCCAGCTCGATGGTGTGCCGGGTGTCGTTCGTGCCGACCCCGGCCACGACCTTGGCCCGGTCACCGACCGCCTCCGTGACGACCCGGATCAGGCGCTCCTTCTCCGCGTCGCTGGTGGTCGGCGACTCGCCGGTGGTGCCGTTGACCACCAGCGCGTCGTTGCCCTGCTCGTCGACCAGATGGTTCGCCAGTCGAGCGGCGCCGTCGAGGTCGAGCTCGCCGTCGGCGGTGAGCGGGGTCACCATCGCGGTGAGCACCCGCCCGAAGGGACGGGACACCGCCCGGGCGGGGGTGTCAGGGTGGTCGTGCGTCATCCTCTTAACCTAGCGGACGACCCGGGAGCACCCGCCGGGGAAGGGCTCAGGAGAGCTGGGGTCCACGCGATCAGCTTCACCTCGGGCTGCGCCATCTCCGGCCTCCTCGGGCTGTCGTGGCGGGCCGGGCCGCCACCCGGATTCGACTCGCCCGGTGCGACATCGGTCACCCGGTTGCGGGCCTGGCGAGCAGTCGCGCCGTGCCCTCGGGTCAGACGTACAGGGACGTGAACGGGGCCCAGGGGAGATTGCGCAACACCGAGAAGGCGAGCCAGGCGGTCATGAAGCCGACGATCATCTTGTTGCTGATGCGCAGCTCCGGCAACCGCCAGCCGAACCCCTGCCGGCCCGCCCAGGCGACGAAGAGGTATGCCAGGAAGGGCAGCGCGAAGACGAAGAGGAAGTGGTGCCGGGCGGCGGCGGGCAGGTCGCCGTGCACCACGTACCAGAGCGCGCGGGTGCCGCCGCAACCCGGGCAGTCCAGGCCGGTGGTCAGCTTGAGCAGGCAACTGGGCGCGGCCGTGGGATCCGACCGGGTCGGATCGCTGATCAACGTGTAGGCGATGCCCAACCCGACGCAACCCAGCGCGGCCAGCGGCACGGCCCACCGGGGCGAGCGATCGTAGAGCCGGACCACGAACCGGGTGAGCCGGTCCTGCTCCGGCACCGGATAGGGCGGCGGGTATGCGGCAGTGGCATCCGTCGGCCAGCCGGCCGGTGGGGTCGTGCCGGGAGCCGCGACAGCTCCGTGAGCCGCGCCGGTTGCAGGAACCGCGCCGACCGGCGGCTGCGGTGGGACGGCGGGCTCGTCAACGCTCGTCACGCGATTCACCGTACACCTGCGACGCCGAGCAGCGCGGCGGCCAGCGGACCGGCCAGGTCGCCCGCGGCGGGCGGCGCCACCGAGTCGAGACCGAGCCAACCGGCGAGCCGGTAGAGCTCCGCGGCGAGCGCCACGGCGGTCTCGCCCGGGTCGGCGCCCGGCTCGACCCAGGCGGCGGGTATCAGCAGCGCAAGTGCCTTCCGGTCGGCCTTCAGGTCGACCCGAGCGGTGAAGCGCTCCCCTTGGAGGAAGGGGAGCACGTAGTAGCCGTGCACGCGCTGCGGGGCCGGGACGTAGATCTCGATGCGGTAGCTGAAATCGAAGAGCCGCTCCGTGCGGTTGCGCTCCCACACCAGCGGGTCGAAGGGGCTGACCAGGGTGTTGCTCCGTACCCAGCGCGGTAGCCGGGCCGAGGCGTGCAGCCAGGCGGGCTGCCGCCAACCCGCCACGGTGACCGGCAGCAGCTCGCCGGACTCGGTGAGCTCGGCGATGGCCTGCCGGGCTCCGGCGACCGGAAGCCGGAAGTAGTCGCGCAGCTCCAGTTCGGCGGCCACCCCGAGCGACCGGGCGGCCACCGCCACCAGCGTCCGGTACGCCTCGGCGTCGGTCGGGGTGGGGGCGTCCAGCGCGGCAGCGGGGAGCACCCGCTCGGGCAGGTCGTAGCGGCGGGCGAACGAGGTGGTGCGCTCGGCCGCGCTCACCTCGCCGGCCCAGAAGAGGAACTCCAACGCCCGCTTCACCGCCGACCAGTTCCACCCCCAGTTGCCGGTCTCGCGAGGCGCGTCGTGCTCGATCTCGGCTGCGGTCAGCGGACCCCGGGCGGCCACCTCGTCACGTACCCAGGCCACCAGCTCGGGTTGTTCCTGAGCGATCCGGCGCATGCCGCCCCAGGCCTCGCTGTGTGCCCGGGCCATCCGCCAGCGCAGCGCCGCGTGCAGCCCGACCGGGACCAGGGACGCCTCGTGCCCCCAGTACTCGAAGAGATCGCGGGGCCGGCGGTAGGCCGCCGTGTCGAGCAGGCTGGTCGGATAGGGCCCGAGCCGGCTGTAGAGCGGCAGGTAGTGCGCGCGTTGCAGCACGTTGACCGAATCCATCTGGATCAGCCCGACCCGGTCCAGCACCCGGCGCAGGTGACGACGGGTGGGCACGCCGGTGGGCGCGGGATCGGCGAAGCCCTGGGCGGCGAGCGCCACCCGGCGGGCCTGGGCGAGCGAGAGCGATTCCGGAGCGGCCATCGCGGCGACCCTAGCCCAACCCACCGACACCACGGCGCGGACACTGGACGGCTCGCCCAAAGGGACATAGAACGGACGCGTGCTGACCATCCGTCCCGAGGAGCCCGACGACGCCGAGGCGATCGCCCGGGTGCACGTACGAGGCTGGCAGGCCGGTTACGCCGGCATCATGCCGGACGAGGTGCTGGGCCGGCTGAACGTGGCCGCCTGGGCGCAGCGTCGACGCGACCTCGGCACCGCCGCCCCGGAGCACCCGTTCACCACACTGCTGGCCGAGTCCGGCGACGCGGGGATCGTCGGCTTCGCCTCCTTCGGGCCGTACCGGGTCGACCAGGATCGGGCCAACCTCGACCAGACCCGCGGCGAACTCCTCGCCCTGTACGTCGACCCGGCGCACTGGGGCGACGGTACGGCGAAAGCCCTGTTCGCCGCCGCCTGTGCGGGGCTGACGTCCCTGGGTTTCACCGGCTACCGGGTCTGGGTGCTGGAGGAGAACCATCGGGCCCGGCGGTTCTACGCGCGGGCCGGGCTGTCACCGGACGGTGAGTGGACCACCTACCCGGTTCCGCTCACCGGCGGGCGCCCGCCCGTCCGGCTCGTCGAACTGCGGTACAGCGGGCGCCTGGTCGCCTGATCCGGACGGGACCAGCCAGCGGCGGACCGGCAGGAAGGCCAGCAGCGCGAGGCTGATCCACACGTACGTGTTGCTGCCGAGGAAGCCGTCCAGCCCGGTGAAGTCCTGCTCCCAGGACCAGACGATCCGGCTGATCAGGAGTCCGTACCCGACGAACGCGGCGGCCAGCAGCAGACGGCGCCGCAGGGTACGGGCGGAGGCGGCCATGGCGTTGTCGACCAGGAGGATCAGCGCCGGCAGCAGCCAGACCAGGTGGTGCACCCAGGTCACCGGGCTGACCAGGCACATCACGGCGCCGGTCAGCGCCAGCCCGGTCGCCTCGTCACCGACGGCCGCGGCGACGCGGGACCGCCACGTCCAGAGAGCCAAGGTGCCGAGTACCAGCACCAGCCAGGCTAGGGTGCTCGGGTGCTCCGGGTCGAGCCGGGCCACCACCCCACGCAGCGACTGGTTGGAGACGAACGCAAGCTCGCCGACCCGGCCGGTGTTCCACAGCGCCTCGGTCCAGAACTCCCGCGAGGCGTCCGGAAACAGCGCGGCGGCCACCAGGGTCGCCGCGGCCGTGGTGACCATCGAGGTGACGGCCGCCCGCCAGCGCCGGGTCACCAGCAGGTAGACGATGAAGATGCCCGGAGTCAGCTTGATCGCCGTGGCCAGCCCGATGCCCACGCCGGCCCAGCGGTTGCCGCGCGGCAGCAGCCGGAGCAGGTCGACCGCGACCAGGAAGAGCAGCAGCATGTTGACCTGGCCGAAGTTGACCGTCTCGCGCATCGGCTCGTACGCGGCGGCCAGGCAGAGCGCCACGGCGAGGACGAACCAGCGGGTCCAGCCCGCCCGCCGGGAGATCGGATCGATCAGCCACCAGAAGAGCACCACGGTCACGACGACGGTAGCGGCCACGCCGACGACGATGGCGGCCAGCCACGGGAGGTACGCCATCGGCAGCATGACCAGGGCGGCGAACGGCGGGTAGGTGAAGCCGTACTGGGTCAGCGGCCGAAGGTAGTCGTAGATCTCCCCACCGTCGTGCACCCACCAGTTGAGCGCACCGTAATAGACCTGGAGATCGAAGAAGCCGTGCCGGACGGCCGCGACGGAGAGGAAGGCGCTCACCGCGACGGCGAGCAGCAACACGCCCACCACCTGCGCGACCGTCCTACTGGCACCCTGCACGATCGCCGCCTCCCTCGCCCTGCGTAGGCTCACGTCCCATGGCTCTCGGGTACGTCCGCCCGGCGCGTCCGGAAGACGCCGGCGAGATCGCACGCATCCAGCTCGCGACCTGGCGGGTCGCCTATCGCCGGATCCTGCCCCGGCACGTCCTGGAGAACCTGGACGAGGCGTGGCTCGCCCGGCGGTGGACCGCCGCGGTGCAGGAACCGCCCTCGGACGCCCACCGGGTGCTGGTCGCCGTCGAACAGGCCGAGCAATCGTATCTTGTCGGGTTCGTCGCCTCCGGGCCCGCCGACGCCGAGGCGCTCGCGCCGAACGAGCCGGCCGAGTCGCTCGGTGGCGGCGTCGCGGCCGTCACCGATCTGCTGGTGGAACCACGGTGGGGCCGGCGCGGGCACGGCAGTCGGCTGCTCGCCGCCAGTGTCGAGCTGTGGCGCTCCGACGGCTTCGACCGTGCGGTGGCCTGGGCGTTCGACGGCGACGAGGCGACCCGCAAGTTCCTCACCAGCACCGGTTGGTCGACCGACGGGGCGGCCCGCGCCCTCGACGTGGACGACATGCTGGTCCCCCAGCTTCGCCTGCACGTGGCGCTCGCCGCCGAGCCGGCCCCCGCCCCGCCCGCCCCGGCCGCGCCGGTCGACTGAGCGACCCGCCGGCGGGCCGGGGGCGTTCGGTTCAGCCCTTGTCGGAGCCGTCGTTGGCGTCGCGCACGAAGTAACGCTGGAACACCACGAAGATGATCGCCACGGGAATCGTGGCGAGCAGGGCAGCGCCGAGCTTGAGCGGGTACTGGCTGCCCTTGCCAAGTGACCCGCTGACCAGGTCGGCCAGACCGCGCGGCAGGGTGAACAGGTCCGGGTCCTGCACAGCCACGAGGCTGTGCGGGAACTCGTTCCAGGAACCTTGGAACGACAGGATGGTCAGGGTGATCAGCGCCGGCTTCGCCATCGGCAGCACCACCGACCAGAAGGTGCGGAAGACGCTCGCACCATCGATGCGGGCCGCCTCCTCGACGCTCACCGGGACCGACTCGAAGAACTGTTTCATGATGAACACGCCGGCCGCGTCGGCGAGCAGCGGCACGACCAGCCCGGCGTAGCTGTTGTAGATGCCGAGCTGGTTGAGCACCAGGAACTTCGGGATGAGCAGCACCACCGGGGGCACCGCCATGACCGCGACGACCGTGGCGAAGAGCCAGGCGCGGCCCCGGAACCGCAGCCGGGCCAGCGCGTAGCCGGCCAGCGAGTCGAAGAACACCCGGCCGGCCGTCACGAGCACGGTGACCAGCAGCGAGTTGCCCAGCCACAGCGGGAAGTTGGTGCCCGCGAAGATCCGCTCGAAGCCGGCCAGCGAGAGCGGGTCGGGCAACGGTGAGAGCGGGTTGGCGGACGCATCGGGCTCGGTCTTGAACGAGTTGCCGAGCTGGATCACGAACGGGTAGAGGAAGACCAGCCCGAAGAAGATCAGCGTGGCGTACCCCAGGACCCGGGAGACCAGGCTGCGGCCGGCGTGGCGCCGCCGCGCGGGTGTCGCCACGGCCGGCGGGCGGTCGGTCAGCACGGCCATGTCACGACCCTTCCGGTACGCGTCGACGCCACCGGCCGCGCGGCCGGTCGACCGGGTCACGGTCGGCCATCACCCGGCGCTGGATCAGGGTCAACACGATGATGATCAGGAACAGCACGAACGAGATCGCCGCGCCGGAGCCGTAGTCGAACTCCCGGAACGCGGTCCGGTACGACAGGTAGGCCGGGGTGAGGGTGGTCTTGGCGGGGTCGCCCTGGCTCATCACGTACACCTGGTCGAAGACCTGCCAGGAGCCGATCAGGCCGAGCGTCACCACCAGGAACATGGTCGGCTTGATCATCGGCAGCGTGACGTAACGGAAGCGCTGCCAGCGGCCGGCGCCGTCGAGGGTGCTCGCCTCGTCCAGCGCCACCGGCACGTTCTGGAGGGCGGCCAGGAACATCAGCATGAACGTTCCGCTGGTGGTCCAGACCACCAGCGTGATGATCGAGACCATCGCGACGCTCGGGCCGGAGAGCCAGTCCCACCAGCTCAGCCCGAACGGGCCGCCGCCGGTCAGTGCGGCGGGCGGCTGGTCGACCCCGAGCGCGCCGAGAAGCAGATGCAGCACGCCCCGGGGGTCGGCGAACCACTGGGGGCCGGCGACGCCGACCAAGCCGAGCAGCTTGTTGACCGCGCCGGAGTTGGCGAAGAGGAACAGGAAGACCACGCTGATCGCCACCGAACTGGTGACCGACGGGAAGTAGAAGGCGCTGCGGAAGAAGCCCTTCCCCTTGAGCCTCCGGTTGTTAACGATCAGCGCCAGGCCGAGGGCGAGCGCGGTCTGCACCGGCACCACGATCCCGACGTAGTAGAGGTTGTTCCGGAGACTCGTCATGAAGTCACGCCGGTCCAGCCCGTCCTCGGCGAAGAGCCGGGTGTAGTTCTCCACCCCGACGAACGGCACGTTCCGGGTGAACGGGCTGCCCTGGCCGTTCCAGTCGGTGAGGCTCACCCAGAGCGCCATCAGGATCGGCAGCAGCAGGAAGAGCCCGAGGATCACGATGACCGGCGCGACGAAGAGCCAACCGGCGAGATTCTCGTTGCTCCGCGTGCCGCGTCCGCGCCGCCGGGGCGCGCCACCGCGTACGGGCACCCGCGCCGGCGTTGCCTGCGTTGCCATCTCCCCTCCCTCACGAGGTAGGAGGTGCGAGGTGAGGACCTCCTGTCAGACAGGAGGTCCTCACGCACACCTCAGCCGCCGAGCGCCGCCTTGGCGTTCTTGTCGAAGTTCGCCAGGATCGTCTTCGGGTCACCGGTGGCCAGCCCCTGCAGGCCCGCTTCGAGATCACGCAGGACGCTGTCCATCTTCGGCGCGTTCACCGGGCCCTGGGCGTACTCGGCACCGTCGATGAAGGGCTTGTCGGCCGGGAAGGCGCTGACGTACTGGTCGCGGACGGACTGGCGGGACGGCATCACACCGAACGCCTGCGCGAAGGACATCTGCTGCTCGCCGCTGGTCATCGCCTCGACGAACTTGATCGCCTGCTCCTTGTACTTCGACTTCGCCGCGATCCCCCAGCACTGGGTGAAGGAGAGCGTGCCTTGCCCCTTCGCGCCGGCCGGCAGTGGGACGACCTTGTACTTCACGTTCGGGAAGTCGTTCTGCAGGGCGCCCTTGATCCAGTTGCCCTCGATGGTCATCACGGCCTTGCCCCGGCCGAACGCCTCACCGGACCAGCCGGCGTCCAGCTGCTTCGGGTACTGGGCCAGCCCCTTGGTGAGCAGGTCCTTCACGTACTGGAGGGCGGCCAGGTTCTCCGGCGTGTCCGCGGTGGGCTGCTTGCCGTCCTCGCTCATCAGCCAGCCGCCGTTCTGCACCATGAACGCGCCGACCCGGTCGCGCGTGTCGCCCAGCGCCAGCGGCACCTGCCCCTTCGCCTTGATCTTCTGGGCGGTAGCGGTGAGCTGATCCCAGGTGGTCGGGACGTCGGCGTCGGTCAGACCGGCCTTGGCCCACAGATCGGTGTTGATTTCCAGCGCCAGCGTGGAGAAGTCCTTCGGCGCGCAGTAGAACTTGCCGTCGTAGGTGAACGTGGTGCGCAGGCTCTCGTAGAAGTCACCGGTATTGCTGATCTTGTCACCGTACGGTTCGAGGGCGCCGACGCTCGCGTAGTCGGCGAACTGGGCCGCGTCGACGTAGAAGACGTCCGGTGGGGTGCCGCCGGCGAGGCCCTGACCGAGCTGCTGAGTGAGGTCCTGCGCGGGTGTCACGGTGGCGGTGTTGCCCGAGGCACTGGCCCACTTGGCCGCCGCGTCCTGCACGGCCTTGGTCTCGGCGTCACCGGACGAGCCGATCAGGATCTGCAGGTTGGCCGGCCCGCTGGACTGGGCGGTGCCCTCGGAGTTGTCGTCGAAGCCGCTGCCACAGGCGGCGGAGCCTAGTAGTGCGACGGCGGCGAGGCCGGCCACCGCCACCCGGGCGAGGGGTCGAGGTGCCATCTGGTTCTCCTGTTCGGGGATGGGTTAAGCGGTGTGCCGGAGCACCAGCGAGGGCTGGAGCAGCACGGGTTCGGGGGACTGCTGGTCCCCGTCGAGGACCGCGGTGAGCAGGTCCACGCAGCTGGCGGCGGCCTCGCCGAGGGGCTGACTGACGCTGGTCAGCCCGACTGCGGCCGCTACCGGGGTGTCGTCGAAGCCGACCACCGCGACGGCGGGGTCCATTGCCCGTACCGCCTGAAGAGCGCCCAGGGCCAGCGAGTCGCTGGCGCAGACCACGGCGGTCGGGGGTTCGCCGGAGTTGAGCAGGTCGCGCATCGACCACTCACCCTCGGCGATGCCGTCCTCGACCGCGCGGTCCAGTCCCGCCGGGTCGATCTCGGCGGCGCGCAGGCTCTCCCGCCAGCCGCTGCGGCGGTCGTCGCCGACGCCGGAGCCGGCGGGCCAACCGAGGAAGCCGACCCGGCGGTGGCCGCGCTCGAGCAGGTGCTCGGTCGCTCGGGCGGTGCCGGCCGCGCCGTCGACGTCGACCCACGGGTGCGCCGTGGGGTCGTCCCAGGGACGGCCGAAGGCGACGAACGCCACCTCCCGTTGGGCCAACCAGGTCGTCCGTGCGTCGCCGTGGTCGGTGCCGGTCAGCACGAATCCGTCGAGGTCGTACGCGCTGAGCAGGTCGTCGTAGGCGGCGATCTCCCGCTCGGTGTCGCCGGCGGTGTAGAGCAGTACGCGGTAGCCGGCCGCTTCCGCGGTCTCGGTGAGGCCGTGCAGGAAGCGGTCGAGCACCGAGCCGTTGATGCCGTCCCGGGTGGGTTCGATCCGCATGGCGATGAGCCGCGAGCGGCCGGTGCGCATCTGCCGGGCGGCCTGGCTGACGCGGTAGCCCAGGACGGCGATCGCCTCCTGGACCCGCTGCCGGGTCTCCTCGCGCACGATTTGCGGGGTGTTGAGCACGTTGGACACGGTCTGGCGGCTGACACGGGCGTGCCTGGCCACCGTCGCGATGGTCACCTTTTCGGCCACAAAATCCCTCTCGCCATCTTGAACGATCCAATTTGGATAAGGCAGGATTGGATCGTTCAAGTTTCTGGAATGTTTCGCACTTTGCACTGGCCGGAACAGCTTTGTCAAGACGTCGTTCCGTGCAGTGACAGGATCTGGAGCCACATCGTGACCGAACGCCAACTGCAACCCCTGCTGCACGAGTTGGTGGGCGTCGTCCTCGCCCCCACCAGCGCGCTGGGGGACGCGGCCGGGCAGATCCGCCCGACCGGAGTCCAGGGCGTCTTCCACGCCGATGCCCGAGTGCTGTCCCGGGCCGAGCTGCGGGTCGACGACCAGGAACCGGAGAGCCTGGCCCGGGCGGCGGTGGGCCCGCACGGCGTACGTTTCGTCGCCCTGGCCAGGTGGCTCGGCGACCCCGGCGCGGACCCCACCGTCCGGGTCGAGCGGCTCCGCCAGGTCGCCTCCGACGGGCTCAGCGAGGAGATCCGCGTCGTCTCCACCGCCGCCGTGCCGGTACGTGCCGTCGTGAGCGTCGACCTCGCCTGCGACCTGGCCCCCATCGAGGTGGTCAAGACCGGCGGTGCCACCGAGCCACTGGAGGCCAAGACGGGCGAGCCCGGCACGTTGGTCTGGGCCGGGTCGGGCATCACGGTCACCGTGACCGGCGAGGGCGCCACGGCCGAGGCGACAGGTGAACGGGCCGCCGCGCCCCGGCTCAGCTGGCCGGTCGAGCTACCGCCCCGCGGCCGGGTGGTGCTGCGTTGGCGGCTGACCGTCGACGACCCGCGGGCGGTCGTGGTCTGCCCGCCGGGTGAGCCCGAATGGTCCCGGCCACGGCTGCGGGCCGACGACCGCCGGCTGGTCCGGCTCCTCGACCGCAGCCTCGACGACCTGCGGGGCCTGCGGCTGGCCGAGGCGGGTGCACCGGGGGACGTCTTCCTCGGCGCCGGAGTCCCCTGGTTCCTCACTCTCTTCGGGCGGGACAGCCTCTGGGCCGCCCGGATGATGCTGCCACTCGGCACCGACCTGGCCGGCGGCACACTGCGGGTGCTCGCCCGGCGGCAGGGCACCCGGGTCGACCCGGCCACCGGCGAGGCACCCGGCAAGATCCTGCACGAGCTGCGTCGGCACGAGTTCGCCCCGGGCGACGGCCTGCACCTCCCGCCCGCGTACTACGGCACCGTCGACGCCACCATGCTCTGGGTCAACCTGCTCCACGACGCCTGGTGCTGGGGGCTGCCCGCGGCGCAGGTCGAGCCGCTGCTGCCGTACCTGGAGGCGGCGCTGCACTGGATCGGGGAGCACGCCGACGCCGACGGCGACGGCCTGGTCGAGTACATCGACACCACCGGGCGCGGCCTCGCCAACCAGGGCTGGAAGGACTCCGGCGACGCGGTCCGGTTCCGCGACGGCACCCTGGCCGCGCCGCCGATCGTGCTCGCCGAGGTTCAGGGGTACGCGCACGAGGCCGCGGTCAAGGGAGCCCGGCTGCTGGACGCGTTCGGGCGCCCCGGCGGGGACCGCTGGCGCGAGCACGCGGCCGGGTTGGCGCGCCGGTTCCGGGCGGCCTTCTGGGTCGACGGGCCGTACGGGCCCGCTCCGGCTCTCGCGCTGGATCGTGACAAGCGGCCCGTCGACTCGCTGACCAGCAACATCGGCCACCTGCTCGGCACCGGCCTGCTCAACGCCGAGGAGGAGGCGCAGGTGGCCCGGCTGCTCGGCACCGATGCGCTGGCGGGCGCGTTCGGGCTGCGCACCATGTCCACCGACGACGCCGGGTTCAGCCCGCTGTCGTACCACTGCGGCTCGGTCTGGGCGCACGACACCGCGATCGTGCTCGGCAACCTCGCCCGGGCCGGCTTCCGAGACACCGCCCTCACCCTCGCCGACGGCCTGCTCGGCGCGGCCGAGGCGTTCGACTACCGCCTGCCCGAGCTGTACGGCGGCGACGACCGCTCGCTGCTCGGCCGGCCGGTACCCTACCCGGCGGCATGCCGGCCGCAGGCGTGGGCCGCAGCCGGGGCGGTGCTGCTGCTCCAGGCCGCCACCGGGCTCTACCCCGATGTGCCCGCCGGCACGGTCCGGCTCGCCCCGCTCGCCGGCGCACAGCTCGGCGCGGTCGCGACGGAGCGCCTGACCGTCGCCGGCACCCCGGTCGACGTGACGGTGGACGGGGCCGGGCGGCCGACGATCAGCGGCCTCCCGGCCGGCCTGACCGTCACGGTGGACGCGGCGCCGACCGTCCCGGCCCAGCGCCCCGCCCCCGCCGACCGCCCGGTCCAGGCGTAGTCCTCCGGGCCCACCCTCCCTTGGTTGATCATGAAGTTGTTGCCGCCCGCTGCGGCGTGTCGCGGCAACAACTTCATGATCGACGGGGTGGGGCGGTGAGTTCGGCGATCACCTCGTCGTCCTCCACAGCGCCGGTGGGGTGGAAGCCGAGGGACGTGTAGAGGGCAGCGGCCGCCTTGTTCTCCGGGTGGTACGACAGCCGCACCGGCGGCTGCCCGTCCCGCGCCGCCAACCATCCGGCAAGGGTCGCCACGGTGGCCCGCCCGATCCCCCGCCCCTGCTCAACGGCATCGATGATCATGCCGCCGATCCAGTACGAGCCGTCGTCGTCGACGCCCCACATGACGTGTCCGACGACCGTCTCGTCCGCGTACACGGCGAGGGAATTCCACACGTCGCCACGCATCGTCAGCAGCAGGTAACGCGCGGCCAGCGCTGCCACCCAGTCCCGCTGGTCGTCGCGGGGCGCCACGTCGGCCACCACCCGCCAGTTGTCGTCGTCCACCGACCGCAGGGTGATGGCGCGTCCGTCCCGATCCTGGTGCCCAGCATCGATCATCGGGGCAGCCTAGAAGCGACCACGGTACGACGGCTAACGATTTCCGCCGATGGACCGCTCAGCCGAGCAGCGGGTCCAGGCCCACGGTGAGACCGGGACGGTCACCCACCGCGCGCACGGCGAGCAGGACGCCCGGCATGAACGAAGCCCGGTCGTACGAGTCGTGCCGGATGGTCAGGGTCTCGCCGGTGGTGCCGAACAGCACCTCCTGATGCGCGACGAGCCCGGTGGCGCGTACGGCGTGCACCCGTACGCCGTCGATCTCCGCACCCCGCGCACCCGGCACCTCGTCCTTCGTGGCGTCCGGCACCGAGCCGAGGCCCGCCTCCGCGCGAGCCCGGGCGATCTGCCGGGCCGTGTGCGTCGCGGTGCCGCTCGGCGCGTCGAGTTTGCGGGGATGGTGCTGCTCGATGATCTCGACCGACTCGAAGTGCCGGGCGGCCCGCGCGGCGAACTGCATCATCAGCACCGCGCCGATGCCGAAGTTGGGGGCGATCACGACGCCGACGCCGGGCCTGTCGGCCAACCAGCCGCGTACTCGTTCCAGCCGTTCCTCGGTGAAGCCGGTGGTGCCGACCACGGCGTGGATGCCGTTCTCGATGCACCAGCGCAGGTTGTCCATGACGACGTCCGGGGTGGTGAAGTCCACGACCACCTGGGCGGCGGCGTCGGCGGCGGCCCGGAGGCCGTCGCCCTGGTCGATCGTCGCCACCAACTCCAGGTCATCGGCGGCGTCGACCGCCTTGCACACCTCGGCACCCATCCGGCCACGCGCACCCAGGACGCCGACCCGCAACGGCTCGGCCGGGTTTGTCTCCCGCTCTTCACTCACGGGGCACAACCTATCCCAATCAGGACGCGACCGACCCCCGCGGGCGGCAGGTGCGGTGGCTCCCGAACCCGTACGTCGGGTCAGCCGGTCGCGAAGTCGTCGGCGCCGAAGGGGCCGACCACCGCCAGCGACATCGGCCGGGCGAGCAGGTCGGCAGCGAGCGCGTTGACGTCCTCGATGGTCACCGCGTCCACCCGGGCGAGCAGCTCGTTCACCGGCATAAGGTCGCCGTAGAGCAACTCCCCCTTGGCCAGCCGGCTCATCCGCGAGCCGGTGTCCTCCAGGCCGAGCACGAACGAGCCCTTCGACATCCCCTTGCCCCTGGCGATCTCCGCCTCGGTCAGTCCGTCGGCGGCCACCCGGGCCAGCCCGGCGCGGGTCAGCTCCAGAACCTCGTCCACCTTGCCCGGGGCGCAGCCGGCGTAGACGGCGAAGAGGCCGCTGTCGGCGTACTGGCTGGCGTAGGAGTAGACCGAGTAGGCCAGCCCCCGCTGTTCGCGGATCTCCTGGAACAGGCGGCTCGACATGCCGCCGCCGAGGACGTTGTTGAGCACGCCGAGGGCGAACCGTCGATCGTCGACCCGGTCGATTCCCGGGCAGCCGAGGATGACGTGAGCCTGCTCGGTCTCCTTCGTCTCCACCAGCGTGGCGGCGGGACGGGTGCGTACCGCCGGGGCCGCCGGACGGTGCGGCGCCGGCGCGGCCGGATCGGTGTCCAGCGGCGTACCGTGCAGCGCCTGCCGGACCAGGTCGACCACCGCCGTGTGGTCCAGGTTGCCCGCGGCGGCGATGACGATCTGCGGGGCGGTGTAGTGCCGGCGGTAGAAGTCCTGGATCCGCGGGCGGGTCATCGGGGTGACCGTCTCCTCCGTGCCGGAGATCAGCCGGCCCAGCGGGTGGTCGCCGTAGACGGCGCGGGCGAAGAGGTCGTGCACCTCGTCACCGGGCTCGTCGTCGTGCATGGCGATCTCCTCGAGGATCACGCCGCGCTCGGTCTCCACGTCCGCCGCGTCCAGCACCGAGTCGGCCACGAGGTCGCACATCACGTCGATCGCCAGCGGCAGGTCCTCGTCCAGCACGCGGGCGTAGTAGCAGGTGTACTCCTTGGTGGTGAAGGCGTTCGTCTCGCCACCCACCGCCTCGATCGCCGAGGAGATCTCCAGCGCGCTGCGCTTACGGGTGCCCTTGAAGAGCAGGTGCTCCAGGAAGTGCGCGGCACCGGAGTCCGGGCCGGTCTCGTCCCGCGAGCCGACCGACACCCAGATCCCGAACGACACGCTGCGCATGGCCGGGATCGCCTCGGTGAGCACGCGCAGCCCGTTGGGGAGCACGGTACGCCGCACCGTGCCGCCCAACGGGTCCTCGCTGATGGTCCGGGTCACCGCCCGACCGGCGACGCCGGAACGCGCTGTCCCGGCCGCCGCCACCTCCCGTCGACGCGCAGGGAACGGCGCACGCTGGGCCCGACTCACGGAAACCTGCTCTCACTTTGACGAGGGGTGGGTGGAACGAGAAAAAACCGGCCGGACGGTGCCCGTAGGGGGCACCGTCCGGCCGGTCGGTGATCAGCTGTGCCGGGTCCGACGGCGCGGACGCGACTCGCCGCCGCCCTCGCCACCTTCGCCACGCTCCGAGCCACGGCCACCGCGCTCGCCACGCTCGCGCGGAGCCCGCTCGCCGCGCTCACGGCCGGCCGGACGCTCGCCGTCGGCGGCCTCCGGGGCGGCCGGCGCCTCGGCGCCCTCGGGACGCACCTTGTCCAGGTAGATCTTGCCGCGCTGGTCGATGTCGGCGATCTCCACCTCGACGCGGTCACCCACGTTGAGGAAGTCCTCCACCTTCTCGACCCGCTTGCCGTCGCCCACCTTGGAGATGTGCAGCAGGCCGTCCCGGCCGGGCAGCAGCGAGATGAACGCGCCGAACGCGGCGGTCTTCACCACCGTGCCGAGGAACCGGTCGCCGACCTTCGGCAGGGTCGGGTTGGCGATCGCGTTGATCCGCTCCACCGCCGCCTGGGCGGACGGGCCGTTGGTCGCGCCGACGTAGATCGTGCCGTCGTCCTCGATCGAGATCTCGGCGCCGGTCTCGTCCTGGATCGCGTTGATGGTCTGGCCCTTCGGGCCGATCACCATGCCGATCTTGTCGACCGGGATCTTGACGGTGGTGACCCGCGGCGCGTAGTCGCTCATCGTGGCCGGGCCCTCGATCGCCGCCTGCATCACGTCGAGGATCGTCTGCCGGGCCTCGTGGGCCTGCTGGAGCGCGCCGGCCAGCACGTCCGACGGGATGCCGTCGAGCTTGGTGTCGAGCTGGAGCGCGGTCACGAACTCCCGGGTGCCGGCGACCTTGAAGTCCATGTCGCCGAAGGCGTCCTCGGCACCGAGGATGTCGGTCAGCGTCACGTACTGGGTCTTGCCGTCGACCTCGTCGGAGATGAGGCCCATGGCGATACCGGCCACCGGCGCCTTCAGCGGCACACCCGCGGAGAGCAGGCCCAGCGTCGAGGCGCAGACCGAACCCATCGAGGTGGAGCCGTTGGAGCCGAGCGCCTCGGAGACCTGCCGGATGGCGTACGGGAACTCCTCGCGCGAAGGCAGCACGGGGATCAGCGCCCGCTCGGCGAGCGCGCCGTGGCCGATCTCGCGCCGCTTCGGCGAGCCGACCCGGCCGGTCTCACCGGTCGAGTACGGCGGGAAGTTGTAGTTGTGCATGTAGCGCTTGGACTTCTCCGGGGAGAGCGTGTCCAGCGCCTGCTCCATCCGGAGCATGTTGAGCGTCGTGACACCCAGGATCTGGGTCTCGCCACGCTCGAAGAGCGCCGAGCCGTGCACCCGCGGCAGCACGCCGACCTCGGCGGTCAGCGGGCGGATCTCGCGCGGGCCACGGCCGTCGATACGGACCTGCTCGCGCAGCACCCGGCTGCGGACCTCGGACTTGGTCAGCGACCGGAACGCGGCGGAGAGCTCCTTCTCGCGGCCCTCGAAGCGGGCACCGAGCTCCTCGGCGACCCGGGACTTGATCCGGTCCAGGGCCTCCTCGCGGTCGGCCTTGCCGGCGATCTTCAGGGCCTCGGCCACGTCGGCGCGGGCCAGCTCGGCCACCGCGTCGTACGCGTCGTCGTTGTAGTCGAGGAAGACCGGGAACTCGGCGACCGGCTTGGCAGCCACGTCGGCGAGCTCGCTCTGCGCCCGGCACAGCTCCCGGATGGCCGGCTTGGCGGCCTCCAGGCCGCTGGCCACGACTTCCTCGGTCGGGGCGGGGGCGCCACCGGCGACCAGCGCCACGGTGTGCGCGGTGGCCTCGGCCTCGACCATCATGATCGCGACATCGCCGTCCGGCAGGGCCCGACCGGCCACGACCATGTCGAAGGTGGCCCGGGCCAGCTCCTCATGGGTGGGGAAGGCGACCCACTGACCGTCGATGTGCGCCATCCGGGTCGCCCCGATCGGGCCGGAGAACGGCAGGCCGGAGAGCTTGGTCGACATCGACGCGGCGTTGATGGCCACGACGTCGTACGGGTGCTGCGGGTCGAGCGCGAGGACGGTCTCGACGACCTGGACCTCGTTACGCAGGCCCTTGACGAACGACGGGCGCAGCGGCCGGTCGATCAGCCGGCAGGTGAGGATGGCGTCCTCGCTCGGGCGACCCTCGCGACGGAAGAACGAGCCGGGGATCCGGCCCGCGGCGTACATCCGCTCCTCCACGTCCACGGTCAGCGGGAAGAAGTCGAACTGCTCCCGCGGCTGCTTGCTGGCGGTGGTGGCGGAGAGGACGACGGTCTCGCCCAGCTGGGCGATGACCGAGCCGGCGGCCTGACGGGCGAGGCGACCGGTCGAGAAGGTGATCTCACGGGTGCCGAAGGACCCGTTGTCGATCACGGCGGTGCGGGATTCGGTGCCGAGGTTGGTCTCGGTCATGGTGCGGTAGTGCTCCTTCGCATCGGAGGGCTCGCGACGCGGGAAGCTGATCAGACGGCCGGTCTTCGATCGAAGCGCCCGGGCCACGGCGGAATGCCGGGTACCCCGGGGGCCACTACCGGAGACCGGTGCGCTGACCGGCTCCCTACTCGATTGGTCGCGCTGCCCTGTTTTCTTCCTGCGGTACCGGAGCGGGGGAGCGGCCGGATGGCCACTCCCCCGTCACGTCACCGACGCAGACCGAGCCGCTCGATGAGCGACCGGTAGCGGTTGATGTCCTTCTTCTGGACGTAGTTGAGCAGCCGGCGGCGACGGCCGACCAGCAGCAGCAGCCCACGGCGGCTGTGGTGGTCGTGCTTGTGCACCTTCAGGTGCTCGGTGAGCTCGGCGATCCGCTTGGTGAGGACCGCGACCTGCACCTCGGGCGAACCGGTGTCGCCCTCGGCGGTCGCGTACTCCGCACGGATCTTGGCCTTGGCTTCCTGGTCGAGCGCCATGTTCTCCCTGTTTCGGTGGGTTGATCACTGATGTCCGTCACCCCGGTCGATGGACCGGAGCCGGACCGGCACCTCGCACCCGCGGCGTCGAGCAGGCACGCGAGGCCCCCGTCGGTCATCCGACGTCCCCGCCAGACTACCAGCCGTGGCCGCGCCCGCCGGGCAAGGGCGGTGGGGTGCCACGCGGACGGCCACGCCGCCGCCGGGCGGTGGGCCGGTGGGCCGACCGGTGGTGGGCCGACCGGACCGAGGAAGTCAGCCGAGCGCCTTGCGGGTCCGCTCCACGTCCTGGTGCATCTGCGCGACCAGCGGCTCGATCGAGTCGTAACGGACCTGGCCGCGCAGGTGCGCCACGAAGTCCAGCGCCAGCCGCTCGCCGTAGAGGTCGCCGGAGAAGTCCAGGGCGTACGCCTCCACCCGCCGCTCCCGTCCGGAGAAGGTGGGGTTGGTGCCGACCGACACCGCCGACATCAACGGCTCCCGCTGGCCCCGCCGGATCAGCCGGGCCGCGTACACCCCGTCGGCGGGGATCGCCGCGTACCGGTGGCAGAGCAGGTTGGCGGTGGGGAAGCCCAGTTCGCGGCCGCGCTGGTCGCCACGGACCACCACGCCCTCCACCCGGTGCGGCCGGCCCAGCGCGGCCGCCGCCGCGCCGACGTCACCGGCGTCGACGCAGGAGCGGATGTACGTCGAGGAGAAGACCGTGCCGTCCGTGGACACCAGCGGCGCGCCCTCCACCGCGAAGCCGAAGGTCCGACCCAGCCGCTCCAGCAGCGCCACGTCACCGGCGGCCCGGTGCCCGAAGCGGAAGTTGTCCCCGACCACGACCTGCGCCGCGTGTAGGTGCTCGACCAGCACGTCGTGCACGAACGCCTCCGCGGAGAGCCGGGAGAACTCGGGCGTGAACGGCACCACGCAGAGCACGTCGACGCCGAGCGCCTCGATCAGCTCGGCCTTACGGGCCGGCTCGGTCAGCACCGCCGGGTGCGAGCCGGGCCGGACCACCTCGGCCGGATGCGGATCGAAGGTGACCACCACCGACTGCAGGCCCAGCTCCCGCGCCCGGGCGACGGTGTGACCGATGGTCGCCTGGTGCCCCCTGTGCACGCCGTCGAAGACACCGATGGTGACGACCGACCGCCCCCATCCACCGGGCGCCGCGTCGTACCCCCGCCACCGCTGCATGCCGCTCCTCCCCTGGTTCCGTCACCGGTTCCCCGGCGCCTGCTGTCTCCACCGATGCCGGTGTCGGCCGGCTGCCGCCCGTCAGGCCGGGGCGAGCACGATCTCCGCCCGGGCGCGACCCTCCCGCTCGCTGACGATAGCGATCAGGCCACCGGCCGGATCGAAGACGGCGTACGGACCGGCGATGCCGGCCGGCTCCAGTGGCCCGCCGTGCGAGAGCACCGCGGCCTCGGCGGCGGTGGCGTCCCGGCGTGGGAAGAACCGGTCGGCCGCCGCGGCGAGCGGCAGGTTGACCACGTCGGGGGCCCGCTGCTCCAGCTCGTCGAGGGTGGCGGCCTCCGTGAGGGAGAAGCTCCCCACCGCGGTACGTCGTAGCGCCGTCAGGTGCCCGCCCACCCCGAGCGCGAGGCCCGCGTCCCGGGCGATGGCCCTGATGTACGTGCCGGACGAGCAGGTGACGTCCACGTCCACGTCCACCACGTCGGGCTGGTCCCGCCGCACGGCGAGCAGTTCCAGCCGGGAGACGGTGACCCGCCGGGCCGGCAGCTCGACGGTCTCCCCTTCGCGCACCCGCTTGTACGCCCGCTGCCCGTTGATCTTGATGGCGCTGACCGCGCTCGGCACCTGGTCGATCTCGCCGGTCAGCGCGGCGAGCGCGTCCCGGACGGCCTCGTCGGTGACCTGGCCGGCGGGGACGGTGCGAACGACCTCACCCTCGGCGTCGTCGGTGACCGTCGCCTGCCCGAGCCGGATGGTCGCGGTGTAGCTCTTGCCCGCGCCGATCACGTAGGTGAGCAGCCGGGTGGCCCGCCCCACTCCGATGACCAGCACACCGGTCGCCATCGGGTCGAGCGTGCCGCCGTGCCCCACCCGCCGGGTCCGGGCCAGGCGGCGGATCCGCGCCACCACGTCGTGCGACGTCATGCCGCCGGACTTGTCCACCACGATCAGGCCGTCTGCGCTCACGGCCGCCAAGCCTGCCAGAAGCAACCGAAGGGCCACGCGTCGACACCGTGCTCGGCGGCGGACATCACCGCCACCGCCGGCCGGACGACTCCCGCCCGGGCCGTGACCGAACGCTGATCAGCGGACCGCGCCGACGACCGCCCACCCGCCGGAGCGCATTCGGAGCAGCAACGCGACCAGGCGGAGGACCACGAAGAGGGTGAGCCCGGCCCAGATCCCACCCAGCCCGAGATCGAGTCCGTAGGCGAGCCAGATCGCGGGGAGGAACCCGCCCAACGCCGCCACCACGGTCAGATTGCGCAGGTAACGCACGTCGCCCGCGCCGATCAGCACGCCGTCCAGGGCGAAGACCACCCCGGCCAGCGGTTGCATCGCGACGAACCACGGCCACGCCACCATGGCCTGGTCGCGCACCGCCGGATCGGAGCTGAACAGGGACGGCACGACGCCGGCCCCCGCGCCGATCAACACCGCGAAGGCGACCCCGCAGACGCCGCCGAGCAGGCCGATCCGGCGGGCCAGCGCCCGGGCGCCGGCCTCGTCGCCGGCGCCGAGCGCCGCGCCGACCAACGACTGCGCGGCGATCGCCAGCGCGTCGAGGACCAGCGCGGTGAAGAACCACAGCTGCAGAGCGATCTGATGCGCGCCCACCGCCGCCGCGCCGAAGCGGGACGCCACGGCCGTCGCGGAGAGGAAGCTGGCCTGGAAGGCCACGCCCCGGATCAGCAGGTCCCGGCTGAGCACCAACTGCTGGCGGATCAAGCGGGGGCGGGGCCGCAGCGACACCCGCTCGCGGGCCAGCGCCGCGGCGAAGAGCCCACCGGCGAGGGTCTGGGCGAGGACGTTGGCGACCGCCGAGCCGGCCAGGCCGAGCCCCGCCGGGTAGACCAGCAGCGGGCAGAGCAGCGCGGAGAGCAGGTTGGGGCCGAGCACGAAGAGCAGCGGGCGACGGGTGTCCTGGACACCGCGCAGCCAGCCGTTGCCGGCGGCGGCGAGCAGCAGTCCCGGGGCACCCAGCGCCGCGATCCGCAGCCACACCGCGGCGGCGTCGGCCACCTCGCCGGAGCTTCCGACGAGGGTACGCGCCAGCGGCCCGCCGCCGAGCTGCATGGCGACGGCGACGAGCACTCCGACGCCGAACGCGAGCCAGGACGACTGCACGCCCTCGGCCACCGCGGCGGTCCGGTCCCCGGCGCCGAACCGGCGGGCCGACCGCCCCGTCGTCCCGTACGCCATGACGGTGCCGAGCCACGCGGTGAGCGACATGACCGTGCCCCCGACGGCGAGGGCGGCGAGCGGTTCCCGACCGAGGTGACCGACCACCGCGGTGTCGACCAGCACATAGAGCGGCTCGGCGGCGAGTACGACGAGCGCCGGGAGGGCGAGTCCGGCGATCCGTCGCGCAGCGACGGGCGGGGCGGGGGCGGTCTGTGTCATCGCCGCAGATCCTGACAGAAGTTTTGTAAGGATCGCAAGAGTGGTGATGACTTACAGCTGACCTCCGGACGCCGGTCGCGGGGAGTTGATCGGCTCCACTGCACGAAATCGGGGTGCCGAGGCGGGAGGTAACCCCGATACCAACGACCAATGGATCAACGGGGACCCGGCCGGATCATCTGCCCCGCGCTCGCCCTACTCGTGGCGCGGGTGCGCGGGGTGCGCACCGAGGTGGCCGGGACGGAAGTCGGGCCGGCCGGTGGTCGGGCGGCCCGAGCGGGTGCCCCGAGGCGCGGTGACGCTGTCGGCGCGGCGCGTCGACGGCGTCACCGCCGGCCGGTACGGGTCACTGACGGGTGTCCATCGACGTCTGCAGTGCGCGGCGGGCCTGCTCGCGGGCCTCGTCGACGGGCTTGGGCTCGGGCTTGGGCTTGCTCTGCATGTGGTGCTCCCTTCCAGGGCGTGAGCCACCGGCGAGCGGCGGCCGGCACGGGCGATCCTGCGAAGCACCGCTACGGCGGTCCGGGGTCACCGGAGCGGCCGGTCGGGCGGCGCGGACCCGGGTCTGTCGACCCTGGAAGGAGGCGGGACCGGGTGCGGCACCACCCCCACGGCCTGCGCCGATGGGCACGACGCGAGCCGTTTCCCAAATTAGCGTTCAGTCAGCCGGGTCGCGTGTGGTTCCCGGCATTCGGACGGTCGGGACTGTGCCGTCAACGGGCCAGGAAGTGCCAACCCAACCACCACCAGAAGCCGAAGAGTCCGATCCGGCCCACCGGCACCGGACCCACCTCGTAGCGCATCACGTACGCGCACATCTCGCCGAGGGTCGGGATCCGGGAACCGTCGCGGCGGGCCAGCCACTCCAGGACGGCGAAGAACGCCAGCGAGGCGAGGAAACCACTGATGGCCAACGCCCGCATCATCGCCGCACCAGTTCCCAGAACGCGCCCAGCCAGGCGAACCAGGCCACCGAACGGATCAACTGGCCCTCGAGCAGCGGATCGGCCAGCCGGGAGAAGGTCGGGAAGTCATCGCCCGCCGCGACCACGAAGGTGACGCCCTCGAAGACCCCGAACACCACGATCGGCAACACCCACCAGGCGGCGCCGGAACCGAGCCGGGTCGGGGCGGGCCGACGTGGCACCCGGTTGCTCAGACCGAGCCAGATCAGTAGGCCGCCGGTGCCGAGGACGTAGAGATTGGCCTCGGTGGAGAAGGAGGCGAACCGGCCACCAACCAGCGAGAGGCAGGCCAGCACCGGAATGGAGAAGGTGGGACGGTCCCAGGCGCGCGGCGCCTCGACGGTGAGCTCGCGGGGCTGCTCCATCCCGTGATTCTCCCTGCGCTCGCCGCCTGCGGAAAGGCCGGCGGCACCGCAACACGCGGTGCCGGGCCGACGAGGACGATGCGCCCGGGCCGAACCCGGATCAGGAGGCGGCGGACGGGATCACCGCGGCGTCGAGCTGCCCGCGGATACGTTCGACGACCTCCTCGGCCGTACCACGTCCGGTGAATCCGGCGGCGAAGCGGTGCCCGCCGCCGCCCAACGCGAGCGCCACGCGGCTGACGTCCACCCCGCCCTTGCTGCGCAGCGAGACCGCCCACTCGCCGGGCGCGGTCTGCTTCAGCACGCAGCTGACGTCTGCCTCGGCCGTGCAGCGCACCGAGTCGATCAACGCCTCGAGGACGTACGGGCGCTGATCGTGCCGGGCCAGATCGTCGAGGGTGGCCCAGGTCCAGACCAGTCCTCGACCGCCGGCCGGAGCCGGCTCGAGCCGGGCCCGCCCGAGCACCTCGCCGAAGAGCCGCACCGCACCGAACGGACGGGTGTCGAAGACCCGACGGGAGATGTCGCCGGGACGGATGCCGGTGGCCAACAGTCGGGCCGCCAGGTGATGTACCGCCGGGGTGGTGGCCTCGAAGCGGAACGAACCGGTGTCGGTGGTGAGCGCGACGTAGAGGCACTCGGCGATCCCGGCGTCCAACCCGACTCCGAGCCGGGTCAGCAACTGCTCGGCGACCACCGAGGTGGCGGCCGCGTGCGGGTCGACCAGGTTCACCCCGCCGAAGCGGGTGTTCGAAGCGTGGTGATCGAGCACCAGTGACGCACCTGCCGTGTCCAGACGATCGACCAGCTCACCCAGGCGCGACTCACTCGCCGCGTCGAAGCAGATCACCAAATCCGGATCCGGGTACGCCTCGGTCGCCGGCACCAGCAGGTCGAGCCCCGGCAGGCCCTGGAACGGCACGGGCACCTCCGGTGGGCCCGGGAAGGTCGCCTGCATTCCGCGTACGCCGAGCCGGCGCAGACCCAGCGCGAAGCCGAGCATGCTGCCCAGGGCATCCCCGTCCGGATTCACGTGGCAGATCAGCAGCACCCGCGCGTCGGGCGACAGGTTCCGTAGCAGCGACTCGGCAGCCGCCCAGTCGCCCGCGCCCGGGCCGGAGTCGACCGGGGTCGCCTCGACGACGGCGGCCGTGCCGGACGACCCGCTCACCGCCGTTCCCCGCCGGCTGGCGGGTTGTCGTCCTCGGCGTCCTCGGTGTCCGCATCGTCGTCCTCGTCGAGCCGGTACGGCTGGGCGTCGCCGGCGTACTGGGCGCTGGCCGCGATCCGCTGCACCTCGGCGTCGGCGCTGCGGGCCGCCGCGAGCAGGTCGTCGATGTGCTTGACCTGGTCCTGGACGTCGTCGAGGACGAAGGTCAGGGTCGGCGAGTGCCGCAGCCCGAGGGCCTTGCCCACCGTGCTGCGCAGCATGCCCTTCGCGCTCTCCAGCGCGGCGGCCGTGCCGGCCTGCGCGGCGGCGTCGCCGAGTACGGTGTAGAAGACCGTGGCGTCGCGCAAGTCAGCGGTGATCCGGGCATCGGTGATGGTGATCATGCCGAGCCGCGGGTCCTTGATCTGGCTCCGCACCACCGACGCGACCAGTTCGCGCACCCGCTCCGCGTGCCGGCGTACCTTGGCCGGATCCGTCATCTCGCCACCTCCACGGTGTCCCGCTCCCGGCCGGGACACGGCCACCTGACGCGCCGCCGGCCCGACCGGCCAACATCTCGAACACTACCCGCGCGGTCTCTCCCGGCGCGCGGAGCCGGGGGCGGCGCCACCGAGGGGGCGACGCCGGCCGTGGCCGCAGTTCAGTCGTCCTCGCCGTAGAGCCGACGACGGACCGACAGCAGTTCGGTCTCGGGACGGCCGGCGACCAGGCGCTCGCACGAGTCGAGCACCTCCCGGACGTGCGACGCCTCGGCGGCCACCACGGCCACCGCCACCTGTGCCCGACCGTGCAGGTCGAGCGCCCCCACCTCGGCGGCGGAGACCTCGAAGCGGCGCAGCGCCGCGACGATGGGTCGTACGTATGATCTCTTCGCCTTGAGCGACCGGGAGTCGCCTGGCAGCAGCAGGTCGAAGACCGCGGTTCCGGTGAACATCGCCCCGGACGATACCCGCAGCCCACCCGGCATGATCAAGGGGTTTACGCCGTACGGCGTAAACCCCTTGATCAGCGTGTCAGCACGGGATCAGACCCGCGGCTTCTCCCGCATCTCGAAGGTCTCGATGATGTCGCCGACCTGGAAGTTGTTGAACCCTCCCAGGGTCAGACCACACTCGAAGCCCTCCCGGACCTCCGTGGCGTCGTCCTTGAACCGCTTCAACGAGTTGATCGTGAGGTTCTCGGCCACGACCGCCCCGTCCCGCAGCAGACGCGCCTTCGCGTTGCGGCGGATGAGACCGGAGCGGACGATACAACCGGCGATGTTGCCGATCTTGGACGAGCGGAACACGTCGCGGATCTCCGCGGTGCCGAGCTCGACCTCCTCGTACTCCGGCTTGAGCAGCCCCTTGAGCGCCGCGTCGATCTCCTCGATGGCCTGGTAGATGACGGTGTAGTACCGAATCTCCACGCCCTCGCGGTCGGCGATCTCCCGGACCTTGTTGGCGGCCCGGACGTTGAAGCCGATGATCGTGACCGCCTCGGTCGAGGCGCTCGCGAGCATGACGTCGCTCTCGGTGATCGCACCGACGCCCCGGTGGATGATCCTGAGCTGGACCTCCTCGGGGATGTCGAGGTTGAACAGCGCGTCCTCGAGAGCCTCCACCGAACCGGAGACATCGCCCTTGAGCACCAGGTTGAGCGAGGTCTTCTCGCCCTCCTTGAGCTGCTCCATGAGCGTCTCGAGAGTGGCCCGGCCGCGCGAGTTGGCGAAGGACGCCGCCCGCCGCCGTGCCTGCCGCTGCTCGGCGATCTGCCGCACCGTGCGGTCGTCCTCGGCCGCCAGGAACGTGTCACCCGCTCCGGGCACCGCGGTCAGACCGAGCACCAGCACCGGACGGGCCGGGCCCGCCTCGGCCACCGCGTTGCCGTTCTCGTCGAGCATCGCCCGGACCCGGCCGTGCGCCCCACCGGCGACGATCGAGTCGCCCGCCCGCAGGGTGCCCTTCTGCACCAGCACCGTCGCCACCGCACCGCGGCCCTTGTCCAGGTGCGCCTCGATGGCCACACCCTGCGCCGGCCCGTCGATCGGAGCGGTCAGCTCCAGCGACGCGTCGGCGGTGAGCAGGACGGCCTCGAGCAGGTCCTCGATGCCGATGCCCGGCTTGGCGGCCACGTTGACGAACATGGTGTCGCCGCCGTACTCCTCGGCGACCAGGCCGTACTCGGTCAGCTGCTGGCGGACCTTGTCCGGGTTCGCCTCCGGCTTGTCGACCTTGTTGACCGCCACCACGATCGGCACGTCCGCCGCCTTGGCGTGGTTGAGCGCCTCGATCGTCTGAGGCATCACACCGTCGTCGGCCGCGACCACCAGGATCACGATGTCGGTGACCTGAGCACCACGGGCACGCATGGCGGTGAACGCCTCGTGACCCGGGGTGTCGATGAAGGTGATCGCCCGTTCCTCGCCGTCGTGCGGGACGTGGACCTGGTAGGCACCGATGTGCTGGGTGATGCCACCCGCCTCACCGGCCACCACGTTCGCCTTGCGGATCGCGTCGAGCAGCTTGGTCTTACCGTGGTCGACGTGACCCATGACGGTCACCACCGGCGGCCGGCTGACCAGACGGTCCTCCGCCACCTCGGCGTCGAGGTCGATGTTGAACTGCGCGAGCAGCTCACGGTCCTCGTCCTCCGGGCTGACGATCTGCACGTTGAAGCCAAGGTGCTCACCCAGCAGCAGCAGGGTGTCGTCAGAGCAGGACTGGGTCGCCGTCACCATCTCGCCCAGGTTGAACATCTCCTGGACCAGCGAGCCCGGGTTGGCGTTGATCCGGTCGGCGAAGTCCGACAGCGAGGCGCCACGGGAGAGCCGGACGACCTGACCCTGACCCCGGGGGGCGCCCGAGCTCATGGTCGGGGCCGACAGGTTGTCGAACTCCTGTCTGCGCTGCTTCTTGGACTTGCGACCGCGGGTCGGCCGACCACCCGGACGCCCGAAGGCACCCGCGGCGCCACCGCCACGGCCACGACCGCCGCCACCGGGGCGACCGCCGCCACCGGCCGGGGCACCCGGACGGAAACCGCCACCCGGAGCACCGCCACCGCCGCCCGGACCGCCACGGTAGCCACCGCCACCGCCGCCACCGGGGCCACCGCGGTAGCCACCGCCACCGCCGCCGCCACCGCCGGGACCGCCACGGAAGCCACCGCCACCGGGACGACCCGCGCCGCCGCCGGGGCCACCACGACCGCCACCGGGGCCGCCGGGGCGACCGGTGGTGGGGCGCTGGCTCGGCATGGAGGCCGGGCTGGGCCGCGGCGGCATCGAGGCCGGGCTGGGCCGCGGCGGCATGCCGGCCGGGCTCGGCCGGGGACCGCCGGCACCAGCGGCCGGCGGCCGCTGCTGCTGGCCGCCCTGGATGCCGAACGGGTTGTTACCGGCGCCGCGCGCCGGCGGACGACCACCCGGTCGGGGACCCGGACCCGGGGTCGGGCCACCGGGACGACCGGCCGCCTGGGTACCCGGACGCGGCGGTACCGCGTTCGGACCCGGACGCGGACCCGGACGGGGACCGCCCTCGGCCGGAGGCTCCCGGCGGACGTTCTCCCGCTGCTGCTGGCGGGCGGCCTGCGCGGCCTTGACCGCGGCCTCCTGCTCAGCCTTGAGAGCGGCGGCGCGCGCCTCGGCGGCCGCCACCTCGATGTCGTGCGCGCTCGCCGGCTTGGCGACCGGGGTCGCCGGCTGCGGCGGGCCGGGGACCGGGCCCTTGGGCTTCGGTCCAGGGGTAGCCGCGGCCGGCCGCCGGGGCGGCATGGGCCGAGCCGAGACCCGAGGGGTACCCGGGGTCGGCGCCGGCGTCGGCGTCGGGGATGGCGTCGGGGTCGAGGTCGGCGCCGGGCTCGGGGCCGCCGCCGGGGCGGACGGCGCCGACGAACCACCGGCGGACGCGACGAATGCGCCCCGCAGCCGTCGGGCGACAGGCGCCTCAACGGTGCTGGACGCTGACTTCACGAACTCGCCCATCTCCTTGAGCTTGGCGAGAACGGTCTTGCTTTCGACCCCGAGCTCTTTCGCAAGCTCGTGTACGCGGGCCTTACCTGCCACTGCACTCCTCACTCCGAGGTCGTGCGGGCAGCACCCGCAGCGACCTCACTCGTGCACTTGAAGCCTGGTCATTTCTGCGACTTCATCGTGTGCTCATGTCGGTCGTCCTACCCTGCTAGCGACCCGCGCCCGGTCGGGATGACCGGACGTCGTGGTTGGCGCATCGATGTGCTCCGCAAGCTCACCGTGGTCGAGGACCCCGGCGATGCGCAGCGCCCGCCCGAAGGCGCGTCGCCGCACTGCCAGCGCGAAGCAGGCCGGATCCGGGTGCATGTTCGCTCCCCGACCCGGCAGTCTGCGGTCTGGATCGGGCCGGAGACTGTAACCAGCCTCGTCGCCGACCGCTACGACCCGCAGCAGTTCGCCGGCCGGCGCTCGCCGCCGACAACCCACACAGGTGCGCTCCGGCTGCGCGCGTCGTGCCACTGAGAAAGTCTACCCCTAGCTGCCGGAGATCGCGCTGCCCGGCTCCCGCACGTGATCAGCTCCGCTCCGACCCGCCGGTGCGGACTGCTCCGCGTCGGAACGAATGTCGATGCGCCAACCGGTCAGACGGGCGGCCAAGCGGGCATTCTGCCCCTCACGACCGATCGCGAGCGAGAGCTGGAAGTCCGGCACGGTCACCCGGGCGGTCCGGGTGGCCAGGTCGACCACCTCGACCCGCAGTGCCTTCGCCGGCGACAACGCGTTGCCGACGAAGGTGGCCGGGTCGTCCGACCAGTCGATGATGTCGATCTTCTCGCCGTGCAGTTCGCTCATCACGGCCCGGACCCGCTGACCCATCGGGCCGATGCAGGCGCCCTTGGCGTTGACACCCGGCGCGGTGGAGCGAACGGCGATCTTCGTACGGTGACCTGCCTCACGCGCGATCGCACCGATCTCCACGGTGCCGTCGGCGATCTCGGGCACCTCGAGCGCGAAGAGCTTCTTCACCAGCCCCGGGTGGGACCGGGACAGGGTGATCTGCGGTCCGCGCAGACCCTTGGCGACGTGCACCACGACGCACCGGATGCGCTCACCGTGCACGTAACGCTCGCCGGGCACCTGCTCGGACTGCGGCAGGACGCCCTCCAGCTTGCCCAGGTCGACGCTGACGATGCCCTTCTCGGCCCGCGCCTCGTGCGCCTGCACCACGCCGGTGACCAGGTCACCGTCCCGGCCGACGTACTCACCGAAGTGGGCCTCGTCGGTGGCCTCCCGCAGCCGCTGGAGGATCACCTGCTTGGCGGTCATGGCGGCGATCCGGCCGAAGTCGTGCGGAGTGTCGTCCCACTCCCGCACCACCGCGCCCTCGTCGTCCAGTTCCTGCGCGTACACCGAGGCCGCGCCGGACTTGCGGTCGATCTCCACTCGTGCGTGCGGCTCGGCACCTTCGGTGTGCCGATACGCGGTGAGCAACGCGGTCTCAATCGCCGCGAGGATCGTGTCGAACGGGATCTCCCGCTCGCGCTCGAGTGCGCGCAGCGCCGCGAGGTCGATGTTCACCTCTCCTCGTCCTCCACATCTTCGTCGTCGATCTCGTCTGAATCACCGGTCTCACCGGTGTCATCGAACTCGTCCGCCTCATCGATCTCGTCGAGGCGGCTGAACTCCACCTGCACCCGCCCGGGGCCGAGTTCGGCGTAGGCCCACTCCGCGCGGCCGGTGTCGGTCTCCAACACCACGCGCTCGTCGTCGGCCGTCACGATCCTGCCGGTCACCTGCCGGTCGCCGGTCGGCTGCTCACCACGCTGCTCCGGCAGCGCCGCGGCGGCCCGGGTGGTCACCTTGACCAGCCGGCCGACGTTCCGCCGCCAGTGCCGGGGCAGCGTGAGCGGCCGGTCCACGCCCGGCGAGCTGACCTCCAACTGGTACTCGCCGGCGACGATGTCACCGCCGGTCTCCTCCGCGGAGTCGAGCGCGGCGGAGACCGCCCGGGAGACGTCCGCGACGGCGTCCAGGTTGATCCCGCCGTCGGCGTCCACGATCACCCGCACCACGTGCCGCCGGCCGGCCCGGGAGACGGAGAGGTCCTCGAGGTCGTAGCCCGCCTCGGCGACCACCGGCTCGATCACGTCCCGCAACCGGTTACGCCGGGCGGCGAGGTCGCCACCGCGGGGGCGCTCCGCGCCGCGGGGCCGCCCCGTCGACCTGGTGGCACGGCCACGCTGCGTCATCTCGCACCCTCTCCTACCAAGCGGCGACCCTTGTCCCGCCCCATGCCGGCACGCCACCGGGGCGGACGCGCCCGGTGGCTGCGCAGAGCGTAACGCGCCGCGCAGCCACCCGGCCGGGCGGCGCACCGACAGCGATGCCCCACCGACCGTGGCGGATGGTGTTGACTTGTGCGGTGGTCAGAGGCACGAATGCACAGCGCATCGACGCATCCCGGCATTCCCGGCGCAATCTGCTGCGCACCGGAGGGCTGTTGGCCCTCGGTGCCGCGGCGGCACCGCTGACCGCCTGCGACCCCTTCGGCCGCGAGGAGGCGGCACCCCGGCCGCCCGACCCGCTGCGGCCGCTGCTCGACGAGTCGCTGGCGCTCGCCGCCGCGTACCGGGACGCCGCCACGGCGCACACCGACCTTGCCGCACGGCTCACCCCGATCGCCGAGGCACACCAGGCGCACGCCGCCGAACTCGCCGGGGTTCTGGGGGTCGACCTCCCGTCGGCCGGCGCGACACCGGGCAGCAGCACCGCCACCGACCCGGACGCCACCATCGCCGACCTTCGGCAGCGGGAACGCGTCGGCCGGGACGGCGCCGTGACGGCCTGCGCCGCCGCACCCGCGGCACGTGCCGCGCTCGTCGGCTCGATCGCGGCCGCCCGCGCCACCCACCTGGAGGCCCTGAAGTGAGCGAGCGCAGCGCACCGCCCACGCCCGCCGAGGCGCTCGCCGCGGCGCTCAACGCCGAGTACGCGGCCATCTTCGCCTATGGTCCGATCGGGGTACGGCTCTCCGGCTCGGCTCGCACGGACGCCCGGCAGGCCGAGGCCGCGCACCGGCGCCGCCGGGACGCGCTGGTCGTGCAGCTCAGCACGGCGGGCGCCACCGTCCCGCCGGACCGGGCCGGGTACACGCTGCCGTTCCCGATCACCGACCGGGCGAGCGCGCTGCGGCTGGCGATCGAGGTCGAGGAGCGTACGGCGGCGCACTGGCGGGCGGCGCTGGCCGCCACCAGCGGCAGCGATCGTGACCAGGCGCTGGACGCCCTGGTCGACTACGCCGTGCGGGCCACCCGCTGGCGGCGGACGGCGAAGATCACCCCGCTGACCGTGCCGTTCCCCGGTCGATCCACCTGAGGCGTCCGGAGCGGCGCAGATCACCACCGGTTGCGGACCGCATACCAGGTATGCATACTCCGGGCCATGTCCATCCGTCACGGGCTGCTCGCCCTGCTCGAACGCGGCCAGATGTACGGCTACCAGCTGCGCGCCGCGTTCGAGGAGTCGACCGGCTCGACCTGGCCGCTGAACATCGGGCAGGTGTACACCACGCTCGCCCGTCTCGAGCGGGACGGGCTGGTGCGTTCCCTGCCGGAGAGCGAAGCCGGGCAGCGCCCGTACGAGATCACCGACGCCGGCCGGGCCGACCTCACGTTGTGGTTCGCCACCCCCGTGAGCCGGACCGACCGGCCCCGCGACGAGCTGGCGATCAAGCTGGCTCTCGCACTCACCACCCCCGGGGTGGACGTACGGTCGGTGGTGCAGACCCAGCGCGCCGCGACCATGCGGACGTTGCAGGAGTTGACCCGGTTGAAGTACGCCAGCGACCAGCCGGAGGAGCTGCCCTGGCGGCTGGTGCTGGACGCCATGGTGTTCCAGGCCGAGGCCGAGGTGCGTTGGTTGGACCACTGCGAGACCAGCCTCGTGCGCTACCGGCCCGGCGTTTCTGGACGGCGACTGCCGGTCGAAGTGGACGGATCCGCCGAGGCGGTGCTACCGACCGACGAGGAGGCGCGGCGGTGAGCGGAGTGGACGGCGCCGTCCTCGAGCTGCGTGACGTCCACCGCACCCACGGCACCGGCCCGGCCGCCGTACACGCCCTGCGTGGAGTGAGTCTGGCCGTGCAGCCCGGCGAACTGGTCGCTGTGATGGGGCCGTCCGGGTCGGGCAAGTCCACCCTGTTGGCGCTGGCCGGCGGCCTCGACAGTCCGACCGCCGGGGAGGTACACGTCGACGGGCAACCGCTGGCCTCGCTCGACCGTCGCGGGCTGGCCCAGCTGCGCCGACGCCGGGTGGGCTACATCTTCCAGGACCTCAACCTGCTGGGCAGCCTGAACGCGGTGGAGAACGTGGCGCTGCCACTGGAGCTCGACGGCACCGGGGTGCGGCGCGCCCGCGCGCTGGCCCTGGCCGCGCTCGCCGAGGTGGGCCTGCCCGAACTGGGCGACCGTTTCCCGGACCAGCTCTCCGGCGGTCAGCAGCAACGGGTGGCGATCGCCCGGGCGCTGGTGGGTGAACGGCGGCTGGTCCTGGCCGACGAGCCGACCGGCGCGTTGGACTCGCAGACCGGCGAGGCGGTGCTGCATCTGCTGCGCCGCCGGGTGGACGCCGGCGCGGCCGGACTGCTCGTCACCCATGAGGCGCGGCACGCCGGCTGGGCGGACCGGGTGATCTTCCTACGCGACGGGGTGCTGGTCGACTCGACGGCACCGTTGAGCAGCGTCGAGCAGCTGTTGAGCGGCAGCGGCCGGTGACCGTACGCCCCGGCGCCCGTATCCGCCTCCGGGCCGACTCGCGACCGGCGGACCCGCCGCCGTCCGTCGTCGACGGCCGGCGGCGCGGCGCCGAACTGATCGGGTCGTGGCGGGCGGCGCTGCGTATCGCCCGGCGGGAGGCGCGACGGGCCCGCGGCCGGACCGGTCTGGTGCTGGCCATGATCACGCTGCCGGTGCTGGCGTTGACCTTCCTCGCGGCCAGCTACGACATGTCGGAGCTGACCCGGAACGAGCGGATCGCCCGCCAGGTCGGCATCGCCGACGCCAGGCTGAACTGGGCCGGCGATTTCCCGGTCGTCCAGGACGAGTGGGGCGAGGAATGGTTTCCCCGTGACGAAGCGGGCGTGACCGCAGGCGTGCCGCCCACCACCGAACTGGTCACGCGGCTGCTCGGGCCGGGGAGCCGGGTCGCCGAGGTGCGCGGATGGATTCCGGTCGACCTCAGGGTGGACGGTCGGCGGAACAACCTCGTCGGCCGGGCGCTCGATCTCACCGATCCGCTCGCCCGGGGTGCGGCGCGGCTACGGGAGGGACGGGCTCCGGCCGGTCCCGACGAGATCGCGGCGAGCCGGGCCGCCCTACGGGACCTACGCGCACGGCTCGGCGACACGGTTTTCCGCGCGGACGGCGGCTCGTACCGCGTCGTCGGGGTGGTCGAGTTTCCGGACGACCTGGGCCCGCTCATCGCCCTGCACCCGTCCGCGGTTGCGCCCCCCGAGCCCGGGACCACCGAGGCGAGCTGGCTGGTCGACCTGCCGAGGACGATGAACGCCGGCCTCGTCCAGCGGCTCAACGAGCGGGGCTTCGTCGTCATCAGACACACCGGCGCCGACGAGCATCCGTTCCTGCACGCCTGGCCCGGCTCGGGTACCGCCGACGTGGGTGACCTCGGCACCGGCGTGCTGATCAGCGGGCTGGGTCTGCTGGAGGTGGTGCTGCTCGTCGGACCCGCCTTCGCGGTCGGCGTACGCCGGAGGCGCCGCGACCTCGCCCTGGTCGCGGTGGCCGGTGGAGATGCCGCACAGCTGCGCCGGGTGGTACTGGCCGACGGGGTGGTGCTGGGTGTCCTCGGGGCCGCGGCCGGTCTGCTGCTCGGCGTGGTGGCGGCGTTCGCCGCCCGTCCCCTCGTCGAGCAGTACATCTTCGGCGCCCGCTTCGGCGGGTACCGCTGCTGGCCAGTGGCCTTGGTGGCGATCAGCGGAGTCGCGGTGCTGGCCGGGGTGCTCGCCGCGCTGGCACCGGCCTGGACGGCGGCCCGGCAGGACGTGGTGGCCGGATTGGCCGGCCGGCGTACCCCACCCCGCAGCCACGGCCGCTGGTTGGCGCTCGGATCGGCCCTGACGGCCGGCGGTGCCATGATCGCCGCTTTCGGTGCCACCCAGACCCGCACCTGGGTGATTCTCATCGGCCTGATCCTCGGCGAGCTGGGCCTGGTCTTCTGCACCCCCACGCTGATCGGCCTGCTCGCCCGCCTCGGCCGGGCGTTGCCGCTGGCACCGCGGATCGCACTGCGCGACGCGAGCCGCAACCGCGCATCCGCCGCACCCGCCATCTCCGCCGTGATGGCCGCCGTCGCCGCGAGCGTCGCGCTCGGCACCTACCTGGCCAGTGACTCGGCCCGGGACGCCAAGAACTTTCAGCCCGGCGTGCCCAGCGGGACGGCGCAGTTGTTCTGGACGGAGCAGGACGGTCGGCCACCACCGCTCGCCGAACTCGCCTCGGCGGCCCGCGCCCACCTCGGTGCGGACACCGTGACGCCGATGAACTTCGCGGGATGTGATCGGGAGCGCCGACCGCCGGAAACCTGCTCGGCCGAACCGGTGCTGCCGCCGGATCAGGTCTGCCCCTGGCGGCCGGGCGACGGGCTGAGCGTGGAGCAGCGCCGCCTCGCCCGCGCCGACCCCCGCTGCCAGCTGTCCGATCCCGGCTTCGACAGCGAGTACTTCCAGGTCCTCGTGGACGACGGCACCGCGCTGCCGGTGCTCACCGGCTCCTCCGCGGAGCAGACCGCGGCGGCCACCGCCGTGCTGCGGGCCGGTGGCGTGGTGGTGACCGATCCGCGCTACCTGCACCGGGGCTCCGTGGCGGTCGCGGTGGATCGCACCCTCGAGACCGAGGGGACGCAGTCCGCGGCCCGCACGGTGAGCGTGCTGACCGGCTACGCGCTGCCAGACGCCGTCGGGCCCACCCGGCTGGTGCTCTCCTCCACGGCGGCCACCCGGCTCGGCCTGACCTGGTACACCCGGTCCTGGGCGATCCCGGTTCCGGAAGCGCCCGACGAGCAACAGCAGCAACGGCTCGTCGACGCGTTGCGGCCGTACGGCGAGTTCGTCCTGGATGTGAACCGGGGCCGGCCGTCCTTCAACGACCCGCTGCTGCTCCTGCTCGTCGCCGCGGCAGGCATGATCACCTTGGGTGCGGCGGGGATCGCCACGGGGCTCGCCGCCGCCGAGGGCCGCGCCGATCTGTCCATCCTCGCCGCGGTCGGGGCCAGCCCGCGGGTACGCCGGATGCTCGCGCTCTGCCAGGCCGGAGTGATCGCCGGCCTCGGCTCGGTGCTCGGCATCGTGGCCGGCCTCGGCACCGCCGTCATCATCCTCAGCTCGAGGAACCGGCAGTACGCGGACACCTGGCCGATCCAGGATCCGTACCCGCTCGTCGTGCCCTGGGCGACGCTCGGCGTCCTCGTGGTGGTGCCACTGGTGGCGATGCTCGGCGCGGGGCTGTTCACCCGGTCACGGCTGCCGATCGAGCGCCGCCTCGACTGAGCCGTGCAGCCCGTGCCGACGGCCGTGCGAGGGGTGTCGCCGGAACCCGCCAGGCGGCAGACTGTCCCCGTGTCCGTGCTCGGAGCCATCACCCGCCGCGTCGGCCACCACCGCTGGTTCGGCGCCGCCGCCCGCCTCCTGGTGCCGGCCGATCGGGCCGTGGGGCGGCTCACCCGGGGTCGGGTGGTCGCACTCGGGCTCGTCCCCTCCCTGATCCTGACCACCACCGGCCGCCGCTCCGGCAAGCCGCGGAGCAACCCGCTGCTCTACGTGCCGGACGGCGACGCGTACGTGGTGGTCGGCTCGAACTGGGGCCAGACCCACCAGCCCGGCTGGTCGTTGAACCTGCTCGCCGAGCCTGCGGCGGAGGTGGCCGTGAAGGGTCGCCTGATCCCGGTACGTGCCGAACTCGCCACCGGCGCCGAACGTGACCGCCTCTGGCAGTTGCTGGTCACCGAGTGGCCGGCCTACCGGACGTACGAGCGGCGGGCCGGCGGCCGGGAGATCCGCGTCTTCCGGCTGGTTCCGACCGGGCGCGGCGCGCCGGTCGACGGCGAAGCCGCACTAGGGTGATGAAGCGGCGCGGGCCTGACCGGCCGGCGGCGCCTGCGGTCGATGAAACGGGCTGCGCAGGCCTGCCGTCGACCCCCTGACCGGGCAGCGGACGCGCGCGTCCCACAAACGTCGCAGGAGTGGCCGGCGTGCATACCGACAGCGAGGACGTCGAGACAGACCGGCACCTGGCCGACCCCCGATGGACGGTCGCCGAGCAGGTGGCGCAAGCCGCGCAACGCCGCTTTCCCGCCGATGTGCTCGCCGTCGCGGTGCACGGTCCGCTGGCCCACGGCGACGACGACGGCGGCGGTGACGGCGAGGTCGGGGTGCTCGTGGTGACCTACCGGCCGGGTACGGGGCCGGTCCCGGCGACCCGCCGGGTGGACAAGGTGCTGGTCGACCTGAGCGTGGCCGGCGCCGACGAATACCTCCGGCAGGCCCGGGTGATCGATTCACGCTGGCCGCTGGCCGCCGACCGGTACGTCACCACCCGGCCCCTGCACGACCCGACCGGCTGGCTGCGCACCCTGCGCGACGAGCACCTCGGCCGGTTGGCCCGGGCCCGGCCGGCCGAATTCAGTGCCGCCGCGCGGCAGGCCTGGTACCGGGGGTACGCGGCGCACGCCCGGGCCGCCAAGCTCGCCGAGTGGTACGAGACGGACCAGGCCCTACTCATGCTCGGCAAGGCCCGGCTGGCTGCGGCGACGGTCAACGGCCTGCTCGGCCGCACCTACTTCCGTGACCCGGGCGACGCGGTTCGGCGTACCGGCCTGGCCGGTGCGGACATGACCGAGGTGGGCGCGGTGCTGACCCGGCAGGCCGAGGAGTTGGCCGCCCGCGGCCAGCCCGTCGACGGCACCGTCGACGAACTCCTCACCCCCTGACCTTCCCAGTTCCCGGTCGGCCTCGTTCACGGAAAGAGTGGCCATCCCCTGGGTGACAGCCCCTCTTTCCGTGGCGGAGGCGGCCTGAGCCCCTGGGGGTTGAGGGTCAGGCGAGAGCGTTCGTGCCTATCAGGGTGCCGATGCCGTACGTGGCGGCGGCGGCCAGGGCGCCCAGCAGGAGCTGGCGAAGCCCGCTGGACCACCAGGGCCGGTTGGTGAACCGGGCCACCACCGCCCCGGCGGCGAAGAGGCCGAGCCCGCCGACGCCCAGGGCGAGCCAGAGGTTCGTGAAGCCGAGCAGGTAGGTCAGCAACGGCACGAGCGCCCCGGCGGAGAAGAAGAAGAACGACGAGATCGCCGCCGCCCAGGGACTGGGCTGGTCGTCCGGGTCGACGCCCAACTCCTCCCGGACGTGCACCCGCAGCGCCTCCTCCGGGTTGCGGCGGACCGCCTCGGCGACCTGCTGGGCGAGGTCCCGGGGCAGCCCTCGGGCCACCCACGCGTCGGCCAACTCCCGGGCCTCCGCCTCGGGGTGCCGCTCCAGCTCCCGCCGTTCCTTGGCCACCTCCGCGGCGACCTGCTCGTTGGCCGACCGGACGCTCGTGTACTCGCCCAGCCCCATCGAGATCGCGCCGGCCACCAGCCCGGCCGCGCCGGTGAGCACGATGCTGCGTGGCGACACCCCGCCGCCGCCGACGCCGGCGATCAGGGCGATGTTGGTGACCAGCCCGTCCATGGCTCCGAACACGGCCGGCCGGAGCCAGCCACCGGAGACGTCCGCGTGGTGTGCCTCACGCAAGGCGGCCGGACCATCGGTCACGGCAGGGTCAGGATCTCGTGGCCGTCCTCGGTCACCAGGATGGTGTGCTCGAACTGGGCCGTCCACTTCCGGTCCTTGGTGACCACGGTCCAGCCGTCGTCCCACATGTCGTACTGGTAGGTGCCGAGCGTGATCATCGGCTCGATGGTGAACGTCATGCCCGGCTCGATGACCTCGGTCGGCCGGGGGCTGTCGTAGTGCGGCACGTAGAGCCCGCTGTGGAAGGACTCCCCGATGCCGTGGCCGGTGAAGTCGCGGACCACGCCGTAGCCGAACCGCTTGGCGTACGACTCGATGACCCGGCCGATCACGTTGATCTGCCGACCCGGGGCGACCGCGCGGATGCCCCGCATCATCGCCTCGCGGGTCCGCTCGACCAGCAGCCGGGCCTCCTCGCTCACCTCGCCGACGCAGAAGGTGGCGTTCGTGTCGCCGTGCACCCCGTTGAGGTACGCGGTGACGTCGACGTTGATGATGTCGCCGTCCTGCAGCACGGTGGAGTCCGGGATGCCGTGGCAGATGACCTCGTTGAGGCTGGTGCAGCACGACTTCGGGAAGCCCCGGTAACCGAGCGTCGACGGGTACGCGCCGTGGTCGCAGAGAAATTCGTGCACCACCCGGTCGATCTCGTCGGTGGTCACGCCCGGCTTGCAGTGCTCCCCGGCGAGCTGGGTCGCCTGCGCGGCCAGCCGGCTCGCGACCCGCATCTTCTCGATCGTCTCCGGAGTCTGCACGTGCGACCCACGCCACTCCTTGGGCGCCTTCTTGCCCACGTACTCCGGGCGGGCGATGCGGGCGGGAACAGCTCGCATCGGGGAGAGCGTGCCTGGGGTCAGCGGCGCACGGACGGTCATGGAACCAGCCTATCGCCGCGACACGGCCCGGTCCCGTCGCGGTGGGCGTCCGACGCTTGTTGCCCCGTCTGCCCCGCTGTGCCATGGTTGCGGGGTGGATCTAGGGGCCCCGCCGCCCGTCTTCTCGGCCACCGTCGAGACCGCCGACGACCACGTCCGCGTCACGGTGACCGGCGAGGTCGACATGGCCACCGCGGACACGATGTACCAGACGGCGCTGCGCGAACCCGCCGCCCGGGTGACGCTCGACCTGCGTGCGGTCACGTTCTTCGACTCGGCCGCGATCCACGCCCTGGTCCGGCTCGCCCGGCAGCTCCCCGACGCGCTCACCGTGCTGCCGTCCCGGCAGGTCCGCCGGGTGCTCGACATCTCCGGCCTCGGCGGTCAGGCCTGGTTGCGACCGGACTGACCGGCGGCGCCGCCCACCGCCCGGCCACGCCGGCGCGGTTGCACCTTCACTCCTGCAACCGGCGGCGCAGTGTCACCTCGGTACCGGTGGGGGTACGCCCGACGGACAGCTCACCCAATGCCCGGATCAACGACAGCCCACGACCCCGGAATCCGGCACCGGTCGGCTCCCGCCAGCGCCCGCTGTCCCGCACCGTGGCGACCACGGTCCGGTCCTCGATCGCCACCTCGACACCGATCGTGGGCTCGGCCGGATCGACCGGATGCTCGATCGCGTTGGCGGCGGCCTCGGAGATCGCCACGGTCAGGTCGAAGAGATCCGTATCGCCGACACCGTGCGCCTCGAAGAAGTCCTCCAGCCGCTTGCGCAGCACGCTGAGTCGGGTCGGGTCGGCCGGCAGACGCAGGCTGAACCGGTGCGGTTCGGCCGCCTCCAGCGCGATCACCGCCACGTCGTCCCGCCGGGGCCGTCCGTCGACCTGCCCCAGCAGGGCGTCGATCAGGTCCGCCACGTGCTCGCGCGGGCGGGCCGCGTCGGCGCACAGCCGCGTCAGGGCCTCGTCGATGTCGACCTGCCGATCCTCGATCAGGCCGTCGGTGTAGAGCAGGAGGCGGTTACCGCACGGCAGTTCCCCCTCGACGGTGCGATACGTGCCGTCCGGCACGGCCCCCACCGGCGGCCCCAAGGCACGGTCGTGCAGGAAGGCCACCGCGCCCCCGCCGATCAGCAACGGGGACGGGTGGCCGGCACTCGCGTACCGCAGGCGCCCGGTGCCCGGATGGAAGAGCAGGCAGAACACGGTGGCGAAGGAGCGGCGCTCGGTCGACGCGACCAGGCGGTTCAACCGGGTCAACGACTCCCCCGGGTCGTAGCCCTCGAGCAGGTACGCACGCAGCGCGTTGCGCAGCTGACCCATCGCGGCGGCCGCCTGCACACCCTTGCCGACCACGTCCCCGATGACGAGCACCAGCTCCTGACCGTTCAGGACGATCGCGTCGTACCAGTCGCCGCCGACCTCGACGTCGGCCGTGCCCGGCAGGTACCGGCTGGCCACCACCGCGCCGGCCAGTCGGGGCAGCGACCGGGGCAGCAGGCTGTGCTGCAGGGTGGTGGCGACCCGGTGCTCGGCCTCGAAGAGCTGGGCGTTCTCCAGCCGCACGCCGACCAGCCGCGCCAGCTGGGTCAGCGCCGCCTCGTCGGTCTCCGCGCCGTCGATGGCCGGACCCCACACCCGCAGCTCTCCCAGCGGCGCGGTGCCGGTACCGGTGAGCGCGAGCACGAACGAGGGGTCCGTCACGGCGCCGCCCCCGGTGTCCTCCTCGGCACGGATCCCACCCGCGGTCACCATCACCCGGACCACCTCGACGAGGTTGAGCGCGTGCCGGGCGGCGACGCGGAGCACGTCCGCGGTCGAGCGGGCGGTGTTGACCGCCACCGCCGCGTCGGCGAGCGCCCGCAGGCGCCGGATGATCTGGCCACGTTCCACCGATCGGGAGATCTGGACCGCCACCAGGTTGAAGAGGTCGCGGTAGCCGCCGGTCAACGGGAGACGGCGGGACACCCCCACGACCAGGACGCCGGCGGTCTGGTTCGCCGCGGTGATCGGCAGCAGGAGCGCCCGGTCGGCGGCTTCGACCGGCGGTTCGTCGAGCAGGTCGCGCGCCGCGGCGCTGCCGACGCGATTGTCGAGCGCCCGGACGAGCGCCGCCGGTGCGGCTGCCGGTGGCACAGCACCGCTGTGCCCCACGAGGGTGAGCTGCTGCGCCTCGTCGCGCAGCCAGACCTGGGCGAACGGGACGTCCGACCGGTGCCGGTCGAGCACCGCGGCGGCGGCCTGTCCGAGTGCGGTGGCGGTTCCGACGTCGGCGAGTTCGGAGCCGAGCTCGGCCAGCAGACGCAGTCGCCGCTCGCCGAGCACCCGGCCGGTCGTCTCGGCGACGATGCAGAAGACACCGCCGACCGAGCCGTCCGCGACGCGGACCGGATCGTACGAGACGTTGAAGTACGTCTGCTCCAGGAACCCGTGCCGGTCGAGCAGGAACGGGTGGTCCTCGGCGTGGTAGGAGCGACCCGTTCGGCGTACCCCCGCCAGCAGCGGCGCGAGCACGTCCCAGGTCTCGGCCCAGTGCGTACGGGCCGGCTGGCAGAGCGCGTCCGGGTGCTTGCCGCCGATCGTCGGCAGGTAGGCGTCGTTGTAGAAGGCGAGCTCGTCCTCGCCCCAGAACATGACGATCTGCGCGCTGGAGGCGAGCATCATGCCCACCGCGTTCACGAGAGCGGCCGGCCAGTGCCGGGGGTGTCCCAGCGGCGTGCCGGACCAGTCGAAGCCGGCGAGACGCCGCCCCATCTCGCCGCCGGCGGCGAACGCCGCGGCCAGCTGCGGGGACAGTTCCCCGTCGGTGGCCCCCAAGCGCGCCGCGCCCGCGTCCCCCAGCGCCGAACTCATGCAACCTCCCGGCCCGGCCGCTCCGAGGATGATCTTCAAGTTGCCGTGCACCGCCTTGTACCCAGGCGGGCCCGCGACGTAACACTTCTGCCTCGCGGCGCGCTGTTTTGGCGCCTCGCGCCGGCCGGGCGGGCCGTCGCCCGCCGTCGCGCACCGCCGGGAGAGGACGTGTCAGAGCGGGGTGACGTACGCCCCGGTGATGCCGCCATCCACCACGAACTGCGTGGCGGTCATGAAGGACGCGTCGTCGCTGGCCAGGAACGCCACCGCCGCAGCGATCTCCTCGGGGCTGCCGAACCGGCCCATCGGCACGTGTACCAGCCGGCGGGCGGCCCGTTCCGGGTCGGCGGCGAAGAGTTCGAGCAGCAGCGGGGTCGCGACCGGGCCGGGACAGAGGGCGTTCACCCGGATCCCCTCCCGGGCGAACTGCACGCCCAACTCCCGGGTCATCGCCAGGACACCGCCCTTGCTCGCGGTGTACGCGATCTGCGAGGTGGCCGCGCCCATCAACGCCACGAACGAGGCGGTGTTGATGATCGAGCCCCGGCCCTGCCGCCGCATGTGCGGGATCACGTACTTGCAGCACAGGTAGACGCTCGTGGTGTTGACCCGCAGCACCCGCTCCCAGGCGTCGAGCCCGGTCTCCAGGATGGAGTCGTCGTCCGGCGGGGAGATGCCGGCGTTGTTGAACGCCACGTCGACCCGGCCGTGTCGTTCGACCACCCCGTCGAACAACTCCCGGACGGCTGCCTCGTCGGCGACGTCCGCCGCGACGAACTCACCGCCCACCTCGGCCGCGGCCCGCTCGCCCGCCGCCGCGTCGATGTCCACGCAGATCACGCGGGCACCCTCGGTGGCGAACCGCCGCACCGTGGCCAGCCCGATCCCGCTGCCCGCGCCGGTGACCACGGCCACCCGGTCCCGCAACCGATCCCGCACCCTGTTCACTCCTCCGTCGCGATGAAGACGTTCTTCACATCGGTGAATGCGTGCAGCGCGTCGGGGCCCAACTCGCGGCCGAGGCCGGAGCGCTTCATCCCGCCGAAGGGAGTCCAGTAGCGCACCGAGGAGTGCGAATTGACGCTCAGGTTCCCGGACTCGACGGCTCGGGCCATCCGGAGCGCCCTGCCGACGTCGCGTGTCCAGATCGAGCCGGACAGTCCGTGGTCGGTGTCGTTGGCGAGACGGATCGCGTCCGCCTCGTCCTCGAACGGCAGCACCGACACGACCGGACCGAAGATCTCCTCCCGCCAGTGCCGGTCCGCCGGCGAGTCGGCGAGCAGCACCGTCGGGGCGTACCAGAAGCCGGGCCCGTCCGGGCGGACACCGGTGAAGGCGACGGTCGCTCCGTCGACGTAGCCGGCCACCCGCTCCCGCTGGTCTGCCGAGATCAGCGGGCCCATCTCGGCCGTCTCCCGGGCCGGGTCCTCCACCCGGAACGCGCGCACCGCCGGTTCGAGCAGTTCCAGGAAGCGGTCGTACACCGAGCGCTGAACGAGCAGCCGGGAACGGGCGCAGCAGTCCTGGCCGGCGTTGTCGAAGACCGCGTACGGCGCGGCGGCCGCTGCCTTCGACAGGTCGGCGTCGGCGAAGACCACGTTCGCGGACTTCCCACCCAACTCCAGCGTCAGCCGCTTCACCTGCGCCGCGCAGCCCGCCATGATCCGGGTGCCGACGGCGGTGGAGCCGGTGAAGCAGATCTTGCGTACCGCCGGGTGGGTGACGAGGCGCTCCCCCACCATCGCGCCCTCGCCGGGAAGCACGGTGAGCACGTCCGCGGGCAGGCCCGCCTCGCGACCCAGCTCGGCCAGACGCAGCGCGGTGAGCGGGGTCAGCTCGGCCGGTTTCAGCACCACGGTGTTGCCGGCTGCGAGCGCCGGTGCGAAGCCCCAGGCGGCGATCGGCATCGGGAAGTTCCACGGCACGATCACCCCGACCACGCCGAGCGGCTCGTGGAAGGTGACGTCCAGCCCGCCGGGCACCGGTACCTGCCGGCCGGTGAGCCGCTCGGGAGCACCGGCGTAGTAGTCGAGCACGTCCCGGACGTTGCCGGCCTCCCAGCGGGCGTTGCCGATCGTGTGCCCGCTGTTGCGTACCTCCAGCTGCGCCAGCTCCGCCAGGTGCGCGTCGACGACGGCCGCGAACCGGCGCAGCAGCCGCGCCCGCTCCCCCGGCGCCGTCCACCGCCACCGCTCGTACGCCGCCGCGGCCCGCGCGACGGCCGCGTCGACCTCCTCCGGTGCGGTGGCCGCGACCTCGCCGATCTGCTCCCCGGTGGCCGGGTTCACCAGCGTCGTCACGCCCACCGTCCCAGCGCCGTCGACCGGGTGCCACGGGTGAGGACGCCCGCACGGCCACGCCGGACGGGCCGAGTGGGCGGGTCAGAGCCGTTCGAAGCCACGGAACAACTCCCAGTCGGTGACCGCGGCGTCGAAGGCGGCGAGCTCGACCCGGGCGTGGTTGGCGTAGTGGGCGACCACCTCGGCGCCGAAGGCCTCCGCGGCCGGCGCGGAGGGCTCCCAGAGGGTGAGCGCGTCACGCAGCGTGCCCGGCACCCGCTCGACGGACGGGTCGGCGTACGCGTTGCCGGTGCACTCCTCGCCGAGCTCCAACTCCTGCTCGATCCCGTGGACCGCTCCGGCGGCCAGCGCGGCGATCGCGAGGTACGGGTTCACGTCCGCGCCGGGCACCCGGTTCTCCACCCGCAGATCCGGGCCGTGCCCGACGAGGCGCAGCGCGCAGGTGCGGTTGTCGGTGCCCCAGCGCAGCGCGGTCGGTGCGAACGAACCGGGCTGGTAGCGCTTGTACGAGTTGACGTTCGGGGCGAAGAAGAGGCTGAACTCGCGCATCGTGGCGAGCAGCCCGGCGAGCACCCGTCGACCGGTCACGCTCAGCCGTGCCGGCCCGTCACCGAGCAGCGCCGGATTGCCGTCGCCGTCACGCAGCGAGAAGTGGATGTGGCAGGAGTTGCCCTCCCGGGCGTTCGGCTTGGCCATGAAGGTGATCGCCATGCCCTCCTGGGCGGCGATCTCCTTCGCGCCGTTCTTGTAGACGACATGGTGGTCGGCGCAGGCGACCGCCTCGTCGTAGCGGAAGGCGATCTCGTGTTGGCCGAGGTTGCACTCGCCCTTCGCGCTCTCCGGCGTCAGCCCCGCGCCGGCCATCTCGGTGCGGATGCGCCGTAGCAGCGGCTCGACCCGGGCCGTGCCGAGCAGCGAGTAGTCCACGTTGTACTGGTTGGCGGGCGTCAGCTCCCGGTAGCCACGCCGCCAGGCATCCTCGTACGAGTCGCGGTAGAGCACGAACTCCAGCTCGGTGCCGGCGTACGCGGTCAGCCCGTGCCGGGCCAGCCGATCGAGCTGGTGACGGAGGATCTGCCGGGGTGAGGCGACCACCGGGCCGGAGCCGTCCAGCCACGCCAGGTCGGCCAGGACCAGAGCCGTCCCCGGCTGCCAGGGCACCCGCCGTAGCGTCGTCAGGTCGGGCTTCATCGCGAAGTCGCCGTAGCCCCGCTCCCAGCTCGACATGGCGTACCCGTCGACGGTGTTCATCTCCACGTCCACGGCGAGCAGGTAGTTGCAACCCTCACTGCCGTGCGCGACCACATGGTCGAGGAAGTAGGGGGCGTGGAATCTCTTGCCCTGCAACCGGCCCTGCATGTCCACCAGCGCCAGCACCACTGTGTCGATCTCGCGCTCGGCCACCGCGACGCGGAGCTGCTCCAGCGTCAGCGGCGCTCTCATCGGCGGGGCTCCATCCCCAAGGTCTACTGGCAAACCCGACGACCGTCAATGCCTACGTCGGGCGAATTGTGGTTGCCGCAGACCCACCGGCGGCGCATCCTTGAAGCCGTGACCAGGCCCGATCGCGACGGGCCACCGCCGGACGCTCGGACCGTCCGGCAGCGCGGCGGCGCGGGGCGGTCACCTCTCTCTCACCCGTACGGCGATCCGCCGTGCGCGACACACGCCCCGTGCCGCCGCCGTCCCGGGCACCCCTGAGGCGTTGCCGGCCGGCGTGGTCGACGACGACCGCAGGCCCCGCCCGGAGTCATGCCAGGAACAGCCCGGCCAGCCAGAGCGCGGCGATCACCAGGCCGGCGAGGAACTCCAGCAGCATCGACAGGCCGGCTGCGGCGACCGCGCGCTTCGTGGCGGGCCAGGCGAGCCGCGAGTCACCGAGCCTCAGCCGCTCCGCCGCCCACACCCCACCGACGAAGCCGAGCACCAGTCCGGCCACCGGGATGACGAAGAAGCCGACCAGGCCGAGCAGCCCTCCGGCGAGCAGCGACGAGGTGGGCACGCCGCTGCGTTTCAGATTGCGCCCCGGCCAGGCGTACTTGACCACCGTGCCACCGGTCGCGACCAGCGTCGCGGCGGCGAGCACCAGCCACCGGCCGGCACCCGCGCCACCGAAGATCGCCCAGACCAGCACCCCGCCCCAGCAGAGCGGCAGCGCCGGCAGGCCCGGCACGATCACGCCGGCCAGCCCGGCCACGATCAACAGGGCCGCGATGACCGAGACGGCGGTACCGGAGTCCGTCAGGCTCATCGGAGCCACCCTTCGTAGGCGACAGCGAGGTGTGCGGCTTCGATCCTCACCGGTACCTCCGACCGCCCGGCAGCGCTCCGCGGGCTTCCGGGGCCGACCGGGCGCCCGCGAACTGGTCGTCGCACGCGGACCGGCGCTGCCTGTCGGCGGGGGCGGCGTCCCCGGTGCCGGACGATCCGCCCGCTCACGCCGCCTCCGTGCCGGCCAGGCGGGCGGCGATCCGGTCGGCCGGCACCGGAACACCGAAGAGTCGTCCCTGACCGGTGTCGCAGCGCAACGCCCTGAGCCGCTCGGCCTGCACACCCGTCTCCACCGCTTCGGCGGTCACCCACAGCTCCAGCGCGTGCGCCAGCCGGACCAACGCGTCCACGATCCGCTCGTCGCGATGGTCGGCCACCGTCACCGCGTCCTCACCCCGAATGCCCTCGACGAACGGGCCGGCCAGTTTCAGGCAGTGGATCGGCAGCCGGCGCAGGTACGCGAGGTTCGAGTAACCGGTGCCGAAATCGTCGATGGCGAGCTGTACGCCCAACGCCGCGAGCCGGTGCAGCGCGCGCAGCGGCTCCCCGGCGGTGCCCATCACCGCGCTCTCGGTCAGTTCCAGCTGCAGCAACTCGGCCGGCAGGCCGCTGGAGGCCAACGCGTCCGCGACGGTGTCCACGATCGCCGGGTCGTCGGTCTGCCGGGCGGCCAGGTTGACGCTCACCACCAGGCGGGCGTCCGGGAACCGGCGCCGCCACTGTTCGGCGTCGTGGCAGGCCTGCCGAAGCACCCACTCGCCGAGCCGGACGATCAACCCGGTCTCCTCGGCGAGCCCGATGAACCGGTCCGGGCCGAGCAACCCGAGTTCGGGGTGCTGCCAGCGGACCAACGCCTCGACGGCGAGCATCCGCCCTTCGAGCAGCGACACGATCGGCTGGTAGCGGAGGACGAACTCGCCCCGGTCCAGGGCGGCGGGCAGCTTGGCGGCCAGCGAGGAGCGGGCGATGTCGCGGGCGCCGCGTTCCGGGTCGTAGACGGCCCACCGGCCCCGCCCTTCGGCCTTGGCCCAGTAGAGGGTGGTGTCCGCGGCCTTCATCAGCTCCGACGCACTGGTCTCATGGACCGGGCACTCGACGATGCCGACGCTGGCCGAGACGGTGAGCTGCTGGTCGCCGATGTGCACCGGGGTGGCGACCGCGGCCAGCGCCGCGTCCGCCACGGCCACCGCGTCGTTGAGCCCGTCGCCACCGTCGACGAGGATGACGAATTCGTCGCCGCCCATCCGGGCGACGAGGTGTCCGTGGTCGGCGACGCAGTCGGCGAGCCGGCGGGCGATCACCACGAGCAGCTTGTCACCCAGGTCGTGCCCGAGGCTGTCGTTGATCGCCTTGAACCCGTCGAGATCGAGGAAGCAGACGCCGATCCGCTGGTCCGGGCCGGCGTTGTCGAGAAGCCGGCCGAGTGTCTCAAAGAAGAGGGTCCGGTTGGGCAGCCCGGTGAGCGGATCGTGCAGGGCCTGGAAACGCAGCCGCTGTTGCAGGGCATACCGCTCGGTGATGTCCTCGATCATCGCGACGGTGAACCGCGGCCGGCCGTCGTCCTGCCGGACCAGGGAGACGGCCAGATCGGCCCAGAGGCTGCCGCCGTCCTTGCGGTGGTAGCGCTTCTCGACGCGGATCGAGTCGTGCTTGCCCTCGACCAGCCCCTGGTACAGCTCCCACATCCCGGCGGCGTCGTCGGCGTGGAACAGCGAGGCCACGTCGACCTGGCGCAGTTCGTCGACCGAGTAGCCGAGCATGTCGGCGAACGACTGGTTCACGTCGAGGATGCGGCCGTCGACGTCGGCGATGCCGATCCCGATCGCCGCGCCGGTGAAGACCGCCCGGAACCGCGCCTCACTGTCCCGCAACGCCCGTTCCACCTGGTCACGCGCCTGCCAGGCCGAGCGGGCGATCCGCTCCTGCTGCAGGAACGTACGGTCGCGCAGCGCACGGGCGAAGCCGGCCGCGAGCGCGCCCTGCAGCCCCGCGACCCGCTCCCCCGTCTCCGCTGTCGCCGCCCGGCTCGGAACCACCCGCGCGGCGAGGTTCTCACCGAGGGCGCGCACCGACCACTCCAGCATCCGCGGCTCGGCCAGATGCGCCTCGACCATCGCCCGTCCGACGTCCTCGGCCGCCTGGTCGGAGAAGGGCTCGGCGCGCAGCGCCTGCGCGAGTCGTACGGTGTGCACGAGCAGCAGCCGCTCGGTCTCGGCCGCGCTGAGCGGCACGAAACCGAAGCGGCGCACGGCGCGAGCCCATTCGGCGGCGTACTCCTGCGCGCCGGCCCGGCTGACGTCGTCCCCGGAGGGGTGCGGGACGCCGGCCATGACGGTCAGCCGACGACCGGCCGGTCGTTGCGGGCCACCCCGCAGAACGCGCCGAACCGCTCAGGGCGATCGTCCGGGTCGGACGGTGAGTCGGGGCGCCAGAGCGGCATGTGCACCACACCCGGTTCGAGCAGGGTCCAGTCGCCGAAGAAACCGGTGATCTCGGCCCGGGACCGCAGAGTGATCTCGGTGTCGGTACGCGCCGACAACCGCTGCGCGTCGAGCATCTCCTGCGGCTGGTCCTCGAAGGTCGAGTGGGAGATGACCAGGTGGCTGCCGGGTGCGGCGGCGGCCCGCAGGGTGGCGAGCAGCTCGGCGGGATGGTCCGCGTCCGGGATGAAGTGCACCACTCCGCCGAGCAGGATGCCGACCGGGCGGCCGAGGTCGAGCAGGCCGCGGGCCTCGGTGAGGATCCGCTCCGGTTCCCGCAGGTCCGCGTGGAGCACGGTGGTCAGTTCGTTGCCGGCGAGCAGCTCCCGGCTGTGCGCGACCGCCACCGGGTCGATGTCCACGTAGACCACCCGTGCCTTCGGATCGGCCTCCTGGGCCACCTCGTGCACGTTGCCCACGGTGGGGATGCCGGAGCCGATGTCGAGGAACTGGTCGATGCCCGCGTCCAGCAGGACCCGTACGGCCCGGCGCAGGAACTCCCGGCCCGCCCGCATGGTGGCCGGCAGGTGTGGCGTCATGGCCGCGATCTGCTCGGCGAGCCGCCGGTCGATCTCGAAGTTGTGCGCGCCGCCCAGGAAGTAGTCGTACACCCGGGCGGCGCTCGGCCGGGTCAGGTCGATCTCGGTCGGGATTGCTTCCGGCATCTGCGCGCTCCCCAGTTCTTCGCCGTGGAGCGGGTCGGCCTCGGCGTCGGGATGTGCCGGCACCCCGCGGCCCACCGACCCGCGGAGGGTGTGGTGAAGAACACTCTAGGCCGCGGACTCCATCATCAGGGAGATGCCTTGTCCGACCCCGATGCACATGGTGGCCAGCGCCCGCCGCCCACCACGCCGGCGCAGCTCGAGCGCGGCGGTGAGCGCCAACCGGGCGCCGCTCGCGCCGAGGGGGTGGCCGAGCGCGATGGCGCCACCGTTGGGGTTGACGTGTTCGGCGTCCTCGGGCAGGCCGAGTTCGCGCAGCACGGCCACGGACTGCGCGGCGAACGCCTCGTTCAGCTCGATCACGTCGACGTCGCCGAGTCCGAGTCCGAGGCGGTCCAGCAGCTTGCGGGTTGCCGGCACCGGCCCGACGCCCATGATCCGGGGCGGCACGCCCGCCGCTGCGGCGCCGGTGACCCGGGCCAGCGGGGTCAGGCCGTACCTGCCGACCGCGGCCTCGGACGCGACCAGCAGGGCGACCGCGCCGTCGTTGACGCCGGAGGAGTTGCCGGCGGTGACCGTGCCGCCCTCGCGGAACGGCGTGGGCAGCGCGGCGAGCTTCTCCAGTGACGTCTCCCGCGGGTGCTCGTCGGTGTCCACCTGCTTCGTCTCACGCTTGCCGGCCGGCACGGTGACCGGAACGATCTCCTCGGCGAGCCGGCCGTCGGCCTGCGCCTTCGCCGCGCGCTGTTGCGAGCGGAGGGCGAACTCGTCCTGCGCCGCCCGGTCGACGCCGAACTCGGCGGCCACGTTCTCCGCCGTCTCCGGCATCGAGTCGATGCCCCACTGCTTCTTCATCAGCGGGTTGACCAGCCGCCAGCCGATCGTCGTGTCGTAGATCTCCGCCGCCCGCGAGTACGCCGTGCCGGCCTTCGGCATGACGAACGGCGCCCGGCTCATGCTCTCCACCCCGCCGGCCACGATCAGTTCCGCCTCGCCGGCCACGATGGCCCGGGTGGCGGTGGCGAGTGCGTCCAGGCCGGAGCCGCAGAGCCGGTTCACGGTGCTGCCCGGCACCTGCTCGGGCAGCCCGCCGAGCAGCGCGGCCATCCGGGCGACGTTGCGGTTGTCCTCGCCCGCCTGGTTGGCGCAGCCGAGGATCACGTCGTCCACCCGCTCCCAGTCCACCGTCCGGTGGCGGTCGACCAGTTCGCGGATCACGTGGGCGGCCAGATCGTCCGGTCGTACGCCGGCCAGGATGCCGCCGTAGCGGCCGATCGGGGTGCGAACACCGGCCACCAGGTATGCCACGGTCATCGGGAGTCCTCCGGGGGTGGAAGAGGCAGGTCCTCGGGGCGGGGATCGAGCGCCCACCGGGTCACGGGGGAACGCCCCGGCAGCCAGGATATCGGCGGCGGGAAGGGATAGGTTGACGGCATGGCCCGGGCCCAGTTCAACGCGGAAGTCGGTGCGAGCGGCGAGTTCGTCCGCCAGGCCAACCGGTTCACCGACCGGGTCACCCCGCACTCGACGTCCCCACCCGGCGGCGGGCCCGACGAGCAGGGACGGTGGCCCCTGGAGGCCGGCCGCTACCGGCTGATCTGGTGCCGCGCCTGCCCATGGGCGCACCGGGCCCGGATCGTCCGGAGCCTGCTCGGTCTGGAGGACGTCATCTCGTTGGGCACCGTCGACCCCATCCGCGATGAGCGGGGCTGGCGGTTCGCCCTCGACCCGGACGGGTTCGACCCGGTGCTCGGCATCGGTTTCCTCTCGGAGGCGTACCTCGCCACCGACCCGGACTACTCCGGTCGGGTGACCGTGCCCGCGCTGATCGACACCGTCACCCAGCGGGTGGTCACCAACGACTACCCGCAGCTCACCCTCGATCTCTCCACGGAGTGGCGGCGCTTCCACGCCCCGGACGCACCCGACCTCTACCCGGTAGAGCTACGGCCGCAGCTGGACGCGCTGATGGCGGAGATCCACCGGGATGTGAACAACGGCGTCTACCGGTGCGGCTTCGCCACCTCCCAGCAGGCGTACGACGAGGCGTACGAGGCGCTCTTCGCCCGGCTGGACGTGCTGTCGGAGCGGCTGACCGGGCAGCGCTACCTGATGGGCGACGCGATCACCGAGGCCGACGTCCGCCTCTTCACCACGCTGGTCCGCTTCGACGTGGCCTACCACGGGCACTTCAAGTGCAATCGGCAGAAGCTCACCGAGATGCCGGTGCTCTGGGCGTACGCCCGGGACCTGTTCGCCACGCCCGGGTTCGGCGAGACGGTGGACTTCGACCACATCAAACGTCACTACTACGCCACCCACCGTGAGATCAACCCCACCGGGATCGTCCCGGTCGGCCCGGACACCTCCGGCTGGACCACGCCGCACGGACGTGGCTGAGCCGGACCGGCCCGGGCCGCCGATCACTCGCCGCGCCGCCGCCGCGGCGGCGGCCGCCGGTTGCACGCTCGTCGGGGCGGGCGCGGTCACCACCGCCGTGCTGGCCGGTCCCGGCCCGGGTTTCGCCGGGTACGTGAGCGAGGCCGGCATCGCCGGCAGTGGTCATGCCCCGATGTACCGGATCGGGGTGTTCGCCCTGGCCGCCGGGTTGCTGCTGCTCGCCGTGGCGCTGCCGCCGCAACTGCGGGTGGCCGCCGCTCTGCTCGGCGCCGGCAGCGCGAGCACGGCGCTCTCCGGTGCCGTGACGTGCAGCGCGGGCTGCCCGTTACCGCCGTTCGAGCGCGCCACCGTGGCCGACCTGGTGCACGGCGGAGCGAGCATCGCGGCCACCGCCACGGTCGTCCTCGCGATGGTCGCGGTCACGCTCTGCCGCGCGGCCGGCGAACGGCTGCGGCGACTCTCCGCCATCGCGGCGACGCTGGCGCTGCCGCTCTGCGCGGCGATCGGTCTGGCGATGCTGCTGGTCGGTCGCAGCACGCTGGTGGGCGTGCTGGAGCGGGTGGTGCTCGCGATCGCGGTGCTCTGGGGGGTCGCCGCGGCCATCACGGTCGGGCTCGGGCACCACGCGGAGCCGACCCGCGCGGCGAGTTCACCCACGTCGAGAGGTACCGGCCATCGACTACCGCCTTTGTAAGGATCGTCACGGTCACCGGCTCTTCCGACGCCGGCACTTTCCGCGTACCGTCCTCCAACGATGACCAACATCTGGTGCCTGACCGTGCGCCTGTACGTCGATCTCCGACTGCAGGCCAGCGGCGTCTGTCCAGGGCAGCCTGTCTCCTGACGCTGCCCTGACCGACCTCACCAGACCCTTGGACACATCCTTATGCCTATCGGCCTGCGCAAGATTCCCTTCTCCGTACAGATCCTGCTCGGCCTCGTCCTCGGCGTGGCGCTCGGCTTCCTGGCCCGCTCCAACGACCTGAGCTGGCTGACCAGCACCCTGCACACCGTCGGCAGCCTCTTCGTCCAGCTGCTGAAGCTGGCCGTACCGCCCCTGGTCTTCACCGCGATCGTCGTCAGCGTGGTCAGCCTCCGCGGGGTGGCCAACGCCGCGCGGCTGGCGCTGAAGACGCTGCTCTGGTTCGGCATCACCGCCCTGATCGCGGTGGGTGTCGGCATCGGCCTCGGCCTGCTCACCAACCCGGGCCGGGGTGTCACGCTGGACATCGCCGGGGCCACCGAGCCGAAGAACACCGGCTCCTGGACGGACTTCCTCACCGGGATCGTGCCGACGAACCCGGTCGGCGCGTTCGTCGAGGGCAAAGTCCTCCAGATCGTCTTCCTGGCGATCGTCGTCGGCGCCGCCGCCCTGCTGGTCGGCGAGAAGGCCGAGCCGTTCGTGGCGCTCAACCGCTCCCTGCTGGAGATCGTCCAGAAGGCGCTCTGGTGGGTGATCCGGCTCGCCCCGATCGGCACCCTCGGTCTGATCGGCAACGCCATCGCCTCCTACGGCTGGGACCTGCTCGCCCCGCTCGCCAAGTTCACCACGGCGGTCTACGTCGGCTGCGCGATCGTGCTGGTGGTGGTCTACCCGCTGCTGCTGGTGGGTGCCGGTCGCCTCAACCCGCTGCGCTTCTACGCCGGCGCCTGGCCCGCCATCCAGCTGGCCTTCGTCTCCCGTTCGTCGGTGGGCACCATGCCGGTGACCCAGAAGGCCGTGGAGCGGCTCGGCGTGCCCCGCGAGTACGCCTCGTTCGCCGTGCCGTTCGGCGCGACCACGAAGATGGACGGCTGCGCCGCGATCTACCCGGCGCTCGCCGCGATCTTCGTGGCCCAGGTCTTCGGCGTGCACCTCGGCGTCACCGACTACCTGCTGATCGCGTTCGTCTCGGTGGTCGGCTCGGCCGCCACCGCCGGGCTGACCGGCGCAATCGTGATGCTCACCCTGACTCTCAGCACGCTGGGTCTGCCGCTGGCCGGCGCCGGCCTGCTGCTGGCCATCGACCCGATCCTGGACATGATGCGGACCGCCACCAACGTGGCCGGTCAGGCGCTCGTACCGACCGTCGTCGCGGCCCGCGAGGGCACCCTCGACCGGACCGCGTACGACGCGGCGGGTCGCCGCGAGCTGATCGACGCGGAGCCGGTGGAGGGCAGCCGCAAGGAGGGGTTGACCCCGGTACCGGCATGATCAGGTGCCGTACGTCGCCGGAGGCGGTGACGGACCCGCAACCGTGAATCCGAAGGAGGGCCTCGCATCCGAGGCCCTCCTTCGCATCTCCGAGAGGACGAACGCGATGAGCACCCTCTTCTCGCCGCTGACCCTGCGCGCGGTGACCCTGCCGAACCGCATCGCGATGGCGCCGATGTGCCAGTACACGGCCGGCCCGGACGGCCTGCCCACCGACTGGCACCTGGTGCACCTGGGCGCTCGCGCCGTCGGCGGGGTGGGCCTGGTGATCAGCGAGGCGAGCGCGGTGCTGCCCGAGGGGCGGATCAGTCCGCAGGACACCGGCATCTGGTCCGGTGCGCACGTGGACGCGTGGCGTCCGATCACGGCCTTCCTCACCGCGCACGGGGCGGTACCGGCGATGCAGCTCGCGCACGCCGGGTTCAAGGCCTCGACCTACCGGCCGTGGGCCCCCGAGCGGGGCGGGGTGCCGGACGCCGAAGGTGGCTGGACGCCGGTGTCTCCGGGCACCGCACCGTTCGCACCGAACTACCGGACGCCCAGCGAGCTGGACACGGCGGGCATCGCCGGCGTCGTCGAGGCGTTCGCGGCCGGCGCCGCCCGGGCGGTGGACGCCGGCTTCGCCGCTGTGGAGATCCACGCGGCGCACGGCTACCTGCTGCACGAGTTCCTCTCACCGCTCACCAACCAGCGCACCGACGAGTACGGCGGTGACCGGGCCGGACGGATGCGACTCACCCTGGAGGTCGCCCGGGCGGTACGCGCCGTGGTGGGTGAGGACGTGCCGGTGCTGACCCGGATCTCCAGCACCGACTGGGTGGCCGGCGGCTGGACGGTGGACGACAGCGTGGCGCTGGCCGCCGAACTGGCCGGCGCCGGAGTGGACCTGGTCGACACCTCCTCCGGTGGGGTCAGCCCGGCCCAGCAGATCCCGCTCGGCCCGGGCTACCAGGTGCCGGCGGCCGCGCGGATCCGCCGTGAGGCGGGCGTACCGACCGGTGCGGTCGGTCTGATCGTCGAGCCGGAGCACGCCGAGCAGATCGTGGCCGACGGCGAAGCCGATCTGGTGCTGCTCGGCCGGGAGCTGCTGCGCGAGCCGTACTGGCCGCTGCGTGCCGCCGCCAAGCTGGGCGTCGCCGCCACCTGGCCGAACCAGTACCTCCGCGCCACCTGACACTGTCGATCACGAGGTCGGCGGGGCGTCCTGTCCGGTCCCGCCGACCTCGTGATCGACGCAGTGGTGGTGCAGGTCAGCCGGCCAGGTGGGCCCAGTCGGGTTCCAGGTCGCGCCAGTGGCCCTGGGCCGCGACGGTGCCGCCGATCAGCACCACCACGTGGTCGGCGCGGACCAGTGCCGCCCGCTTCGAGGTCGAACCGACCACCGTGACACCGTGCTCCCGCAGCGCCGCCCAGAGCGCCAGCTCGGTAGTGACGTCCAGCGCGGACGACACGTCGTCGGCGACCAGCAGCTCCGTACGCGGTGCCAACGCCCGGGCCAGCGCGAGCCGCTGCAACTGCCCGCCGGAGAGCCGGGTGCCCTTGTGCCCGATCAACAGCCCCAGTCCACCGCCGGCCGCGGCCAGGTCGTGCTCGAGCTGTGCGGTGGAGACGGCAGCCGACGCGTCGACCTCGTGACCGAGGGCGATGTTCTCCGCGACCGTGCCGGAGAGCACCCGGGGTAGCTGCCCCACGTACCCGACCTGGTTGGGTCGCAGGAACAGCTCCGGCTCGGTGACCGGCTCCCCGTTCCAGCTCAGCCGACCCGTGTGGTGCACGATGCCGGCCAGGGCACGCAGCAGCGACGACTTGCCCGAGCCCACCGGCCCGACGACCAGCACCAGCTGCCCCCGCTCGACGGTGAGGTCCACGTCCCGGACGGCGAGCGTCCCGTCCGAGTGCAGGGCCCCGAAGCGGCGCAGCTCCAAGCGTTGCAGCGGCCGCCGCGGCGGCGGCTCCGGTGCGGGTGCCGTCCCGGCGGCCAGGTCCACCGCGGGCACCGCCGCCGCGTAGTCGGCGACCCCGCTCATCGCCACCGTCCGCCGGGTCCAGACCCGCGCCGACGGGTACTGGGAGACCAGTGAGGCAGTGGTCCAGGCGAACCAGCGGGCCGCTCCGAGCGTGGAGACCGCCACCAGCACCGCGCCGGCGGAGAGCCCGCCGGCCAGGTAGAGCGCCCACGCGCCGATCGGCAGCAGCCCGCTGACCACCGACGGCGTGGACCTCGCCCACACCTGCATGGCGATCTCCCGGCGCTGCCGGTCGCTGCGTACCGAGTCCAGCTTGGCCAGATGGGCCAGCACCGGCTCGCCGGCGCCGGCGAGCTTCACCGTACGGGCGGCGGACAGCGAGGAGACCAGGGCGGTGGCGAACGCGGCGCGGGCCTTCACGGTGCCGCGGGCACTGCGTTCCAGTCGTGGCCCGAACAGCGTCGCCGCCAGCCCGGAGACCAGCATGGTCCCCACGAAGAACAACGCCGGCACGAAACTGCCGGTCACCACGGTCATCGTGACCACGATCACCAGCGAGATGAACTGGTCCATCAGGTTGTCGGCGAGCTGCACCACCCGCTCGGTGTCACCGCCCTGGGCGACCACCTCGGCCGGGGTGTGTCCGCTGACCCGCCGCGGCCCGGTCTGTCCGTGCACCAGGCGCAGGCTGATCCGCAGCATCTGCCGGATCCACCACTGCGGGAACCGCAGGTTGGTCAGGTAGGGGAGCGGCAACACGACCAGCAGCGCGCCCGCGATGCCGAGCGCCGGCAGCCACGGGTCGCCACCGTCGACCACATCCGCCCAGAGCCACGGCAGCACCGAACCGTCCAGGCCGAGCAGCGTCATCACCATGAACATCGCGATGGAGGCCAGCCCGAAGCGCGGGTCGTTGAAACCCAGCCGCAGGATCTGTCGCATCGTTCGCGCGGGTGGCGGCGGGGGTACCGGCGGCGGGTCGGTCCTCGGTACGGCGGCCGGACGCTCAGCCGGCGCCGGCTCGACGAGTCCGGCCGGCTCGACAGGTTCCGCCGACTCGGTGAGCTCCCACAGGGTGGCCGGCGCCGGCAGCAGGTCCACCCCGCCGCGCCCGCCCGTCCCGGCGTACGCGCCCGCGGTCGCCAGCAGCTCGGCGAAGCGCGCCGACTCGTGCAGCGGCCCGGCCTCCAGCACCTCGCCGTCGGCGAGCACCACCACCTCGTCGCACCGGCGCACCGAGGAGAGCCGGTGCGCGATCACGATGCCGATGCGGTCGGCGAGCAGCCTCTCGGTGGCCTGCCGTACCCGGGTCTCGGTGACCGGGTCCAGCCGCGCGGTGGCCTCGTCGAGGATCACCACCTGCGGATTGCGGACCAGGATCCGGGCGAACGCCACCAGTTGCTCCTGCCCGGCGGAGAGCACGTGGCCGCCCTCACCGAGCCGGGTGTGCACCCCGTCGGGCAGCTCGGCGATCCACCCGGCCAGCCCCAGCTCCGTCAGCGCCCGGCTCGCGCCGTCGAGCAGGTCCGGGTCGAAGAGCGCGACGTTCTCGGCCAGCGTGCCGGCGAGGATCTCGGTACGCTGCGGCACCACCGCGATCCACCGGCGCAGCTCCTCGACGTCCAGGTCGACGAGGTCGGTGTCGCCGAGGAAGACGGTCCCCCGCGGCACGTCCACGGCCCGGGTGAGCACCTTGGCCAGCGTGGACTTCCCCGAGCCGGTACGCCCGACCAGGGCGTACGACCGCCCGCGGGCGAAGGTCAGCCGGACGTCGCGCAGCGCCGGGCCGCGCTCGTCGTCGGACGCGTACCGGAAGGTCAACCCTCGGACGGTGAGGTCGCCGTCGGTCGGGGCCACCCCGCCGGTCGGCTCCTGCGGCGCGGCGGAGAGCAGCTGCACCCGGGCCCAGGCACCGAGCGCGTACTGCAGGTGCGGCACCCAGCGGGCCATGTGCTCGACCGTCGCTCCGAAGGCGATCGCGAGCAGCCAGATCGCGGTCAGCCGGGCACCGTCGACGCGGCCGCTGGCCAGCGCCCACGCTCCGGCGAGCACCACGGCGGCGATCCCGGCCCGGATGCCACCGGCGGCGATCGCGGTGACCTGGGCCGACATGCGGAACACCCGGCCGGCCCGGGCGATCACCTCGGCGGCCCGCCGGGCGTAGAGACGCAGCACGTACGGTCGGGCCAGACTGGTGCGGACGTCGTCCTGGCCGTGTACCGCCTCCTCCATCACGGCGGCCAGGTCGGACCAGGCCTCCTCCTCGGCCATCCGCGCCGGGGCGATGCGCCCGGTGGGCCGGCGCAGGACGACGGCGAGCAGGGTGGTCAGCACGACCATTCCCACGCCGGCCGGCCACCAGACGAACAGCGCGCTCGCCGTCGCGAGCAGGCACACCGCGAGGCCCTGGACCAGTCGTACGCCGGTGTTCCGCAGTTCGGCGGCGACCTGGTAGACGTCGTTGTCGATGCGGTCGAGCAGCTCGCCGACGGGGGTGGTCTCCAGGGTCGGCAGATCCTGCCCGAGTGCCACCCGGCAGAGCCGCCGCCGGACGTCGGCGGACCAGTCGGCGGTCAGCCCGGCCATCAGCAGCCCCACCACGAGGTCGGTGAGGACGGCGGCGACCAGCGCGGCGGCCAGGGCGGTGAACCAGCCTGTCGAGCGGTGCACCAGCACCGGTCCGGCGAGCGCGGAGGCGGCCGCCTGACCGCCGGCACCGACCACGATGAGCAGGAGGACCGCCGTCATCCGGCGTGGTGCGGTTGCCCAGAGGTCTCGGAGCAGGCGCATGAGGGTCCTCCGGACTCTGGTGGGGTGGGGGCGGTGACTCCAGCCTCACCCGCCGGGCCTCGGCGATCAACGCATTTTCGCTGCGATGGTCCCTGCTCACGGGGTCACGGCGGACGCCCACGCACTCACGGCGGGCGCGCTCACACCATCAGCCGGGCCGGGCTCACACCATCAGGCCGGCCCGGGCCCACGCGGTCAGAACAGCACGGTGGCGAGCGTGCCGACCGGACGGAACCCGCAGCGCTCGTAGACCCGGCGGGCGGGCAGGTTGAAATCGTTCACGTAGAGGCTGACCGTCGGCGCGACGCGCAGCAGCGCGTCGCGGACCACGGCCGCCATGGCGGCGGTGGCGATGCCCCGGCCCCGCCACTCGGGCGCCACCCAGACCCCCTGAATCTGCGCGGTACGCCGGGTCACCACCGCCAGCTCGGCCTTGAAGATCACCCGGCCGTCGACGAAGCGGGCGTACGCCCGGCCGCCGCGTACCAGTTCGTTGACCCGCCGCCGGTAGCTGCGCCCGCCGTCCTCGGCCAGGGGCGAGACCCCGACCTCCTCGGTGTACATCGCCACGGCGGCCGGGAAGAGGCGGTCGACCTCCCCGGCGCGTACCCGGCGCACCTCCGGATCGGCGGGGACGACGGGAAGCGCCTCGGTGGCCAGCAGCGGCTGGTTCGGGCGTACGTCCCGGGCGGGTCCCCACACCTCGGAGAGGCGGTCCCAGAGCCCGAGGACGGCGTCGGCCCGGCCGACGATCGACGAGCAGAGCCGCTCCTCGCCGGCGAGCAGGTCGGCGAACGCCTCGACGGCCGGTTCGGTGGCAAGCACGGGGGTCAGGTTGCCGCCCAGCCAGCAGATCGACTCGAGGTTGCGCCGGGCGCCGTAGCCGAGGATCCGACCCTCGGCCCGCCACCAGGAGAGACCGCGCGCGGCGACCCGCTCGGCGACCTGCGCGCCCGCGTACGGGTCGAGGTCGAGCAGGCGCTCGACCGCGCGTCGTTCCGATTCCCCCAGTTGCCGTACCGGCACCGTCAGCACGCCTCCAGCGTGCCAGATCCGGCCCCCGGCCCGCGGGCTGAGTACCGACTCCGCGTCACGCGGCCAGTGGTAGGGCCACCCGGGTGCCCTCGGCCCATCGCACCACGGGGGGCACCAGCGCACCGACGAGCAGGAAGAACACACCGAGGACCAACCAGCCCGGTACGCCCCACCCGACGGCGAGCGTGGTCACCACCGCGGGCGCCACCATCGACCCGAGCTGCATGCCCATCCCGTATGCGCCCTGGTACTGCCCCTGGGCGTTGGCCGGTGCCAGGCCGAACGAGATGCCCCAGCCGGCCGCTGAGTGCCACAGCTCCCCCACCACGTGTACCAGCGCCCCGGCGAGCAGCAGCACCACGGCGACCGGGCCGGGTACGCGGCCACTGGCGGCGAAGAGCAGGCAGGCGACCGCGATCACCACGCCGGCCCGACGGGCGGCCCGGCCGGCCCCGGCCAGCTCCTCGGTGCCGCGTGAGGCGCGGACCTGGAAGAGCACCACCATCACCGTGTTGACCAGCATGCAGGCGGAGATCAGCCAGTGCGGCGCGGTGGTGCGCTCGGCGATCCAGAGCGGCAGGGCGATGTTGAGCAGCCCGAAGTGCATCGACATCAAGCCGTCGAGCACGGTGAAGGCGAGGAACGGGCGGTCCCGAAGGGCGATCAGCCGTGGCCCGTGGGTGGGCGCCGGGACCGGCGGGACGACCGGCAACCGGAGCAGGATCGCCGCCGCGACCAGGTACGTCGCGCAGTCCAGCAGGATCAGCGCCACGTACGCGGTCCGGGTGTCGGCGGCCAGGCCGACACCGGCGACCACCGCACCGACGGAGATCCCCACGTTGGTGACGGCGCGCAGGTAGGCGCGGGTTCGTACGCGCTGTTCGGCGGGGACGGCGCCGGCGATCAGCGCGCCCCGGGCGCCCCGGTTGGCTGCGTCGGCGATCGCCATGAGCATGCCGACCAGGAGGAAGGTCGGGAACGATCGGACGCCGACCAGGGCGGCGGTGCACGCGGCGGAGGCGAGCAGCGCGGCGAGTTGGAGGCCACGCGGGCCGTGCCGGTCCGCGAGGTAGCCCATCGGGGCACTGGCGATCAGGCTGACCAGCGCCGTGAGGGTTAGTCCGAGGCCGACCTGGGCCACGGTCAGTCCGACCGAGCGGGTCAGGAACAGCGCGCTCGCGGTCAGCCAGGTGCCACGGCCGACGGTGTTGATCAGGCTGGAGAGGGCGAGGGTCCGGGCCGGCCCCGGGTCGGGAAGCAGTCGCACGACTTGCAGCCTAGCAAGACGTACGTACGGTTTGTAAATTCCATTTGTCGACGACACGTTGCCGATATATCGTCGACGCATCAGCGATACGCCAAACGGGAAGAGGAACCATGCGATTCGATCGACGGCACCAGGTGATGCACGAAGCGATGCACGAGGCGCTGCACGGCGCCGTGCGCGGGGCCGCGCACGGCGCGATGCGCGAGGTCCGGATGCGGGGCGGCTTCGGCTTCCCGCCCGTCCCGCCCATGCCGCACGGTCACGGCTGGGGCGGGCGCGGCCGTGGCGGCAGGCGACACCGCCCGAACGTGCGCGGAGCCGTACTGGCGCTGCTCACCGAGCGGCCGATGCACGGCTACGAGATGATCCAGGAGATCGACTCCCGCACCGGTGGGGCCTGGCGGCCCAGCCCGGGCTCGATCTACCCGACGTTGCAGCTGCTCGAGGACGAGGGCGTCATCGCCGCCGCCGAGGACTCCGGCGGCGGGCGGAAGCGGTTCACCGTCACGGACGCCGGCCGCGCCGAAGCTGCCGAGGCCGCCGAGAATCCGCCGTGGGCGGAGCTGGCTCAAGACACGGTGAACAGCTGGCACGAGATCCGGGACGCCGGCACACAGGCGATGCAGGCACTGCGGCAGGTGATGATGACCGGCACCGACGACCAGCGCGAGCGAGCCGCCCAGGTGCTCGCCGAGACCCGCCGCAAGCTCTACGCCATCCTCGCCGAATCCGAGTAACCCCCCCCCTCCCTCCCCTCCCACCCCTCCTCGTCCACCGCCGCGGCGACGGACGAGGGGCCAAATACACGGAAAGAGTGGTCATTCCTGCGGGAATGACCACTCTTTCCGTGTAAGCGTGCCCTGCCCTGGTGGTGTGGCGCGCGGGGCGGGGTGGGTGGGGTGGGGGGTGGGGGGTGGGTGGGGGGGTTAGTGGACTGTGACGGTGGGGGTGGTGGTGAGGCCGCGGAGTTCCTCGGGGAGCTCGGCGCCCATCTCCTCGGCCAGCCGGAGCGCCTCCTCGATCAGCGTCTCCACGATCTGCCCCTCGGGCACGGTCTTGATGACCTGCCCCTTCACGAAGATCTGCCCCTTGCCGTTGCCGGAGGCGACGCCGAGGTCGGCCTCCCGGGCCTCACCCGGGCCGTTGACGACGCAGCCCATCACGGCGACCCGCAGCGGCACCGGCAGCCCCTCCAGGCCGGCGGTGACCTCCTCGGCGAGCTTGTAGACGTCCACCTGGGCGCGCCCGCAGGACGGGCAGGAGACGATCTCCAGGCCACGCTCGCGCAGGCCGAGCGACTCCAGGATCTGGCTGCCGACCTTCACCTCCTCCACCGGCGGCGCGGAGAGGGAGACCCGGATGGTGTCGCCGATGCCCTCGGCGAGCAGCGCGCCGAACGCCACCGCCGACTTGATGGTGCCCTGGAAGGCCGGCCCGGCCTCGGTGACGCCGAGGTGCAGCGGATAGTCGCACTGCTCGGCGAGCTGCCGGTAAGCCCGGATCATGACCACCGGGTCGTTGTGCTTCACCGAGATCTTGATGTCCCGGAAGCCGTGCTCCTCGAAGAGCGAGCACTCCCACAGTGCCGACTCCACCAGCGCCTCGGCGGTGGCCTTGCCGTACTTGCTGAGCAGCCGCTTGTCGAGCGAGCCGGCGTTGACGCCGATGCGGATCGGCACCCCGGCGTCGCCGGCCGCCTTCGCGATCTCCTTGACCTTGTCGTCGAACTGGCGGATGTTGCCCGGGTTGACCCGGACGGCCGCGCAGCCCGCGTCGATCGCGGCGAAGACGTACTTCGGCTGGAAGTGGATGTCCGCGATCACCGGGATCTTCGACTTCTTGGCGATCGCGGGCAGCGCCTCGACGTCGTCCTGGGACGGCACCGCGACCCGGACGATCTGGCAGCCGCTGGCGGTGAGCTCGGCGATCTGCTGCAACGTGGCGTTGACGTCGGCGGTGAGCGTGGTGGTCATCGACTGCACCGACACCGGCGCGCCGCCACCGACCGGTACGGAGCCGACCATGATCTGGCGGCTGGCCCGGCGCGGCGCGAGCGGCGGAGGCGGCACGGGAGGCATACCGAGGCTGACTGCGGTCACTTCAAACACTCACCTTGAGAAGAGCGTGATCGGGTTGACCACGTCCGCGGTGATGGTCAGCAGCGTGAACACGCCACCGATCAGGATCACCGCGTACGTGAAGGGCATGAGCTTGAGGTAGTCGACCCGCCCGGGGTCACGGCGACCGACCCGGGCGTAGACCCAGGAGCGGGCCCGTTCGAACCAGGCGATGGCGATGTGGCCCCCGTCGAGCGGGAGCAACGGCAGCAGGTTGAACACGCCGATGAAGAAGTTCAGCGACACGAAGAGCATGAAGAAGACCAGCCAGGCGTTGTTCTCCACCGCCTCGCCGCCGAGCCGGCTCGCGCCGACCACGCTGATCGGGGTGTCCACGTCCCGCTCCCCGCCGGTGATCGCGTGCCAGAGCGCCGGGACCTTCTGCGGGATCCGCTGCAGGGCCTGCAGGGTGCCGACGGCCATGTCCCCGGTGAAGTCGGCGGTGGCGCCGAACGCCTCGACCGGCCCGTACGTCACCCGGGTGGGCGTGCTGGGGATGAGCCCGACCCCGAGCGCGGCGACCGGGCCGACGGCGCCGTTCGGGTCGTCCAGCGGCGGTCGTTCGGTCCGCGCGAGCGTCGCCCGGGTCTCAGCCGGCTGCCCGTCGCGGACGTAGCCGATGGTCGCGGTGCTGCCGGGCTGGACGCCCCGCAGCGCGACGAGCAGCTCGCCGTAGTTGTTGATCGGCTGGCCGTTCAGTGAGGTGATCCGGTCGCCGTCGCGGAGCTGCGCCTGGGCGGCCGGGCTGGCCGCGTCGCCGGGCGCGCAGGCCCGGGCCGCGTTCTCCGGCACCACGCAGTCGCTGAGCGCGACGACGGCCGGCTCCTGGCGGACCTGCTCCTCCGTGCTCGGGAAGTTCGGGTTGGGCAGGCCGGCGGAGATGGCCAGGATCCAGAGGGTGACCAGGGCGAGCGCGAAGTGCGTGATCGAGCCCGCGGACATCACGATCGTCCGCTTCCAGACCGGGTAGCGCCACATGGCCCGGGGCTCGTCAGCCGGGTCGACGTCGTCGTCCTGCGGAGTCATCCCCACGATCTTGCAGAAGCCACCGAGCGGGACGCCCTTGACGCCGTACTCGGTCTCGCCCCGCTTGAACGACCAGAGGGTGGGACCGAAGCCGACGAAGTACTTGGTGACCTTCATCCCGAACGCCTTGGCGGTGATCATGTGCCCCGCCTCGTGCAGGCTCACCGAGATGAGGATCGCCAGGGCGAAGAGCACCACCCCGAGCAGGTATGCCATCAAGCTCCTTCCACCACCGCGGCGATGATCTCCTGCGCATGCGTACGTGCCCACGACTCGGCCGCGAGCACGTCCTCGACGGTACCTGGTTCGCCGAAGTCCGGAGCGTCGTCCAGCACCCTCGCGACGGTGTCCACGATGCCGAGGAAGGGCAGTCGGCCGGCCACGAACGCGGCCACACACTCCTCGTTCGCCGCGTTGTACACGGCCGGGCGACAGCAGCCGGCCTGGCCGGCCGCCTTGGCCAGGGCGACCGCCGGGAACGCCTCGTCGTCGAGCGGGGCGAACTCCCACTTGTGGCTGGTCGTCCAGTCGACCGCGGCGGCGGCGTCGGGCACCCGGTCCGGCCAGCCGAGGCCCAGGGCGATCGGCAGCCGCATGTCCGGCGGGCTGGCCTGGGCGAGGGTGGAGCCGTCGACGAACTCGACCATCGAGTGGATCACGGACTGCGGGTGCACCATCACCGCGATGTCGGCGTACGGGACGTCGAACAGCTCGTGTGCCTCGATCACCTCGAGCGCCTTGTTGACCATCGTGGCGGAGTTGATCGTGACGACGGGCCCCATGTTCCACGTCGGATGCGCCAGCGCCTGCTCGGGCGTGACCTGGGTCAACTCGTCGCGCCGCTTGCCCCGGAACGGGCCGCCGCTCGCGGTGACGACCAGCCGGCGCACCTCGCCCCGGGTACCGCCGCGCAGGCACTGGGCGAGCGCCGAATGCTCCGAGTCGACCGGCACGATCTGCCCCGCCCGGGTCACCGCGGCCTTGACCAGCGGGCCGCCGGCCACGAGCGACTCCTTGTTGGCGAGCGCGAGCGTACGGCCGGCGCGCAGCGCCGCGAGGGTCGGCGCCAGCCCGAGCGAGCCGACCACCCCGTTGAGAACCACGTCACACGGCCACTGGGCCAGCTCGGCCATCGCATCCGGCCCGGCGATGATCTTGGGTAGTTTGAAGTCGCCGCTGGCCCAGCCACGCCGACTCGCCTCGGAGTAGAAGGCGAGCTGGAGATCCTGGGCAGCGGACGCCTTCGCCACGCCGACCGCCTCGACACCGAGTTCGAGGGCCTGGGCGGCGAGCAGCTCGACGTTGCCGCCGCCCGCCCCGAGCGCCACCACCCGGAACCGCTCCGGGTTGCGCCGGACGATGTCGATGGCCTGCGTGCCGATCGAGCCGGTCGACCCGAGCAGGACGAGTTCTCGCGCGGAAGTCACCCGGCCATTCTTCCCCAGCCGCGCTGTACGTCCGCTGAGAGCCTCAATCTTCCCCGCTGACCTGCTCCGAAGCCGCCGACGCGGCCCGGCGCGGCCCGGCGCGGCCCGATGCGGCCCGCCCTCGGCGCGGCCCGACCCCGGCGCGACCCAGCGCGGCGCGACCGGGGCGACCCGGCCCGGTTTTGCGGCGCGGCGCGGCGCCTCCTCGGATTCGGCGTCGCCGGGGAGCGCGGCGCGGCGCGGCGGCGATGAACGACACGAGGTCATGGAAGTCGGGCCATCGGGGGGCCTGGGACACCGCGACTTCATTGAGGTCGAGTGGCCGCCACCGGCGTGGCCGCTGCGAGCGCCGGAGGATCACGACGGGCCGGGCGCGGCCTGTCAGGCGGTGATCCGGGTTCCGGCGGGAAGCAGGCGCCGACCACCCAGAAAACTTGCGAGCATGTCACGGTCGGACGGCGCCAGCCCGGCGATCGGAACTGGAATGACCTGCTGCCGATTGACCTTGAGCAGCAGCTGACCGGGGATCGGCTCGACCGACTCCAGCGCTTCCCAGCGGATCAGGCTCTCCATCAGCACCGAAACCATTCGCACACCCTCGTCGGAGAACTGCCAGGCGATCGGGATGCCGTACAGCTTCCAGCTCGCCCGGACCCCGCCGCGTACCAGCAACGACGGCAGGGCCCAGAAGATGACCGCACCCAACAGCCAACCCACCGCCACCACCGGCTCGTCACTGAGGAGCAGGGTAACCGCGGCCGGCAGAAGCAGGATGAACCCGCAGGCCGTGAAGAGGCGAAGGGCCTGGCGCATCGTGCGGCGCAGCGCCACCGCCAACAGACGCCGGTCCGGCTGGGTCTCGAAGCTGATCATCACGGCCGCAGACGATACGCCGGAATGGGCGGGCTACGCCTAGACCTGCAGGTGTCCAAGATGCGTCGAGTCCCGAGATGATCTCGGCCTTCTCGGGGTTGACCACCAAGCGCCAATGCACCTGTTGAGAGCACCAGTGAATGCGTCTGCAGGTCCTTTGCGCGTTCCGTCACTCATAATCTGAGGCATCTGAACAGGGGTGACCGGACTTGACGGGACGTCGGTGCCGACCAAGGAAGGCGCCGACATCCCGTCAAGTCAGCAACATCGAGTCGTGGATCGCCAAACTAGGAAGCATGTGAATTCGCATCGTGCCTGAAAGTGAATCCGTGCCGAATTCTACGACTGCCTCACATTCGACAGATGTGTTCACAAACCTGAGCCGGAACGCACCTTCTCGAAAGACATCGACGAACTCCTCCCCCTCAGCGTCGAGGAACAGAACGCGGACGCTTCGCCCCAGCCCGTCATATGTAATCTCTCCTGAGCCTGAATCGACCGACCAGACGAGAGTTCTGACACCCTCCTCGCCTTCGTCAACGGTGCCGCCAACGAAGTACCTGATCTCCTCAAGCTCCTGATCGGTCGGAGCTTCGAACACAGCGCCAGTCACTTCAACGCTCCTTGCGGAAGCCGATATCTTGACACGCTTCCGATCGGGATGACTGTAGTGAGTCTGCGGGTGCCATCCGCCATGACCTGCCAGGTGGAGTCGAGGCGCAAGAAACCTCCCGGCCCCGCAAAAAGCGACTCTCGAACCTCGTACGATCCGTGTTCGTTGTTGAAGGTTCTGGAGACGTTGGAGTTGAAACCACCAGCTTCCTCCAGATGCTCTCGTAGCAACGCGCGACCATCCGCGTCGTCCAGGACCCCGATTCGACGCATCGCGATGCCGTTCTGCGTGGATCGGTCAATATTATGTTGCCGCCCCTGAGTCACATTTCCCATGACGTAGTCGAACTTCGCCTCGTCTACCTGTACACCGCAGTTGTGGACGAGGACAGAGCTCTCTCCAGAGACCACATAGTACGTGTGGATGTTGGCCACGGTGAGGTTGTGGACGGTAGCCCGCGCGACGGTCCAACGCTCGATCGCAGTGACCTGGACGTAGGTGCCGGCGTTGGTCTGCAGCCACTGCCCGGACTGCAAGTCGGTGGCGTCGACCCACTCGTGCAGCTCGGGCACCCAGAACGGGTGACCGTCGGTCGCGGTGACCTCGGCCGTCTCCGCGCCGCGCTCGCCGTCGGTGTCGATGGTGACCTTCACCAGGTGCTTGACACCGTCACCCTTGATCGCGGCGGCGACAGTCTGCACTTCGGTCCGGCCCGTCTCCGGGTCGGTGGCCATGACCTTGTCGCCGGGCTTCACGTCCTCGATCGGCTTCGTGGAGCCGTCGCCCATCAGGACCTTAGTGCCAGGCACGAAGCTATTGGCGGGATTCTCGCAGCTGCCGCCACCCGAACTGCTGGCGCCGCCGCCCTCGTCGGCCTTGCCGGCGCCGCCGCCACCGCTGCTGCCACCCTTGCTGCGGCTGGTGCCACCCGAAGAACCGCCCGGCTTCGAGTCGCCCTTGCCGCCACCGCCGGCGCCCTTGCCGCCACCACCGCCGGAGCCCGCGGAGGAACCCTTCGGGTTGGACTTGGCCTGGGCGTCCTTCTGGACCGGGTTACCGGTCTTCTTCGTATTGTTGACGGCCTTGTTGCTGGTCGTGTTGACCTTGTCGGCGGCCTTCTTCTTCGCCGCCTGGGCGGCCTTCTTCGCTCGTTCGATGGCCAGCTTCTTGGCGTTCAGCGCCGCCTGCTCGGCGGCGCGCGCCGCCGCCAGCACCGCCTCGGCCGCGCGTTTCGCCGTTCTCCACGCCTGGATCGCGGCGATCGTCCGGTCGACCGCCCGGATCACGGCCGGGATCTTGCCGATCTTGCCCCAGGGGATCGCCCCGATGATGAGGCTGCCGCACGCCCACATGTCACCGCCGAAGCAGTTGATGGCGTCGTTGATCCCGATGAAGTCCTTCAACACGGACCAGGCCGCGCCGAGGATCACCGACATGATCGAGCGTCCCGAGTCCGCCTGGGCCTGGGAGACCTGCGCCGCCGACAGGCCCGCGCCCGCCAGCGCCGCCGCCATCTCGGAGGCGGTCAGCGCCACCGACAGACCGCTCGCGTCCGAGAGCGTCACCGGGTTGTTGTGGGCGTACGCGTAACCGTTGTTCTGCGCCGGGTCCGTCAGGTCCAGCACCGGGTCGGCCGAAAGGAACCGACCCACGGTCGGGTCGTACAGCCGCGCCCCGAGCGGGGCGTAACCGGACGCGTCGTCCCGCGTCGAGCCGAGGAAGCCCGCGTTGGCCTGCATGTTGTGCACCGGGCCGCGCAGGTTGCCGAACGGGTCCTGCTTGCGCAGCCGCACCGGCATTCCACCGCTGAGGCCCACCTCCGCGTACGGGCTGCCCTGGTGGTCGCCCGCGAGGGCAACGAGGGTGGGCGCCGCCGTGGTGTGTGAGTAACGCACGACCGTGCCGCCCGGAGTGGCGTACGAGCGCTGGGAGTTGACCAGCACACCGCCCTTCTGCACGGTGAGCTGGGACTCGCCCAGGTGCAGAGTGGCCTGCCGCGCCTGGATCGTCAGCAGTCGGGTGCCACCGGGCCCGTAAATGTGGCGGGTCTCGTCCTGCGGCTCCCACTGCTGGGCGGCGGCGGCACTGTCGCAGGTCGCCAGCACGAGTGGCGTGCCGTTGGCGATGGCCGCGTCCTTGACGGCCACACACAGGCCGCTCGCGGAGTGCTTCAGCTGCCCGGTGGAGGTGCGCTCCAGGCGCTGCGCCGCCGATCCGTTGCACTTCTGAATGCCGAAGGCCGAGCCGGCCGTGTTCGCCGCCGGCTGGACGCACCACGTGCCGTCGAGCGGAGTCAGAGTGCCCAGGTTGGCGTTCTTCTGGCCGGGCTCCGCGACGAAGGTCCACTTCTGGGCGGGGGTGTCGTTGCAGGAGTACAGCTGAATCGGCCGGCTCGGCTCCAGCGATCCGTTGCTCAGGTCGATGCACTTGGCGCCGAGACCGACGTACGCGGTCCGGCCCTTCGTGCCCTGGCCGGCGATCCGCTCGACCTGGCCGTCGTAGGTCCAGGACAGGGTCTGCTCGTCGCCGTTCTCGAGGGACTTGACGGACTTCGTCTCGCCGGTCAGCTCGTAGAGCCGCTCCGCCTCGGCAATGACCTGGGCACCCGCCGGGGTGACGTACTCCTTCGTCACCTTGGTCAGGGTGCGCGGCTGGCTGCCGTCGGCCTTGCCGTAGGCGTAGGTGCTGGTGGCGTCCTTAAGCTGGACCTGCTCCCCCGCCGCTTTCCTGATGTGCCCGTCGACGTCCTTCTCGACAAGCTTGGTGCGGTTGCCGAGGAGGTCGTACTCGTACTCCTGCCAGTAGCCGGAGCCGTCGGTGCCGACCGCCACGTTGAGGCTGCCGTCGGCGTTGATCGGGCCCGGGTTGCACAGCGCCTGGTCCTTGGCCGTCCAGGCGGTCTTCAGCCGGCCGAGCGAGTACTGGAAGCACTGCCGTTCCTCGATGCCGGTCGCCTGCTCATGGATGGCGAGGACGTTGCCCGCGTCGTCGTACCAGTAGGAGCGGTTCGATACCAGGTTGCCGCCGACCACGCCGTTGTCGGTCGTCTGCTCGCGGTAGACCTGCTGGTTGGTGAGGGCGCCGCTGGCGTCGTCGTACGTCGCCATCGACCACACCCGGTACGGCTGCGCGCCCAGCGTCGACCGGAGCACCTGCCCGTACGGCGAGTAGACGGTTTCCGAGCCGTACCAGTCCTTGCCGGACACCGAGAGCGGCAGGCCGTCCTTGGTGTAGCGGACCAGGACCTTCTCCGACGGAAGGTTCCCGACCTCCGGCAGCGTCGTCGACTCTGTCAGGCCGGTGTCGGTGTACGTGTAGTCGTAGGTGTACGAGGTCTTCAGGCCCCACGTGTCAGCGATCGGCTGCGGCAGCGTGAGCGTCGTGGACGTCGGCTGGTAGTCGGGGGTGTAGCCGCCGACCGACTGCTTGTACGGCAGGCCGTCGGTGTAGCGGGTGGCCGTCGCCGGCAGGCCCTTGCCGCCGGGCACGGTGTCGTAGGTGTACTCGGCCAGCAGTGTGCCGGTGCTGTCGCCGAGGCGCTGCTGCGTCGGGCGGGACAGCTCGTCGTAGCCGTTCCAGACAGTGATGTTGCGGGCGTTGGTGGCGGTGAGCTGCCGGTCCCGGTGGTCGTAGGTGAACCGGCTGGTGCCGGCGTCCGGGTCGGTGCTCTGCGTCAACCGGCCGCGCTGGTCGTAGCTCCAGGTCCACGGGTGGGTCGGGTCGGCCGAGTGGTTGGCCTTCACCAGCTGACCACGGGCGTCGTACTCGTACCTCATCGAGGTGAACGCGGTGTGCGCGGCGTTGGTGAACGTGTCGACGCGGGCGGTGCGGCCAAGGGCGTCGGTGAAGAGGCGGTAGGAGGTCGCGCCCGCCGGGTTGACGACCGTGGAGTGGTCGGCGCCATACGTGTAGCTGGTGGCGCGCGACGGCGATTCGACGCCACGCAGGACCGGCGTCTCCTTGGTCACTCGACCCAGGCCGTCGTACGTGTAGCGCGTCGCGTTCGGCACGGCCGTCTCCGCGAGCGGGGTGAACAGCTGGCCGATCGGCGAGCCCTCGGCGAAGTAGGCGTTGTTGGTCTGCCACACCTCGCCGGAGGTGTTGTACAGGGTGTCGGTGATGAGTCGGCCGCCGCCGGTGGCCTCCTCCTGGGTCTGCCGCTCCCGGCCCAGACCGTCGTAGAGGGTGACCGAGGTCTGGATCTTGTTGTCGTGACCGCGGCTGAACGTGGTGATGTACGGCGGCTTGCCGGCCTGCACGGCGTACTCGGCCTTGAAGTCCGGAACGGCCGCGGCCGACGGGGTGCGGCCCGGCGCCCACGCCTCGACGAGGCGGCCCAGCGCGTCGTACTTCGCCTCGCTGACCCGGCCGTTCAGGTCGGTGGTCTTGACCGTGACGGCACGGCCGGGGTCGAGCTCCTGGACCTGCTTGTGCCCGAGCGAGTTCTCCTCGGTCACCGAGTAGGACTGGCCGTTGGCCATGCCGTAGCTGATCTTCGAGATCTTGCCGTCGGGGTCGGTGTTCTGGATGACCCGGCCGATGAAGTCGAAGGCGGTGGTGCCGTCGGACTGGAAGCCGGAGCCGTCGCCCTTCAGCGACCAGGTCTCGGTGGCCAGGCCACGGGTGGTGGTGTCGAGTCCGACCCCGTACGCGTTGCCGTCGTAGGCGACACGACCGGCGCCGCTGAGCGTCTTCAGGTCGCCGAAGGTCGCGGCGGCGCAGGTGGTCGGGCTGGTGAGGGTCTGCTTGGTCAGGCCGATGATGTTCTTGTCGACCCGGTGCAGGTACTCGAAGGAGGTGCAGGACTCGTCGCCGGTCCTGCCGGTGTCACCGAGCACCTCGATCTGGGTGGGCAAGCCGTAGGTCGTCTCGAAGGTGGTCTTCGTTTCGACGGCCCGCAGTGTGCGGTCGTCGTCGCCGGTGCCCGACGAGCGGGTGTACGACACCTGCCGCGGCTCGGTGACCCGCCAGGCGCGCAGCGGGCTGAGCCCGTCGTCACGTGACCGGATGGCGAGTTCCTGGGCGTGCGGGTAGGTGACGCTGCGGGTGAGCCAATCCGCGTCGGCGTCGTCGGCGTTCGCGTACGTCAGTTCCTCGGCCACCCGGCCGGCGAACGGCTCCTCGTCCTTGGCGATCTCGACGCCGGCGATGTCCTTCACCGGCACCGTGTCGCCCATGCCGCGGAAGTAGCGGGTGACGGCCTTGGTCCGCTTGCTGCCGATGTCCGGGTCGTCCGCCCCGGTGATGACGGTGACCTGCTGGAAGCCCGCGAACTGGGAGTAGGTGCGGGTGGCCTTCTTGGTGAACTCCTGCTCTGCGAGCCGCCAGCCGGGGTTGTCGTAGGCGTACCGGGTGAAGGTGCCGAAGGCCCCGTCGATGGCGGGGAGTTCCTCGACGCTCTCCACGACGTACTTGTGGAACCAGTCGATGTCCTCGACCGCCGGGTCCGGGTGCCAGAACGACGGGTAGCAGAGCCGGTCGTTGGCCTTCAACTCGGCGGTGTCGGTCTTGCCGGGCAGGCCGGTGCCCGTGGCGCAGTCACCCGTGGGCTGCTTGTAGGTGACGACGGTTTCGCCGCCGTACTCGTTGATGACCCGGGCGATGCGCAGCCGGGAGAAACCGGGGCGGTTGTCCCGCTTCACGCGGTTCGGCATGTCCTCGGTGTTGGACTCGAAGCGCACCGCGTTCAGGCTGATCTTGTCGTCGGCCGCGCCGCTGCGTCCCCAGCCGGTCCGCTTGACGGACTCCAGCCAGAGGGCGGTGTTGGGGCCGGTCTTCAGGACCGGGAAGGACTGCGTGAGCTGGTACTCGTCCACCTTCTGCAGGGCGCTCGTCTCGGGACGCCGCTGCGCCCAGGTGGTGATCCTGTCCAGCCGCTTGCGGGAGAAGAACGACGGCGAGGCGTTCCAGCACTTCTGGCCGGAGGCGCACCGCAGGTCGGCCGGGGTGTCGTACCAGATGCGGAACTTGCTCGGATCCTTGCTGGTGAAGTTCTCCTCGGTGCAGGTCACGGAACCCTCGGTGTAGCACCGCTCGGCGACGTCGAAGGTGACCCGCGCGGGCGGCGCGGCCGAGAAGATGTTGTCCCGGCGCTGCCCGTAGTCGATGCGGGCCAGGTAGCCGCCACGGTCGTACGGAACCGGGTCCTTGAAGTTGAAGTTGCGGGCGTAGTTGTTCGTCTCCTTGGCCCACCACAGGCTCATGGCGTTGCCGTGGATGTCCTCGACGTAGTCGAGGGACCACCGCCAGGCCTGGGTGCAGAAGGAGCCCGCCCAGTCGCCCTCCTTGTAACAGGTCTCGGCCGGGTCGCCGTCGTTGGCGTGGTTGCCGTACACCGGCACGGTGAGGACCGAGTTGGTGACCGGGTCGTCGGCGGCGGTCCCGTTGTCCGACCAGCCCGGCAGGCGGTTCAGCCCGAAGTGGTAGCGGGTGCCGTCCCGGGTGGTCACCACCCAGTACTCGCCGGACTTGTCGCCGTTCGCCCGGCCGGTGTCCTTGAGCAGCTCGACCTTGGAGCCGTCGCCGTTCGCGGTGAACCAGGCGTTCTTGGCCGAGTCCCAGACCAGCTCGGTGGTCATGCCGCCGAGGGTGAGGGTGGCGTTGTTCGAGCCCCAGCACAGATCGGCCGTACGGTGCTTCTCATTGTTCGAGCCGGGCTTCTTCGAGTCCTCACGGCATGTCGCGTAGCTGCGGGTGATCGCTCCCGCGTTGTAGTCCCAGCCGTCACCGATCCAGGAGGCCTGGTTGTTGGTGGCCGAGGTACGGCCGTCCACCGACTGCGATGAGTACCCCAGGGCCACCTTGGGCGCCAGGCCGCCGGCGGATTCCGGCACCTGGACCTGGTAGGAGTAGGTGAACGCGCCGTTGGAGGAGCCCGCGGCCCAGGAGCCGGAGGAGAGCAGCGGCGTGGCGGTGAAGTCGCCGGCCGCGGAGGCCCCGGTGTCCAGGACGCCGACGACGCCCGAGGCGGTGGACGGCTCAGCTGCGTCGAGCGTGGCCCGGCTGGTCAGGGCGTCCGAATCCGCACCGAGCAGGCGGCCGACCGGCACGCTGCCCGTCACGACGCGGCGCACCGGCGCCTCCTCTTCGGCGGCGATCTTCATGCGGGTGGGTGCCTTGGCGGCGGGCACCAGCTTCACCTCGCTGCGCACGGCCTGGGCGGCGTCGGTGCCGGCGGCGGAGAAACGCGTCGTCGCCGAGCCGTCGCCGGTGGCGCAGTCGCCGCTGTCGGGCGCGTCGTAGACGCACTCGGGGAGCAGCACGACGCCGAAACGGTCGGCGGCCTGCGGACCGTACAGGTCGGCGAAGGGCGTGTAGTCCACGGCCAGTGCGACTTCTGCCGCCGGGTCGACAGTGGCCGGCGGGGTGATCTTCATGATCAGGCCGGACAGGCCCGCGTCCTGGGACGCCTCGGGGGCGGCGAGGTCCACGGTCCAGTTGCCGGCGAGGGTGGCCGGATCACCGCCGGCCGGCACGCCGAGCGCGACGGGCAAATCGTCGACCGGCTTGGTGTCCCCGGCCTCGATCCCCGTGAGGTCGACGACGCCGCTGTCCTGCTGCCAAGGGGTGACGGCCTGCGGCTCGTACGGGTCCACCGGCACCGGGTCGGCGGTGGTCAGGTTCGTCTCGGCGTTCTCGTCGTGACCGACCCGCTCGCTCTCCGGAATGTCCGGCAGGTCGACCTGCATCTCCTCGCGGTGCATGCCCGGGCCGGGCACCGCCCACGCCTCGGCCGGCAGCATCGTGCCGACCAGAGTCGTGGACAGGAACAGCACCATCGCCGTACGGCCACGACGCCACCGGGGATGGTTGGGCCTCGCCGGGATCCGACGGCCATGCCACCGCAGCAAACCGGTACCACGCATACGTGTCGACTCCCACCCAGCGCGAAGACGAAAGAGGAGGCACGGCAGGGCCGCGCGAGACCACGCGCCGGCCACGGCACGTGCGTGAGGACTCTGCGGCACGCCGGATCAGCACTCAAGGTCACGGAGGGTGATCACTCGACAGCTGATGTGGCATTCACCACTGTCGAATCCTCCCCCCGCAGCACGAATAGGGAATGTCCGGCGGGGAACACGGATACGGATATGACCGTCATTCCGCGACAGTCAAAACACGCATACATGATCGAATTCCGGCGCAACCGTCCACTTGCGCCGCGTAATGATCACGAATTGGTATCGGTCGCTGGATGGGCGAGATGACCCGTCGGCGTGCGATCGTGTGCCCGCGTTCTGCCCGGCGGCCCGGCGGACCGGGCTACCTGCATGCGCCTTTCCTTGTCCGCTGGCCCCACGGGAGTAGACCCGCCGTGACTGCGCCTCGCCTGCTCAACCCCTTCGTGCGCACGCGCACCAGGCTGGCCCTCAGCCTGGGCCTCCTGCTGGCACTCGTCGCCGCCCTGCTGCCCTGGTGGCCCGGGCCCGACGCAGCTCGGAAGGCGTCCCCACGCGTCGCGCCGGCGCCGGTCGCCCCGCGCGACCAGGCGACCGCGATGAACGACGCCGTCCGCACCGGCCAGGAGGTGCTCGTGGAGACGGCCACGACGAGCACCTCACTCACCTGGGCGCTCCCGGACGGGCAGCTGCGCACCACGATCCACGCTGTCGCCCAGCGCGCGAAGAACGCCCGGGGGCAGTGGGCGCCGATCGACAACACGCTCACCCGCGGCCAGAACAACCCCGGTGGGCTCGACGTGCACCCCGTCAACGCCCCCACTCCCCTACGCTTCTCCAACGGCAGCCCCGGTACCGGACCGGCCGTGCTGGCCGAGGTGGAGATGGAGGGCCACACCGTCGCGTACACCTGGCCCGGCGCCCTGCCGGAGCCGGTGCTCGACGGTCCGCGCGCCCTCTACCCCGAGGTCCTCAGTGGAGTCGACCTGCTCGTCGTCGCCCGCGAGGACGGCGGCTTCGCCCAGTTGCTGATCGTGAAGTCACGCGCGGCCGAGACGCTCAAGGCCGTCGAGTCCCTGACCTACGGCCTGCGCTCCGAGACGCTCGTCTTCCACCGCGACGCGACCACCGGCGGAGTTCGGGTCCTCGACCGGGCCGGCAAGGAGGTCGGTTCGATCCCCACGCCGTTCGCCTGGGACTCCGCCGGCAGTGACCCGGAGGCACCCGAGACGGCCCCACGTACCGCCGTGGAAACCTCGGCCGAGGTGCTCGAGCTCTCCGGCCTCAACGGTGCCGAGCCAGGTTCCCGCCGGGCCCCGATACCGACCCGCCTCGACGGCGACGGCACCGGCGACGTTCGCCTGCACCTGAACGCCGCGGCCAGCGGCCTGCTCACCCGCGAGGACACGCTCTTCCCGGTCTTCCTCGACCCGACCCTCAAGAGCGGTCAGCAGGCCTGGGCGACCGTCTACTCGCAGCACGCCAACACCAACACCTGGAACGGCACCAACTTCAACTCCGGCACCACGGACGCGCGAGTGGGGTACGAGGAGGACACCCCGCTGCGGGCACGCTCCTTCTGGCGGATGGGCTACAGCTCCGCCATCAAGGGCGCGGCGGTCAGTGCGGCCACCTTCAAGGTGCTGAACAACCACTCCTGGAACTGCACGGCCAGGGAGATGCAGCTCTGGCTGACCGGTGCCATCTCCTCCGGCACCACCTGGAACAAGCAGCCGAGCTGGACCAAGGAACAGCAGCGGAAGTCCTTCGCCCACGGCTACGGCAGTAGCTGCGCCGACGACTACGTGAGCTTCAACGTGCTGGACGCGGCCCAGCAGGGTGCCAACAACGGCTGGTCGAACATCACCCTCGGGATGCGCGCCACCAGCGAATCCGACACCTTGACCTGGCGCAAGTTCAAGGTCAGTTCCGCTGAGCTCAGCGTCACCTACAACCGGCCACCCAAGGAGCCGACCGCCGGCACCTCGTCGCCCGGCGGCAACTGCGTGCCCGGTCCCGGCAACGGCGTGACCGTCGCGAAGACGAACCTCGTCCTGGCCGCGACCGGCAGCGACCCGGACGGCAACCTGAAGGCGCTGCGTTTCCGCTTCTGGAAGAACGGCGCCACGGCACCCGCCGACACCGTCGTGACCACCCTGAGCAGCGGCAGGGGCAGCATCACCATCCCCTCCACCACGCTGGTGGACAAGACCACCTACTCCTGGGACGTACGCGCGGAGGACGCCACCGGGGCGATGTCCTCGTACTTCCCGCCGGGCAACGAGCCGTGCCGCCTCACGATCGACGCCTCGGCACCCCCGGCGCCCGACGTCAGCAGCGATGTGTGGCTGGAGGCCACCCCGGACGGCGCGACCTGGTCGAAGCTGAAGTTCGGGGAGACCGGTCCCATCACCTTCACCGCAGCCGGTGCGAGCAAGTTCAGCTACGCCTTCGAGGCCATCAACGCCCTGGAGGTCCCTGCGACCAACGGCACAGCTACTGTCCCCAACCTGAAGCCGCGGCACGCCGGCCCCACCACGCTGCACGTGTACGCGTACGACGCGGTCGGCAACAAGAGCGCCCGCACCGACTACTACTTCTACGTGCCCCCGAAGGAGGCCGCGGACAAACCCGGTGACACCGGCGGCGACGTCATCCCGGATCTGCTCCTCGTGGACTCCACGGGCAACCTGCGCAACTACGCCGGTGACGAGGGTGGCGAACTCTACGCGTGGCTCGCCGCCTCCTACGACGACGCCGGGAAGCTCAATCCACCCGGTCACTGGTACAACCCGGCGACGGGTCAGGCAGCCCTGATCACCAAGTACGACGACGCCTACCCCGGTGACGGGGTGACCGACCTGTTCGCCCGCACCCCGGACGGCGGCTTCTGGCTCTATCCGGGTGACGGGTACGGCTCCTTCAACGTCGACCAGCGCCTGCGAGTCCTGCTGCCGGCCAACGTGCCCGCGCCGTCGACCTGGACGCAGATCAAGGCCGTCGGCGACATCACCGGCGACAAGCGGCCGGACCTCGTCCTGCGGTCCGGGCCGACCTTCTGGGCGCTCTCCGGGTACACGGGGGCAAGCTTCCAGGAGGCGACCCTCATGAACAGCGACGCGTGGGCCCGCCGGGAGATCGTCAACGTGGCGGACATCGACCTGGACGGCACGCCGGACCTGCTCTGGCGGAACCTGGACAACGGCAACATGTACGTCCGGCACGGCAAGCCGGGGCCGATCGCGGGCAGCGTGAGTCTGGACTCGTTGAAGACGGCCGCGGCGTCCCGCAGCGGCGACGTCTCCTACGGCAACAGCTGGACGGAGGCGAACGTCAGCGCATTGATCGGAATCCCGGACGTCAGCGGCGACCGGGTGCCGGACCTCTGGGCCCGCTCCGGGACGGACGGACAGATGCGGATCTACCATCCGTCCACCACGAACACGAACGCACCGGTGAAGGTCGTCCTGGGCGACGACTGGCGCATCATGAAGTCCTTCGGCTGAGCCGACCGGTGCTCACCGGGGAACGGGCCCGAACAGGTGACTGTTCGGGCCCGTTCCCGTCTCTCCGTCGAACTCTCCCGCACCGCAACGCCGATCATGAGGTTGACCGACCGGAGAAGCCCTCGCCAGCCTCATCGGCGCAAACAACTATCCGGTGAACGCGGACTGGCGGCTCTCCCCGCCTGTCGGAGCGTCGGACTCACGCAGGCCGTAACGGCGGTAGACCCGGCCCAGCGGGCCCGGGGCCCACCAGTTCCACCGGCCCAGCAGTCGCATAGTGGCCGGCACCAGCAGCGCCCGGACCAGCGTCGCGTCGACCACGATCGCCACGATCATGCCGACCCCGATCAGCTTGATGTAGGCCATGCTGCCGCTCGCGAAGCCGGCCACCACGACGATCAGCAGAAGCGCGGCAGCGGTGATGATGCGTCCGGTTCGCTGGAGCCCCGCGGCCACCGAGGCCGTGTTGTCGCCGGTGCGATCCCACTCCTCGCGCACCCGGGAGAGCAGGAACACCTCGTAGTCGGTGGCGAGCCCGAAGAGCACGGCCAGCATGAGGATCGGGTTGCTCGGTTCGATGAAGCCGGTCGGTGTGAACCCGAGCAGGTCGGCGAGGTGCCCGTCCTGGAAGATCCAGACCACGACGCCGAACGACGCGCCGATCGAGAGCAGGTTCATCAGCACCGCCTTGACCGGGAGCACCACCGAGCCGAATGCGAGGAAGAGCAGCAGCAACGTCGCGCCGGCCATCAACAGCGCCATCCACGGCAGCCGGGCACCGAGACTGTCCAGCAGGTCGCGGTCCGCGGCGGGTCGGCCGCCGACCAGCGTCTCCGCCCCCGCCGGGGCGGGCAGGTCGCGCAGCGCCCGCACCACGTCCTGAGCGGCGTCGCCCGTCGGCTCGCCGGGGTAGGTGACGGTGAGCAACGTGGACTCGCCCCGGCTGGCCGCGACGCTCACCCCGGTCACGCCGGGCACCCGGGCGACGCGGTCGGCGTACGGGCGGACCGCGTCGGCGGGCACGCCGGAGACGAGCACCTCGACCGGGGCCACCGTGCCACCGGGAAACTCCGCGGCGATCCGCTCGGAGACCACCCGGGGCTCGGCGCCCGCCGGCAGCACCCGTTCGTCGAAGCCGCCGAACGTGATCCGGAGGAACGGCGTGGCCAGCAGCACCAGCAGAACGGCGACCCCGACCAGGTAGCGCACCGGACGGCGCATCACGCTGCGCGCGATCCGGGCCCAGGCGCCGGTCACCGCGCCCGCCACCGGCCGCTCACCCGCCGTCCGCCGCCACCACCTCAGCGGTACGCGCACCGCGTCGATCCGCGGGCCGAGCACCGCCAGCAGGGCCGGCAGCACGGTCAGCGCCGCCAGCATGGCGACCAGCACGGCGGCCATCCCGCCGAGGCCCATGGACCGCAGGAACGACTGCGGGAAGATCAACAGGCTGGCCATGGCGAGCGCGATGGTCAGCCCGGAGACGAGCACGGTACGGCCGGCGGTGGCCATGGTGCGCCGGACGGCTTCAGATGTCGAGTGCCCGGTCGCCAACTCCTCGCGGAACCTGCTCACCATAAAGAGCGCGTAGTCGACCGCCATCCCGAGGCCGATCAACGTGATCACGTTGATCGCGAAGATCGACACCTCGGTGAAGAGGTTGACCACCCGGACCGCGATGAAGCCGCCGAGGATCGCCAGCCCGCCGATCAGCAACGGGGTGGCCGCAGCGACCAGCCCGCCGAAGATCAGCACCAGCAGCACCAGCAGGATCGGCATGGACAGCAGCTCGGCGCGGGTGATGTCCTCCGTCGTGCGGGTGTTCGCCTCCTCCAGGAACGGCACGTTCCCACCGGTCTGCGTACGCACCCCGGGAGTCTCCAGCGCCGGACGCAGCCCCCGGTACGCGCCGGACTTGCCGTCCTCGTCGTCCGCCCGGAGCTGGACGAGCGCGTACGTGGCCCGCCGGTCGGAGGCCAGCAGCGCGGGCGCGCCGGTGTCGTACCAGGTGGTGACCCGGCTGACCTCCGGCCGCTCGCGTACCCGGGCCACGGTCGCGGTGACCGGGTCACGGAACGCCGGCTGGTCGGCCGTGGTGGTGTCGCTGGACCAGAGGACGATCACGTCGGCGCTCTGTGGTCCCAGTTCGTCGACGATCCGCTCGTACGCTCGGCTGGATTCGCTCGCCGGGTCCTCGAAGCCGCCGCCGGTGAGCTGCCCGAAGACCGCGGTGCCCCAGGTCGCGCCCACTGCCGCCAGCAGCAGCCCGGCGGCCAGCACGGCCCAGCGCAGCCGCGCCACGACTCGTCCCCACCACCCGAACACCCCGCGCCTCCCTCCGAACCACCCCAGCATCGTCCCCCACTCCCCCTCCGCCCGCCGCACCCCGCCGCCGCCCGCCGCCCCCGTCGAGCTCCGTCGGTGAACTCGGTTGATCATGAAGTTATTGCTCAGGAAAGCGCTCCCATGAGGCAATAACTTCATGATCACGGCCCCGGGAGGCCCCGGGAGGCCCCGGGAGGCCCCGGGAGGCCCCGGGAGGGGGGGTGGGGGGTGGGGGTGGGGGCTAGGGTGCGGGGGCATGAGGAGTGAGCTTCCCGGGCGGGCCGACGTGGTGATCGTCGGCGCCGGGCACAACGGTCTCGTGTCCGCCGTACTGCTGGCCCGCGCCGGGCTGGACGTGCTGGTCCTGGAGGCGTCGGACGTCATCGGCGGCGCCGCCCGGACGGAGAACCCGTTCCCGAAGGTGCCCGGACTGCGCCACTCGACCGGCTCGTACCTGCTCGGGCTGATGCCGCCGGAACTGCTCGCCACGCTCGACGTGCACATCCCCGTGCTGCGTCGCGACCCGCACTACTTCCTGCCCACGCCGGGCGGCCTCGGCTCGCCGTACCTGCTCTTCGGCAGCGACACCGCGGCCACCCGCGCGCAGCTCACCGAACACTTCTCCGCGGCCGACGTGGCCGCCGACGACACCCTTCAGGCGGAACTCGCCGCGCTCCGGGAGGACCTGGCGCCGGCGTGGCTCGCCGAGCCGCTGCCGGTCGAGGAGACCGCCGAGCGTTACGTCCGTCCCGCCCTGCGGCAGGTCTTCGTCGACCTCGTCCGCGGTTCGGTCGCCGACTACCTCGCCCGCTTCGACTTCCGCTCCGAGCTGCTGGTCAGCATGTACGCGGTCACCGACGGCCTCTCCGGGTTGAACGCCGGCCCGGACGATCCCGGGACCGGGCACAACTTCCTGGTGCACAACATGTGCAGGCTTCCCGGGTCCGGCGGCACCTGGATGATCGCCGAGGGCGGCATGGGCACCGTCTCGCGTACCTTCGCCGACGCGGCCCGGGCCGCCGGAGCGCGGATCCTGACCGACGCGCCGGTCCACGCGATCACACTCGACGGCGGCGCGGCCAGCGGAGTCGTCCTCGCCGACGGCCGGGAGGTGGCGGCCCGGGTGGTGCTCGGCGCCTGCGACCCGTACCGGCTGATGAACCTGCTCCCCGACGGCGCGCTCCCAGCGTCGCTCGACGAGCGGATGGCGGCCGTCCGTCGCACCGGAAGCACCCTCAAGCTGAACCTGGCGTTGACCGGGCTGCCACGCTTCTCCTGCCTGCCGGCGGACGCGCCCAGCCCGTTCGGCTCGACGATCCACCTGCTGCCCGGTTCGGCCTCACTGGTCGGCGGGGGCGGCGAGCCGCCGATGGCGGCGCTGCGCGCCATGTGGGACGACGTACGGGCGGGGCGGCTACCGGCAGAGCCGACCATCGAGTGGTACCTGCACACGACCGTCGACCCGTCGCTCTCCGACGCCGGGGGGCACCACTCGTCGGCGCTCTTCGTCCAGTCGGTGCCGTACGACCTGGCAGGCACCACGTGGGAGGCGGCGCTGCCCGGCTACGTCGACCGCCTGGTGGAGATCTGCGAGCGGTACGCGCCCGGCACCGGCGACCTGATCGCGGACGCCGTGCCGCTGCCCCCGCCCGGCATCGAGAAGCACTTCGGCATCACCGGTGGTCACATCCACCACGTGGACAACACTGTCTCGTTCACCGACCGGATGCCCTACGCGACAGGTGTCGACGGCGTGTACGCGGGCAGCGCCGGCTGCCACCCGGCCGGCAGCGTGATCGGCGCGGCCGGCCACAACGCCGCCCGCCGCATCCTCCAAGACCTAACCCCCTAACCCCCGGCCCACCCCCCACCCCCACCTCCCATCCCCACCCGCCCACACCTGCGTGATCATGAAGTTATTGCGCGCCGTCGCGGCGTGTCGCGACAACAACTTCATGATCAACGCGAGAGTCCCCCCAACGCGGGAGTCCCCCCGACGCGGGAGTCCCCCCGACGCGGGAGTCCTCCGACGCAGGTGCCCCTCGACGCGCGGGAGTTTCCTGAGGGGTGGGGGCGGGCGGGGTGGTCAGCGGGCGTAGGAGGGTAGGTCGCCGGGACCGCGGATCAGGTAGACGCCGACCAGCAACAGATAGAGGCTCAGGCTGAGGATCGGGTTGACGAAGACGAAGGCGAACGCGATCAGGTAGAGCAGCGGCCCGAGCAGGAATCGACGGGCAACCGCCTGGGCGAGCCGCGGATCGAGGTCGGCGTGCAGCAGGCCGCGGCGGCGGGCCCACCACCAGCTCAGGTTGAAGAAGAGGGCCTCGCCGAGCACCGCGCTGACGTAGAGCCCGGCGCTGAGCCGCTGGTCGGCGACGCTACCGCGCAGGTGGTCCGCGAGCAGGTCCGCAGCGAACGGGATGGCCGCCACGAAGAGCAGCAGGGCCAGGTTGAACACGAGCAACACCTGGTCCACCCGGACGACGTACCGCCACATGCTGTGGTGGGTGAGCCAGACCTGACCGACGATCGCGAACGTGATCACGTACGCGAGGTAGGCCGGCCACTCGTGCCGGAGCGCCCCGACCAGGCCCGACTCGTCGGTACGGGCCGGGCCGAGTTGGAGCAGGTCGACCGCCATCAGCGTCAACACGATCGCGATGACCGCGTCGCTGAACGCCTCCACCCGGGACGCGTCCCGGGCCATCTCACGGTCCCGTCCGTACCGGTACCGTGACTCGTCGTCCCCCTCGGTCACGCCCCGCTCCCGCCGATCATGGAGGTCGTGGCGGCCGCTGCGAGCGGCCCACCACACGTCAATGTTCGGCCCGGACGGGGCGCGACGGGACCGGAATCAGCTAGCGGCTTCGGGGGTCGGGGCAGCGTCGGCGCGGTGTGCACGGATCTTGTGGCCGACGCTGGTCAGGCAACGGCCGCTGGCCAGGTCGAACCGCCAGCCGTGCAGCTGGCAGGTGAGCTGGTCCCCCTCGACAATGCCGAACCGGCTCAGGTCGGCCTTCAGGTGCGGGCAGCGCCGCTGCACGACCCAGTCGCCGAGGGTGATGTCCTCCGCGTCGACGGCCCGCTCATGCTCGTCGTACCAGCCCTCGGCGTACTGGAGCCGCTCCTCGGAAAGGCACTTGAAGAAGGCGTAGACGAATTCGTTGTACTGCCCGATCCGCGCGGCCGAGAAGCGGCACGACAGGAAGAGCGAGTTGACCCAGTCCACCTCGCCGCTGTGCAGCAGCTGCTCGATCAGCGCCCGCTCGGTGCGGAACCGGTAGCGGACCTTCTCGTCCGCGTACGGCCGGACCTCCTTGCCCGGGAAGTCCACCACGATCGACTCGACGCTCTCGCCGTCGTAGCCGACCAGGTCGAAGCGGACCGGACCGCCGACCCCCTTCGCCAGGTAGATCGACTCGTCCAGCAACGGCTCGATCCGGCGCTTCATCTCGCCGAGCACGTCGACCTCGGGGTGCCGCCAGGACGCCTTCTCCGCCTCGATGATCGGGCGCTTGCGCTCCCGCATCTCCTCCAGGTGGGCGACCTTGTTCGCGAAGAACTCCTCGACCGGAACCGGATGGGTCGTGGTCGCGCCCTCGGTGGTGACCTCGGCGACGCTGCCCGGCAGCAACACGATGCCGTTGGTGCCGCCGACCTTCGCGTACTCGCTCAGGAACACCGACTGGTCGGGGAAGATGTTCCCCTCGTCGCCGAAGATGTCGTTGAACTGCCACAGCTCGTCGTCGAGGAAGCACGGCGGGCCGGCGATCGGGAAGACGTGGTCGGCCTTCAGGTCGTCGATGTAACGCCAGGTGCGGTCGAACTGCCGGTCCCGCTTCTGCTTGCCGAACGCGGTCTTGGCCGCCTGGGGCAGCTCGTAGACCATCGGGTACCAGATCGCGCCGGAGAACTGGAGCAGGTGCGCGTGCACGTGACCCAGCTCCGCGAAGACGCTCAGGTCGGTGGGGCGGGCGTCGTTCTGGTTGAGCAGCCGCACCCCGTCGTACTCGACCCAGAGGGAGGAGTCACCGATCGGCCCGTCGGTCGGGCTGGTCAACGCCTGGATCATGATTTTCAGGCCGCCGGGCAACTCGACGATCTGCTCGTTCGGCGCCTTGATGAACTTGGTGAAGCCCAGCGCCCGGAACTCGTCCTCCATCTCCGAGGTGGGGAACTCGGGGAGCAGCACGGTCGCGTCCTTCGAGACGAAGTCACGCAGGTGCTTCGCGTCGAAGTGGTCCCGGTGCAGGTGGGAGACGTACAGGTAGTCGACCTGGCCGAGGGTCTCCCAGTCGAGCTGCGAGTTGTCGGGGAACGGGAACCAGGAGGCGAAGTAGGCCGGATTGACCCACGGGTCGCACAGGATGCTGCCCGCGGCCGTGTCGATCCGCATGCTGGCGTGCCCGGTACCGGTCACTCGCACCGCAGTTTCCCCCTCAAGAGACGTATCAAGGTGTACGCCAAACGCTACCGGAGTGACTGCGGCCCCCGGTCCGCGACGCCGGTAGTGCCGTACCGCCTGCCGGCTGGACGCTCCGGATCACTCTCGGCCGGCCGCCGGTCGTCGGCTTTCCCCGCCTCGTACGCGGCCCTGGGCGCCGTCCGGTCGCACTCGCGGGTCACGCGTGCCCTCGTTCAGGTCGGACCCTGCGCCGCCGCCGGTACGGGGCGTGCCAGACTAACCGGAGATCCGATCGCGAGGGAAGGACCGACAGTGGCAGGAAGCGAGCCGGTAACCGCGCCAGATCAGCACAAGCCCGGACACCGGAAGTCCGCACGGATCGGGGCGGTGCTGTCGGCGGCGGTGTTGGTGATCATGGCGTTCTGCGGTAACCACGAGGGCAGGGTCGAGGAGATCTGGCTGGTCGGCCTGGCCGCACTGCTTCTGGTCATCGTCATCGGCGACGCCGTGTTGCGTCGTGCCGGCCTCCGGTCCTGACCCGGCGCCGGCGGCGGGTCCACCCGGTGTGACCATGCGCGAGGGCCCGCCCTACCCGATCGGGTAGGGCGGGCCCTCGTCGTGCGCGGCGTGGCCGTCCGGGCCACATCTGCTCGGGCGTCAGCGGCCGAAGAGGATGTCCTGCACGTCCTTGAGCGCGGCGTCGACCTCCGCCTCGAAGTAGCCGCCGGGCACGAGGCCGAAACGCAGCGTGTCCAGGTCCTTCGGGTTCACCGGCATCGGATTGCGGCCGGCCATTCCGCCGAGCAGGCTCTCGAAGAACCGGTCGACCTGGTCCGGGTCGTATCCGCTGCCGAAGCGGCGCACCTGGAAGCTGCGCCGGATCTGGTCGACGCGGTACAGGTCGCTCCCGGGCGGACCGGCCATCGGCGGACCACCCATCGGGGGGCCGCCGACCGGGGGGCCGGCCATGGGAGGCGGACCGGCCACGGCCGGCGGGCCGCCCATCGGTGCCCCACCGAAGCCCTGCGGGGGCATCGGCGGCGGGCCGGCCGGGCCGCGACGCATATCACGGGGGTCCCGGTCGGGCATCATCTCGCGCGGGTCCCGGTCCGGCATCATCTCGCGCGGGTCCCGCTCGGGCATCATCTCGCGCGGGTCCCGCTCGGGCATCCGGATCTCGGCGGTCATGTCGGGGCGGGCGCGTCGGCCGGCCTCGAAGCCGTCGAACCGTGGCTCCTCCGGGCCGTACCCGCTCGGAGCCGAGGGCAGGCCGCGCTGCGGAAGGGGCGCCCCGCCCGGACCGCCAGGGCCCATCGGCATGCCGGGACCGGCCGGTGGGCGCGGGCCGTCGTAGCCGCCGCGCGGGGCGTCGTACCCGCCGGAGAAGGCTCCGGTCGGCTCGTCGTAGCGGCCGTAGCGATCGGTCGGCGGGCCGGCCTGCGCGGGCATCGGCCGAGGCGGCAGTGGCGGCTGCGGGACCGGGGGCATACCCCGCTCGTCGCGCATCGGCGGACCCATCCGATCCGGGGGTCCCATCCGATCCGGCGGACCCATCCGATCCGGCGGACCCATCCGATCCGGCGGACCCATCCGATCCGGCGGTCCCATCCGGTCCGGCGGTCCCATCCGATCGGGGGGACCGAGCCGGTCCGGGGGTCCCATCCGGTCCGGGGGTCCCATCCGATCCGGCGGACCCATCCGGTCCGGGGGTCCCATCCGGTCCGGCGGACCGAGCCGATCCGGCTGACCGAGCCGGTCGCCCATGCCGGAGTCCCCGACGCGCGCCGGTACGCCGCCGCGCTCCTCCAACTCGGCCAGCTGGCGCTCGACCCGATCGAGGTGCAGGTCGACCTGCCACTCGTCGTAGCCGTTGAAGCGGACCCGGAAGACGACGTCGTGGACCTCCTGGGAGGCCACGGGCGCGCCCACCGGCTGGCCGGCGAGCGTCGCCTCCACCCGGTCGAGAAAGGCGTCCACCTCGTCGACCTTGTATCCCCGGCGGACCGCCTTACGCCGGAAACGCTGACCCTGACTCGCCACTATGTCTCCTGGTTTCCTTCGCCCCGCCTGGTCACGCCGATGCCGCTGCGGCGCGGTCGATGTCGCTGTCCTCCGCGGCGGCGAGCTGCCCACACGCGCCGTCGATCTCGCGCCCTCGGGTGTCCCGCACCGTGGTGGACACCCCGGCGGCGCGCAAGCGCCGAACGAACTCACGCTCGACCGGCTTCGGGCTCGCGTCCCAGCGGCTGCCCGGCGTCGGGTTGAGCGGAATGAGATTCACATGGGCCAACTTGCCGGCCAGCAGCCGCCCGAGCAGGTCGGCACGCCACGGCTGGTCGTTCACGTCCTTGATCATTGCGTACTCGATCGACACGCGGCGTCCCGTCCGGGCGGCGTAGTCCCACGCTGCGTCCAGCACCTCGGCTACCTTCCAGCGCTGGTTGACCGGCACCAGTTCATCGCGCAGATCATCATCGGGGGCGTGCAACGACAGCGCAAGGGTCACAGAGAGGTCTTCGCTGGCCAGTCGGCGGATGGCCGGCACCAGGCCGACGGTGGAGACGGTGATGTGCCGCTGGGACAGGCCGAGCCCTTCCGGGGCCGGGGCAACCAGCCGGCGGATCGCCGCGACCACCCGGGAGTAGTTGGCCAGCGGCTCGCCCATGCCCATGAAGACCACGTGCGAGAGGCGGGCCGGGGACCCGGCCACGGCCCCGGAGGCGGCCACGCCGGCGAGGTAGACGGCCTGGTCGACGATCTCCGCCGTAGAGAGGTTACGAGTCAGCCCCGCCTGGCCGGTGGCACAGAACGGGCAGGCCATGCCGCAGCCGGCCTGGCTGGAGATGCAGACGGTCACCCGGTCCTGGTAGCCCATCAGCACGCTCTCCACGAGCGAGCCGTCGTGCAGCCGCCACAACGCCTTACGGGTTGCGCCGTCGTCGCAGGTCAGCTCCCGAACCGAGGTGAGCAGCCGGGGCATCAGCCGGTCGGCCAGCCGTTCCCGGGTGGCGGCGGGCAGGTCGGTCATCAGCTGCGGGTCACGGACCAGCCGGCCGAAGTAGTGGTTGGAGATCTGCTTCGCGCGGAACGCCGGCTCGCCCAGCTCGGCGACGAGCGCCTGGCGGCCCGCCAGGTCGAGGTCGGCGAGATGCTGCTGGGGCATGGCGGCGCGACGCGCGGGCTTGTCGGGCGCGGCGGGGATCAGGGGCAGGCTCGTCATGGCGGGTCCAGTCTGTCACGCCGAACGGCGTACGCACCTGTCCGGAGGTGCCGAACCGACCCCGACCCTCTGGTCAGGGCACCGACGGCGCGGAGACACACCCCGCCGCCGTCCCGGCGACGCACCCCGCCGGCGCCGCGCGAACTCACCCCGTCACCGGCACCAGGACGGCCAGCAGCAGATACGCGACCGGCACCGCGAAGAGGATCGAGTCGAGCCGGTCCATCAGCCCGCCGTGCCCGGGCAGGAGGTTGCTCATGTCCTTCACTCCGAGGTCCCGCTTGATCATCGACTCGGCGAGATCGCCGAGGACCGCGGCGCAGGAGATGGCGACACCGAAGAGCGCGCCCCACCACGGCGCCACGTCGAACACCTGCCAGATGAGCAGCGCGCTGCCGAGCGCCGCGGCCGTCAGCGACCCCCCGAAGCCCTCCCAGGACTTCTTCGGGCTCACGGAGGGGGCCATCGGATGCTTACCGAGGAAGACGCCCGCGGCGTACCCGCCGGTGTCGGAGAGCACCACCGCGATCAGGGTGGCCAGGATCCGCCACGGACCGTCGTCGGGCGCCGCCGCCAGCAACGCCGCGAACCCGCCGAGGAACGGCACGTAGACCGCGACCAGGGTGGCCGCGGTCAGATCACGCTGGTAGCCACCGGGCCCGTCCCCCAGCCGCCAGATCATCGTGCCGAGCACGGTGACCAGCAATCCCAGGCTGAGCGCGTCCGGGCCGGCAAACCAGGCCAGCCCCACGCTGAGCGCTCCACCGGCGATCAGCGGCACCAGCGGCGGGTTCGCGCCGCTACGCCGTACCGCCCGGGCCAGTTCCCAGACACCCACGGACACGGCGGCGACGATCACCGCCAGGAACGAGGGCGGGTAGAGGAAGAGCGTCAGCAGGATGACGGCGCCGAGCCCGAGGCCGACGCCGATGGCGGCGGGCAGGTTGCGTCCGGCCCGGCCGGACGTCTGCTGGGTGGCGGGACGATCCGCGCTGGCCCGTCGCTTGCCCGGCCCTCGCCGGCCTCGGGGCGGTTCCGGCTCGGGATCCGGGTCGGCGGCGATCTCCGCCCGGACCGGCTCGAGCTGCGCCGTCGGAAAGCCGGCGTCGTCGTCGTACCGGACGGCGCCGGCCGTCGGCGCGACGTCGTACCGTCCGGCCGGCTCGTCGGGATACCCGCGATCGTCGGGACGGCGGGAGACGTCGTACCGCTCCCGGTACGCGTCGCGGCCACGGCCGTCGTACCGGTCCGGGTGAGGACCGTCGTCGTACCGGTCCGGATGAGGACCGTCGTCGTACCGGTCCGGGTGAGGATCGTCGTCGTACCGCTCGCGGTAGGGGTCGGGTCGGTACGGATCGCCATCGGCGTACGGGTCGGGCCGACGGCCCTGGTACGGGTCCCGCTCGCCGTTGCGCGGCGGTGCACCCCGGTCGGAGCGCGAGGGGCCCGGGTGCCGCCCGTCGTCGTACGGGTCCGGCGGATACGGCCTGCCACGGTCGTCGTACGGGTCGGCGTGCGGCCGGGAGCGGGTCCGTGGCTCGGCGTGCAGCTCCGGACCGGGGCCGGGATTTCGCGCCCACTGCCCCGGATCGATCTCTGGATCCGGCCACGGCAGGGCCACCGGCCGTTCCGGCCGGTCCCAGCCTCGGGGCTCAGCGCCGCCGTAGGGGTCGAGGTGGGACATCACGCACCGCGACGCGGCACGAGGACCACCACATGACGCAAGACCACAAGCATCCCCTACACACGTACGACTGTTCCTTCGGATTGACCGACCCGACGGGCGGTCGATCCCCGACGTTCACCGTCAGGTGGCCGGGAATCGTGCCGAGCCTACTGCACCGGCCGCCCGGGCACGGCGGACGAGGCTCGGGCCGAGAAGGTGCCGCCGCTGGGCTGCCCGCCGCCGCGCAAGGGCGAGACGGACCTGCCGGCCCATCGGTGAGCCGCCACCGCAGCCGCCAATCCGACTCCTGGCATGCGTGATCAGGTACTGACGCCGCACATCGCCTCGTGGTCCGCTGGCGCTGCGCCGGCTCCTGCCGGCGCGTCCACACGGGGAAGGGAGCGCACGTGTACAAGGCCGGTCTGGCGGTGCTGACAGCGGCCGCCACCGTTCTGGCAGCCGGTTCGCCCGCTACCGCGGGCACACCACGGCCCAGGATCACCATCGAGCACCGCGCCAGCGAGCTGTACCTGTTCCAGCCGCCTTTCCAGGAGGAGATGTACCCGGCGACCGTCGTCACCGGCACCGCCCGGAGCTGCCCCACCGGCAACTACCTCCTGTCGGCTTCGCTGGTGCAGGACGGCCTGCCGACGCTCTGGGCCACCTCGGGGCGTGGTGCCGGCGAGGTTCGGTGCGACGGTGGCACGGCGACACTCGCGATGGGGTTCACCCGGCTCGATCCGGTGCTGCGCTCCGGTCGGGCCACCGTCCGGTTCGCCCTGCGCGACGCGTACACCAGCGAGCAGTTGACCGAGACCACCAGGACCGTCCGGATCCCCCGCTGACGTACGCGACGAGGCCCGTTCCCGATGTGGGAACGGGCCTCGGATCACCTGCGGTGCCCGACGGGCGGCGCGATCACACCTCGAGCAGCTCGGTTTCCTTGTGCTTGACCAGTTCGTCGACGGTCGCCACGAAGCGCTGGGTGAGGTCGTCCAGCTCCTTCTCGGCGCGCCGGCCCTCGTCCTCGCCGGCCTCCCCGTCCTTGACGATCCGGTCCAGCTCCTCCTTGCCGCGGCGGCGCACGTTGCGGATCGCCACCTTGGCTTCCTCACCCTTGTGCCGGGCCACCTTGATCATGTCGCGGCGGCGCTCCTCGGTCATCTGCGGGAGCACGATGCGCAGCTGGTTGCCCTCGTTGTTCGGGTTCACCCCGAGGTCGGAGTCGCGGATCGCCTTCTCCATGGCGTTGATCTGCGAGTTGTCGTACGGCTTGATGATGGCCATGCGCGGCTCGGGGATCGCGACGGACGCCATCTGGGTGAGCGGCGTGGGCGTGCCGTAGTAGTCGATGATCACCTTGGAGAACATGGCCGGATTGGCCCGACCGGTCCGGATCGCGCCGAACTCCTCCTTCGCGTGCTCGATCGCACGCTCCATCTTCTCCTCGGCCTCGAGGAGGGTGTCGTCGATCACCGGTCTCCTCGCCTCCTTCTGTTGCTCGTGGTGGGCTCTGCTGTGTGTCGGAGGACCGCTGCCGTCGCCTGGGGCGACCGCTCAGGCGGTGATCAAGGTGCCGATCTTGTCGCCACCGACGGCGCGCACGATGGTGTCCTCCCCCTGCGCGCCGAATACCAGCATCGGCAGGCCGTTCTCCATGCAGAGGCTGAACGCCGCCGCGTCCGCCACGCGAAGGTTGCGGCGCAGCACCTCGGAGAAGGTGATCGAGTCGAACTTGCTGGCGGTGGAGTCGATCCGCGGGTCGGCGGTGTAGACGCCGTCGACGCCGTTCTTGCTCATCAGGACCACGTCGGCGTGGATCTCCAGCGCGCGCTGCGCGGCGACCGTGTCGGTGGAGAAGTACGGCATGCCGGCGCCGGCGCCGAAGATGACCACCCGCCCCTTCTCCAGGTGCCGGATGGCGCGCAGCGGGATGTACGGCTCGGCGACCTGGGCCATGGTGATGGCGCTCTGCACCCGGGTCTCGATCCCCTCCTTCTCCAGGAAGTCCTGGAGGGCGAGGCAGTTCATCACGGTGCCGAGCATGCCCATGTAGTCGGCGCGCGCCCGGTCCATGCCGCGCTTCTGCAGCTCGGCGCCGCGGAAGAAGTTGCCGCCACCGACCACCACTGAGACCTGTACGCCTCGACGGACCACCGTGGCGATCTGCCGTGCGATGGCCTGGACGACGTCCGGGTCGACACCGATCGCGCCACCGCCGAAGACCTCGCCGGAAAGCTTGAGCACCACCCGACGAGCCCGGCCAGGCGGCGGGGCGGTGGGGTCTTCCACCGCCAGCGTCCGGTCATTCACAACCTGCGTCATCCGACCCGCCCTCTCCCACACCGGCGCGTCGTGCGCCGCGTACCGCGAAACTGCCGTTGCCGACCCTATGGGACGAGGAGGCCGCGGTGCCTGTCACGTACACCGGCGACCTCCTCGTCGACGTTCCCTACCCACGGGCGCCGAGGCGCCCGGTGGCGGCTCAGGCCTGGCCGACCTCGAACCGCACGAAGCGGGTGACCTCGATGCCGGCCTCGGCCAGCACCTGCTTCACCGACTTCTTGTTGTCGGTGACCGACGACTGCTCCAGCAGGACGAAGTCCTTGAAGAAGGAGTTCACCCGGCCCTCCACGATCTTCGGCAGGGCCGCCTCGGGCTTGTTCTCCTCGCGGGCGGTCTGCTCGGCGATACGCCGCTCGGACTCCACGACGTCGGCCGGCACCTCGTCACGGGTCAGGTACTGCGGCCGCATCGCGGCGATCTGCATGGCCACGCCACGCGCGTCGGCGTCGCCGGCCTCGTCGGTCTTGCCGGCGTACTGCACCAGGACACCGACCGCCGGGGGCAGGTCCTGGGCCTTGCGGTGCAGGTAGACGGCGGTGGTGCCGTCGAGCTTGGCGAACCGGTTGAGGACCAGCTTCTCGCCGATCTTGGCCGACTGCTCCTGGATCAGTTCGGCGACGGTCTTACCGTCCAGCTCGCTGGCGAGCAGCTCCTCGGCGTTGCTGACACCGGCCCGGACACCGTGCTCGACCAGCTGCTGGGCCAGCGTGATGAACGATTCGGTCTTGGCCACGAAGTCGGTCTCGCAGTTGAGCTCGAGCAGCGCCTGGCCGGAGTGCGCGATCAGACCGTTGGCGGCCGTGCGACCGGCCCGCTTGCCGACGTCCTTGGCGCCCTTGACGCGCAGGATCTCGACGGCCTTGTCGAAGTCGCCCTCGGCCTCGGTCAGCGCCTTCTTGCTGTCCATCATGCCGGCGCCGGTGAGGTCGCGGAGCTTCTTGACGTCCGCGGCGGTGAATTGGGACATGGCTCTCTCTTCGATGTTGAGACGACGTGTGGATGGTCGGAGGGGCCGATTACCCGGATCCGGGCCGAATGTGCCCGCCCGGGCCGCCGCCGCCCGCCGTCGGCACGGAACCGACGGCGAGGCAGCGACGTACGGTCACTCGGCGGCGGTGGCCGCCGCCGGCTGCTCCTGCTCGTCGGCCTTCTTCGGCTCCTCGAGCAGCTCGCGCTCCCACTCGGCCAGCGGCTCGTCGGAGGCGACACCCGGCTCGGGCTTCTCGTCGGTGCCCCGGCGACGGCCGGAACGGGCGATCAGACCGTCCGCGACGGCAGCGGCGACGACCTTGGTCAGCAGCTCGGCCGAGCGGATCGCGTCGTCGTTGCCCGGGATCGGGAAGTCGACCTCGTCCGGGTCGCAGTTGGTGTCGAGCACCGCGATCACCGGGATGCCCAGCTTGCGGGCCTCGTCGACGGCGATGTGCTCCTTCTTGGTGTCGACCACCCAGATCGCGGCCGGGAGCTTCTGCATGTCCCGCAGACCACCCAGGGTGCGGGTCAGCTTGTCCTTCTCGCGGGAGAGCTGCAGGGTCTCCTTCTTGGTGTAACCGGCGGCGGTGCCGCTCAGGTCACCGAGAGCCTCCAGCTCCTTCATCCGCTGCAGCCGCTTGTACACGGTCTGGAAGTTGGTCAGCATGCCACCGAGCCAGCGGTGGTTCACGTACGGCTGGCCGACCCGGGTCGCCTGCTCGGAGATCGCCTCCTGGGCCTGCTTCTTGGTGCCGACGAAGAGGATGCTGCCGCCCTCGGCGACGGTGCCGCGCACGAATTCGTACGCCTTCTCGATGTAGTCGAGGGTCTGGCGCAGGTCGATGATGTAGATGCCGTTGCGCTCGGTGAAGATGAAGCGCTTCATCTTCGGGTTCCAGCGCCGGGTCTGGTGCCCGAAGTGGACACCGCTCTCGAGCAGCTGACGCATGGTCACGACGGCCATGTGGGTACTCCTTGTGTTCCCTGGTTGTCCCGCCCGGCCGGCGGCCGGGCGTCCTGGCACCCGGTCGGCGGCCATGGTGGGCCCGACCAAGATCGGGACCAGGGAGGCCGTCGCCCCACGACGGACCGTGGAGAGGGCACGCGAGGTCGACCGCGCGAGGCGGTCGCCAGTCGACCAGTGTACGCCCCCTGCCCGCTCCACAGCCCGCGGGTGCGCGGCGGGGCCGCGCGGAGTTCCGGTGCGCGTGGGGCGGATCAGCCGGCCGCGAGCGCGGCCGCGACGAAGAGCACCAGGGCCACGGTCAGGTAGGCCGTCGGCGGCCGCAGCCAGCCCCGACTCCCCTCGGCCAGAGACAATCCGCCGGTACGTAGCCCGTACAGCCCGATCGCGAAGATCGGCAGGCCGGCCACCAGGAAGGTCCCCGCCACCACGTTCCCGGCGGAGACCGGGTCTCCGGTCACCCCGTAAGCGAGCAACCGCAACGCGGGTGCCTCGAAGAGCACGACCATCAACGCGAAGAAGATGGCCAGAACCGGACGACGCGTCCGGTAGACCCCGTCGCCGGTCGGCCGCGCCACGTCCGGCATGCCACCCGACGGGTACGTCGGCGGATCGGTTCGCGACGCGACGGGCGGCATCACGCCGGTCGGCACGTTCAGCGGGTTCGGCGGCTCCGCCGCCCGGTTGGGATCCACGATCGGATAGCCCCCCAGCGGAGCGGGGTGCGCCGAATCGCCGGCCTCGGCCGGGCCGGTGCTCACATCCGCCCGCGCCACGTCCGAGCCCGCGTTCTCCCGAGCGGCTCGACGTCCGGTCAGCTCACCGGAGACCTCCACGCCGGCGGCCTCCCGGGCCGCCCGACGTCCGGTCAGCTCACCCGAGACCTCCGCGCCGGCGCCCTCCCGGGCGGCCCGGCGCCCGGTCAGCTCACCGGAGACGTCCATGTCGGTATCGGCCCGCCCGGCACGGTCCGCCCGCCTGCCGGCGGACTCCACCCGTTCGTCACCGGCCGCACCCACCGTGCCGAACGATGCCACCTCGGCCTCCGATCGCACGGCCTCGCCGAACCGACCCGGCTCGTCATGCGGGCGCGAGTTGACGGGGAACCGAGCCGACTGGTCGTCCGCACGCGAAGCCGCACCGAAACGTGCCGGGTCGTCGTCGCCCCGCGAACCCACCGGCAACCGCACCGGCTCGCCGGCGGCGCTGAACCGCTCCGGCTCGACAGCGCCCCGTCGCCGGGGTTCCCGCTCGGTGACGCCGAACCCTGGGTCCGTCGCCCCGAACCGGGCGGCGTCCGCGTCGACCCGACCACCATCGGCGTCCACCGCCGGGAAACGCAGGGAGTCGGATCCGGTCGGGCCGAACCGGCCGGTCTCCGGCTCGGCCGCCGCGAACCGGCCGGAATCGCTCTCCGCCGTGCTGCCGCGCCCCGGCCGGTCCGCCGCACCGAACCCGGCGGGCTCGGCGTCCGCACCGAAGCGGGCCGGCTCGCGGTACCCGCTGCCGTCGCCGTACCGGGGCTCCTCGGCGGCACCGCGCTGCTCCGGTACGCGGACCTCCTCGTCCCGGTGGCGCTCGTCCGGGCCGGGCCACTCCGGCTCGTAGCCGCGGTCGCGCTCGTCGGCGTACCAGCGCAATTCCTGATCGTCGGGGAAGCTCCGTCGTCCGTCCACGTCCGGCACGGTATGCGACCCGGTTCGACCGCCGTCAGCCCACCCCGGACCCGGCGACTCGCCGGCGTGCACTCCCGGCACGTGCCACTCGCCGACGGCACCGGCGACTCGACCGACGGTCGCCATAGCACGGGGACAGCTTGATCGTCCGGCTGTCCACAACGGCCCGGTCGTCCACAGCTTCGCCCGGGCAGGGTCGCCGAACCCGCTCCCGAGGCGGCATCGTCCCGGCCCATGACGACGCGGAACCAGGCGGTCGGTGCGTACGGCGAGCGGTGCGCCCTCCGGCACCTGATCGGAGCGGGACTACGCCCGGTCGCCCGAAACTGGCGCTGCCCGGCCGGGGAGATCGACATCATCGCCTGGGACGGCCCGGTGCTCGCCTTCTGCGAGGTGAAGACCCGGCGGGGCGGCGAGTTCGGCAGCCCCGCGGAGGCGGTCGTACCGGCCAAGGCGCGTCGGCTGCGTGGCCTCGCCGCCCGCTGGCTGACACAGACCGGCACGACGGCCGACGAGATCCGCTTCGACGTGCTCTCGGTACGGCTCGCCGACGCCGGCCCGGCCCACGTCGAGCACCTGAAGGGCGCGTTCTGAGATGGACGGTCGTGCCGTACGCGCGGGTGCTGCCCGGTGAGCTACGCGAAGGTGCTCTGCGTGGGGCTGGTCGGGATGGCCGGTCATCTCGTGGAGGTGGAGGCCGACCTGGCCGCCGGACTGCCGGCGGTGGTGATCTCCGGGCTACCGGACACCGCCCTGCACGAGGCCCGGGACCGGGTACGAGCAGCCGTGGTCAACTCGGGTCAGCGCTGGCCCAACCGGCGCATCACGTTGAACCTGCTACCGGCCACCCTGCCGAAGTTCGGCTCGGCGTTCGACCTGGCGATCGCGGCGGCTCTGCTCGGCGGGTCGGGCGAGCTTCCGCTGCTCCCCCTGGATCGGGTGGTGATCCTCGGCGAGCTGGGTCTGGACGGGACCGTCCGACCGGTGCGCGGGGTGCTGCCGATGGTCGCCGCCGCGGCCCGGGCCGGGATCGAGCGGGTGATCGTCCCGGTGGGGAACGCGGCCGAGGCCGCCGTCATCCCCGGCGTGCGGGTACGCGCCGTCGACACGCTGCACCGGCTGGTCTCCTTCGTACGCGACGGGTCCCCGTTGATCGAGCCGCCGGTCGCCGACCAACCGCCGGTGGGCGACGGGCCCGATCTCGCCGACGTGGCCGGGCAACAGCTGGGCAGACGAGCCCTCGAGGTCGCCGCCGCCGGTGGGCACCACCTGGCGCTGCTCGGGCCGCCCGGCGCCGGAAAGACCATGCTCGCCGAGCGCCTTCCGTCGATCCTGCCCGAGCTGGACGACGACGCCGCGTTGGAGGTCACCGCGCTGCACTCGATCGCCGGACTGCTCCCGCCCGGGGGTCGGCTGCTGCGCCGTCCACCGTTCCAGGCGCCACATCACACCGCGACCGTGCCGTCGCTGGTCGGCGGGGGCTCTGGGCTCGCCCGCCCGGGCGCGGTGTCGCTGGCCCATCGCGGGGTCCTGTTCCTCGACGAGGCACCCGAGTTCAGCAAGGGCGCCCTGGAGGCGCTGCGCCAGCCGCTGGAGCACGGCCGGGTCCAACTGGCGCGCAGCCGGGGCGGCACCGAGTACCCGGCACTGATGCAACTGGTACTGGCCGCCAACCCCTGCCCGTGCGCGAAGCCGGCGGGCGACGCGTACTGCGAGTGCAGCCCGCTCGCCCGCCGGCGATACCTCGGCCGGCTCTCCGGGCCGCTGCTGGACCGGATCGACGTGCAGGTGCAGCTGCCGGCGGTACGGGCCGCCGAGCTGATGGCCGGTGACGGAGACCGGGAGTCGTCGGCGGCGGTGGCACGCCGCGTGGTGACGGCCCGAGACGCGGCCGCCGAGCGGTGGGCCGGGCTCGGCCACCGACTCAACGGGCAGGTCCCCGGGCCAAACCTGCGGCGGCCACCGTGGCGGCTACCCGCGTCCGACACGGCGGAGTTGCGCGCCCGGCTCGACTCCGGCTCGCTCTCGGCGCGGGGCTTCGACCGGGTAATCCGGCTCGCCTGGACCATCGCGGACCTGGACGGGCGCTCTCGGCCGGTCCGGGACGACGTGCTCGAAGCCATTCAACTGCGGACGGGAGATGCGACATGAGCGTGCGAACAGTCGAGCTCGGTGCTGACCTGCCTCATACGGGCACGCCGCGCAGCGGAGTGCGCGCATGAGCGCGCGAACCATCGAGCCCGGTGCGGACCTGCCTCATGCCGGTACGCAACGAAGCGGAGTCCGGGCATGAGCGAACGGGAGGAACGGACGCTGGCCCGGATCGCGCTGACCTGGCTCACCGAGCCGGGCACCCAGTCGGTGTATCAACTGGTGGACGAGCTCGGCCCGCTGGCCGCGCTGGAGCTGCTTCTCGACGGTGGCGCGCCCGACCGGAAGCTGCGCGCCGCGGTGGCCGCCCGGCTCGCGGGGGGCGACCCGCGCGCCGTAGCGGCCGAGGCGGTGCGACGCACGGCGCGACTCGGCGCGCGCATCATCACGCCGGAGGACGAGGAGTGGCCGGCACGCCTGGTCGATCTGCACCGCCTGCACCTGGCCGAAGCTCAGCGCCGGGTGGACACGGAGACGGCGCCGCCGCTCTGCTTCTGGGTACGTGGCTCGTGGCCGCTGGCCGAGGCGCTTGAGCATTCGGTGGCGGTGGTGGGCGCCCGGGCCGCCACCGGCTACGGCCTGCACGTCGCCACCGAACTCGGCTACAGGTTGGCGGACCGGGACTGGACGGTGGTTTCCGGCGGCGCGTTCGGTATCGACGCCGCCGCGCACCGAGGCGCGCTCAACGCCGGCGGCCTCACCGTGGCGGTGCTCGCCTGCGGCGTGGACCGGCCGTACCCGATGGGCAACGCGGCGCTCTTCGAGCGGATCGCCGACACCGGACTGTTGGTGAGCGAGTGGGCACCCGGTTCCGATCCGCTGCGACCCCGGTTCCTCATCCGCAACCGGGTCATCGCCGCCGGGACGGTCGGGACGGTGGTCGTGGAGGCGTCGGCGCGCAGCGGCGCGACTCAGACCGCGCACCGGGCCCTCGCCATCGATCGGCCGACCATGGCGGTGCCGGGCCCCGTCACGTCGGCGATGTCCGTCGGCGCCCACGAGCTGCTGCGGGATCACCCGAAGGCGCGCCTGGTCACCGGCGTGGCGCACGTGCTGGAGGAGGTGGGTCGGATCGGCGTGGACCTGGCTCCTCCGGCGCGCGGGCCGGACCGCCCTTCCGACACCCTCGACGACGACGCCGGGTCGTTGCTGGAGGCGATGCCCCGCCGCGGCACGGTGGGGGTGGATCGGCTGGCGGCTCGGGCCGGACTGGACGTCCGGACGGCGATGCGGAAGCTGTCCCTGCTCGAGGAGCTCGCCATGGTGGTCCGCCGCGAGGACGGCTATGCGCTGGCTCGTCCGCCCCGGTCGACGGCCGGCCGCCCCGCAGGCCCGTAGGCTGTGCGCCATGCCAGCCGACGACCGGCCCGCGCCGAGCGGTGGTGCCCCGCGCCGATCTGGCGCGGCGGCGACGAGCCGATCTGGTGCGGCGGCGACGAGCCGCGCGGCACGAGGCACCCGCGCGGTCCATCAGGCGCTGCCGCCTCCGCTGCGCGACGCCGCCGACGAGTTCGCCGATCACCTGGCCCGGGTCCGTAACCGCTCCGCGCACACCGTGCGGGCGTACCTCACCGACGTGGTGTCGCTCCTGGACCACGCTGCGCGGATGGGTTGCGTCGACGTCGCGACCGTGGACCTGGCCGTGCTGCGCAGTTGGTTGGCGCGTCTTCGGACGACCGGCGCCGCCCGCACCTCGCTGGCACGGCGCGCCGCTTCGGCCCGGGTGTTCAGTGCCTGGGCGCACCGGTCCGGCCTGCTGCCGGCCGACGTGGGCGCCATGCTGGCCAGCCCGCGGGCGCACCGGGAGCTGCCCGGCGTGCTCCGCGTCGATCAGGCGGCCTTGCTGGTCGAAGCACCCGGGCGACTCAGCGGCGGTGACGGCGTCGATGATCCTCTGCTGTCGCGGGACCGGGCGCTGCTGGAGCTGCTCTACGGCACCGGCGTGCGAGTCAGTGAGGCGTGCGGGCTGGATCTCGCCGACATCGACCACGAGCGCCAGGTGATCCGGGTGCTCGGCAAGGGGGGCCGGGAGCGGGCCGTGCCGTACGGGGTGCCGGCCCAACGCGCGCTCGACGACTGGGTACGCCACGGCCGTCGTGCGCTGGCCGCACCGCACTCCCGGGACGCGCTGTTCCTCGGCGCACGCGGCGGTCGGCTCAACCCGACGACGGCCCGCCGGATCGTCAGCGGCTACGCGGAGGCGGCCGACCTTCCCCGGACCAGTCCGCACGGGCTGCGCCACTCGACGGCCACCCATCTGCTGGAGGGCGGCGCGGATCTGCGTGCGGTGCAGGAGCTGCTTGGTCACTCCTCGCTGGCCAGCACACAGATCTACACGCACGTCTCGGTGGAGCGACTGCGCTCCGCCTACCGCCAGGCCCATCCGCGCGCCTGACCGATCGCCGCCGTCGATGATCCACCCACCGTTACGATCACGGGGTGAGCGTCCCGCAGCCACCGGAGCCGATTCCGGGCGCCCGCCTGCTCTTCTCCCTGGATCCGGCGGTCAGTCACCTCAACCACGGCTCGTTCGGCGCGGTACCGATCAGCGTGCAGCGCGCCCAGCAGCGACTGCGCGACGAGATGGAAGCCAACCCGCTGCGTTTCTTCACCCAGGGTCTCGTTGATCGGGTGGCGCACACCCGCCGGCACCTGGCCTCCTTCATCGGCGCGGACCCCGACGGCACGGCGCTGGTCAGCAACGCCACCACCGGCGTCGCCGTGGTGCTCCAGTCGCTCGGGCTACGCCCCGACGACGAGATCCTGAGCACCGACCACGGCTACGGGGCTGTCGCGCTCTCCATCCAGCGGGAGTGCCGGCGTACCGGGGCGACGAGTCGGGTGCTGCCGGTTCCGCTGGCCGCGACCAACGAGGAGGTCGTCCAGGCCGTGCGGGACGCTCTGCGCCCCGGCCGGACGCGCCTGCTCGTCGTCGACCAGCTCACCTCGTCGACAGCCCGGCTCTTCCCGGCCGCCGCGATCGTCGCGGTCGCCCACGAGCACGGGGTGCCGGTGCTGGTGGACGCGGCGCACGTGCCCGGGATGCTGCCCACCACCGTGGCGAGCATCGGCGCCGACTTCTGGGTGGGCAACCTGCACAAGTGGGCATTCGCACCACGCGCCACCGCCGTGCTGGTCGTGGCGCCTCAGTGGCGGGACCGGATCGAGCCGCTGGTGGTCTCGTGGGAGCAGGAGGCCGGCTTCCCGGACCGGCTGGAGTGGCAGGCGACCCAGGACTACACCGCGTGGCTGGCCGCCCCGGTGGGCGTATTCACGCTGCGTAGTCTCGGCGTCGACCGGGTACGCGCTCACAACGCCCGGCTGGCGGCGTACGGCCAGCGGGTGGTCGGGGACGCGCTCGGGGTGGCACCGGACCTGCTGCCGGAGCCCGGCGGACCCGAGGTCGCCATGCGGCTCATCCCGCTGCCGCCCGCCCTGGCCACCACCATCGACGCGGCACGGGCGTTGCAGCAGCACATCGCCGAGCGGCTCGCCACCGAGGTGGCGGTGATGTCCTGGAACGGCCGGGGCTGGCTGCGCCTCTGCGGGCAGGTTTACAACAGGGCCGACGAGTACGAGCGTCTGGCTGTCCGGCTACCACCGCTGCTCGCCCAGCGCTGAGGGCGTCCACGCCGGCCGTGCCGGTGAGCGGTCGTGCCGGTCAGCGGTCGTGCCGGTCAGCGGTCGTGCCGGTCGGCGACCGCGCCGGTCGGGCGGGTCGGGCCGGTCATGCCGGTCGTGACCCGTCGAGCGGGAGCAGCCGGACCGGCCCGAGACCGAGCAACGCGAGCGGGTCGAGGTACTCCTCGCCACGGCGCAGCCCCCAGTGCAGGCAGGCCGCCGCCGGACAGCCTGCGTGACCGGCCTGCAGGACGCCGAGCGGCGCCCCGCTGGGGACCGCGTCGCCGGCGGTGACCGTCGGCCCCACCGGCTCGTAGGTGGTCCGCAACCCGTCGGCATGCCCGACGGTGACCACCGGCCGCCCGGCCACCATCCCGGCGAACAGCACGGTGCCCGGACCGGCGGCGCGCACCGGCGCACCCACCGCGACAGCGAGGTCGACACCACGATGCCCCGGCAGCCACGGCTGCGGCGGCGGGTCGAAGCGGCGAACCGGCCGCGGTGGCCCGTCGACGGGCCAACCGAAGCCGCTTTCGACCGACATCGACCAACGGCTCGCCGCCGTCGCCCGGACCGATCCGCCACCCGGCGAGCTGTCGCGACCGGCGGACGGGGCCGCCGCGGCCGGCTGCGTGACCAGGAGTAGCACGACACCCGCCGGAACCGGCAGCCAGCGTCGCGCGGTGAGGCGGCACAACAGGCGGTGACGGCGCTGCTCCGAGGCGGCACGACCCAGCCGGGCGGCACGACCCGGCGAGGCGACACGACCCGGCGAGGCGGTACGGGGACCGACGGCGGTACGGGGCGGAGGAGGCGGTCGCAGTCGCATGGGTCGCAGCCTGCCCGATGCCGGCGAGCAGCGCTTCGACTCGTGCCTCCGCTGTGGACAACCGGACGTCCTGTGGACAGTGCCCGCTCGCTCGGCTGCTGTGCTAGGCGCCGTGCCCGCCTAGGCTGGCGCGGTGACTCGGGACTGGTACGCCTGGCACGACGACTACGACCGGCCCGGCTCGGCACTCGCCCGGCGACTGGCCGAGATACGACGGCAGCTCCACGACGCGCTGGACCAGGCCCCCGCCGGCCCGCTGCGCGCGATCAGTCTCTGCGCCGGTCAGGGCCGGGACCTGATCCCGGTGCTCGCTACCCATCCACGCCGGGACGACGTGACGGCCCGCCTGGTCGAGTTGGATCCCCGCAACGCCGAGATCGCCGCCGCCGCGGCGCGAGCCGCCGGCCTGACCGGGGTGCAGGTGGTGGTGGACGACGCCGCACGCGCCGACGCGTACGCGGACCTCGCTCCGGCCGACCTCGTGCTCGTGTGCGGCGTCTTCGGCAACATCTCCGACGCGGACATCCGCGCCACCGTCCGACACTGCGCGGCGCTCTGCGCCACCGGCGGGACGGTCTTCTGGACCCGGCACCGGCGCGCCCCCGACCTGGTGCCCACGATCTGCGACTGGTTCGTGGCGGAAGGATTCACGCCGGTCGCGGTGACCTCCCCGGCCGACCGGATCGGGGTGGGCGTGCACCGCTTCCTCGGTGCGCCCCGGCCGCTCCCCGCCGGCGAGCGGATGTTCGAGTTCGTCGAGCGCACCTGAACGAGGTCGCCCCGGGGCACGGCGCTGCGCGCGAGGTCGTCGACGGCGCGGCCGGCGCGAATGTGGGACGCGGTGGCCGGCGCGGTTGTGTCGTCCACCACGCTCCGCAGTGCTGCGGGTGTACTGCGGCGCGGCGACCCGTCCTAAGCTGGGGCGGGCACGGTGGAGCAGCCGCCGTGGGGACGGGGGTATCACCGTGACGGCCGTTGACGACCTGGATCTGCCGGATGCGACCGAGGTCAGCGGCCCTTCCCGGCTTTCCGAGCCCGGCACGGGGATCAGCGCCGAGGAGCTGCAGCTGGCGGCCCGCAACCACGGAATCCCGCTGGAGGCGTTGCGCTACGACGTCACTCCGGCCGGGCTGCACTACCTGCTGATCCATTACGACATCCCGGAGTTGGATCCCGCGACGCACGCGCTCACCGTCGACGGCGCGGTGGACCGGCCGCTGACAGTGACCCTGGCCGAGCTGCGCGAGCGTCCCCGGGTCACCCGCCGGGTCACTCTGGAGTGCGCCGGCAACGGCCGGGCGCTGCTCGAGCCCCGGCCGGTGAGCCAGCCCTGGTTGGTGGAGGCGGTCGGGAACGCGGAATGGACCGGCACGCCACTGGCTCCGCTGCTGCGCGAGGCGGGCGTCTCCGTGGACGCGGTCGACGTGGTGTTCACCGGCGCGGACCACGGCATCGAGCGCGGTGTCGAGCAGGATTTCCAGCGGGCGCTCCCGGTCACGGACGCGCTGCGTGAGGAGGTGCTGCTGGCGTACGAGATGAACGGCGCTCCGCTGCTGCCGCAGCACGGCGCCCCGCTGCGGCTGATCGTGCCCGGTTGGTACGGAATGGCACACGTCAAGTGGCTCCGTTCGATCAGCGTGGTGACCGAACCGTTTCAGGGCTACCAGAACGCGCAGGCGTACCGGCTGCGGCAGGACCCGGACGACCCGGGGGTGCCGGTGACCCGGATCGAGCCGCGCGCCCTGGTGCGCCCGCCCGGTTTCCCCGACTTCATGTCCCGCACCCGGGTGGTCCGACCGGGGCCGTGCACGGTGGACGGTCGGGCCTGGTCCGGTCACGCGCCGGTGGTGTCGGTCGAGGTGAGCACGGACGGCGGCGCGACCTGGGCACCGGCCACTCTGGACGAGTCGACCGACGGGGATTTCGCCTGGCGGCGTTGGCACTACGAGTGGTCGCCGCAGCCGGGCCGTTACGTCCTGAGCGCGCGGGCGACGGACGCGTCGGGGCGTACGCAGCCCGTGGACCAGCCGTGGAACCGGGGCGGTTTCGCCAACAACATGGTTCAGCGCGTCGAGGTGGCGGTGGTTCCGGAGTAACCGCTCCCGACCGTCGACGCGGCCGGCGGGCGGGTCCGGCCGTGGAGCGAGGAATCCGGCGAGGCCGGACGAGATGGTCGGTCCCGAGTATGAGGCGGCGGGTGGGGACTCCGACGCTGCGGTGCCCGGCGGCGACCGCCGGCAGGGGACCTGCGGGTCAGCCGCCGAAGCCCGAGTCGGCAGGAAGCGAGATGTCCGGCTTCTCGAGCTCCTCGACGTTCACATCCTTGAACGTCATGACCCGGACGTTCTTGACGAACCGGGCGGGGCGGTACATGTCCCACACCCAGGCGTCATGCATCTCGACCTCGAAGTAGACCTCGCCGTCGGAGTTGCGCACGTGCAGGTCGACCTGATTCGCCAGGTAGAAGCGGCGCTCGGTCTCCACGACGTAGGAGAACTGGCGGACAATGTCGCGGTACTCCCGGTAGAGCTGCAGCTCCATCTCGGTTTCGTACTTCTCGAGATCTTCCGCGCTCATCGCTCTCCGCCTTCCATGACCACATCTTCCCCCACCGGCGTCGACGGTCGAGGCCGCTCGCCCAACGCCACGCCGACGGTACTCCCTGCCGGGCAGGAGCGCTCCATCGGCTCGTCCGCCCCGTCGGCGAGCGCGGCCGGTCCATCGGTCGAAGGTGCTGCCGAATCGGCGCCCAGAAGCGCTCCCGGCGCCTCGCCGAGCGTCACCGCGGCGCCGCCCAGGAGCGGGCCCTCGCCGTCGCCGAAGAGGGTGTCGGGAGCTTCGCCGGTGGGCGCGCGACGGCCGGCAGCCACCGGGCGACGGGCCCGTGGGGGGCTCCCGTCCCGACCCGACACGCTCGCCACGTTCACGTACGAGAAGCGGTGCTCGCGGCACGGGCCGTGCTCGCGCAGCGCCGCGGTGTGCTCCGGCGTGATGTAACCCTTGTGCTCCGCGAAGCCGTACGCCGGGTACGTCCCGTCCAACTCCACCATGATCCGGTCCCGGGTGACCTTCGCGAGCACGCTGGCCGCTGCCACGCAGGCCGCCACCCGGTCACCCTTCCAGACCGCCAGGCCCGGCACGTCCAGCCCGTCCACCCCGAACCCGTCGGTCAGCACGTACTCCGGTCGGGTGGTGAGCGACGCGAGCGCGCGGCGCATCGCGGCGACGTTGCACACGTGCAGCCCCCGGGCATCGACCTCCTCGGCCGGGATGATCACCACGGCGTACGCGAGCGCCCGGGCGATCACCTCGCCGTAGACCCGCTCCCGGCTCGCCGGGGTCAGCAGCTTCGAGTCGGCCAGACCCTCGATCTCGCCACGCCGGCCCTCCGGAAGGATCGCCGCGGCGGCGACCAGCGGGCCGGCGCAGGCTCCCCGGCCGGCCTCGTCGGCCCCGGCCACGTGCTGGAAGCCACGCCGCTGCAGCGCCCGCTCCAGCGCGTACAGCCCGGCCTCCCGGCGCACTATCGTGCGTGGCGGGGTCAGCATGGCGCGCCGTCCACCGGTCCGCCTGTGGGGACCGCGCCCTCGGCGACCGCGCTCGCCGGCCCGTCCGGGGTCGCGAGCACGCGGGACAGGACGGCGACCAGGTCCACCGGGTAGTGCAGCTCGTCGCTCGCTGCCAGCTCGGCGACCGACCACCAGCGGTGCCCGGTGACGCTGGCCTGCTCGACGTCGTCGAAGCCCGCCGTGTCCACCTCCCACGACGGCACCCGGACCAGGAAGAACTGCTGTTCCTGGCGGTACCAGACCCCGCCGAAGGGGTACTCGATCTTGTCCTGCCAGACCGGCTCACCCAGCTCGGCAGGGGTCAGCCGAAGCCCGGTCTCCTCGGCCAGCTCGCGCGCCGCGCCGGCCGCCGGGGGCTCGCCCGGGTCGAGCCCGCCGCCCGGGGTGAACCAGTACCGGTGCTCGGGGCGGGCCGGATCGAAGCCGGCGAAGAGCAGCACCCGGTCGTCCGCGTTGACCAGAAGCACCCGGGCCGCACGTCGAGGGGTGTAGACGGTCACCGCCCCAGCCTGCCAGACCGGCCGCCCATCGCCCACGCCCGCCCGGGGGCTCAGGAGTTCGGGATCGAGTCGTACTGTTCCGGCACGCTCAACCACCTGGCCCGGTTGACGGGCCAGAAGATCGTGAAGGCCCGTCCGACGACCTCGTCCTCGTCGATGGTGGCCGCGGTGATGTCCTGACCGGACTGCTGCCAATGTTCGAGCGAGTCTCCCGAGGCCGAGCGGTGGTCGCCCATCACCCAGAGCCGCCCCTCGGGCACGGTGACGTCGAACTCCTGGTCCGCGGGCCTGTCCTGCTGCCCGTCCTTGGAGAAGATGTACGGCTCGACCAGCGGCTGACCGTTGATCACCAGGTGGTCCTCTGCGTCGCAGCAGACGACGTGGTCGCCGCCGACGCCGATGACCCGCTTGATGAAGTCCTCACCTTCCCGGCCGCTCCACTCGACCGGCGCCTTGAAGACCACGACCTCGCCGCGGTGCGGCGACCGGAAGTCGTACACCAGCTTGTTGACCAGCACCCGATCATCGATCTGGAGGGTGTTCTCCATGGACTGGGAGGGGATGAAGAAGGTCTGCAGCACGAAGAAGCGCACCAGCACCGCGACCAGGATGGCCACACCCAGCAGAATCGGCAGTTCCTTCCAGAAGGAGCTGCGCGGCTTGTCGGTCTGCTCGTCAATCACGCCAAGGAGCCTACGTCCCTCGGCTGAACGGCACCGACCGGAACGCGCGAGAACGGCCCAGCGCGACCGTGAGCGGCAGGATCAGCAGCACGCCGCCGTCCGGAGTCGGCCGTACGGGCGGCGGCCCGGACGGGGACGCGACGACCGGCCCCGAGACGTCGCCGAACGTCGCCGGGACGGAAAGGCTGCTCCACCGCGACGACGGCCAGACCACCAGGAAGGCCCGTCCGATGACGTTGTCGATCGGCACCGGCCCCTGGCAGCGGGCGTCCTGGGACACCAGTCGGTGGTCACCCATCACGAAGATCTGGCCCGGCGGGACCACCACCTCGTCGAAGCGCCGTGACCGGCACTCCTTGGGGTTGGGCGGGACGTCCAGCGGAGAATCCCGGATGACGTACGTCTCGTCCAACGGCGTGCCGTTGACCGTGACGCGGCCCTGCTCGTCGCAGCACCGCACCCGGTCCCCCGGCACGCCGATGACCCGTTTGATGAAGTCCTTCTCACCGGGGCGGCTCACCCCGACCAGGTCACCCACAGTGCGGCCGAGCTTGTCCACGAAGCCGATCTGCTGCTCCCCGTCGACCTGCGGCGCCCAGCGGTCGGTGCCCCGGAAGACCACCACCTCGCCGCGCACCGGGTCGCGCACGTCGTAGACGACCTTGTTGACCAACACCCGGTCGCCGACGAGCAGCGTGTCCTCCATGGAGCCGGAGGGAATGAAGAAGGCCTGGAGCAGGAAGGTGCGGATCAGCACCGCGAGGCAGAACGCGACGACGAGCAGTAGCGGCAGCTCCTGCCAGAGCGGCATCTGGCGGCGGGTACGGCGGACCCGGCGGCGCCACGGGTCGACGGTGCCGTCCTCGTCAATCGACTGCGCCACGCCACTCCCCAGTCCCCAGAAACGACACCACCGCCCGGGAGCCTCGGTGAGGCTCCACGGGCGGCAGTGAACAGCTCCCCGCGGCGTCGCGGGGCGATAGCCTCGCTGCGCCCGCGCCGCCCAGGGTAGTGCGATGGGTCGGGCGCGGCATAGGTGCAGCTCAGGCGTGGCGAGCGGGAAGTCAGCTCGGCTGCTTCTCCCGCTTCTCCTTGATCTTGGCCTTCTTGCCGCGCAGCTCGCGGAGGTAGTAGAGCTTGGCCCGGCGGACGTCACCGCGGGTCACGATCTCGATCCGGTCGATCGCCGGGCTGTTCAGCGGGTAGGTCCGCTCGACACCGACGCCGAAGCTGATCTTGCGGACCGAGAAGGTCTCGCGCAGTCCGTCACCCTGGCGGCGGATGACCACGCCCTGGAAGATCTGGACACGGGACCGGTTACCCTCGACGACCCGCGCGTGCACCTTAACGGTGTCACCGGCGCGGAAGTCGGGAAGGTCGACCCGCTTCGACTGGGCGTCAAGGGCGTCCAGGATGTTCATCGCTGCGTCCTCGTAAGGCTCACGGCGCACCGTCAGTCGGTGCGCGAATGGGTGATTCTGATCCCCGGATGGCGGTCATGGAGCCGACGCCGGTCGAGGATCCTCGCAGCCGTCCGCGGCGCGGCCGACTGCGGCAACCCCTCTACTTTGCCACATCCCCCGGGGGCAGCTGAAATCCGGCCCGATCCAACGCGGCGCGGTCCCGTTTGTCCAGGTTTTCCGGGTCGAGCGCGTCGAGCATGTCGGGGCGGCGCGTGGCGGTACGCAACAGCCCCTCCTCGCGGCGCCAGCGGGCGATCCGGCCGTGGTCGCCGGAGCGGAGCACCTCGGGCACGTCGTGCCCCCGCCAGCTCGGCGGCTTCGTGTAGACCGGCGCCTCCAGCAGCCCGTGGGCGTGCGACTCCTCGTCCAGCGAGCCCGCGTTGCCGAGCACCCCGGGCAGCAGCCGGGTCACCGCCTCCAGGATCACCAGCACCGCGACCTCACCGCCGAAGAGCACGTAGTCGCCGAGGGAGACCTCGGTGACCGGCATCCGCGTCGCGGCGTGGTCGAGCACCCGCTGGTCGATGCCCTCGTACCGCCCGCAGGCGAAGAGCAGGTGTTTCTCGGCGGCCAGCTCGTGCGCCATCGCCTGGGTGAAGGGTGCGCCCGCCGGCGAGGGCACCAGGAGCCGGGGCGGGGCCGCCCCCGGCGGCACGAGGGCATCCAGTGCCTCGCCCCACGGTTCCGGTCGCATCACCATGCCCGGTCCGCCGCCGTACGGCGTGTCGTCGACCGTGCGGTGCACGTCGTGGGTCCAGGTGCGCAGGTCGTGCACGGCCAGCCGCAGCGTGCCGTTGGCCCGGGCCCTGCCGATGAGCGACAGCTCCAGCGGCGAGAAGTACTCCGGGAAGATCGACACGATGTCGACGCGCATGACGGGGTGCTCCAGCGGGTCCAGGGCCTGCTTCACGGCCCTTACAGGTCGAGCAGGCCGCCGGGCGGGTCGACGACGACACGGCCCCCGGCGAGGTCGACCTGGGGGACGATCGCCTTGACGAACGGGATAAGGGCCGTCTTTCCCTCGGGACGACGCAGCACCAGCAGGTCGGAGGCGGGGGCGTGGTCGATCCGGGCCACCTCGCCCAGCCGTTCACCGGTCGGGGTGACCACACTCAACCCCACGAGCTGGTGGTCGTGGAACTCCTCCGGGTCCTCCGGCGGAGCGACCTCCGAGCTCTCCACCCCGACGAGGGTGCCGCGCAGCGCCTCGGCGACATCACGGTCGAGCACACCCTCGAAGGCGACCAGGAGCCGCCCCTGGTGCCAACGCACCGACTCGACGACCAGCTCGGCCGGAACCCGGTACGGCACGCCCGGTTCGGACCCGGCCGACGTACGGGGCGTCGCCCCAGGCTCGGTGCGCAGCACACGACCCTCGGACGGTACAGCCCGGGGCGTCGCCCCAGGCTCGGTGCGCAGCACCGCGCCTGGGGCGAACCGCACATCCGGTTCGTCGGTCCGCACCTCCACGGTGACCTCACCGCGGATCCCGTGCGGCTTACCGATCCTGCCGACGATGAGCAGCATCAGTACGAGTCGACGATGTCGACGCGTACGCCGCGCCCGCCGATGGAGCCGATGACCTGGCGCAGCGCCTTGGCCGTCCGGCCGGACCGCCCGATCACCGTGCCGAGGTCCTCAGGGTGCACGCGGACCTCGAGCCGCTTACCCCGACGAGAGTCGACCATCCGGACGCGCACGTCGTCCGGGTGGTCGACGATCCCCTTGACGAGGTGCTCCAACGCGGGACGCAGTGCCACGTCAGGCCTGCTCGCCGGAGTCCGCACCGGCCTGCTCCTCGGTCTGGGCCGGCGCCTCGGCGGCCTTGGCCGCCTTCTTCGCCGGCTTCGCCTCGGTCGTGCCCAGCCCGGCCGCGGCCTTCGCCTCGGCCTCGTAGGCCGCCGTCCGGTCAGCCTTCTCGGCGGCCACCTTCAGCGGCGGCGGCGCGGGGAGGCCCTTGAACTTCTGCCAGTCACCGGTCAGCTCCAGCAGCCGCTGAACCGCCTCGCTCGGCTGGGCGCCGACGGACAGCCAGTACTGGACCCGGTCCGACTTGACCTCGATCACCGAAGGGTCTTCCTTCGGCTGGTAGATCCCGACGAACTCGATCGCCCGGCCGTCACGCTTGGTGCGCGAGTCGGCGACGACGATGCGGTACTGCGGGTTGCGGATCTTGCCCATCCGCAGAAGCCGGATCTTTACGGCCACGGTTGTTTCGCTCCTGTTGCGATCTCACCGGCCCCGGTGGGGCGGTGTGCACGGGTGAGCGCCGACCGGCACAGTGGGGTTGGGCCGGAGACTACTCGGTGGACTGGCGACGCGCCCGGGTTAGAGGGCGCCGGAGCGCGCGCCGGATACCAGCGCCCCATTCTGCCAGATCCGATGCCGATCGCTCACACCGGAGGCGTCACGAACCCGCTCGCGCCGCCGGAAAGGGTGAGCCATACCACGGTCAGCGCACCGGAGGCCGGTCCCAGCCGGCCGGCAGCGTGTCCGGCGCGACCCACTCGGCCGGCGGGGTGAAGTCGCACCATGTGCCGTCGAACGGGAACTCCCCGGCCTCGGCGATGGCGATCACGCGTTTGCCCTCCGCCCGCACGGCCGCCTCGTCGGCCACCCAGTAGTCGTCCGGATAGGCGAGCCGCTCAACGAACTCGTCCTCGTCCTTCCACTGCCAGCTGCGGTCCGGGCGGACCACCACGTCCAGGTCCTGGTCGACCACGTCCACCCCGGCGACGGCGCCGTCGTCCCAGCGCACGCCCGGTTCCTCCAGGTTCACGTACCAGTGGGCGAACCGGCCGTGCGGGTCCGAGAACCACCAGACCGAGTGGGCGGCACCCGCGGGCAGGAACTTGAGCAGGCCCGGCCCGTTCCACCGGCCGCGCTCCAGCCGGTACGACGAGGTGATCCACTCGGCGAACGGCATCGCCCGCATGCCCCGCCCCGCCTCGGTGACCTCGTGGGCCACCGGCGAGTCCGGGGCGATCCAGACCAGCAGGCCCCGTTCGTCGTCGCTGACCACGCGCCCCGGTCGTACCCAGCCGATCCGGCCCCGTCGCACACTGCGATGCATGATCAGCCGTCCGGTCTCGAAACGCACGTCGCTCAACCCCCGGCATTGACAGGGGCCCCTCCCGCTGCCACAGGCGTCGGGAAGGGCCCTCGGTGAAACCTCAGTAGGAGCGGGCGAGGATGGCGACCAGGTCGGGTTCGTCCTGCGTGTCGGGAACCGAGCCGTCGGCCCGCAGCAGGCAGCGCACGGTGACGCCCTGACCGTTCGCCTCGGCCTCACCCTCGACACCCACCGCGGACCAGGGCACCCGGGCCCAGCCGGTACCGGCCGCCTCGATCGCCTCGGCGAGGGTGCTCACCTCGATGGTGTGCGACTCCCGGAAGGCCAGCGCCTGGTCGTGCAGCGCCTGCTGGTCGGCCGCGAGCGCGGCCAGCACCGCGCCGACCACGTCGGCCACCGGTGTCGGCGACTTCGAGCCGTCGGTACGGCGGACCACCACGGCGTTGCCGGCGGCCAGGTCGCGCGGGCCGACCTCGACGCGTACCGGGTAGCCACGCAGCTCGGCGTCCACGGCGCGGCGGCCGAACGGGGTGTCGGTGCGGTCGTCCAGCGCCACCCGCACGCCGGCGTCACGCAGCGCGTCGCGCAGCTTGGCCGCCGCCTCACCCACGCCCTCGCCGTCCTTGACCACCATGACGTACGCCTGCACCGGAGCCAGCTTCGGCGGCACCCGCAGTCCGTTGTCGTCGCCGTGGGCCATGATCAGGCCGCCGAGCATCCGGGTGGAGGTGCCCCAGGACGTCGTCCAGGCGTGCTCCCGGCCGCCCTCGGCGGAGGAGTAGCTGATGTCGAAGGCCTTGGCGAAGTTCTGCCCCAGCTCGTGGCTGGTGCCCATCTGGAGGGCCTTGCCGTCACCCATCATGCCTTCGCAGGTGTAGGTGGCGATGGCCCCGGCGAACCGCTCCCGGGTGGTCTTGAGCCCGACGACGACCGGGATGCCCAGCACGTTGACCATCAGGTCCTCGTACGCCTCGTGCAGGATCCGCCGGGCGTACGCGCGCGCGTCCTCCCGCGTCGCGTGCGCGGTGTGGCCCTCCTGCCAGAGGAACTCGCTGGTGCGCAGGAAGATCCGGGGGCGCAGCTCCCAGCGGACCACGTTGGCCCACTGGTTGAGCAGCAGCGGCAGGTCCCGGTACGAGTCGACCCACTTGGCCATGAACTCGCCGATCACCGTCTCGCTGGTGGGGCGCACCACGACCGGCTCGGCGAGCTGCTTCCCACCGCCGTGGGTGACCACCGCCAGCTCCGGCGAGAAGCCCTCGACGTGCTCGGCCTCGCGCTTGAGGTAGTTCTCCGGGATGAAGAGCGGGAAGTACGCGTTCTCCGCGCCGGCCGCCTTGATCCGGGCGTCCATCTCGGCCTGCATCCGCTCCCAGATGGCGTAGCCGGCCGGTCGGATCACCATGGTCCCCCGGACCGGGCCGTTGTCGGCCAGCTTCGCCTTGGCGATCAGGTCCTGGTACCAGCGGGGAAAGTCCTCCGCACGGGGAGTGAGCACGCGTGCCATGACCGCACATCCTATGCGCCACCGGCCGCGCCACCGCCCCCGGGAGCCCCACCACCCGTTCGCGTCGCCCACTCACGCGTTGATCATGAAGTTATTGCCCTGACACGCCGAGGTGGAGGGCAACAACTTCATGATCACCGGGGCACCCGGCGGGGATCAGCGGAGGATTTGGCCGCGGAGGATGATGCGGGAGGGGGTGCGGACCACGCGCAGGTCGGCGCGGGGGTCCTGCGGGTAGACGGTCAGGTCGGCGAGGCCACCCTCGACCAGGCCGGGGAAGCCCAGCCACTCCCGGGCCCGCCAGCTCGCGGCGGCGAGCACGTCGACGGGTGCCATGCCGGCCTGCTCGTGCAGCAACAGCATCTCCTCGGCGGCCAGCCCGTGGTCGATGCCGCCGCCCGCGTCGGTGCCCACGTAGATCGGCACGCCCGCCTCGTACGCCGAACGGACCACCTCCGGGAACCGGTCGCGCAGCGCGAGCATGTGGTCGGCGTAGCCGGGAAACTTGCCGCGCGCCTGGTCGGCGATCCCGCCGAAGGTCCTGATATTGATCATGGTGGGCACCAGCGCGGTCCCCTGCCGGGCCATCAGGTCGATCAGGTCGAGGCTGAGGCCGGTGCCGTGCTCGACCGAGTCCACCCCGGCCCGCACCATGATCTCCACGGCCGATTCGGAGAAGGTGTGCACGGCGGCGCGCGCGCCCGCGGCGTGGGCCGCCTCGACCGCGGCGGTCATCGTCTCCTCGTCCCAGGCCGGAGCGAGATCACCGACCCCCCGGTCGATCCAGTCGCCCACCAGCTTGACCCAGCCGTTGCCGGCGCCGGCCTGCTCGGCCACCGTGGCGGCCACCTCACCGGCGCCGACCTCCAAGCCGATGTCGCGCAGGTAGCGCTTGGGCGGGGCGACGTGCCGGCCGGCGCGGGCCAGTCGCGGCAGGTCCGGCTCGTCGTCGAGTTCCGGGTACGGGTACGGGGAGCCGGCGTCGCGGATGGCCAGCACCCCGGCGTCGCGGTCGACGCGGGCCAGTTCCCGGGCCTGGTCGAGCGAGGTGATCGGGGCCCCGCCCCGGGCGATGCCGATGTGGCAGTGCGCGTCGGTCAGCCCGGGCAGCACGAAGCCCCCGTCGGCGACCGTCTCGGCACCGGGCACCGGCTCGAAGGTCACCCGGTCACCGACCAGCCAGAGATCGCGGACCTCGTCGTCGGGGAGCAGCACACCGCGCAGATGCAGAGCCATGTGCACAGTCCTACCTGATCCGCGCGCGGTACGCCGCACCGCACCCGCCTCGCCGCTGTGCGCGGCCCGGTTCGAGTTCTCGGCGCCCTTCAGTCGGCCCGCCCGTCACCGACAGGCGCTCAGCCGCGCTTGTCCCCCTTGCCGAGCTTGTTGAAGTCGATCTTCGGCAGCTTGAAGCCGGGCGGCAGGCCCTGGTTCGCGAGGTCGTTCGGGTCCATCCCGGCCGGCAACTGCGGCATGCCGCCCGGGAGGCCACCGGGCAGCCCCGCCCCGGCACGGGGACGTCCGCCGCCCTTCGTGCCCTTGCGCTTGTTCTTCGGGGACTTGGTCGCCTTGCGGCGGCCGCCGGGCAGGCCCATCATGCCGCCCATCTGCTTCATCATCTTCTGCGCGTCGGCGAAGCGGTTGAGCAGCTGGTTAACGTCCATCACCGTGACCCCGGAGCCGTTGGCGATACGCGCCCGGCGAGAGCCGTTGATGATCTTCGGGTTGGTGCGCTCGGACGGGGTCATCGACCGGATGATCGCGGTGACCCGGTCGAAGTGCTTGTCGTCCAGCTCGGCGAGCTGGTCCTTCATCTGCCCCATGCCGGGCATCATGGCCAGCACGTTGGCGATCGGGCCCATCCGGCGGACCGCGATGAGCTGGTCGAGGAAGTCCTCCAGGGTGAACTGCTCGCCGCCCATCAGCTTGGCGGTCATCTTCTCCTTCTGATCGGCGTCGAAGGCCTGTTCGGCCTGCTCGATCAGAGTGAGGACGTCGCCCATGCCGAGGATCCGGCTGGCCATCCGGTCCGGGTAGAAGATGTCGAAGTCTTCGAGCTTCTCACCGGTGGAGGCGAAGAGGATCGGCTGCCCGGTGACCTCGCGGACGGAGAGGGCCGCACCACCGCGGGCGTCACCGTCGAGCTTCGACAGGACGACGCCGGTGATGCCCACACCGTCGCGGAACGCCTCGGCGGTACGCACCGCGTCCTGACCGACCATCGCGTCGATGACGAAGATGACCTCGTCGGGGTCGACCGCGTCACGGATGTCGGCGGCCTGCTGCATCATCTCGGCGTCGATACCGAGCCGGCCGGCGGTGTCGACGATGACGATGTCCCGGGCCGCCCGCCGGGCGTGCTCGATCGAGTCCCGGGCCACCTGGACCGGGTTGCCGACGCCGTTGCCGGGCTCCGGGGCGTACACCTCGACGCCGGCGCGGCCACCGAGCACCTGGAGCTGCCCGACCGCGTTGGGACGCTGGAGGTCGGCGGCCACGAGCAGCGGCTGGTGCCCCTGGGCCTTGAGCCAGCGGGCCAGCTTGCCGGCGAGGGTGGTCTTACCGGAACCCTGGAGGCCGGCCAGCATGATCACGGTCGGCGGCTGCTTGGCGAACTGGAGCCGTCGCCCCTCGCCGCCGAGGACGTTGATCAGCTCCTCGTTGACGATCTTGACGATCTGCTGGGCCGGGTTGAGGGCCTGCGAGACCTCCGCGCCGCGGGCCCGCTCCTTGACGTTGGCGATGAAGCCCTTGACGACCGGCAGCGCGACGTCCGCCTCCAGCAGCGCGAGACGGATCTCGCGGGCGGTGGCGTCGATGTCGGCGTCGGTGAGCCGACCCTTGCCGCGGAGCTTGGTGAAGATCCCGGAGAGGCGGTCACTCAAGGTGTCAAACACGCGAACATCCCGTTTGTCAGTGTTCCGGCGGGCACATGGCGGCCGACACGCACAAGGACGGCCACCGCAAGGGTAACCGTCCCACCTCCCGGGTGCTTCCCACCGGCCCAGCCCCGCGCCCCGCGCCCCGCGCCCCGCGCCCCGCGCCCCGCGCCCCGCGCCCCGCGCCCCGCGCCCCGCGCCAAGATCGTGCTGTTTCCCGGGAGTAGTGGCATCCATCGCCCGGCGAGGCCACTACATCCAGGTTCGAGCGCGATCTCGGCGGGTGGAGCAACGCTCGGCGGGGCCGCGGGCGCGACTACCTCCACCCTTTCGGGCTCGAACCGGCGCGGATCGGCCCCGACGAGGTCGAACCGGTCCAGCAGACGCCGGCGCAACACCAGAAGATCAGAAATCGACCAGGCCTGACTGGTACGCGAAGACGACCAGCTGGGCCCGGTCCCGCGCGGCGAGCTTGACCATCGCCCGGCTCACATGGGTACGCGCCGTGGCCGGGCTGACCACCAGCCGCTCGGCGATCTCCTCGTTGCTCAACCCCTCACCGACCAGCCCCACCACCTCGCGTTCCCGGTCGGTGAGCGTGCCGAGCCGAGGGTGCGGGCGGGGCACCCGGGACGGCCGGGTGGCGAACTCCTGCACCACCCGCCGGGTCACCGAGGGCGAGAGCAGGGCCTCCCCCTCGGCCACCAGCTGGATCGCCCGGAGCAACTCGGCCGGCCGGGTGTCCTTGGTGAGGAACCCGCTCGCGCCGTGGCGCAACGCGTCGAAGACGTACTCGTCCAGCTCGAAGGTGGTCAGCACGATCACCCGGGTGCCGGACAGCTCCGGGTCGGCCACGATCCGGCGGGTCGCCTCGATGCCGTCCACCCCGGGCATCCGGACGTCCATCAGGACCACGTCGGGGCGCTCCCGCCGGGCGACCTCCACGGCGGCCAGCCCGTCCGCGGCCTCCCCCACGAGGGTCAGGCCCTCCTCGCTCTCCACCAGGGCCCGCAGCCCGATCCGCACCAGGTCCTGGTCGTCGGCGATCAACACCTTGATCATGAGCGCTCCTCCAGCGGCAGCCTCGCGTGGACCCGGAAACCACCATCGGCGGCAGGCCCGGCCGCGAACGACCCGCCCAGCGCGGTGACCCGCTCCCGCATGCCGGCCAGTCCGGAACCGGTGGTGGTGGGCCCGGCCTCGGCGACGCCGCGACCCGTGTCGGTCACCTCCACCTCCACCTCGGTCGGGGCGTAACGGATCCGCACCGCGGCGGTCGCCGGGCCGGCGTGGCGCAGCACGTTGGTCAACGACTCCTGGACCACCCGGTACGCGGCCAGGTCCACCGCGACCGGCAGCGCCGACGGCTCCCCGTCGATCTGCACGGTGACCGGCAGCCCCGCACCGGCCAGCCGGTCCCGCAGCGCCGGCACCTGACCCAGGCCCGGCGCCGGCGCCCGATCGGCCGGGCCGTCACCTCGACGGACCACCGCCAGCGTGACCCGCAGCTCGTCGAGCGCCTCCTTACTGGTACCACTGATGGCGGCGAGGGCGGTCTGCGCCTGCTCGGGCCGCTTCTCCAGCAGGTGCAGCGCGATCTCAGCCTGCATGTGGATGGCGGCGAGGCCGTGCCCCACGACGTCGTGCACCTCCTGGGCCACCCGCAGCCGTTCACCGTCGGCCAGCCGGCGGGCCTCCTCGGCCCGGGCGCGGGCGGCGGCCTCCCGGCCGAGCCGCACGGTGGTCCCGACCGCGAACGGCACCACGACCCAGGCCACCGCCGGCATCAGCCCCAAAACTCCCAGCGAGCTGGAATCGGTGAAGACGTGCACGGTCAACAGCACGAGCGCCGCCGCGGCACCGATCGCCGCCGGTCGCAGGGTGCGGTGCGCGGCGACGCTGTAGACGGCGACGAGCAACGACAGCAGGATCGGCCCGTACGGGTAATCGAGCACCAGGTAGGCCGCGACGGACAGGACGGTCACCGCCAGCGTGACGAACGGCCACCGGCGCCGGACGGCCAGCGCCAGCGCGGCGACCACCACCGGCACGTACGCCGAGCCGTCGGCCGTCACGCTCTGTTCGGCGGTGGCCGGACCGGTGCCGACCAGCCCGACGACGAGCAGCGCGAGGGCGAGCGGTAGGTCACCGGCGATCTCCCGCCACCCGGGCCGTCTCCCGTCCACGCCCATCCTCCCGTCGAAACCCGTCGTGCCCACCCGCAGGTCGATGCACCGCCGACGCTGAGGAGCGTCCGGCGCGACGGCCGGACAACCGGCCTGCGGGCCGGTCGGTGCAGCAGGGCCGCCCGGCCCGGCAGCGGCGCGGCGATGGCGTTGAGCAGATTCTGCACCCCGGAGCGCCCACGCCGACGTTCCCGAGCCTGCCGGCCAGGATTCCGCTCGTCGGGCCCGCGCGCGTCGGTCGGCGGACGGCTCTTCGACTACGCGTCACGACGTAGCCCACCCAGCCCGCGGCATCGGACGCCAGGCCGGGACGGTCCGGCCTGGCCGGGCGGGCGGACCGGGCCGGGCCGGGCCGGGCGGACGGACCGGGCCGGGCGGGCGGGCCTGGCCGGGCGGGCCTGGCGAGGCCACCGGGCCCGGGCGGCGGGCCTGTCGGGACGACCGGGCCGGGCGGGACGAGGGGCCGGACAGGACGACCGGGCCGACCGACAGGAGCGAGCCGGGCGGCACCGGCTCAGACCGCGTCGAGGACGGCGGCCTCCAGTCGGGTCCGGGTCGTCTCTTCGGGCCAACCCCCGACCAGATAGAAGGTGTCGACCACGTCCCCGCCGAGGGTGGCGATGCGGGCGGCTCGGACCTGGGCGCCGGCCTCGTCGAGCGCCCGGGTCACCCGGTAGAGGAGCCCGGCGGCGTCGGCGGCGCGCAGTTCCAGCAGCACCGCGCCGGTGGCGGCCTCCCGATGCCAGACCACCCGCGGGGCGGCGTCCGACGCGCGGGCCGCGAGGGCCCGGCCACGGAGGCGCTGGGTGACCGAGACGTCACCGGCGACCGCCCGGCGCAGGTCGGCGCCGACCGCGATCGGATCGGGCGCCAGGCCGTAGCGTGGCTGCACCCGGCACTCGACCAGGGCCCGCCCGTCGACGGCCGTGGCGTCCGCCGCGACCACCTCCAGCCGGTGCAGGGCCAGGCAGCCGGCCACCGTGGCGAGCAGACCGCGGCGGTCCGCGGCGGCGACGGCCACCCGGTCGTCGCTGACCCGGATCACCGGCAGCGGTTCGGCCAGCAGCGCCCGGTCCGGCGCGGGTGGGGCCGGCAGGGCGCCGGTGTCGAGTGCGGTCCCGACCCGGGCGACCAGCTCGGCGACGAGTCTGCCCTTCCACTGGGACCAGGCGGCGGGGCCGGTGGCCGCGGCGTCGGCCCGGACCAGAGCGTGCAACAGGTCGAGGGTCGCGGGGTCACCGACGGCATCCGCCACCCCGGCGATGGTGACCGGGTCGGCGAGGTCCCGCCGGGTCGCCACGTCGGGCAGCAGCAGGTGCAGCCGGACCAGACTGCCGATCAGCGCCACCTCCGGCTCGCCCAGCCCGATCCGGGCCGCCACCGCCTCGGCGATCGGGGCGCCCACCGTGCTGTGGTCCTCGGCCTCCGTGCCGGGCCCCGGTCCGGGCAGCCCCTTGCCGACGTCGTGCAGCAGCGCGGCGAGCAGCAGCAGGTCGGGGCGGTCCACGTCCCGGATGTGCCGGCTCGCCTCGCACGCGGTCTGCACCAGGTGCCGGTCGAGGGTGAACCGGTGCACCGGATTGTGCTGGGGCAGGCTGCGCATCCGGGTCCACTCCGGCAGCCAGCGGTCGACCAGCCCGAACCGGTCGCAGGTCTCCCAGGCGGGCACCAGGCCGGGGCCGGCGCCGAGCAGGGTGATCAGGGCGTCCCGGGCCTCGGCCGGCCAGGGTGCGGGCAGCGGCGGGCAGTACGCGGCCAGCCACTCACAGGTGGCTCGGGCGATCGGCAGCCCGGTGGTGGCCGACGCGGCCGCCACCCGCAGCGACAGGCTCGGGTCCGGGCGGGCGTCGATGGCGGTGCGGGCCAGGACGAGTTCCCCGTCGTGCTCGACCACGTCGCGGGCCACCGGACGGCGTACCGGGCGGGCACCGCCGGGCCGCGACCGACCGGCCCGCAGCCGCTCGACCGCGCGGAACGCGTCGTCGAAGGCGTGGCTGACGGTACGGGCGTCGCCGGCGACCCGGCGCAGCAGCAGGTCACCGTCGTGCCCCACCCCCGCCGCGCCTAGCCGGGGTTGCCGCAACCCGAGCCGGGCGGTCACGCCGTCGCGCTCCTGCGCGATCAGGCGGTCCACCCGGCGGCCGGCTTGCTCGTGCAGGGCGTCGCGGACGTCCAGCAGTCGCAGATGCGCGGCCCGTACGGCGGGGCGCAGCGCGTCGGTGACCCCGGCGGACGCGATGGCGTGCAGGACACCCAGGTCGCGTAACCCGCCGGCGGCCTCCTTGATGTCACCTTCGAGCAGGAAGGCCAGTTCGCCGTGGGCCCGCCAGCGTGCGGCGGTGATCTCCCGCAGGCTGGGCAGGCGACGTACCGCGGTGCGCCGCCAGTGTTCGGCGGCGGTGCCGATGAGGGAGTCGGCGAGCGCCGCGTCGCCGGCGACCAGGCGGGCGTCGAGCAGGCCGAGAGCCACCTTGACGTCCTCCCGGGCCACCGCGAGCGCCTCGGCGACGGTACGCACCGAGTGGTCCAGCCGGAGGCCGGCGTCCCAGACGGGATACCAGATCGAGGCGGCCAGCTCGTCGATGCCGGGTACTCCGGCGTGCAGCAGCACCAGGTCGAGGTCGCCGTGCGGGGCGCACTGCCGCCGGCCCAGTCCACCGACGGCGATCAACGCGACCCCGGGACGTGGCGGCAGCAACGCGGTGAGGAACCTGTCGTACCCGTCCGCGCGCTGCCGCCGCGCCTGCTCGCCGATGCCGGAGACGACGACCTCCTACACAGCGTCGAGGCCGCGCTCGCCGGTACGGACCCGGACGACCTCGTCCACCGAGGTCACCCAGACCTTCCCGTCACCGATCTTGCCGGTACGAGCGGCCGCGACGATCGCGTCGACGATCTTCTCGACGTCGATCTCGTCGGTGAGCACCTCGACGCGGATCTTCGGTAGGAACTCGACCGTGTACTCGGCACCCCGGTAGACCTCGGTGTGCCCCTTCTGCCGCCCGTACCCCTGGACCTCGCTGACGGTCAGCCCGGCCACGCCCAACGCGTGCAGGGCCTCCTTCACCGCGTCCAGCTGGTACGGCTTGATGACCGCGGTCACCAGCTTCATGTCCAACCCCTCCATCCGAAAACGTTAACCGGCGACCTTCTCGCTGACCGGAGTGGCGGTCCCGCCGCCCGGCTCGGTGCCACCGGCCACGGGCGCGCCGATGCCGGCCATCGCGAACGCGCCGCCGCTGCCGCCGGCCGGGGAGAGGTCGTACGCGCTCTCCGCGTGCTCCGCGATGTCGATGCCGTCGGCCTCGGCCTCGGCGGCCACCCGGAACCCGATGGTCTTCTCGATCAGGAAGGCGAGGGCGTACGCGATCACGAAGGAGATGACGGTGACGATCAGCGCGCTCAGCGCCTGCACGCCGAGCTGGGTCGCTCCGCCGCCGTAGAAGAGCCCCTCCCGGGAGACGAGGGAACTGACCGAACTGGTGCCGAAGAGCCCGATCCAGAGGCAGCCGATCCAACCGCCGACGAAGTGCACCCCGACCACGTCGAGCGAGTCGTCGTAGCCGAGCTTGTACTTCAGGCCGATGGCGAGCGCGCAGACGGCGCCGGCCACCAGCCCGAGCAGGACGGCGGCCCAGGGTGCGACGAACGCACAGGCCGGCGTGATCGCGACCAGACCGGCGATCGCGCCGGAGGAGGCCCCGACCAGCGTCGCCTTACCGTTGCGCAGCCACTCGACGATGATCCAGCCGAGGACGGCAGCGCCGGTGGCCACCTGGGTGTTGAGGAACGCGATGGCCGTGGTCGAGTCGGCGGTCAGCTCCGAACCCGCGTTGAACCCGAACCAGCCGAACCAGAGCAGGCCGGCGCCGAGCGCCACCATCGGCACGTTGTGCGGCTTCATGGCGTCCCGTGGCCAGCCGACCCGCTTGCCGAGCACCAGCGCCAAGGCGAGCGCGGCCGCGCCCGCATTGATGTGGACCGCGGTGCCGCCGGCGAAGTCGAGCGCGCCGAGCTTCGCGCCGATGAAGCCACCGCCCCAGACCATGTGCGCGACCGGGAAGTAGACCAGCGTCGCCCAGCCGAAGGCGAACAGCAGCCAGCCGGAGAACTTCGCCCGGTCCGAGATGGCGCCGCTGATCAGCGCGACCGTGATGATCGCGAACATCATCTGGAAGGCCATGAAGACGTAGAGCGGGATGCCTGTCTCACCCCACAGGTCGGTCTCCGCCATGAACGTCTTGGTGCCGAGATACTGGCCCAGGTCACCCCAGATGCCGTTCTGATCGTCACCGAAGGCCACGGAGAAGCCGTAGAACAACCACAGGATGGAGATGAGCCCCATCGACGAGAAGCTCATCATCATCATGTTCAGGACGCCCTTGGACCGGTTCAGCCCGCCGTAGAACAGCGCCAGCCCCGGCGTCATGAGCAGCACGATCGCGCTCGAGATCAGCAGCCACGCGGTGTTGCCGGTGTCGATCGTCGGTGCATCAGGCACGCTGGCCTCCTATAGGTGGAATTCCCTCCTTTGCGGCTTCCGGGGCAGCGTCGCCCGTACGCCGGCTGCCGAGAGCCTGATCGTCTGCTGTTTCACCTGGGGACTCCGGTGGGTTTCCGTTCCATGACGGGTTGTTTCGTATGTGTGACGGCCGGCATCCGCCCGGGAGGTATCGGCGGTGACGGGTCGGTCAGAGCTCGACCCACGACCCGAGGACGCTCCCGGGTGCGGTTCAGCGCAGTGCGTACTCCAGCGCGTGCCGCTCGTAGTCGAGCAGCCGCAGGTCCCGCATCGGCCGGCGCAGGTGCCCCTTGTGCACGATCCGCACGAACGCCGGGTCCCCGGCGGCGGCCATCCGGCGGATGCCTTCCACGTGGTCGACGATCCGCTTGCGGATGGTGCGGATCAGCCGGTGCCGGTCGCGGGGGATCAGCCCGTACGCGTCGGCGAAGAGGCGCAGCCGGCGCGGCCTGTCCGGATGCCTCCAGCCGAGGGTGATCGAGTCCCGGTCGGCGAAGATGGGCACCCAGGTCCAGGCCGCGTACGCGACGTCGTAGATCCGGGCGCCCGGCGAGGCGAGGTCGAAGTCGATCAGACCTAGGGTGCCGTCCGGCCGCCAGATGACGTTGTGTGGGGCGGCGTCGTGGTGGCAGATCACCTCGGTGTCCGGCGGTGGCGGCCCGAACGAGCGCCAGACCGCGTTCTGCGGCGGCACGAAACCGTACTGGGCGTCGTGGAACATCCGCAGCATGGTGGCGACGGTCACCAGCGCCTCGTCGGTCACCCAGTGCGGGGCGAGCGGGTACTCCCCGCACTCCCCCTCCAGGTACGACAGGACCTCCCGGTTGCGCTCGTCCATGCCGAGCGCGCGGGGCGCCCCGGTGAATCCGACGTACTCCAGATGGCGCAGCAGGGCGTGCACCGAGGGGGTCCACGGCCCGGCGTTGCGCCGCACCGTGTCACCGACCCGGACGACGGTGCTCACGTTCCCGCCGTGCAGCGGGATCTCCTGTGACGTCACGTACGGTCTCCCCAGGCGCCGCGAGGAGTGGTTCGGGTCGCGCCAGTCCACGTATGCGCGATCGTCAGTGCCCACCCGAGCCTACGCGTCCCGTGCCGCGGGTTCGGTGCCGAGCAGCGCGTCGACGAACTGGGCCGGGTCGAACGGCGCCAGGTCGTCCGGCCCCTCGCCGAGACCGACCAGCTTCACCGGGATGCCGAGCTTGCGCTGCACGGCGATCACGATGCCGCCCTTGGCGGTGCCGTCGAGCTTGGTGAGCACCACGCCCGTCACGTTGACCACCTCGGTGAACACCCGAGCCTGCTCGAGGCCGTTCTGGCCGGTGGTGGCGTCCAGGATGAGGATCGTCTCGTCGATCGGGCCGTGCTTTTCCACCACCCGCTTGACCTTGCCGAGCTCGTCCATGAGGCCGACCTTGTTCTGCAGGCGGCCGGCGGTGTCGATGAGCACGGTGTCCACGCCGCTGTCGATGCCGCGCCGCACCGCGTCGAAGGCGACGCTGGCCGGGTCGGCGGCCTCCGGGCCGCGGACCGTCTCGGCGCCCACCCGGCTGCCCCACGTCTCCAGCTGGTCGGCGGCGGCGGCGCGGAAGGTGTCGGCCGCGCCGAGCAGCACGCTCCGGCCGTCGGCGACCAGCACCCGGGCGATCTTGCCGCAGGTGGTGGTCTTGCCCGCGCCGTTGACGCCGACCACCATCAGCACGGCCGGTACGCCGTCCTTGCGGGCGGTCTTCAGCGAACGGTCCAGCGTCGGGTCGAGGGCGTTGACCAGCTCGGCGGCGAGCAGCACCTGCAGCTCGCCGGCGGTACGCGTGCCCAGCACCCGGGTGCGCTCGCGCAGCCGGTCGACGATCTCGCGGGTGGCGTCGACGCCGACGTCGGCGGTGATCAGGCTGTCCTCGATCTCCTCCCAGGTGTCCTCGTCGAGGTGCTCCCGGCTGAGCAGGCCGAGCAGCCCCTTGCCGAAGACGGTCTGCGAGCGGGACAGCCGGGTGCGCAGGCGGACCAGGCGGCCGGCGGTCGGCTCCGGGACCTCCAGCACCGGCGCCGGAACCTCCACGACGGGCGGCGCCTCGACCAGCACTCCCGTTGAGAGATCCGACTCCGGTGCCTCGACGGGCGGACCGGCTAGATCCTCCTCCGCCCGTGTGTCGATCTCCGTCGTCGGCAGCGGTGGCTCCGGGCGGCGGCGCAGGCGCGGCACGACCAGCCCGAGTGCGCCGAGGACCAGCACACCGAGCAGGACGAGTGCGATGAGGAGGTAATCCGTCATGCCGAAATCCTGTCAGATGCCGGCGACGACGTCCCAGCCACCGCACCCGGGACCTGTCCGGTGGCGGCGGTAGTCTCGGTCACAGCCAGCAGTGGTGCGACCGCCGGCCGGGTAGGGAAAGATGAAGTCCGCTCATCCCGGAGGTCCTGCCATGCCTGCCCCCCACCTGCTCATCGGTCCGCTGCTGCGCCGGGTGGTAGGGACACGCGCCACCGTCTGGGTCGAGACCGCCGCGCCCGCCGTGGTCCGCGTCCGCACCGCGCACGGCGCCGGTGGCAGCGCGCACACCTTCACGGCGTACGACCACCACTACGCGCTCGTCGTCGTCGAGGGACTGGACCCGGACAGCGCCACGACGTACGAGGTGCTGGTCGACGACGAGGTGGTGTGGCCGGAGCCCGGTTCCGGGTTCCCGCCGAGCGTGATCCGCACCCGGGCCGCCGACGACCGGGACCAGCCGGTGCGGTTGCTCTTCGGCTCCTGCCGGGAGACCACCCAGCACGCCACCGCGCGCAAGCTGCCCCCGGACGCGTTGGACGCGTACGCCCGGCGGCTGATGGTCGACTTCGAGCCGACGGCGCTGCCCGATCTGCTGGTGCTCCTCGGCGACCAGGTCTACGCGGACGTCACGTCACCGACGGTGCGCCGGCTGCTGCGGCGGCGCCGTCGCCGCCCGCGGGGCGCTCCGGCCGACCAGGTGGTCAGCTTCGACGAGTACACCAAGCTCTATCTGGAGTCCTGGCGCGACCCGGAGATCCGCTGGCTGCTCTCCACCGTGCCGAGCGTCATGATCTTCGACGACCACGAGATCATCGACGACTGGAACACCTCGGCGTCCTGGCGGGCCGACGCCCGGCGGCAGCCGTGGTGGGCCGAACGGATCGGTAGCGGACTCGCGTCGTACTGGGTCTACCAGCACCTCGGCAACCTCTCACCCGACGAGATCGCCGCCGACCCGCTGCTCGCCAAGATCGTCGCCGCCGAGGACGCCACCGGCGTGCTGCGCGAGTTCGGCGAGCGGGTCGACGAGGAGTCCGACCTCGCGCACGACACCGGGCCGAGTTGGTCCTCGGCCCGCGACCACGGGGTTCGCTCCGCTCACTCCGCGCCCGGGCCCGTGCACGCGCGCAGTTACCAGTGGAGCTACGCACTCGACCTGGGCCGGACTCGGCTGGTGATGCTGGACAACCGGTGCAGCCGGGTACTTGCGCCGACAAACCGGGTGATGTTGCCGCCCGGCGAGTGGTCCTGGTTCCTCGACCAGGCGCACGGCGTCTACGACCACCTGGTCGTCGGCGCCTCGCTGCCCTGGCTGCTGCCGCCGGGCATCCACCACGTCGAGGCGTGGAACGAGCGGCTGGCCGACTCCCGGCGGCCCTGGGTCGCCCGCGTCTCCGAGAAACTGCGTCGCGGGCTGGACCTGGAGCACTGGGCCGCGTTCCGCCGGTCGTTCGAGGCCCTCGGTGCGACGTTCGCCCGGATCGGCAGCGGCAGCCCGGGCCGCACGGGTGACCGGGTGGGCGCCGGGCCGGCGTACGCCCCGCCGGCGTCGATCAGCGTGCTCTCCGGCGACGTACACCACTCGTACGTGGCGCGCGCCCGGTTCGACGATCCGTCGGTGACCACACCGGTGCATCAGCTCACCTGCTCCCCGATCCACAACCAGGTGCCGGCCGCGATGCAGCCGCTGATGCGGATCGGCTGGTCCCCCGGCCCTACCGGGGCGGCCTGGGCGCTGGCCCGGTCGGCGGGCGTACGCAGTCCGGGCCTGCGTTGGCGAAAGTTGGCCGGTCCCTACTTCGGCAACGCCATCGCCACTCTCGTGCACCAGGGGCGGGACGCCGAGGTGATGATCGAGGGCACGACGAGCGACGGTCACCTGCGACCGGTCATGCGCCAGCGGCTCACCGACGCGGCCTGACCGTCGGCCCCGTACCCTCTAGGCCGTGGACGAGCACCTGGAGACGCTGCGGGCGGTCGAGCACGAGCTGACCGCCCTGCTGCGACGCGGTCGGGCGGTTTCCTGGGAGGTCGCCCGGGAGGTGCACCAGAATCTCGAACCGAACGCCTACGGGCTGCTGCTCTGGCTGCGCCGGTGCGATTCGATCCGGCTCACCGACCTGGCCGGCCGACTCGGCATCGGCAAGGGCACGTTGAGCCGGCAGATCCGGGCGCTGGAGGAACTCGGCCTGGTGCGCCGTACGCCGGACCCGACCGACCGACGCGCCTCCCAGCTGAGCCTGACCGAGGAGGGCCGGCAGCGCTTCGACGCGGCGCGGGCCGCGCGGATGGATCACATCCGGCGGGTGCTGGAGAGCTGGCCGGATCGGGACGTGGCGGAGTTCGGGCGGCTGCTCGGTCAGTTCAACGACGCCTGGTCCTGATCTCACGGGAAGGGGAATATCGGATACGTCCGGTTAGTTGTTGCTCCAGGCAACCAAAAGTTGCCTCAGGCAACTCTCTACCGGCCGGCCTCGGCGCCACCCCGCCGAAACGCCGCCCCTCCCCTCGACCAGCCCGGAGGCTGCACGATGAGCCAGGCGACAGCGCCCCCACCAACGACCGCCCTGAACATGTCCCACCGGCAGGTGCTGGAGGCCCTCTCCGGCCTGCTGCTGGGCTTGTTCGTCGCGATCCTCTCCTCGACGGTCGTCTCGAACGCGCTGCCGCGGATCATCACCGAGCTGGGCGGCGGTCAGTCCGCGTACACCTGGGTGATCACCGCCGCACTGCTCGCCACGACGGCCACCACCCCGATCTGGGGCAAACTAGCTGATCTGATGAGCAAGAAGGCGTTGATCCAGATCGCCTTGCTCATCTACGTACTCGGGTCGGTGCTCGCCGGCGCCGCCCAGGGCACGGGTGAACTCATCGCCTGCCGGGTGCTACAGGGCGTGGGTGCGGGCGGCCTCACCGCCCTGGCCCAGGTGATCCTGGCGACGATCATCGCGCCCCGCGAGCGGGGCCGGTACAGCGGCTACCTCGGCGCCGTGATGGCCGCCGGCACGATCGGTGGCCCGCTCGTGGGTGGCGTGATCGTCGACACCTCGTGGCTCGGCTGGCGTTGGTGCTTCTACGTCGGGGTCCCGTTCGCCGTGGCCGCCCTCGTCGTGCTCCAGAAGACGTTGCGGCTGCCGGTGGTGAAGCGCAAGGCGCAGATCGACTGGTGGGGTGCCACGCTGATCACCGCTGCCGTCTCGGTGCTGCTGATCTGGGTCTCCCTCGCCGGCGACCAGTTCGCGTGGATGTCCTGGGCGACCGTGGCGATGGTGGGCGGCGCGCTGGTGCTCGGCGCGCTCGCGATCCGGATCGAGACCCGCGCCGCCGAACCGATGATCCCGCCGCACCTGTTCCGTTCCCGGACCATCGCCCTGGCCACCGTCGCCAGCGTCGCGGTCGGTATCGGCATGTTCGGCGCCTCCGTCTTCCTCGGCCAGTACTTCCAGCTCAGCCGCGGAGAGAGCCCGACCATGGCTGGCCTGATGACCCTGCCGATGATCCTTGGCCTGGTGGTCTCCTCCACGCTCTCCGGTCGGGTGATCAGTCGGACCGGACTCTGGAAGCGGTACCTGGTCACCGGCTCGGCGCTGCTGACCGTCGGATTCGCGCTGCTGGGCACGCTCCGCGCCGACACGAACTTCGCGCTGCTCAGCGGCTACATGGCGTTGGTCGGCATCGGCCTGGGCATGACCATGCAGAACCTGGTGCTGGCCGTGCAGAACACCGTCCGCCCGCACGAGCTGGGCGCGGCCAGCAGCGTGGTCGCGTTCTTCCGCACCCTGGGCGGCGCCGTCGGCGTGTCCGCGCTCGGCGCGGTCCTCGCCCACAACGTGAAGGGCTACCTGGCCGACGGTCTCGCACGGCTCGGGATCCCGGCCGCAGGCTCGGGGGGCGGTGCCCTGCCGGACGTGCACGCGCTGCCCGCCCCGATCCGGGCGGTGGTGGAGGGCGCGTACGGCCACGGCGCCGGCGACATATTCCTCGCCGCCGCACCCTTCACCCTGCTCGCGCTGATCGCGGTGAGCTTCATCAAAGAGGTGCCCCTGCGCCGGCACAACGACGACGTGCCAGTTGTTGACAGTGAGAGGAAACTGACGGTGGCCACCGCCACGCGTACCGACGAGCAGAGGTGAGGGAGAGGTCATGAGCGTCGGAGCCCCCGACCGTGAGCAGTACGGCCCGCAAGCCCAACCGCAGCCGTTCGAGCGTGGAACAGACGGCCCGCGGGTGGTGCTGGTCGGCGTGGACGGCACCCGCACCTCCGAGCGGGCCGGCTGGTACGCCGCCGGCCTGGCCCGCCGGCAGGGCGCCTCGCTGGTGGTGGTCTTCGTCAACGCGCCGAACGGTCTCGTCGCGATGATGCCCGGCGTGGACGCCGCCGCCATCCAGCGCAGCCAGGACGAGCTGACCGCGGAGCTGCGCAAGGACATCAAGCGCGCCGCCCACGAGCTGGGCCTGCCGATCACCTTCGAATGCCGGCGCGGCGACCCGTACAACGAACTGCGCGACGCCGCCGACGAGTTCCAGGCGGACATGGTCGTCGTCGGCGCGTCGGAGCAGGCCGGCCACCGGCTGGTCGGCTCGGTCGCCACCCGACTCGTCCGCACCGGCCGCTGGCCCGTCGTCGTGGTGCCCTGACAAACCCACTGGCCCGTTCTCAGGGGCCCGGAGAGGATGGTCGGCATGACTTGGACCGCACCGGCCGTCGTCCGGACCCCTGAGATCACCGTCGGCGACGAGCGCGCCATGCTCGAGAGCTGGCTCGACTACCACCGGCAGACACTGCTGCTCAAGTGCGCGGGACTGACCGCCGAGCAACTGCGCACGGCCAGCGTCGAGCCCTCCGGGCTCACCCTGCTGGGGCTGGTCCGCCACCTGGCCGAGGTGGAGGCCTGGTGGTTCCGGGAGAACTTCGCCGGCGAGACGGTGGACTACCCCTACTTCACGCCGGACAACCCGGACGCCGACCACGACGTGCGCCACGCCGACGCCGAGGCCGACCTCGCCACGTTCCACCGCGAGGTCGAGCTGGCACGGGCCGCCGCGGCCGGCCGGACGCTCGACGAGACCTTCACCGAGGTGGGCCCGAAACGGCGCACGTTCAACCTGCGCTGGGTCTACCTGCACATGATCGAGGAGTACGCCCGGCACAACGGGCACGCCGACCTGATCCGCGAGCGGATCGACGGCGTCACCGGCGACTGAGGCCGGCGGTCAACAGCCAGCTCAACGCTGCCGTGCCCACACCGCCGTTCACCGTGACGGAGGTGCCGGGACTGTGCTGATCCGGGCCGGCCAGAACCGCCGCCGCGGTCGGCTCAGTAGGCCAGCGCGGCTCGCAGGTAGCGCAGGTCACCGTGGCCGGTCCAGCGGTGGGCGGAGAGCCCGGCCGCCCGGGCACCGCGTACCGACCAGTCCTCGTCGTCGGTGAAGAGCACCCGGCCGGGCGGGGTGGCGACGGCCTGGCAGGCGGCCTGGAAGTACTCCTTGGCCGGCTTGTTCACGCCGAGCCGGTACGAGCTGACCACCGCGTCGAACTCGCCGGTCAGATCGAGCGCGGCCAGGTCCTCCTCCAGCCGGTCCGTCGCGTTGGTCGCCAGACCGACGCGGATGCCGCCGGACCGGGCGTCGCGGATGAAGTCGAGCAGGTCGCCGTCCACCTCGCCCCGATAGCTCTGCCACTCCTCGACCGCGGCCCGGGCGCGCTCCGTGCCGCCGGCGGGTCCCGTCAGCGCGTCGGCCACGCTGGTCATCCAGTCCGCGTGGCTGACCTGCCCGGTGAGCACCGGCTGGAGCCGCCCCCACTGCATGGCGATCTCGAGGAGCACGCCCCCGGCCAGGCCGTAGCGCTGCTCCACCCCGGCGGCGACCGCCGGATCCCAGCGTCGCAGTACGCCGTCGAAATCCACCAGGAGCGCCGTCGCGCGTTCCCGACTCACCCGTTCTTCTCCTGCCCGTCGTCGGCCCGGTTGAGCCGCTGGCTGATCACCTGGGTCACGCCGCCGCGCATGGTCACTCCGTAGAGCGCGTCGGCGATCTCCATTGTCCGCTTCTGGTGCGTGATAACGATCAGCTGGCTCTTCTCCCGCAACTGGGCGAGGAGCGTGATCAGCCGGCCGAGGTTCACGTCGTCGAGGGCGGCCTCCACCTCGTCCATGATGTAGAACGGGCTGGGCCGGGCCCGGAAGATCGCCACGAGCATGGCCACCGCGGTCAGGGACCGCTCACCGCCGGAGAGCAGCGACAGCCGCTTGATCTTCTTGCCCGGCGGCCGGGCCTCCACCTCCACGCCGGTGGTGAGCAGGTCCTCCGGTTCGGTGAGCACCAGTCGGCCCTCGCCGCCGGGGAAGAGCACCTCGAAGACCTGCTCGAACTCGCGGGCGGTGTCGGCGAACGCGCTGGCGAAGACCTCCAGGATCCGGTCATCGACGTCCTTGACCACAGTGAGCAGGTCCCGGCGAGTCGCCTTGAGGTCCTCCAACTGCTCCGAGAGGAACTTGTAGCGCTCCTCCAGCGCCGCGAACTCCTCCAGCGCCAGCGGGTTCACCTTGCCGAGCAGGGCCAGCTCGCGCTCCGCCTTGGCGGCTCGTTTCTCCTGCACCGGGCGCTCGTAACGGACCGGCTCCGGCACCGGCAGGCCGTCCCGCTCGGCGGCGGCCACGTCGGCCTGGGTGGGTGGGACGAGCTGTCCCGGTCCGTACTCGGCGACCAGGGTCTCCACGTCCAGGCCGAAATCCTCCGCCGCCTTCGCCTCCAGCTGCTCGATGCGCAGCCGTTGCTCGGCGCGGGCCACCTCGTCCCGGTGCACCTGGCTGGTCAGCCGTTCCAGCTCGGCGCCGAGCCGCTTGGCCGCGCCGCGTACCTCCTGCAGCTCCGCCTCCCGCGCGGCCCGCTCCCGCGCCACCTCGTCGCGCTGCTCCTCGGCCGCGGCGATCGAGGTGGTCAGCTGGACGAGGGCCGCACGCGCACCCCCGGCGACCGCCCGGGCGATCGCCGCGCCCCGGGTCCGGGCGGCGCGCCGGGCCGCGGCCCGCTCCCGCGCCGCCCGCTCCGCCGTCGCCTGCCGCAGCAGCGAGTCGGCCCGGCCGGCGATCGAGGCGACCCGCTCCTCGGCGGTACGCACCGCGAGCCGGACCTCCATCTCGTTCTGCCGGGCCTGGGGCACCATCGCGGCGAGCTGGTCCCGCTCGTCGGTGGAGGGCTCGGCGTCGAGCGGGGTCTCCTCGGCCAGCCGGAGCCGCTCCTCAAGTTCGTCAAGGGCCAGCAGGTCCCGCTCCCGGGCCGCCTCCGCGCGGGCCCGGGACTCGCCGAGGCGCTCGCACTCCGCCTTCGCCGAACGGGCCGCCGCGCCCAGCTCGGCCAGCCGGCGCGCGGCGGCGTTGCGGTGGCTCTCCGCCTCCCGCTTGGCGGCGGCGGCGTGCTGCACCACCTCCTTGGCGGCAGCCACCTCGGCCCGCGCCTCCGCCAGCTGATCCCGCAACTCGGCCGCGGTCTGTTCGGCGACCGTCCGGTTCGCCCGGGCCTCCTCGACCGCAGCCTGCACCTCGATGTAGCTGGGCGCCTTCGCCGAACCGCCCGCCGCCGCGTACGCGCCGACCACGTCACCGTCGGGCGTGACCGCGCGCAGCTCCGGGTTCTCGGCGACCAGCTCGGCGGCCGCGGCGAGGTCGTCGACCAGCACCACGTCGCGCAGCGCGCGGTGCACCGCCGGCCGCAGCTGTTCGGCACACTCGACCAGGTCCGGGGCCCAGCGCGCGCCGTCCGGCAGCTTCGGGCGCAGCGCGTCGACCGGGCCGGCCATGCCCGGGCCGGCGGGACCGCCGACCAGCAGGCCGGCCCGACCGGCGTCGGAGATCTTCAACAGCCGCATCGCCTCTACGGCCTCGTCCACACCGGTCACCGCGACCGCGTCGGCCAGGCCGCCCAGCGCGGCGGCGAGCGCGGCCTCGTGGCCCGGCGCGACGGTGAGCAGGCCGGCGAGGCTGCCGAGCAGGCCCGGCACGTCACCGGCCCGAGCGAGCAGGGCGCCGGCTCCGTCCTTGCGGCGCAGGCCCAGGGCGAGCGCCTCCTCACGTGCCTTCCAGGTGGCGGCATCCTTCTCCGCGGCGCGCTCGGCGTCCGTCAGGGAACGAACGGCCGCCTGGACCCGCTCGTGTGCGGTCACCGCTTCGGCGTGCCGCTCGTCGAGGTCGGCATTGTCCCGGTCCGCCTCGGTCGACTGGGCGGCCACCGCGTCCAGGTCGGCCTGCGCCTTCTCGGCCCGGCCCAGCGCGTCGGCATGGGCGGCGGCGAGCCGGTCGATCTCCTCCCCACCGCTGGTGGTCCGGGCCCGGGCGGAGTTGACCTGGCCCGTGAGCCGCGCCAGCCCTTCCCGCCGATCCGCGATCGCCTTGGCCGCCGCGACCAGTTCCCGCTCGGCGGCGGCGAGCTGCCGCTCGAGCTCCTGCCGGTGCTCGACGGCCTCGGCGAGCCGGATCTGGTCGTCGGTGAGCGCGGCGCGCAGCTCCTCCTCCTGCTCGCGTACCCGCTCCGCCTCCGCCTCGAGCTGGTCCGGGTCACGGCCCGGGCGCTCGTCGTCCGGGGTCGCGCTCAGATGCCGCAACCGTTCCAGAGCCAGCTGCTCGATCGACCGGAACCGTTCCTGGAGCGCGGAGAGCTTGTACCAGGTGTCCTGCGCGGCGGCCAGCAGCGGGGCATCCTCGGCGAGGGCCGCCTCCAGTTCACCGAGGCGTCGCTGCACCTCGGTGTGTTCGGCCTCGACGTACTCGCGCCGCTCACGCACCGCGGTCTCGTCGGCGATCTCCTTGTCGAGGGTGGTGCGGAGCGTGGCGAGGTCGTCGGCGAGCAGCCGCAGCCGGGCATCGCGCAGATTGGCCTGGATGGCGGCGGCGCGCCGGGCCACCTCGGCCTGCCGGCCCAGCGGCTTGAGCTGACGGCGCAGCTCAGCGGTGAGGTCGGTGAGCCGGTTGAGGTTGGTCTGCATCGCGTCGAGCTTCCGCAGCGCCTTCTCCTTGCGCTTGCGGTGCTTGAGTACGCCGGCCGCCTCCTCGATGAAGGCCCGCCGATCCTCCGGCTTGGCGTGCAGCATGCCGTCGAGCCGGCCCTGACCGACGATGATGTGCATCTCCCGGCCGATGCCGGAGTCGGAGAGCAGCTCCTGGATGTCGAGCAGGCGGCACGAGTCGCCGTTGATCTCGTACTCGCTCTCGCCGGAGCGGAACATCCGGCGGGTGATGGAGACCTCGGTGTACTCGATCGGCAGCGCGCCGTCGGTGTTGTCGATGGTCAGCGTGACCTCGGCCCGGCCCAGCGGCGCCCGCCCCGCGGTGCCGGCGAAGATGACGTCCTCCATCTTGCCGCCGCGGAGCGCCTTCGCGCCCTGCTCGCCGAGCACCCAGGCGATGGCGTCGACGACGTTGGACTTGCCGGAGCCGTTCGGACCGACCACGCAGGTGATCCCCGGCTCCAGCTTGAGCGTCGTCGCGGAGGCGAAGGACTTGAATCCCTTCACCGTCAGGCTCTTGAGATACACCTTCTCGATCCTCGTCCGGTGGCCGCCGTACCGTCGCCGGCTGCGCGGACCTGGTGAACTCGCAGACTAACCCGGCAGACCCGAGGCCCCGCTACGCGACCCGCCCCGAGGCGTCGCCGTGCGGGCCCGGGTCCGCTCCCCGGCACCCGGATCCTCCGGCGGCTCGTATCCGTCGACAAACACAAACGTTATTCGCGCCGGGGCGGAATCGTCGCACGTTTCCCTCAGTGATGATCGTGCCACTCAGCGGAACGGCGACAAGATCGAAAAATGGGCACCCGGGAAAGACGTGGAGACAAAGCTGCGCGCCGGCACGGATGTGTCGGCGCGCGTTTTGCGTGGTGCGATTCAGTTTTCCGACGCGATGATCAGGTGAGCGCGGGCTCGGCGAGCCGGAGCAGATCGTCCGCCTCGTTCGCTGCGGCAGCGAGCCGATCATTCTCGGCACGCAGACGCGTGAGCTCGAACTCCAGTGCCTGAACCCTGGCACGCAGTCGGGTGACCTCGTCGAGCAGACGCCGGTCGGGCGCTGCACCTACGTGGCCGTAGAGGGCCTTCGCCATGTTGACTCCTTGATATGCGCTGCCGGAAAGGCCGGCCAACGCGCGCCCATGTGTTCGCGACTACCATTCCAGGCTGTATCTGGGCATGGCCGGGCGCGACTGGCGACACCTATATATTGAGCCGCAAACCCCCTTGTCGTCAAGTTTTCGCAGGCCGTAGATCATCTCCACGTCGACCTGTCCACTCGTTGGGGGGCTGCCACGAGGCACGGACACGCTCTGTCCGGACTCCCTAACAGTACGCCCGCGATGGCGGGAAGTGCGTCCCCGGGTGACCGCTATCCCCTTAACTCTTTCTTAGCCGCGTTGCCGCAGGTCGCAGGGCACCCGTAGCGTCAGCGCGGCCCGCAACCGACCCGTGGAGGCGACAGGCGTGTACGGCTGGACCGACCCGAACGACCCGGAAGGCGCGAAGCGGCGCCGAGAGCCACCCACCGACGAACCGGCCTGGCTCACCGACCGTCCCGCACCCCGGTCGGCATACCTGTTCGGCGACGACCCCGACGCACCGGCCGACACCCGGCACGACGAGCGTTCGACGGACACCTGGCGTAACGACCAGCCGACGAGCACGTGGCGCGACGAGCCGACCGGCCGATGGGCGAGCGAACCGGTGCCACCGGTCGAACAGTCGTCGGACGCTCACCGCGACCTCCCCACCGGCGCCTGGTCCGCACCGGATGCGTCCTGGTCCGCGCCGCACCGCGGCTGGTCGGGCCAGGAGCCCGATCACCAGCCGACGGAACAGATTGGCGGATGGCGCTCCGCCGACCGGCCCGGCTCCGGGGAGGCGACCCACGGCTGGTCCGACGGGATCCGGCCGGACGAGCGCCCAGCCGGCCGCACCGGTTGGTCGAGCGAATCGGCCGGTTGGTCCGGCGAGGCCGGGGACCGCTCCGGCGGGGCGACCGACGGCTGGTCCCCGGGGTACACCGCCGAGCAGCCGGCGTACGGCGTACGACCGGACCGGTGGGACGCCGACCCGACGACCGACTCCCGGCGGCCTGCCGTCGACGACACCGCCCAGCTGTACCCGGTCAGCACGGACGCGGCCGACGGCCAGCCACGCACCGCCCCGGCGCAGCCGGCTCCCGAGGGGCGGCACCGTTCCCGGCGTCGGCTTCCCCGGCCGCTGCTCATCGGTGGCGCCGCGGCGGCCGCCACCCTGGTGGTCAGCCTCGGCGTCGGCGCGATCGCGCTGCCCGGTGGTGGCGGCGGCGAGGTCGACGCGACAGCGGTGGACGACACCGTCGCCGCCGCGCCGGTCGTACCCACGGAGGCGGCACCGGCCCCGGCGACCACCTCCGCCTCCCCGACGGCCTCGCCGAGCACCGTGCGCCCCACACCCTCGGCCAGCCGGACGACCCGGCCCACCCCGTCGCAGGCCCGGACCACGGCACCCTCGCGGCGCAGCGTCGAGCGCAGCATCGCACCGAGTAGCGGCGGCGCCACGAACGCCCCGAGCGGCAACGTCAGCGCCCAGGCGCGCGAGGTGGTCGACCTGGTCAACGCCGAGCGCGCCAAGGCGGGCTGCAAGGCGCTGAGCATCGACGACAAGCTGATGACGGCGGCCCAGCGGCACAGCCAGGACCAGGCCGACCACGAGAACATGTCGCACACGGGCAGCGACGGCAGCGACCCCGGCGACCGGATCGACCGGGTGGGCTACCAGTGGCGCACCTACGGCGAGAACGTGGCCTGGAACCAGAAGACCCCGGCCGCCGTGATGGACGCCTGGATGAACAGCCCCGGACACCGGGCCAACATCCTCAACTGCGCGTTCACCGAGATCGGCGTGGGGATCGCGAGCAGCAACGGGCCGTACTGGACGCAGGACTTCGCCGCTCCGCGCTGACCGCCGGAGGGACCGCGCGCGACGCTCCGCCCGGCCGGGTGGGGCGTCGCCACGCGAACCGGCGAGTCGTCCTCGGGTCCGTGCTCGTTCACCGGGTGAGGTACGCCGACATGGGGCGGCGTACCGGTGCGGGCGGCGAGGGCGCCGTCCGGGACCCGGGAGCTGCCGATGCGGATCCGGCTGCGACGAGGCGCCGGCCGACTGCGCCGAGTGCTGTCCACCGGCGTCGCGCTGGTCCTGCTCGTCCCGGTGTGTGCCTGCCGGATCGAGCTGACCCCGCCCGGGTCACCGACCCCCTGGCCGGCCGCGTCGGCTCGCCACTGGCAGTGGCAGTGGCAGCTCAGCGGACCGGTCGACCCGGATGTGGACGCCGACGTCTTCCTGCTCGACGCGGTGCGCACCACCTCGGCCGAGACCGCCGAGCTGCGCGCGCGTGACCGCCGCCTGATCTGCCAGGTGCACGTCGGCTCGGTGGGCGCCGACGAGCCGGATGCCAGTCGCTTCCCGGCGGGCGTCCGGGGCTCGGCCGGCCATCGCCCGCAGAGCCGCTGGCTGGACGTACGACGGTGGGACGTGCTCGAACCGGCGTTGGCCGACCGGTTCCGGCTCTGCCGCGGCAAGGGCTTCGGCGCGGTCGCGCTGGCCGACGCGGACGCCTACCTGTACCGCTCGGGTTTCCCCCTCGACTTCGACGACCAGCTGGAATTCAACCGCCGGTTGGCCGGGCTCGCCCGCTCGCTGGACCTCTCCCCCGGGCTGATGAACGACGTGCCCCAACTCGCCGCGCTCGCCCCGGACTTCGACTTCGCCGTCAACGAGGAGTGCGTACGGCTGGCCCAGTGCGGGAAGCTGCTGCCGTTCGTCGACGCCGGCAAGCCGGTCTTCCACGTCGAGTACACCGGCACGACCGAGGAGTTCTGCGTCACCGCTGTCGGCTACGGCTTCGCCTCGATGCGCAAGCAGCGGGCCCTCGACGCCTGGCGGGAACCCTGCGCGCTGCCCTGACAGCCCGGCCGCGCCCGCGCCGGAATCGCCGCTCCCCGCGCGACCGCGGTGGTCAGCCGCTCCCCGCGACCGCGGTGGTCAGCCGCGAAGTGTCGTCCGGGGCCGCGGCTGGCAGCGCGGGCAGCTGTACGAGGACCGGTTCATGAACGGTTCACGACGGATCGGGGTGCCGCAGCGCCGGCACGGCTCGCCCTCGCGTCCGTAGGCGTTGAGCGACCGGTCGAAGTAGCCGCCCTCACCGTTCACGTTGACATAGAGGGCGTCGAAGCTGGTGCCGCCCGAGGAGATCGCCTCTCCCAGCACGTCGCGGACGTGCCCGAGCAGCCGTTGCGCGGCCGGGCCGGTCAGCGCGTCGGTGGCCCGGGCGCCGTGCAGCCGGGCACGCCAGAGCGCCTCGTCGGCGTAGATGTTGCCGACACCGGAGATCAGCGTCTGGTCGAGCAGAGCGCGCTTCACCTCGGTATGCCGCCGGCGCAGCGCGGCCACGAAGGCCGCGTCGGAGAAGAGCGGGTCCATCGGGTCCCGGGCGATGTGCGCGATCTCGACCGGCAGTTCCGCCCCGCCCTCGCTCACCGCCAGCCCGCCGAACGTGCGCTGGTCCACGAAGCGCAGCTCCGGGCCATCGTCGGCGAACCGGAACCGGACCCGCAGATGCGGCTCGTCGGGCGCGTCGGCGGGCTGCAGCAGCAGCTGACCGGACATGCCGAGATGCCCCACCACCGCGTCGCCACTGTCCAGCGGCAGCCACAGGTACTTTCCCCGGCGCCGTACGTCCAGCACGGTCCGGCCGGCCAGCACGTCGGCGAAGTGCACAGCGCCCAGGAGGTGCCGGCGTACGGCCCGCGGGTGGCGTACCTCGACGGAGCTGATCCGGCGTCCGGTCACCCACTGGGCGAGCCCCTGCCGGATGGTCTCGACCTCGGGCAGTTCAGGCACGGATCGGGTCCGATCCGGCAGCGTCGTCGCCCCGCGTACCGTCGGCATCATCCGATCGGTCGGTCACCCCGGCCTCGGAGTCGGCCTGCCCGTCCTGCTCCGCCTGCTCGGTGAGGGTCCGCCAGGCCGCCTCGGCGGCCCGCTGCTCGGCCTCCTTCTTGCTCCGCCCCTCGGCGCCGCCGTACCGGTTGCCGGCGACCACCACCCAGGCGGTGAACGTCTTCAGGTGATCCGGTCCGGTGCCCTCGATCCGGTATTCAGGTACGCCCAGCCCGAGCGCCGCCGTGAGCTCCTGCAGGCTGGTCTTCCAGTCGAGCGCGGCACCCCGTCCGGCCGACTCGGCCATGAGCGGGTCGAAGAGCTTGTGGATCACGGTGGCGGCGGTGTCCAGGCCGTACTGGAGGTAGATCGCGCCGAGCAACGCCTCCAGCGTGTCGGCGAGGATGCTCGCCTTGTCCCGGCCACCGGTGGTCTCCTCGCCCTTGCCGAGCAGCAGGTAGGCACCCAGCCCCTCGGGGCCGAGGCCACGGGCCACGTCGGCCAGGGCCCGCATGTTGACCACGCTCGCCCGCAGCTTGGCCAGCTGACCTTCGGGCAGGTCGGGATGGTTGTGGAAGAGCGCCGTGGTGATCACCACGCCGAGGACCGAGTCACCGAGGAACTCCAGCCGCTCGTTCGTGGGCAGGCCGCCGTTCTCGTACGCGTAGGAGCGGTGGGTCAGCGCGCGCTCCAGCAGCTCCGGGTCCAACGAGATGCCGAATGCGGCCTCGAGGTGCCCGACGGACGCCCGTCGCCGCTTGTCGTTGCTCATGGTGTGGTTACCTCGGTGTCGATGATGTGGTCGTGGCCCTTCCAGGCGTGCCCGGCGAGCAACGCGGCCATCTGGTCGGTGGCGCGGTGCCGCCACAGGTGGGCGGCGAGTGCGATGCCGGACGCGACGTCGGCGGCGACGGCGGCACCGTGGCAGACCACCACCGTGCCGGAGACGCCGAGCAGGGCCGCGGCCCGGGGAACGCCGCCGCCCGCCGGGGGGCCACCGGCCATCGCGTACGCGCCCTCGACCGCCTTGAGCAGCACGTTACCGGTGAACCCGTCGGTGACCACGACGTCGGCACGCGCGCCGGACGAGACGTCGTACCCCTCGACGAGACCGACGTAGCGGGCATTGCAGGGCAGCGGTTCGGCGGCGAGCACAGGATCGGCGGTGCGCCGGGCCCGGTCGCCCTTGCCCGCCTCGGTGCCGACGGAGAGAAGTCCGACCCGGGGTGCGTCGACCGCGTGCGCCACGGCGGCGTACGCGGCCCCGAGCACGGCGTGCCGGGCGAGGATGCCCGCGCGGGGCTCCAGGGAGCCACCCACGTCGAGCAGCACCACGGGACCGCCGACCGCCGGCAGGGTCGCGACGAGAGCCGGGTTACGAATCGTCGGCCAGCGACCGAGACCGAGCGCGGCGGCGGTGACGGTGGCGCCGGTCGAACCGGCGGACACCATGGCGTCGGCGGTACCGTCGCGTACCGCGGCGACGGCTTCGCGAACGGTGCTCGCCTCGCGTGCGGCGCTGGGGTGGTCGGACATCCGGACCGCGGCGCGAACCGGGCGCACCGTGACCCGGGCCCGGTCCACCGGGTCCAGGGCGGCGATCACCGCGTCGGCGGCCTCGGACGGGCCGACGAGCAGCAGATTCAGGTCCGGATCGGCGCGTACGGCCCGCAGAGCGCCGTCAACCACGACGGCGGGAGCGTCGTCCCCGCCGAGGAGGTCAACGGCGATCCGCACGGTGCCCGGCTCCATCGGAACGCCGGCCGGAACGGACCGGCCGGCGTCGGAGGGAGCCGGGGCACCGGGCGATTGCCAGGGCGCGCGCGCCGCCCGACCAGGGGTCGGGGGCGTCACTCGGCGTCCAGGTCAGACCTCGAGGACCTGACGGCCGTTGTACGTGCCGCAGACGGAGCAGGCGGCGTGCGGCAGCTTCGGGGACTTGCACTGCGGGCACGCCACGGTCGCGACCGCCGCGGTCTTCCACTGCGCCCGGCGGGACCGGGTGTTGCTGCGCGACATCTTGCGCTTGGGGACGGCCACGGTTCTTACTCCTCTTTACGGGTCAGTTGCGACAGGCTTGCCCATCGCGGGTCGATCTGCTGGTGGCTGTGGTCGGCCGGCAGATCGTCCCAATGCACCCCGCACTCGGGGCACAGGCCTGGGCAGTCCTCCCGGCAGAGCGGGTTGGTCGGCAGTGTGAGCACCACCGCGTCCCGCAACGCGGGTTCCAGGTCGATCAGATCGCCCTGCATCCGGCCCACCTCGTCCTCGTCGGTCGTGGTGTCCGTGGTGCTGTTCTCGTACGCGTACAGCTCCTGGATCCGCACGACCACCGAGTCGTTGATCTCGCGCAGGCAACGGCCGCACTCGCCCCGAACCGGACCACTGACGGTCCCCGAGACGAGCACACCCTCGGACACCGACTCCAACCTCAGGTCGAGGTCGAGGTCCGCGCCCTCCGGCACGCCGATCAGCTCTACGCCGAGGTCCTCCGGTGCCGGCACCACCTGCTTGACCGTACGCAACGCGCCAGGCCGACGCGGCAGGTCCCTCGTGTCGAGGACCAGCGGCGACCTGGGGTCGAGTGGGTTCGGCGTGTGTTTAGGCATAGTTAGACTCCGGCCGTACGAGGCCGACAAACGAGGTTACCTGGGCGACCGCCGGGCCGTCGAACCGGGGGCGACGCCCACCGCGCGTACCGGCTGGCTGTGGTGCCGCTCAGAAGGGTAGCGGGCGCTCCGCCTCGTCACCGCCGAAGGTTCCGATCTCACGCAGCGCATGCATCTTGTCGCGGCCGCGCTCGATCGAGGCGAGCGCCCGGGTGAGGAACTGCTCGAAGTTGGCCAGGGCGGTGTCGACGTAGTCGTCGACCTCCTCGCGCAGCCGCTGGGCCTCGGCCCGCGCCTCCGCGATGATCCGCGCACCCTCGTGCTCGGCGGAGACCGTGATCTCGTTCACCGAGACCAGGCGGGCGTGTTCTGCCTCACCCTCGCTGATGATCCGGTCGGCCTCTCGCTTGCCGGCTTCCATGATCTTGTCGCGCTCGTCCAGCAGCGCGGCGGCCCGACGCAGGTCGGCAGGGAGTTCGGCGCGCAGCTCGTCGAGGGCGGCGATCATCTCGCCGCGGTCGACCATGCAGTTGTTCCGCGACATCGGGACGGACCGCGCCGTATCCACCATGGCGATCAGTTCGTCGATGCGATCGAGCGGGTCCACCGGTACCTCACTCCTGTCGTTCGTCGGCCGATCTCCATGATGCGGGCTACGGCCAGTTTCCCGCTCCACCCATCATCTCGCGCGGCGCGGCCCGACCGCTCCCCCCGGCGGCCCGGCGAGTCGAGCCACCCGGCGGGTCCGGACCGACTCGCGACACTTCCCAACCAATCGCCCACGAGAGGCGGACGATGGCCCCGACCGTCGAACCGGCGGGTCAGGGGCGTGTGGGCGGGGAAAGGCGGGCGAGAAGCTCGGAGCGGACCCGGTCGGGGACGTGCGAGGAGACGTCGCCGCCCCACTTGGCCACGTCCTTCACCAGGCTGGAGGAGAGGAAGGAGTAGAGCGGGTTGGTGGGCATGAAGAGCGTCTCGACCCCGGCCAGCCCCATGTTCATCTGCGCCATCTGGAGCTCGTAGTCGAAGTCACTGACCGCGCGCAGACCCTTGACCAGCACGCTCGCGTGCTGCGCGCGGCAGAAGTCGACGAGCAGCCCGCGGAAGGACTCCACCCGGACGTTGTCGTACGAGGCGGTCACCTCGCGGAGCATGTCGATCCGCTCCTCGACGGTGAACAGGCCACTCTTCGACTGGTTGACCAGCACCCCGACGATCACCTCGTCGAAGAGCCGGCTCGCCCGGCCGATGATGTCGAGGTGTCCGTTCGTGACCGGGTCGAAGGAGCCGGGGCACACCGCACGTCTCATGATCGGCGACCGTACCAAAGTGTGGTCTCCCCGTAACGACGACTGCGCTCGCCGGTGACACCCGGCACCCAGCCCAACGGGGCACTCCGGCTGGACCGTTCCACCACCACGAGGGCGTCCGGCGCCAGCCAATCGTGCTCGACGAGGGCGGTCAGCATCGCCGTGATCTCCTCGTCCGACACGGCGTACGGCGGGTCGGCGAAGACCACGTCGTACGGCTCGCCCCCCGGCCCGCCGGCCAGCACCGTGGCCACCCGGCCGGTCACCAGGCGGACGGCGGGGCCGGCCCCGAGGGAGGCGACGTTGTCCCGGATCACCCGGGCCGCCCGGGCGTCCGCCTCCACCAGCAGGACGTGCTCGGCGCCCCGGGACAGCGCCTCCAGTCCGACGGCTCCGGAGCCGGCGTAGAGATCGGCGACGCGTGCGCCACTCAGGTCGACCTCTGTCTGCACCGCACTGAACAACGCCTCCCGCACCCGGTCGGAGGTCGGCCGGGTGCCCGCGCCGGGCGGCGCGGCGATCCGCCGCCCGCCGAACGTCCCCGCCACGATCCGGGTCACGGTCTCCCCCTGTCCATGCCCACGACGCTACGCGACGGCCGGCGCCCGGCGGACGCAGCGGGTCCGGCCTAGAAACTCGTACGGAGCAGCACCACCGACATCGATGCGGAGTCGCGACATGACTACTCGTAAATCTAAGATCACGGATCTACAACATCATCCTTAAGGATCGCTGAGCGCTGTAACGCGCAGCGCCGTATCGCTATGGTCTGCCGGGTGTCGGGCACGGCGTGACCACTCCGCCCCGCCCGACACGATCTCCTACCTCCAATCCCCCAGTCATGGAGTAGACGTGAATCGTCTGAGCTTCCGACGCGCCGTGGCGGTAGCCGCCGGCGCGCTGCTCGGCCTTGGCGGCGTCGCCACGTTCGCCGCCCCGGCCAGCGCCCACCACAGCGAGCTCAAGGTCACCGCCGAGTGCGACAGCGCCACGGGTGAGTGGGTCACGACCTGGACGGTCGGGACGGTCGCCCCCGAGGGTGTACGGAACTACAAGCTGATCCAGGCCGACGCCGTGAGCAAGATCGGCGAGCAGGTCGACCAGTTCACCATCGACGGCATCCAGGCCAGCGCCATGGAGGGCACGGAGTACCCGTACGCGGTGGGCGAGCCCGTGGTGGGTCAGGCCCGGCTGGCGAACGACGTCACCGAGGCGTCGCTGACCGTCCGCGCCAAGTGGGACAACGGGTTCACGGAAAACGAGGCGAAGAGCACCTCGATCAAGTTCAGCGAGAGCTGCGACAAGGTCGTCACCCCGCCGCCGTCCACCGCCAGCCCCAAGACCACGGTGACCGCCGACTGCACGGGCGACGTCGCGGTCAAGCTGGAGAACGGCGAGGAGGCGACCAAGCCGGCCTCGTTCACCGTCACCGGCACCGACGGCTTCAGCGAGAAGGCGACCGTCGAGCCGGGCAAGAACAAGACCGTCAAGGTCCCGGCCGAGAACGCCGGCAAGATCACCGTCACCGAGGAGGGCCAGGAGGAGCCGCTCTTCGACGACAAGCCCGCCGCGGCCGAGGACTGCGTCAAGCCCGGCGAGCCGTCGGGCGGCTACCTGTCGACCTGCGACGAGCTGCTCTTCGAGATCTCGAACCCGACCGACGGCGAGACGGTCACCCTCACCTTCACCCCGAACAAGGGTGAGGCCAAGACGCTGACCGTCGAGCCGGGCAAGACCGGCACCGTCGCCTTCAAGGCCGAGGAGGGTCTGACCGTCACCCCGACCGGCGACGGCCTCGACGAGACCGAGCCGATCGCCTGGGAGAAGCCCGAGGAGTGCGACACTCCGGCTCCGGGCCAGGGTGGCGGCGAGGACGAGCCGACGCTGCCGCTGACCGGTGCCGCCACCAGCGCCATCATCGCCGGTGCGGCCGTGCTGCTGGCCGCCGGCGTGGTGCTGTTCCTGGTGGCGCGTCGCCGTAAGGTGCGCTTCACCGCCTGAGCACCAGTGAACTGAACCGAGGGCGCGTCGACCATCCGGTCGGCGCGCCCTCGGCGTACGTGCACGGCCCTCGCCGCCCCCGCCGGGCCATCCCGGTCGGGGTGCGTCACCCCTTCTCCAGGTACTCCGCCCGTTCCTCGTCGACCAGGGCGGCCACCGAGGCAGCCAGCGCCGGATGCGCGGTCAACTCCGGATCCTCCTCGACCAGTGCGATCGCCTCGGCCCGCGCGTCCCGGATCAGATCCGCGTCGCGCAGCAGGGACAGCAGGCGTAGGTGCGATCGACGCCCGGACTGGGTCGCACCCAGCACGTCGCCCTCACGGCGCTGCTCCAGATCGAGTTCGGCGAGCTTGAAGCCGTCCGTGGTGGAGGCCACCGCGTCGAGCCGTTCCCGGGCGGGAGTGCCCTCCAGCGCCTCGGTGACCAGCAGGCACAACCCGGCCGCCGAACCCCGCCCGACCCGACCTCGCAGCTGATGCAGCTGGGACACGCCGAACCGGTCGGCGTCCAGCACGATCATCACGGTGGCGTTCGGCACGTTCACCCCGACCTCCACCACAGTGGTGGCGACCAGCACGTCGAGCTCCCCGGCGGCGAACGCCCGCATCACCGCGTCCTTCTCGTCGGCGGGCAGGCGCCCGTGCAGCACGCCGATCCGCAGCCCGTGCAGCGGCCCCTCGGCCAACAGCGGCGCCACCTCGGTCACCGCCAACGGCGGACGCCGCCCGGAGTCGTCCTCCCGGGGCGCCTCCTCCTCCGCGGCCGGCCCGTCACCGATCCGCGGGCACACCACGTACGCCTGGTGCCCGGCCGCGACCTCCTCGCGCAGCCGACGCCAGGCGCGGTCGAGGAAGGCCGGCTTCTCGGCGGCCGGCACCACGTGCGAGCCGATCGGCGACCGCCCCTGCGGAAGCTGGGAGAGGGTGGAGATCTCCAGGTCGCCGTAGACCGTCATCGCCACGGTGCGCGGGATCGGAGTCGCCGTCATGACCAGCACGTGCGGCGGCTGGTCGGCCTTGGCCCGCAACGCGTCCCGCTGCTCCACCCCGAAGCGGTGCTGCTCGTCGACCACCACCAGCCCCAGGTCGGCGAAGTCGACTCCTTCGTAGAGCAGGGCGTGCGTACCGATCACGACGCCGGCGCGTCCCTGCGCCACCTCGGCGAGCGCCCGGCGTCGGGCCGCCGCGCCGAGCGAGCCGGTGACCAGCTCCACCCGGGTCGCGTCGGGTGCGGCGTCCAGCTCCCCGGCCCGACCGAGCGGGCCGAGCAGGTCGAGGATGCCCCGGTAGTGCTGGGCGGCCAGCACCTCGGTCGGCGCGAGCAGCGCCGCCTGCCCGCCGGCGTCGACGACCTGGAGCATCGCGCGCAACGCGACCACGGTCTTGCCCGAGCCGACCTCGCCCTGGAGCAGCCGGTGCATCGGATGCGCGGTGGCCAGGTCCGCGGCGATCTCCCGACCGACGGTCTGCTGCCCGGAGGTCAGCTCGTACGGCAGCCGGGCGTCGAACGCGTCCAGCAGCCCGCCCGCACGCGGCTCCCGGGCCTTCGCCGGCCAGTCGGCGGCCCGGTGCTTGCGCTGCACCAGCGTCAGCTGCACGGCGAACGCCTCGTCCCACTTGAGCCGGCGCCGGGCGCGGTAGAGCTCCTCCTTGCTGGTGGGCCGGTGGATCTCCCGCAGCGCGGACCCGATGCCCACCAGATTTCGGCTGCCCCGCACCGCCGCCGGAAGCGGATCCTCCGGCGGGGTGAACGTGTCCAGGACCACCCGGACGCACCGGGCGATCACCCAGGTCGGCACCGCCGCGGCCGCCGGGTAGACCGGGATCAGCGCACCGGCGAACTCCTCGACCTCCTCGTTGGCCGCCGCCTCGCCCTCGCCTCCCTCACCGAGCAGGACGTACTCCGGGCCGTTGAGCTGCCGCTTGCCCCGGAACTCGGTGACCTTGCCGGCGAAGAGCCCCCACCGCCCGGGGCGCAGCTCGCGCTCGCGCCAGGCCTGGTTGCCGAAGAAGGTGAGGGTGAGGACACCGCCGGAGCCGTCGCCCACCGTCACCTCGAGCAGGTTGCCCCGGCGCTGGCGCATCGGCCGCACCGCGGTGCGCTGCACCTGGGCCAGCACCGTCACCTGCTCACCGACGTCCAGGGAACGGATGTCGGTGTGCTCGCCGCGCTCGTCGTAGCGGCGCGGGAAGTGGTAGATCAGGTCGCCGGCGGTGTGCAGGTCGAGGTGGGACGCCAGGGCCTTGGCGGTCTTCTCCCCGACCAGCTTCTTCAACGGCGTGCCCACCCCGGCCGCTTCACTCATGACGCTCACCCGCGCCGAATCCGATGATCTGCTCGCTCATTCGACCCCCACCAGGAGCGGATAGTGCGGTTGCCCACCCGGGTACGCGTGCACCTCCACGAACGGCCAGCGACTCCCTACGTGCGCGCGGACCGCTTCGACGAGCCCGGCCGGTGCGTCGGCTCCGGAGATCAGGGTGACCAGCTCGCCGCCGCCGCCGAGCATCCGGTCGACCACCGCGACGCAGGTGCCCACGAGATCGGCGCCGATCAGGTGCACCTCCCCGTCGACCAGGGCCAGCACGTCGCCGGGCGCGCACGGCCCGGCGACGGTGAGCGCCGCGCGACTGGCGTGGCAGACCTCGGCGTAGCGGCAGGCCCCCGCCGCCTCGGCCATGGCGATGACGTCGTCCTCGAAGCGTCGCCCCGGGTCACGGACCGCCAGGGCGGCCAGCGCCTGCACCGGGGAACGGGTGGGCACCACACTGACCTTGACACCCAGACGGTGCGCCTCCTTCGCGGCGGCGCTCGCCACCGCTTCGGTGTTCCCGTCGTTGGGCAGCACCACCACCCGCGCCGCACCGGTGGCCCGGATGGCGTCCAGCAGCTCACCGGTGGACGGGTTCCCCGGAACCACCGTGGCACCCTCGCCGCGGAAGAGTTCGGCGATCCCGGCGCCGGGCGCCACCACCACGGCCGCCCGGCCGTCCGTGGCGGAGGGCGGTGGCGCGGTCTGGTCCGCGAAGCGGGTCACCGAGATCCGGTGCGGCCGGCCGGCGACCACACCCGCCTCGATCGCCGCGCCGACGTCGTTGACGTGCACGTGCACGTTCCAGGTGCCGACGTCGGCGGCGCCGTCCCCGACGATCACGACGGAGTCGCCCAACGCGTCGAGCACACCGCGCATCCGGTCGACCGCCGCCCGATCGGCGTCGAGCAGGAACTGCACCTCGTACGCGTACCGGTCGGAGCCGGCCTCCCGGACGGCGGTGGCGGGCGGGACGACCGCCCGCGGTGCGGGCACCGGCCGGGCCGGACGCTCCCCGGTCACGACCTCGACCAGGGCGTCCAGCAGCAGACACATTCCCCGGCCGCCCGCGTCGACGACGCCGGCCCGGGCCAGCGCGGGCAGTTGGTCGGGGGTGCGCGCCAGCGCCGCCGCGGCTTCCCGCGCCGCGGCCCCGGCCACGGCGCACAGGTCGTCGGTGTCCGCCTGCGTCGCCGCGGCGGCCGCCGCGGCGACCACGCTGAGCAGGGTGCCCTCCACCGGTCGGGTCACCGCCCGATAGGCGGCGGCGGTCGCGTCACCCAGCGCGGACGCCAGCGCCCGCCCACGTACCGCCGGCACCGCGCCGGCCGCGTCGGCGAAACCACGCAGGATCTGCGAGAGGATCACCCCGGAGTTGCCCCGGGCGCCGAGCAGGGCACCCCGGGCCATCAGCCGCAGCGCGTGCCCGTGCGGCGTGGCCTCGCCGTCGGGGAGCGTGTCCAGGTCCATGGCGAGCGCCTGCTGGGCCGAGGTCAGCGTGAGCACCATGTTCGTGCCGGTGTCGCCGTCGGGCACGGGGTAGACGTTCAACTGGTCGATCTCGGTCTGGTGCCGCTTGAGCGCGGCCAACCCGTCCGCGCACCAGCGGCGGACCGCGGCGGCGTCGAGGGTGTCCAGCACGGCGAGAAGCCTACTGGCGGCGGCGGACACCCGCCGGGCTCGCCCGGCGTGTCCCGCGGCCGCCCGCTATCCTGCTCGGCGGCTCCGGCACGCTGACCGGCGCTCGCCGCCCCGGCCCGGTTGGGCAGACCGGCAGGTCATCGGGTAACCTGGCCAGGTTGCCCGGGCAGCACCTGCGGCCGGCGACCTCATGAACGTTTCAATCTCAGGAGTATCCCGTGGCTAGCGTGTGCGACGTCTGTGGCAAGGGGCCGGGCTTCGGCCACAACGTGTCCCACTCGCACCGGCGGACCAACCGCCGCTGGAACCCGAACATCCAGTCGGTGCGTACCCCGGCCGGTGGCGGCACCACCAAGAAGCTGCAGGTCTGCACCTCGTGCATCAAGGCCGGCAAGGTCACCCGCGCCTGATCCGGCGGTAGCCGACCACACCCGATCACGACCAGCCGGCGGACTCAGGTCCGCCGGCCTTGTCGTATATCCGAGGTCTGACAGGTAGCCGACGAGGCATAGACCATCGCCGTGTGTCCGGTTAGGGTCTCCCTGCGCTGAGCGCCGGATCGTCCGGTGCGGCGCTCACGGGGAGGGGCAGGCCGTGCAGGACCTGGGCCGGGAGCAGATGATCATCGTCGGGGCCTCGCAGGGAATGCTGCGCTGGCTCGCCGACGATCTACCCGCCGGAAGCGTCGTGCTCATCGAGGAACCCGACGTGATCCGCCGCCGGGACATCGGTCGCCTCACCACGGAGCTGCCCTTCATCTCCCGGGTCGTCCCCGCCGAGTACCAGACGGGCCTCGACGCGGACGCCCTGATCGCGCGCGAGCCCGGGCTCACCAACGCCCGGCTGGTGATGCCCGGTTTCGAGTGGTCGGTGGCTGCGAGCGCCAGCCTGGCCGAGGCGCTCGGGCTACCCGGCGCCGGGACCGCTGCCGCCGAGATCTTCACCGACAAACACCGGATGCGGCTGCTGGCAGCCGAGGCCGGCCTCGCCAACCCGGCGTTCGAGCTGGTCGACGACCCGGCCGCGGCGACCGCGTTCGCCCGCCGGCACGGCGGCCGGTGCGTGCTGAAGCCCACCCGCCGCTCGGGCAGCCTGGGCGTGCAGATCCTCACCGATCCGGAGCTGATCGCCGACGCCTGGGCGGAGACCGCCGATCCGATGCTCACGCCGGAGGTCGCCGCTCGCGGGCTGCCCAGCGCCGTCCTCGTCGAGCAGGTGCTCGACGGACGGGAACACAGCGTCGAACTGCTGGTCGTCGACGGTGAGGTCATCTTCGGCAACGTCACCGACAAGCGGGTGATGCTCGGACGACGCCCGGTGGAGGCGGGGCACACCGTGCCGTCCCTGCTGCCCGACGACGCCCAGCAGGCGCTGCTCGGCGCGGCCGCCCGGCTGGGCCGGGCCGCCGGCTTCGGCACCGGCGTGCTGCACAGCGAATGGATCATGGCTGACGGCGTCCCGACCCTGATCGAGTGTGCCGCGCGGCTCCCCGGCGACATGATCACCGCGCTGATCTCGATCGCGTACGAGTGCGGGTTCGTCGAGGCTTACCTGCGGACGCTGCGCGGCGAGCGGCCCACCCTACCCACCAGGACGACCGGCGCGGCGGCGACGGAGTTCCTGGTCGCCCCGCCCGGCACCGTCACCGCCATCGAGGGCGTCCGGGCGGCCCGCCGGGTCGCCGGAGTGCTGCACGTGCAGTTCGATGTCGCGATCGGCTCGGCGGTCGCCGAGGTGACGCACTCGCTGGCCCGCAGTGGGCACGTGACGGCCTGGGGTGCCGACCCGACCGAGGCCACCGCGGCGGCCGGCAAGGCTGCCGAGCAGATCCAGATCGTCACCGCTTGAGGCCTGTTTCATCAGGCTCGCCCGAGCGAGCCGAGGTCCAGGCGGCGGTCCGGCGGTGCCGGACGGAGCGGTGTCAGAGGGTACGGCCGAACGAGATGCAGCCCGGCGAGTCCTTGTAGTAGCCGAAGTTCGGGATGCGCTCGTAGCCGGCCGAGGCGTACATGGCGACCGCCTCGGGCTGCTGGTCGCCGCACTCCAGGATCATCCGCTTGCGCCCGTGGGCGAGGGCCGAACGCTCGATCGCCGCCAGCACCGTCCGGGCCACGCCGCGCCCCCTGGCCTCGGGGGCGGTGTACATCCGCTTCAGCTCGGCCGTGTCGCCCTCCGCGCCGTGGCCGCGCCAACCGCCGCAGCCGACGGGCTCACCGTCGAGGTAGGCGACGAGGAACGTGCCGTCCGGCGGGACGAACTCGGCCGGGTCCACCGGCGTCTCGTCGCCGCTGCCGCCGTACCGCGCGCCCAGGTCGGCCAGCGCGGCCCGGATGAGCTTCTGCGCCACCGCCGAGTCGAACGGCACGACGCGGATATCGATCTCACTCACCGGCAAAGGGTACGACCCTCATCGGAAGTGGTCCCAGCCAGGCGATCCTGTGTACGGGCTCCCGTCGACCGTCACCCCGGAACCCGCGGTCACCTCGCCGATCGGCCGCCACGGCGCGGGCAGGGCCACGTCCGGCGGGAAGGTCGCGGCCAGCGCGTGGTCCTCGCCGCCGCTGAGGAGCCAGGCGTACGGGTCGGCGCCCAGCGCCTGCGCCGCGTCGCGCATCTGCGGGGGCACCTCGAACGCGTCCCGCCGCACGTCGACAGCGACCCCGCTGGCCTTCGCCACGTGTCCCAGGTCGGCCAGGAGCCCGTCCGAAACGTCGATCATGGCGGTGGCCCCGAGTTGGGCGGCTTGCGGCCCCGCCGGGTAGGGCACCTCCGGCCGGCGGTACGCCTCGACGAGCAGCCGGGGCGTACGGAACCCGCGGGAGAGCACGGTCAGCCCGGCCGCCGCGTAACCGGTCCGACCGGCGAGGGCGACGACGTCGCCGGGACGTGCGCCGGAGCGCACCACCGGCGCTCGTCCGTCGAGGTCGCCCAGCGCGGTCACGGCGATGGTCAGCGTGGGGCTGGCCGACATGTCGCCGCCCACCACGCTCGCGCCGACCGTGGCCGCCTCGGCCGCCAGCCCGTCGGCCAGTTCCTCCGCCCAGCTCAGTTCGAGCTCCGCCGGCATGCAGAGCGCGACCAGCAGTGCGGTCGGGGTCGCACCCATGGCCGCGATGTCGGCCAGGTTCGCCGCCGCCGCCCGATGCCCGATGTCCCGGGCGCTGCCCCAGTCCCGCCGGAAGTGCCGCCCCTCGACCAGCACGTCGGTCGACGCGGCGACCCGGCCGTCCGGGGCGGCGATCACCGCCGCGTCGTCACCGGGCCCCAACAGGGTGGCCGGCCCGTGCGACAGGCGGGCGGTCACCCGCTCGATCAACCCGAACTCACCGACCGCTGCGACGCTCACTCGGTCACCCTCGTTCCGCTCCTGCTGCCCGGCCCCGCCGTGCTCGCTCAACGCATCTCCTCGACCACCGATAGGGATCGGACCTGCACCGTAGGGTAGTTTCACCCTTCGGGCCGCTCGACGCGGCGACGGAGGGAGGTCGAGTCGTGGTACAGGCGTACATCCTCATTCAGACGGAGGTCGGCCGCGCGCGTGACGTGGCCGGCCGGATTGCCGACCTCGCCGGCGTGGTACGCGTCGACGCTGTCACCGGCCCGTACGACGTGGTCGTCCTCACCGAGGCGAACACCGTTGACGAGCTCGGCAAACTCATCGTCAGCAACGTGCAGATGGTGCCCGGCATCACCCGCACCCTCACCTGCTCCGTGGTGCGTCTTTAAGTGGACAAGATCACTGAATCCCCCACCGACGACCGGACCGACGAGCTGTCGGACGAGGCGCCTACGGGTGCCCGGCGTGGCCAGGAGGGCACGAACCGGCGCGCGGCCCTGATCGCGACGTTGGTCGCGCTGCCGATCACGCTGCTGGTGGGCGTGCTCGCCTTCATCCAGCTCGCGCCGGACTCGCCGGCGCCCGAGCCTAGCCCGTCGGCCACCGCTGCCCGGCCGCAGTCGACCGCGCCGGTCGAGATGGCCGCTCCGGCGCTCGCCAACCGGCCGGCCGTCCTGTGCCGTGCGCTGCTCTCCCAGCTGCCACCGACCGTCCGCGATCTGCACCAGCGTCCGGTGACCGCCGGTCCCGAGCAGAACGCCGCCTACGGGGACCCGGCGGTCACCCTCGCCTGCGGCGGCACCGAGCCCTCGCTCCCGCCCACGTCCGACGTCTACTCGGTCAACAAGGTCTGCTGGTACGCCGACGAACAGCCGGACGCCACCGTGCTCACCACCGTCGACCGGGAGACCGCGGTGACGGTGCGGGTACCGCGCGAGTACGGGGCGGCGTTGCAGTGGGTGCCGCAGATCTCGGACACGATCGTGGCCGCGGTTCCGTCCGGCGGCGACATTCCCGCCGGCTGCCGCGGCTGACCTCGCCCCACCGGGCGGGCCCGCCCGCCCGGTCCTGGTCGCCCGGCACCTGCGGCGGTTGCTCGGGCGTCAGCGCAGGCCGACGCCACGGGCGAGGGCGGTACGGACCAGGCGGTCGACCAGTTTCGGATATTCCAGCCCCGACATCGCCCACATCTTCGGAAACATCGACGACGGCGTGAAGCCCGGCATCGTGTTGACCTCGTTGAGGTAGACGTCCAGTTCGGGGGTGACGAAGAAGTCGGCCCGGGCCAGGCCGGCGCAGTCGAGCGCGGTGAAGGAACGTACCGCGTAGTCCTGGATCTCCCGGGTGACCCGCTCGGGCAGGTTGGCCGGGACGTCGTACTCGCAGGACGTCGCCGAGTCGATGTACTTCGCCTGGAAGTCGTAGAACTCGTGGTCGGCGACCAACCGGACCTCGGCGATCACCGACGCCTCGGGGCTACCGCCGGCCTCCCCCTCCAGCACGCCGCACTCGACCTCGCGGCCGACGATGGCGCTCTCCACGAGCACCTTCGGGTCGGTCTGCCGGGCGAGGGCGACCGCCGCGTCCAGGTCGGACCAGTCGTTCACCTTGCTCACGCCGACAGACGACCCGGCCCGGGACGGCTTGACGAAGACCGGCAGGCCCAGCCGTTCCCTGTCGGCGTCGCTCAACGTCATCCCGTTGCGCAGCACCGCGTACGGGCCGATCGGGATGCCCTCGGCGGCGCAGAGCTTCTTGGTGAACTCCTTGTCCATGGCGGCGGCCGAGGCGAACACGTTCGCCCCGACGTACGGGATGCCCGCCATCTCCAACATGCCCTGGATGGTGCCGTCCTCGCCGTACGCGCCATGCAGGACGGGGAAGACCACGTCCACGTCGGCGAGCGCGCGGGGACCCTCGATCTGGTCGAGGACCATCAGCCCGCGCCCGGTGGGGTCGGCGCGAAGCACCAGGTCCACGCCGGAGTCCGCGGTGATCTCCGGCAGCTGCCGGGCCCGGATGACGAGTTGCTCCGGCTCGCCGTCGGTGAGCACCCACTGCCCGGCCCGTGTGATGCCCACCGGCACCACCTCGTACTCGTCCGGGTCGAGGGCGCCGATCACGCCTCCGGCGCTGACGCAGGAGATGCCGTGCTCCGGGCTGCGACCGCCGAAGACGACGGCCACGCGGGTCTTGCCAGGGGTGCTCACTCCGGTCACCTCTCGGGTCGACGGGCGCTGGTCCCTCACCGGTGACCTTACTGTGCGTGGTGGAGGCTGCGGGCGATACCAGCCGAGACGCGGCGACCTCCGAATTCGGTCAGCAGGTGTTTACGGTGAGTAGCAGCCCAGAGTGCATGCATCCGCGCACCGCCACGGTGCGCGGGTACGCCCGGCGCCCCCCACTAGGCTGCGTGGCCCGCGACCCGGGCGACGAGGATGCTCAGGCGTCGATGCAGCGGCCGATCGCGCGCATCGGTCTACGCCGGATCGTGTCGGCGACCGAGGACTACTCGGGGGCGGACCTGGCGCACCTCCGCGAGACCGCGGCCGAGCACGCGATGGCGGATCGGTCCGCACCGGCGAGGTACGCATGATCGAGCAGCGGGGCTTCGACCGGGCCCTCGGGGAGGTTCCTCCGTCGACCCGGCCCTTCGGCGCCGGCCGCGGTGGCTCCGATGTGGTCAGTCACGGGAATGTCGCCGTCCGACGGCGATCACCTTCACCCGCTGCCGGCCGGCTCGGACCATGCCCAGCGCCATGAAGGCGCCGGCGATCCGCTCGGCCGCCTCGCGGTTGCTGGCACCGACAACCTGGCGGCGCCGTTCCGGAGAGGTCCGCTCGTTGCGGCCGTTCCCTTCGAACGGGCGCACGTCGGTGAGCACCACCAGGAAGCGGGTCATCGCCGGCTCCCGGGGGGGCCGGGGTGGACTCGCGGACCGGTACGCACGCTCACTCCCTTCCGCCAGGTGGGAACGGCGCGGCACGCGGCGATCGGGTACGGGGGAGAAACCCGACCGCCGCGCGCCCCATCCCCTCCGGTCGCTCACCACCACCGTCGCCACGACAACCGGCGGTGAGGACGCTGTAACAGATTGACAGGTGTGCAGGCGTGAATGCAACTCTCACTGGCGTTCTCTCATGTACCGATTCCCAGAAAAATGTGCAACCATCGATGTATGGCTCCGAAGACCGCCCGCGCCCGCCGTCTCGGGCTCGCCCTGCGCACCCACCGGGAGGCAGCCGGCCTGACCCTGGAAGCGGCGGCCGACGAAATCAGCAGCACCCGTAGCACCCTCTCGCGCTACGAGAACGCCCAGTCACCGGTCAAACCCGCGACCGTACGCGCCCTGCTCACCCTCTACGGCGTCGCCGCGGAGGAGATCGCCGCGGCGGTGCAGCTCGCCAAGGACGCCCGGAAGCCCGGTTGGTGGGTGTCCTACTCGTACCTCCTGGATCGCCGCACCATCGACTTCATCGCCCTGGAGGCCGAGGCGACCGGCATCGCCAACTTCGAGCCCTCGGTGGTGCCCGGCCTGCTCCAGACCGCCGACTACATCCGCGGCGTCATGCGGGGCGGCCCCCACACCCTCAGCGACGACCAGGTGGAGCAGCGGGTCAAGCTGCGCCTCGACCGTCAGCAACGACTCACCGGTGACGCCCCGCCCATCCTCGACGCCATCATCGACGAAGGCGCGCTGCTGCGACCGGTCGGCGACCGACCGGCGATGGAAGGCCAGCTCCGGCACCTGGTGAAGATGGCCGAGCTGCCGAACATCACCGTCCAGGTGATCCCGATCGCCGCCGGCTACCACCGGGGCACCCGTGGGTCGCTGCACATCCTGGAGTTCGCCGACCCGGAGGACCCGATCATCGCCTCCGTGGAGACGGTGGCCGGTCAGATGATCCTCGACGGTCCCGGTGACCTGCGCACCTGCACCAAGATCATGGAGCACCTGCGGACCGTCGCGCTCAGCCCCGCCGACAGCCGCGACAAACTTCTCGACCTCCTGAAGGGACGGTAGGACGGATGACACCGACGATCAGCGCGGCCCTGGCCGCGGCCGCCTGGCGCAAGAGCAGCCGCAGCGGCGACCAAGGCGCCTGCGTGGAGGTGGCCCTGATCCCCGACCTGGTTGCCGTACGCGACTCCAAGGATCCGCACGGCCCGGCGCTCCTCTTCACACCGGCGGCCTGGGCCGCGTTCGCCCAGGCACCGCCGCAGCCCTGACCTCCGGCGTCCGGCCACCGCTGGCCGGACGCGCGGACCCGGCCGGCCGCCGGTGGGCGGTGGCCGACCGGCCCGCGCTCAGGTCATCACCGGCCGGGGCGCCGGACCGCCGCGCAGCGCCTCCAACGCGGCGATGGCCACGCCGCGCGCGCCGGCCATGTCCCGGTCCGGTACCAGGGCGAAGGTGGCGACCGCGGCCTGCTCCTCGCGCAGCGTGGTGTGCTCGCGAACGGTCGCCAGGAACCAGTCGCGGAATTCCGGCGCCGCCTCCACCACGCCGCCACCGACGAAGTACGCGTGCGGATCGGTGAAGTTCGCGGCGATGGTGAACAGCCGGCCGATGGCTGCCGCCTGCTGAGTGAAGATGGCACGGGCCAGTTCGTCGCCCCGCTCGCCGTAGCCGCGCACCAGACGTGCCGCCCGGCCCAGCGGCTCGGCGGCCAGCGGATGGTCCGGATACCGGCCCAGCCAGTACGGCAACAGGTTGCGCTCGATGGCCGTCAGCGAGGCGACGCTCTCCACGTCTCCGCCGAACCCGCAGGCACAGGCCGGCACGGGCTGGTCCGGGGCGAGCAGTCCGGTGAGCGGGATGTGCACGTGACCTAGTTCGCCCGCCATCCCGGCCGCCCCGGAGATCACCCGGCCGTTCTCCACCACCCCACCACCGAGACCGGTGCCGACGATCGCGGAGACCGACGACCGGACCATCGCGTCGGCTCCGAAATGGACATGGTGGGCGTAGAGCGCGGCCGCGTTGCCGTCGTTGTGATAGGTCACCGGCAGATCGAGTCTCCGCTCGAGCGCACCGCGCACGTCGAAGCCCCGCCAGGCGGGTTCGGAGAAGTTGGTCGAACCACGTGAGGAGATCACTCCGGTGGCGCTGGCCGGGCCGGGGGTGTCCAGTCCCACCGCGCGTACCAGCTCACGCGGCACACCCGTGTGGGCCAGGACGCCGTCCAGCGCGCGGGCCAGCGCCTCGATCGCCGCCTCCGGCCCGGCGTGCACCTCGCTCGGGATCTCCACCAGCTCGTCCACCAGGAACCGACCGTCCACCGTCAGGACTGTGGCGTTGTTGCTGCTCCCGCCGTTGTCCAGCCCGACCACCACCGGCACCCCTGCGCTGCCCACGCCCACCCCTCCCCCCACGAACCTGATCAGAGGCTAGTTCGATCTCCATCGGCCCACCAGGCTCCGGCCGGCCCCGTGGTCGGATCGGGTGACCGGAACACCCGACCCGAACGAGTGCGGGCTCAGGCCGGGCGGCGACCGGTGACCGCCGTGGCGTCCCGTTCCTCGTCGTGCCGTACCCGAGGCACCAGGCCGGCCGCGGTGAACGCCGCGCTCAGCGCGTCGGCCTGCCTCTCGGACGCCTCCACGACCAGGTGTCCACCGGGCGCGAGCCAGTGGGCCGCACCGGCGGCCACCCGGCGCAACACGGACAGCCCGTCCGGGCCACCATCGAGCGCCACCGGCACCTCGTGCAGACGCGCTTCCTGTGGCATCAGCGCCACCGCCGCCGTCGGCACGTACGGGGCGTTGGCGACGACCAGGTCCAACCGGCCCCGCCACTGCTGCGGCAGCGGTGCGAACAGGTCGCCCGCGAACACCGGGACGGCCAGGCCCGCGAGGTTGCGTCGGGCGCAGGCCACCGACGCCGGGTCTATGTCGACGGCGGCCAGCCAGCGTGGTTCGAGCCGCCGCGCCAGAGCCAGCGTGGTCGCGCCCGAGCCACAACACAGGTCGGCCACGGCCGGGGACGGGCCGGCGAGCTCCGCCGCGACCTCCACCAACAGAGCGGTACGCCGGCGGGGCACGAACACGCCCGGGTCGACGGCGATCCGCAGCCCGCAGAACTCGGCCCAGCCGAGCAGGTACTCCAACGGTTCACCGGCGATCCGGCGTTCGACGAGGCCGGCCAACGCCACTGGGGACTCGGCGGCGTCGAGCAGCAGCTCCGCCTCGTCCTCGGCGAAGACGCAACCGGCGGCACGTAGCTGCCGCACCAGGGCGGAACGATCGAGGTGGGACGGCACGGTCATGGCAAACCTCCGGGGATGCTCGTCGGCGCCCCCGGTGGCCGCTATCGGCGCGGCCTGGACTCGGAGGGGAGCGCCGGTCCTGCTGTCGGTCGGATCGGACTCACCTCCTCAGGTCGGGGGCCCGGCACCGGGCCACCCGGAACGATAACCAACCGCGGCGGCGATCAGTTGGTCGGGCCCGCGGCGTCCAGCGCGGCGGCGATGTCGGCCACCAGATCGGCGGTGTCCTCCACGCCGCAGGAGAGGCGGACGAAGCCCGCGGAGGTGTCGTCCCCCCACTGGGCCCGCCGGTCCGCCGTGGTGTGCAGGCCGCCGAAGGAGGTGGCCGCGACGACCAGCCGGGCGGCGTCGATGAACCGGGCGACCCGGTCGGCGTCGCCGAGGTCGAAGGAGAGCACCCCCGGCATCCGGCGCATCTGCGCCGACGCCACCGGGTACGCCGGATCTTCCGGCCGGCCCGGCCAGCGCAGGCCGGTCACGTCCGCGCGGCCGGCGAGCAACGCGGCGACCGCCTCAGCGTTGGCCGACTGCCGGCCCAACCGCAGGTCCATCGTCGCCAGCGAGCGATGCGCCAGCCACGCGTCGAACGCGCCCGGAACCGCCCCGGTGGCGTTGCGCCAGAGCGTGACCGCCTCGATCAGCTCCGTCGACCGGCTGGCCACGTAGCCGAGCAGCAGGTCGGAGTGGCCGGTGAGCGCCTTGGTGCCCGAGGCGACCACCAGGTCCGCGCCGAGGTCCAACGGTCGCTGCCCGAGCGGGGTGGCGGTGGTGTTGTCCACCGCGAGCAGCGCGCCCGCCGCGTGTGCCAGGTCGGCCAGCGCGGCCACGTCGACCACGTCCAGCCCCGGGTTCGCGGGAGTCTCCACCAGCACGAGCCGGACCCCCTCCAGCGGTGGGTACGGCCCGACCGTCGGCACGAAGACCACCCGCACGCCCATCGGCTCCAGCGTGTCGGTGGCGAAGGCCCGGACCGGAAAGTACCCGTCGGCGGGAAGCAGCACCGTGTCACCCGGACGCAGCACGGTGAGCAGCAGACCGGTGATCGCCGCCTGCCCACTGGCGAAGACCCGGCAGTCACCGCCCTCCAACTCCCCGACCGCGGCCTCCAGCAGCCGCCGGGTCGGGTTGTCGGGGCGGCCGTAGCCGTTCGCCGCGCCCGCCGGCCCCTGCCACGGGTCGAGGTGGTACGGCGCGGCGAAGACCGGGCCCGGCAGGAAGGGCTGCCCCGGCGCCGGCTCGGGCAGGCCCGCGTGCACGCAGCGGGTGCCGTCCCCCAGCTCGCTCATTCGGTCCTCACTCATACGACTCGGGCTTGGCGGTACGGCTCATCAACGTGTCGACCGCGATCCGGGGATCCATCCCCTCGTGGCAGATCCGCTCGACCTGCTCGGTGATCGGCATCTCCACACCGTGGGCCCGGGCCAGGTCGCGGATCGAGAGGCAGCTCTTCACACCCTCGGCGGTCTGCCGGGTGGCGGTCTGCGCCTGCTCCAGCGTCTCGCCCCGCCCCAGGTGCTCACCGAAGGTGCGGTTGCGCGCCAACGGCGAGGAGCAGGAGGCGACCAGGTCGCCCATGCCGGCGAGGCCGGCGAAGGTGATCGGGTCCGCCCCGAGCGCCACGCCCAGGCGGGCGGTCTCGGCCAGCCCCCGGGTCATCAGCATCGCCCGGGTGTTGTCGCCGAAACCCATCGCGGTGGCGATGCCGTACGCCAGGGCGATCACGTTCTTGACCGCCCCGCCCAGCTCGCAGCCGATCACGTCGTCGTTCGTGTACGGGCGGAGGTAGGGCGTCCGGATCGACGACTGCACGAGCGCTGTCCGCCGGCTGTCCGTACCGGCCACCACGGTCGCGGCCGGCTGCTCGGCGGCGATCTCCGGAGCCAGGTTCGGACCGGAGACGACCACGACCCGCCGCGCCGCCACCCCGGCGGCCTCGACGATCACCTCGCTCATCCGCTTGGTGGTGCCGAGTTCGATGCCCTTCATCAACGACACGAGCGTGGCGTCCGGGTGTACGTGGCCGGCCCACTCGGCGAGGTTGGCGCGCAACGTCTGCGACGGTACGGCCAGCACCACCAGCTCGGCGTCGGTGATCGCCTCGGCGGCGTCGGTGGTCGCGGTCACGTGCTCCGGCAGGACCAGGTGCGGCAGGTACTCCGGGTTGCGCCGCTCGGCCCGCAGGGTGTCGGCGACCGGCTGCCGCCGCGCCCAGATGGTCACCTCCCGGCCGGCATCGGCGAGGATCTTGGCGAACGCGGTGCCCCAGGAGCCGGCACCGAGCACCGCGACGTGTCCGCTCCGCTCGCTCACGCCGACTCGCCCTGCTGCTGGCGCTGCGAACGGTTCGATCGCTCCCAGAGCGGCGGGGGTGTGCCGCCGCGGATCTCGGCGAGCATGTCCCGCAGCCGCAGCATGATCGTGTCGCTGACCTCCTCGAGGACGACCCGACCGGGGGCGGCGCCCGCCCACCGGCTCAGGTCGATAGGCGGGCCTGCCACCACGGTCACCGGGATCCGCGGGCGCAGGCTGAGCCGGCTCGTCCGCGGGTCGAAGATCCGCTCCGGACCCCACATCGCGACCGGGACGACCGGAGCGCCGGTGGCCAGCGCGAGCCGCGCGGCGCCGGTCTTGCCCCGCATCGGCCACAGGTCCGGTTCCCGGCTCGTGGTGCCCTCCGGGTAGATCACCACGGCGTCGCCGGCCTGGACCGCCTTCACCAGCGTCGCGAGCGACCGGGCCGCGTCGACGGTGCCCCGCTCCACCGGGATCTGGCGGCAGCGGTGCAGGATCCACCCCAGCACCGGCACCCGGAACAGGCTCGCCTTCGCCAGGTACTGCGGCCAACGGCCCGCGTCGAAGATGAAGTGCGCGGAGACCAGCGGGTCGGCGTGCGACAGGTGGTTCGCCACGATGATCACGCCGCCGTCCTGCGGCAGGTGTTCCATGCCCTGCCAGGTCCGCCGGGTCCACACCGACATGATCGGCTTCACCAGCATCGCGGCCAACCGTGGCCAGAATCCCAGTCTCCGCCGTGCCACCGCGCCTCCTCGTGCCGCTCGGGGTCCGCGCACCGGACCGCCGGCGCTCCCCGCAGCGGAAATCATGCCTGCTCGCCCATGGTGCGGGCCAGCGAGGGTACCGACGACCAGCTGGCAGGATTGTGGCGTGAGTCAGCCGAGGTGGGCCGTGGTGGTGCCGGCGAAGCGCCTGACGGCGGCGAAGAGTCGCCTGCGTGGAGCGCTGCCGGGCGTACCCCACGAGGAGTTGGCGTTGGCCCTGGCGGCCGACACGGTCCGCGCGGTGCGGGCCTGCCCGGTGGTCGCCGACGTGCTCCTCGTCACCGACGACGCCCGGATCGGCGCCGTGGCCCGGGAACTCGGGGCCCGGGTGCTGCCGGATCCGCCGACCGCCGGGCTGAACGCGGCCTTCCGGCACGGCGCGGACGTCGCGGGTGCCGGCTGGGTGGCCGGCCTCACCGCGGACCTGCCGGCGCTGCGTCCCGCCGACCTCGCCGACGCGCTCCGTGCCGCCGCGGACGGCCCGACGGTACGGCGGTACGTGGCCGACGCCCCGGGTGACGGGACGGTGCTGCTCACCAGGCCGCCCGGTGTGGCGCTGCGACCCCACTTCGGGACGCGCTCGGCGGCGGCGCACGCCGCGAGCGGGGCGCTGCCGTTGACCGGCGAATGGCCGAGTCTGCGGCGCGACGTGGACACGGCGGCGGACCTGACCGCCGCCGCCCGGCTCGGGTTGGGGCCGCACACCGCCGCGCTCACCGTCGACTGCGCCGCCGCACCGGGCTGAGCCGGTCCGCCGGTGTACGGTGCTCGCATGCAGGGCACGGTGGCCACCTACGACGCGGCGACCCGCAGCGGCGTGCTGCTCCTCGACGACGGCACCGAGCTGCCCTTCCCGGCACGTGCCTTCGACGCTTCCGGCCTGCGCCTGCTCCGTCTGGGCCAGCGGGTACGGGTGGAGACCGACGCGGCCGGCGAGGTGCTGCGGGTGACATTGCCGACGATGATCTGACCAGTCGGCTCGAAGTTCATTTTGCGTTCACCCGTATCGGGTGATTATGGGCGGGTGAGCACCCCTCGCGAGGATCCCGCCCAGCCCGTCACCGAAGAGTCAGCGGCCCGTAACGGCAACCGGCGGCGCGGCACCGACGGCCGCTTCCGCGCCGACCGTCCGGCCGAGCACGCCCGCGCCGAAACTCCCGAGGCCGACGCGGCGGCCGCCTCCAGCGGGTTGGAGGAGGTGCTCGACCCGGTCGCCGAGGCCGGGCCGGTGAACCTGCCCCCCGTGACGGCCGCTGCCGGGGAGGACCCGCCGGAGGCGGCCCCGCTGCCCGAGGATCGGTTCCTCAACCGGGAACTCTCCTGGCTCGACTTCAACGCCCGGGTGCTCGCCCTCGCCGAGGACCCACGCACCCCGCTGCTGGAACGCGCCAAGTTCCTGGCCATCTTCGCCAGCAATCTGGACGAGTTCTACATGGTCCGGGTCGCCGGACTGAAGCGCCGTCTGCAGGCCGGGCTGCCGGTTCGTGGCGGGGATCGGATGCCGCTGCGCACCCAGCTGGGCCTGATCGCCGAGAAGAGCGCCGCCCTGGCGGCCCGGCACGCCGCGACCTTCGTCGAGGACGTGCTCCCGCAGCTCGCGGACGAGGACATCCGCATCATGCGCTGGGGCGAACTGGACGACGCGGAGCGGGACCGGCTGCGCGCGTACTTCCGCGAGCAGATCTTCCCGGTGCTCACGCCGCTGGCGGTCGACCCGGCGCACCCGTTCCCGTACATCTCGGGGCGGTCACTCAACCTGGCCGTGGCGGTACGCGATCCCGACGGTGGGTCGGAGCTCTTCGCCCGGGTGAAGGTGCCCAACAACGTGCCCCGCTTCGTCCGCGTACAGCGCGACCGGCCCGGCGTGCGGATGCTGCCGGTGGAGGACCTGATCTCGGTGCATCTCGGCCAGCTCTTCTCGGGCATGCAGGTGGTCGAGTGTCACCTGTTCCGGGTCACCCGCAACGCCGAGGTGGAGGTCGACGAGGACCGGGACGAGGATCTGCTCCAGGCCCTGGAACGGGAGCTGGCCCGGCGGCGGTTCGGCCCGCCGGTACGGCTGGAGGTGGCCGCCTCGATCACCGACTACATGCTCGACCTGCTCGTCCGCGAACTCGACATGGACGACCAGGACGTGCTGCGGGTGCCCGGCCTGCTCGACCTTTCCGCGCTGTGGCAGCTCTACGGGGAGGCGGACCGGCCGGACCTGAAGGACAAGCCGTTCGTACCGGCCACCCACCCACGGCTCACCGAGGGCGAGGTGCCGCGCAGCGTGTTCGCCACGCTGCGCGACGGGGACATCCTGGTGCACCACCCGTACCACTCGTTCGCGACCAGCGTGCAGCGCTTCATCGAGCAGGCCGCCGCCGACCCGAACGTGCTGGCCATCAAGCAGACCCTCTACCGCACCAGTGGCGACTCCCCCATCGTCGACGCCCTGGTCGACGCCGCCGCGGCGGGCAAGCAGGTGGTGGTGCTGGTGGAGGTGAAGGCCCGCTTCGACGAGGTGGCCAACATCGGCTGGGCCCGGACGCTGGAACGGGCCGGCTGCCACGTCGTGTACGGCCTGGTGGGGCTGAAGACGCACTGCAAGACCGCGCTGGTGGTACGGCAGGAAGGCAACCAGATTCGCCGCTACTGCCACATCGGCACCGGCAACTACCACCCGAAGACGGCCCGGCTCTACGAGGACTTCGGGATGCTCACCGCCGACCCGGAGATCGGCGCCGACCTGACCGACCTCTTCAACGTCCTCACCGGCTACAGCCGGCAGACCGCGTACCGCCGGCTGTTGGTGGCGCCGCAGGGCATCCGCCGTGGCCTCATCGAGCGGATCGAACGGGAGATCGCCCACGTCCGGCTGGGCATGCCCGGCCTGGTCCAGTTCAAGGTGAACTCGCTGGTCGACGAGGCCGTCACCGACGCGCTCTACCGCGCCTCCCAGGCCGGCGTCCACGTCGACCTGCTGATCCGCGGGATGTGCACGCTGCGGCCGGGGGTGCCGGGGCTGTCGGAGAACATCCGGGTCCGTTCGATCCTCGGCCGTTTCCTGGAGCACTCCCGGATCTTCCGATTCGGAAACAACGGCGACGCCGAGTTCTGGATCGGTTCGGCCGACCTGATGCATCGGAACCTGGATCGGCGGGTCGAGGCGCTGGTGCAGGTCACCGACCCGGTCGCCCGGGCCGAACTGGACCACGTGCTGACCGCCGCGATGAGCCCCGATGTGGAGGCGTTCGAGCTGGCCGAGGAGGGCACGTGGACCCGCCGGGCCGGTACGGCGGAGGATCCGTTGGCCCATCTTCAGGAACTGCTGCTGACCCGCGCCGGTGGCACCCCGGGCTGACGGCCACGGGGCATAGGCTGACGACGTGAGGCGAGAGCGACGCGGGAACGCGACGGGCGGGGGCCGTACGCCGTCCGCGCCGCCGGCCGTCGCCTCGTGGGTACGGCCACGGCCCGGGTCCACGCGAGCCGGACTGCCGCGATGACCGAGATCCGCGCGGCCGGCGGGGTCCCGTGGCGACCTGGTGCCGGCGGAACCGAGGTGTGCGTGGTCCACCGGCCCCGCTACGGGGACTGGACGCTGCCGAAGGGCAAGCTGGAACCGGCCGAGCACCCGCTGGTTGCCGCCGTCCGCGAGGTGGCCGAGGAATCCGACGTGCGGGGGGTGCCGCAGGTCCGGCTGCCGTCCGCGCACTATCGCAGTGAGGGCCACCCGAAAGTCGTCGACTACTGGTCGATGCGGGCGGTGGCCCACGGCGGCTTCCAGCCCGACACCGAGGTCGACGAGGTGCGCTGGCTTCCCGTAGACGATGCGGCCCGGTTGGTCAGCTATCCGCACGACGCCGAGGTGCTGGCCGCGTTCGCGGCCCTTCCCCCGGTGACCGCGACCCTGCTGGTGGTCCGGCACGGCCACGCCGGCATGCGGGGTGCCGGAACCGGGCCGGACACCGCGCGGCCGCTGGACTCCGAGGGCTGGGCGCAGGCGTACGCGTTGGCGGAGCTCGTGGCGCTGATCCGCCCGCAACGGCTGCTGTCCGCATCGCCCCGGCGATGCGTGCAGACCCTCGACCCGGCCGCTGCCCGCCTGGACCTGCCGATCGAGGTCTGCAGCGACCTGGACGAACCGCGAGCGGGCCAGCAGCCCGACGAGCGGGCCCTCGCCCTCGCCGGCTGCCTGCTGGGCCTGGCCGGTGCCGGCGGTACTGCGGCGGTGTGCAGTCAGGGCAAGGTGATTCCGAGGGCGCTGGAACAGCTCACCGGCCGCGTCGGGGAGGATTTCAGCACCCCGAAGGGCGGGGGCTGGCTGCTGGCGTTCGCCGGCGACACCCTGCTCACCGCCGAGCGCCTCTGACCTCTCGACGCCCACTCGTCACGGCGGCGCCCCGGCCGGTCCGCTCGGCGCCCGGTCGACACGGGTGCGTCGAGGTCCGGCATCGCCCACCGACGTCGAGGCACGCGCGTCGAGCGATCAGGTCGAGCCCGTACACGGCGAAGGGCGTCCACCCGCCGGGTGGACGCCCTTCGAGCCGACCGGTCAGCGCCGGGTGGCTGCCTTCTTGGCCGGGGCCTTCTTGGCCGGAGCCTTCTTTGCCGCTGTCTTCTTCGCCGGCGCCTTCTTCGCCGCCGTGGTCTTGGCCGTCGCGGTGGTCTTCTTCGCGGCGGCGGTCCGACCCGCCGCCGCGGTCTTCCGCGCCGGAGCGGCCTTCTTGGTCGCCGCCGCCTTGGTCGCCGCAGTGGTCTTGGTCGCCTTGGTCGCGGCCTTCTTCGCCGCCGTGGTCTTCTGCGCGGTCGCCGTGGCCTTGGTGCCGGTCGCCTTGGCACGAGTGGCCTTGGCGCCGGTGGTCTTGGCGGCCGCGGTGGTCTTCTTCGCCGCAGCCGTGGCCTTCGGCACCTTGCCGCTGGCCACCATCTCCTTGAAACCGGCGCCGGCGCGGAAGGTCGGGACGGATGTCTTCTTGACCTTCACCGCCTCACCGGTCCGAGGGTTCCGGGCTGTTCGCGCGCCCCGTACACGCTTTTCGAACGCTCCGAATCCGGTGATCGCCACCTTCTCGCCCTTGGTGACCGCCGCCTGGACCTCAGCGAGGACCGCGTCGAGCGCGGCCGTCGCCATCTTCCGGTCTCCCAGGCGAACGGCGAGCGCCTCGATGAGCTCGGCCTTGTTCACGACTTCCTCCCGATTGTGCAACTGACTCGACGCGAGCCATTCTGCGCGCACGGTATGCCCTGTGCTGCCGGGACACAAACATTCGGTCGAAAAAAGCCCTTGTGTCGCAACGAATTCGCACCCACCAGCCGGGCCGGTGGGGGCGAATCGCTGCTACGCCTCGGATCTAAGGCTGCGCGACGGACGGCAGGAACGGTAGTCGGGCCGCCTCGTAGGCACCGATCTCGGCCTCGTGCCGGAGGGTGAGTCCAATGTCATCCAAGCCCTCCATCAACCGCCAGCGGCTGAAGTCGTCCAGGGGGAACGACCAGGTGGCATCCCCGGCGCGGACCTCGCGGGTGGTCAGATCGACGGTGACCGGGGTACGCGGGTCGGACTCGACGCGATCCCACAACTCCTCGACCGCTTTCAATTCCAACTCGACCGGCAAGAGGCCCTCCTTGAGGGCGTTGCCGCGGAAGATGTCACCGAAGCGCGGGGAGATCACCACGCGGAACCCCCAGTCCCGCAGCGCCCAGACCGCGTGCTCCCGAGAGGACCCGGTACCGAACTCCGGGCCGGCCAGAAGAATCGACGCCCCCAAATACTTTTGATCGTTGAGCACGAATGCGGGATCTTCCCGCCACGCGCTGAAGAGCCCGTCGGCGAAACCGGTCCGGGTCACCCGCTTGAGGTACACGGCCGGAATGATCTGATCCGTATCCACATTGGAACGGCGCAGCGGAACGGCGGTGCCGGTGTGGGTGGTGAAGCTCTCCATCAGCAGTGTCCCCTTACAGGTCGGCGGGTGCGGCCAGCCGACCCACCACGGCGGTGGCGGCGGCGACCGGCGGGGAGACCAGGTGGGTACGTCCGCCCCGGCCCTGGCGGCCCTCGAAGTTGCGGTTGGAGGTGGAGGCGGAGCGCTCGCCCGGCTTGAGGGTGTCCGGGTTCATGCCGAGGCACATGGAGCAGCCGGCGAAGCGCCACTCGGCGCCGGCGTCGGCGAAGACCTTGTCGAGCCCCTCCGTCTCGGCCGCCTCCCGGACGGCGGCGGAACCGGGCACCACGAGCATGCGTACGCCGTCGGCGACCTTCCGCCCGCGCAGCACCTCGGCGGCGGCGCGCAGGTCCTCGAGCCGGCCGTTGGTGCAGGAACCGACGAACACCACGTCGACCGGCAGGTCCCGCAGCGCGGTACCGGGGCGCAGATCCATGTACTCCAGCGCCCGCCGGGCGGCGGCCCGCTCGGATTCCGTGACGAACTGCTCCGGATCCGGAACCCGTTCGCTCAGCGGGGCGCCCTGGCCCGGGTTGGTGCCCCAGGTGACGAACGGAGTCACCTGGCTGGCGTCCAGGGTCACCTCGGCGTCGAAGGTCGCTCCCTCATCGGTGGGCAGCGTCCGCCAGTACGCGACCGCCGCGTCCCAGTCGGCGCCCTGCGGCGCGTTGGGCCGCCCCTTGAGGTACGCGAAAGTCGTCTCGTCCGGCGCGATCATGCCGGCCTTGGCGCCCCACTCGATGGACATGTTGGCCACGGTCATCCGCCCCTCCATGGAGAGGGCGCGGATGGCCTCGCCGCGGTACTCGACGACGTGCCCGCGGCCGCCGCCGGTGCCCACCTGCGCGATCAGTGCGAGCACCAGGTCCTTCGCGGTGACCCCGGGGGCGAGCCGGCCGGTCACGTTCACGGCCATCGTCCTGGGGCGGCTCTGCGGCAGCGTCTGGGTGGCCAGCACGTGCTCGACCTCGCTGGTGCCGATGCCGAAGGCGAGCGCACCGAAGGCGCCGTGGGTGGCGGTGTGCGAGTCGCCGCAGACGATGGTCGTGCCGGGCTGGGTGAGCCCGAGCTGCGGACCGATGACGTGCACGATGCCCTGGTTCTCGTCGCCGAGCGGGTGCAGCCGGACACCGAACTCGGCGCAGTTGGCGCGCAGCGTCTCCAACTGCGTACGCGAGGTCGGGTCGGCCACGGTGAGCAGATCGCCGCGCCGCTGACGGAACGCCGGATCGGCGTACCCGGTGGGTGTGTTGTGGTCCTCGGTCGCGATCGTCAGGTCGGTACGGCGCACCCGGCGGCCCGCGAGCCGCAGCCCGTCGAACGCCTGCGGGCTCGTCACCTCGTGCAGGAGGTGCAGGTCGATGTAGAGCAGATCCGGCTCACCGGTGGCGGCTCGCACAACGTGCGCGTCCCAGACCTTCTCGGCCAGGGTCCTCGGCTCAGCAGTGACTCCCACCATCTGGACATCCTAAATTCTGGGAGGTAAGTTTCGGCTTGTGGGACACAGTATGAGCGGTGTCGGCGTTCTCGACAAGGCGGTGGTCATCCTGGCCGCCTGCGTGGACGGCGCCAGCCTGGCCGAACTCGTCGAACGCACGAAGCTCCCCCGGGCCACCGCGCACCGGCTGGCACAAGCGCTTGAGATCCACCGGATGCTGGTCCGGGACACCCAGGGCCGCTGGCGGCCAGGGCCCCGGCTGGGCGAGCTGGCCAACGCCGCGCCCGACGTACTGCTGACCGCGGCGGAGCCGCTGCTGTCAGCGTTGCGCGACGCCACCGGTGAGAGCGCGCAGCTCTACCTACGCCGGGCGGACGAGCGGATCTGTGTGGCCGCCGCAGAGCGGGCCAGCGGGCTGCGCGACACCGTCCCGGTCGGATCGGTGCTGCCCATGACGGCGGGTTCGGCCGCGCAGATCCTGCTGGCCTGGGAGCCGCCGGAGGCGGTGATGCCGCTACTGCCCCGAGCCAAGTTCACCGGGCGCACACTCGCCGAGGTACGCCGACGCGGCTGGGCGCAGAGCGTCGCCGAACGGGAGGCCGGGGTGGCGAGCGTCTCGGCGCCGATCCGCGACCGCACCGGGCGGGTGATCGCCGCGATCAGCATCTCCGGTCCGATCGAACGCCTCGGCCGCCGTCCGGGCGAACGCCACGCGATGGCCGTCGTCCGCGCCGGCCAACGCCTCTCCGGCCTCTGACCCACCACCCTTCCCCACCCCAACCACCCCTTCCCCGCTCCCTCCTCACCCGCCGCGTTGATCATGAAGTTATTGCCCTGACACGCCGTTGGCGGCAGCAATAACTTCATGATCACCGGGTGAAGCCGGGGGGGAACCGGGGGGAGGCCGGGGGGAGGCCCGGGGGGGGAGGGTTGGGGGAAGGGAAAGGCCCGTCTCGCGGGGCGAGACGGGCCTTTGGGTGTAGCCCCGACCGGATTCGAACCGGCGCTACCGCCTTGAGAGGGCGGCGTCCTGGGCCGCTAGACGACGGGGCCAGGCACATGCTGTGCGGCAACCAACCCGTTGGGCGGTGCCGCTGTAGTTTAGCGGCGTCCCCTCGGCAGGTGTGAACCGGGTCCACGGGGGTAGACCCCGCAGAAGCGAAACGGCCCGCCTCGCCGAAACGAGACGGGCCGCACCCGATGTAGCCCCGACCGGATTCGAACCGGCGCTACCGCCTTGAGAGGGCGGCGTCCTGGGCCGCTAGACGACGGGGCCAGAACCTTCTTCCCTCGCCGCTCCTGCGAGCGGCGCCGCTGAACCCTACCAGACGCCCGATCGGCCCTCACAGGCCAGAACGCGCACCTCAGAATCCAGCGACCGACATTCTCACGAACATCGGTTGCTGGGGTACCAGGACTCGAACCTAGACTAACTGAACCAGAATCAGTCGGGCTGCCAATTACCCCATACCCCATTGGCCCCTTGCGGTGCCGGGAATGAACTTTACCCTCCCGCCGCCAGCAGGCCAAATCCAACCCCCCAAACCCAGCTTGACCTGCGGTTTCAGGGCGTCGGAGCCGGATCAGGCGACCGGCAGCACCGTGTTGGTGAGCTCGCCGATCCCCTCGATCCGCACCGTGACCGTATCCCCGTCGGTGAGCGGGCTAACCCCCGCCGGCGTGCCGGTGAGAATGACGTCTCCGGGCAGCAGCGTCATCACGTGCGAGATGTACGACACGAGCGCCGGCACGTCGAAGACCATGTCCCGGGTACGGCCCAATTGGCGCACCTCCAGCGCGTTCGGGTCGGAACCGACCTCGCACCGGATCTCCACGTCGGAGACGTCCAGCCCCGTCGTGATCCAGGGCCCGATCGGGCAGAACGAGTCGAAGCCCTTCGCCCGGGTCCACTGGCCGTCGGACCGCTGCAGGTCCCTGGCGGTCACGTCGTTGGCGCAGGTGTAGCCGAAGATGGCCCGTTCGGCGGCGGCCCGGTCGGCACGACGGGCACCCGTCGCCCCGATCACCACAGCCAGCTCCGCCTCGTGCTCGACCTGCTTGGAGAAGATCGGCAGCCGGATCGCGTCGCGCGGACCGATCACGGACGTGGACGGCTTGAGGAAGAGCAACGGCTCCTTCGGCACCTCGCTGCCGTGCTCGGCGGCGTGCTCCGCATAGTTACGGCCGACGCCGATGACCTTGCTCGGCAGGATCGGCGAGAGCAGCCGCACATCGGACAGGGCCCAACGGGCACCCGTGAACTTGATCTCGCCGAAGGGGTGGCCCTCGATCTCGGCGACGGTCAGGCCCTCCAGTCCGGCCGACGCCTCACCCTCGGCGACCCCGAACGACAACCCCTTGGCATGAAGGAAACGAACGATACGCACCCGGCAAATCTAGCCCGGCCGCCGTCGCGACCACCCCCGCCGGGCGGGCGAGGCCCCACGATCTCCGCGCCGGGGGCCCGCCGTGCCGGCACAGCCGCCGCCGAGGCCGTCCGGCGGACGCGACCAGGCAGCGTACGCGAACCGGTGCCGCCCGGGGCGGGTTTCGCCAAGTCGTACCCGCACGACGTGCCCGCGCCCCTAGCGTCGGCTCCGGAGGTTCGTTCGCATGCCTGCATCGACACGACACCACAAGGCCCTCGCGGTGTTCGTACACTGCCTCGGCATCCTCGCCGCCGTGCCGGCCCTGCCAGCGCTGGCGCCCGACCCGGCCGCCGCGCGGCCGCGACCGGCGGTGGCGCCGGAACCCTCGTCCTCGGGGTCCTCACCGTCGCCGTCCCAGCTGCCCGGCATGCCGGCGGCCCCGCCGGCGGTCCCCACGCCCACCCGGGCGTTGCCACCGCCGCCGAAGCCGCCGGTCACCGTCGCGGTGGCACCGGCACCGACGCCGGCCCCGGCGTACCGGATCCACGTGCGCAACACCGGCGGCACGCCGGTCGACACCACGGTCCGGCAGGAGCTGCCGGCCGGTTCGGCGGCGTCGATCATCACCGCTGGCGGCCAGGCCAGCCGGATCGCGGGCCAGTCGGCGAGCGAGGTGACCTGGCGGCTGAAACTGCCGGCGCACAGTGTCACCACGCTGAACACGTCGCTGGCACAGGCTCCCACGGGGCAGCCGGTGACCGCACCCGCCTGCGCCTTCACCGGCGACGGCAAACGGCCGTACGACTGCGCCACCGCCACCTGGAACGCGGCAGCGCCCGCGACCACGAAGGACCCGGCACCGCCGGCGTGGCAACGGACACCGTTCCTGGTCGGAGTGCCGGCGGCCGTGGTGCTGCTGGGCGGGACAGCGGGATGGTGGCTGTGGCGACGACGGCGCCGGACGGTCGCGTCCGCCCTCGCCGCCGGTGACGGATCCGCCGGCCGGGGACCGGCCGCCGACCCTCGGCACGGCCGCGGCACCATCTACCCCCGCCCGTCAGCGCCCCAGATCGCGGCACGACGCCGCAAACCGCCCGTATGGCTGCTGGTCACCTCGGCCGTGGCGGTGCTTGCCGCGGTGGTCGGTGTGGCCGGTTGGACGGCCACCCGCCAGGTCACCTCGATCGACACCGACAGCCGGCCGACGAGCGGCGCCTGGCACGGCAAGGGTGTCGCCGGCCCGATGGGCGTGCCGCTGCGCGAGTCGGCCTTCGAGTTCACCGTGTACCGGGTCGCCTGCGCCGCACCGGGCGCCGCCGCTCGTCGGCAGTGTCAGGCCACCGTCGGGATTCGCAACATGACCCCGGAACACCAGGCCTGGCACGGGGAGCTGCAACGCGTGTACCTGCCGGGTGGCCGATTCGTGACCACCGACGAGGCGGCCACCCAGCTGGCCAACCTCGGCCGGGACGTCTTCGCCCAGCCGTTGGCGGCCGGCAGCCGGGTGGTGCTGCCGCTGGTCTTCACTGTCGACGGCCGGGAGCCACCGAAGCAGCTCGAGCTGCGCAGCGGGGTGTTCTCCCCCGGTGTGCGGGTGGACGTGCCCTGATCAGCCGGGTCGGCGGCGGTCGTACGCTGGTGCGGTGACCGCCGCCGCCCTCACCCCGTCGACGGTGCTCGCCGCGGCCGACTGGCGGCCGCGGCGGCAAGCCCACCGGGAGCGGGTCGACGCCTGGCTAGCTCCGCACCTGGCCCGACGGCGTCGAGGCGAGAGGCACCCGGTGGAGGACTTCCTCTTCACCTACTACTCGTACCGGCCGGCGCAGCTGCGCCGCTGGCATCCCGGTCCGGGCGTGGAGCTGCGTGACGCGGACCCGGCCGAATTCGGCCGTGACTACCGTGCGACCGCCGGTGGCGTGACCCTCGACACCGCCGCGGCACACGCGCGGCGCGCCGAGTCGATCGGTTGGATCCGTACGCTTCTCGCCGCGACCGCCGGCCGCCAGCCGCACCTCGGCTGCTTCGGGATGCACGAGTGGGCGATGGTCTACCGGCAGACCCAGGCAGAGGTACGGCACAACAGCTGGCCGCTGCGGCTGAGCCCGGAGGAGACCGCGCGGACGGTGGAGGCGAACCGGATCCGGTGCAGCCACTTCGACGCGTTCCGGTTCTTCACCGCGCCGGCCCGGCCGCTGAACCTGCTCGCCCCGAGCCGGGAGACCCAGCACGCGCTCGAGCAGCCGGGCTGCCTGCACGCCAACATGGATCTCTACAAGTGGGCGTACAAGCTCTCCCCACTGGTGCCGAGCGAACTGGTCGCCGATGCCTTCGCGCTAGCTCGGGACATCCGCACGCTGGACATGCGGGCTTCGCCGTACGACCTCGCCGACCTGGGCTACCCGCCCGTGCGGGTCGAGACCGTCGAGGGCAGGCACGAGTACGTGCAGGCGCAGCGCTCGTTCGCGGAGCGCGCCGCACCGCTGCGGGCACGCCTGATCGCGGAGTGCGACCGGCTCGCTCCCGCAATGCAGGGGTGAACGTGTACCGCGGACTGCGGCGGGAGTTACCTGTCTTCGCCGCCCGCTCAGTTCGCCGGGCGGACGCGCAGGCCGTCGAGGAGCAGCGCCAGCACAGCGGCCAGGTCGTCTTCCAGGACCGGCTCGGCCCACTCCGTGAGATGCGCCGGGTGGTGGAATCGGGTCGTCGCCTGCAATACCGCCCGCCCGGCGAGTGCCGGATCCGCCACGTCGAACTCCCCGGCGGCCACCCCGTCGGCGATGATCACCGCTAGCTGGCCGGCGAGCACCTCCAGGTGGGCCGCGACCACGTCCTCCAGCTGGGTGGCCAACAGGTTGAAGGTGTCGAACAGCTCCGGGTCCTCACGGGCGATCCGGCGCTTGGAGCGGTTCAGCTCGAACAGCCACCGGCGCAGCCGCTCCGCGGCCGGCTCGTCGGCGGTCGCGACCTCGGCGAGGGGGGTGGACATCCGGGCGAGCCAGCGTTCCGTGACCGCGGAACGCAGCGCTGCCTTGCTCGGGAAGTGGCGGTAGACACTTCCGTGGCTGACGCCGAGTGCCCGGGCCACGTCCAGCACTGTCGCTTTCGCCGGGCCGAAGCGGCGCAGCACCTCCTCGGCGGCGTCCAGGATGCGCTCGGCGGAGAGGGTGCCCGGGTCACTGCTCATCGCTCAAGCCTCCCTGATCCGACGTCGGTGGTCGTCGTCACCCCCACCGTCCGGGCAGGGCCACCACCGGGCGCGCCGGGGACAGCGTCCGCCGGACCGGGGTGAGGTGCTCCCCCGCTCCGGGCGGTTCGTCCTCGGCCACAGGCGGAGCGGCGAGCCGGGGCACGGGCTTGCGACCGGAGGACCGGCGCGCCCGTGCCCCGTCGCACGGGTCATGCCCGCTCGCTGTCCAGGAAAGCCATGTGACCAGCGTCGTAGCGGGTGCCGGCGGCGGCACCGGCGGGGACCACGGCCTCGATCGCCGCCAGGTCGGCGGCGGTCAGCGTGACCGCGGTCGCGCCGAGGGCCTCGGCGAGGCGGTCCCGGCGGCGGGCGCCCACCAGCGGGACGATGTTGTCGCCGCGGCCCAGGACCCAGGCGATGGCGACCTGGGCGACGGTTACGCCACGTGCCTCCGCGATCGTTCGCAGCTGCTCGACGAGGGCCAGGTTGCGGTCCAGGTTCTCACCGCTGAAGCGTGGCAGGTGGGCCCGGTAGTCGTCGGGGGCGGGGGTCCGCTGCGCCGACCAGTGCCCGCTGATGAGGCCGCGGGAGAGCACCCCGTACGCGGTGACGCCCACCCCCAGCTCCCGGGCGGTCGGCAGGATCTCCTGCTCGATGCCGCGGGAGATCAGCGAGTACTCGATCTGCAGGTCGCTGATCGGGTGCACCTTGTGCGCCCGGCGCAGCGTGTCCGCGTTCACCTCGGAGAGTCCGATGTTGCGGATGTGGCCGGCGGCGACCAGCTCGCTGAGGGTCCCGACCACGTCCTCGACGGGCACGTCCGGGCTGATCCGGGACGGCCGGTAGACGTCCACGTAGTCGGTGCCGAGTCGGCGCAGGGTGTAGCCGAGGAAGTTCTTGATCGCGTTCGGGCGGATGTCGTTGCCGATCCAGCCGCCCTGGGGGTCGCGCATCGAACCGAACTTGACGCTGATCACCGCGTTTTCCCGGTTGCGTCCGCGCAGGGCCTCGCGGAGCAGCATCTCGTTGTGCCCCTGCCCGTAGAAGTCGCCCGTGTCGAGCAGGGTCACGCCGGCGTCGAGGGCGGCGTGGATCGTGGCGATGCTCTCGGTGTCGTCGGCGCCGGTGTAGAGGTCCGACATGCCCATCAGGCCGAGTCCGAGCGCGGAAACGGACGGGCCGGTCGTTCCAAGCGTGCGGGTGTCCATAACAGTTCTCCTCGTCGTGGTGACGAGTCAAGGTTACACCATCTCGATGACAGATCCTGAATTCTGTCAGCCGAGCCAGCTGTGGCCGACCACGGTGGCGCGCCCGCGCGGGTGCGAGGATCGACATGACGGTGGTGTCCACCCAGCTGTCGCCGCCGCGCAGGGAGTCACTCAGCACCTTTTTTCGGCCACGAAGTCGGCCTTCTCGCAGACGTGCCGTACCGACCTGACGGCGGCGTACACCTCCAGCGGTCCGCCGACAAGGACCGGAACGGGCGGACGCCCGCGAACATCGGCGCCGGCTATTCGCCGTCGACGCGGCGTTCCCGCTTGCGCTGGGACTGGCGCTTCTTGTCGGCCAGACGCCGTTCCTTGGCGCCTCGGGACGGACGCGTCGGGCGCCGGGGCGGAGGCGGTGGGGAAATCGCCTCCCGCAGCAGCGCGGCGAGCCGTTCCCGGGCCGCCTCACGATTGGCCAACTGGGCCCGGTGCTCGCTGGCCGTGATGGTGAGTACGCCGTCGACGAGCCGCCCGGCGAGCCGCTCCAGCGCCCGCGTCCGCAACGACTCGGGCAAGCTGGGTGAATTGGCCAGGTCGAAGCTCAGTTCGACCCGTGTGTCGGCGGTGTTGACGCCCTGCCCGCCCGGGCCGGACGAACGGGAGAATCGCTCCCGCAACTCCGCGGCGGGGACTGTCCACCTGTCGGTCACCCGCACATCGCCGTCCACACCTTGAGGCTAACGTCCCGGCCGCTCGCTCGAGGTCGCGGACGGACCAGGCGCCGGCCCGGTCGCCTCATCGTCGTCGGGGGCGACCGCGGCGTACGCGACGGCGCCGATCAGCAGCAGGGCGACCACACCGACCTTCGTGGTGACGCCCCGAATCAGCAGCCAGGCCGTCTTACGCGCGGTAGGCACAGTTTTCTTGACCGTCTGGTAGTCGGCCCAGCCACGCCGCGCGCGCGTGTACGCCGACCCCACACCACTTCCGATGAGCAGGCCCACCAGCAGGAGGACCGCGATGAGAGGACCTTCCACCCACGCCAGTATCCATACCCAGCGTAATATTTCCATTGACCGATGGTCCCGCGCCGGATATCCGACAGTGGGCGCCTTCCCACCAGCGGCAACGCGCGGAGTCGGTCGACAACCGCCCGACGGTCCGGCCCGGATCAGCCGCCCTTGCCGATGATGGTGTCGGCGGTCTGCTGCACCTGCTCGATCGGAATGGCGAAACCGATGCCGATCGAGCCGTTGCCGTCGATGGTGGCGATCGCGGTGTTCACCCCGACCACCTCGCCGCGCGCGTTGACCAGCGGCCCGCCGGAGTTGCCCGGATTTATCGACGCGTCGGTCTGCACCGCCGTGTGCCGGTTCGTACCTAGCCGTACCTGCCGGTCGACGGCGCTCACGATGCCGGCCGTGACGGTACCGGCCAGACCGAGTGGAGATCCGACCGCGAGCACCGGTTCGCCGACCCGGGTGGTGCCCGGTTTGGCCAACGGCAGCGGGGTGAGCCCCGCGGACGGCGGCACCCGCAGCACCGCCAGGTCGCTGCTCGGCTCCCGGCCCACCACCTCTGCGGTGTAGCGACGGCCGTCCGGCAACTCGACGGTCACCGAACCACCGCCCCCCTTGGCCAGGATGTGGTCGTTGGTGATGATGTGCTGCTGGTCGTCGATGGCGAAGCCGGACCCGCTGGCCCCGCCGCCGGTCCCCGTGCCGCCCGCCAGCACGGAGACCACGCCGGGCACCGTCCGCTCGGCGGCGGTGACCAGTTCCGCCGGCACCGGAGCGGCGGACGCCGCCGTCTCCCCCGGGGCACCGCCGCGGCTGGCCACCCAGCCACCCGCCGCGGCACCGGAGACGGTGGAGAGGGCGATCACCGCGAACGCGGCCAGCAACCGGCCACGCCAGTGCCGGCCGCCACGGTCGCGCCGCGATCCGTCCCCGTCCCGCCGGGCCCGTCCGTCCGGGTCCAATTCCGGCGATACGAACCACGGGCCACGGGGCTCACCGAGTCCGGTCTGTACTGCCATGCGTACTCCTCACGTGATGTCCTGCGAGGTGGGGCCGGGCTCACCGGCGGCCCGTCAGGGCAGGCGGGAGAACCAGCGCATCGAGCCGGCCGCCGCGCCCATCGCCAGTACCAGCCCGAGACCGATGAAGCGGGCCGAGACGTCCTGCCGTTCCGTGCGGTAGCCGACCGAGGTGCCGATGTCGTCGTAGACCGCACGCAGTTCGTCGCTGGTGCTGGCCTCGTGGAACATCCCGCCGGTCTCCTGCGCCACCGCCTCGAGGGTCTGCCCGTCCACCGGCACCTGTATGGGGCGGCCGCCCTGGTCGACGAAGCCGCCCGGGGTGCCGAACGAGATGGTGTGCACGGGCACCTTCGCGGCCACCGCCTCGACGGCCGCCTCCATCGGGTCCAGCCCGGACGTGTTCGCCCCGTCGGACAGGAGCACGATCCGAGCCGGTGGTGGGTCCTTCGCCGCCTGGCTGTCCAGCCCCTTCACCGCGCCGAGCGAAGTGTTGATCGCCTCGCCGATCGCGGTTCCCTGTACGCCGGTGATCCCCTCGGCCAGCCGGCCGATCCCGTCGTGCAGCGCCTCGCGGTCGGTGCCCGGCGGCACGACGACCGCCGCGCTGCCGGCGAACGCGACCAGGCCCACGTTGAACTCGTCGGGCAGCCCGTCCACGAAGCGCTTCGCCGCACCCTTGGCCGCGGCGAGCCGGTCCGGGTCCACGTCGGTGGCGAGCATCGAGGTGGAGACGTCCACCGCGACCATGACGGTCGCCCGTTCCCGGGGCACCCGCACCTCGGCGGTGGGCCGGGCGAAGCCGACCACCAGCAGCGCCAGCATGACCAGGAACAGACCGGCGGGCACGTGCCGGCGCCACGCGGGGCGCTCCGGCGCGATCCGGTCGAGCAGCCGCAGGTTGGTGAAGCGGACGGCGTACCGGCTGCGCCGTCGCTGCACGAGCAGGTAGCCCACCGCGAGGGCGAGCACACCGAGCAGCAGCCATAGCCGGGCGGGCGACAACCAGATCACCTCGTGCCTCCCCGTGCCGCTCCGGCCGGCACCGCCGCCAACCGGCGCTGCGACTGGACGTGCCGCGCGATGTCGGCGCACCAGTCCCGATCGGTACGCAGCGACAGGTGGGTGACCCCGCTGCGGCGCAACGCGAGGCGTACCTGTTCACGCTGGGCGGCCGCGGCGGCCGCGTACCGTTCCCGCAGCCGGCGGTCCGAGGTGCACACCTCGCGGCGGCGGCCGGTCTCCGGATCGACCAGCGTGATCAGCCCGACGTCGGGCAGCTCCAGCTCACGCGGGTCGGTCACCTCCACGGCGAGCACCTGGTGCCGCGCGGTCAGCCGGCGCAGGCTCCGTTCCCAGGGTGGCGGCCGATCGGGGTCGTCGGGCAGGCCGTCGAGGAAGTCGGAGACCACCACCACGAGCCCGCGCCGGGTGGCGACCCGTTGCACGGCGGCCAGCGCGTCGGCGAGGTCCGGCGGTTCGAGAGGCTCGCCCCGGTCGCCGGTGCGTGGGGCGGCCAGCAGGGCCCGGAGCAGGCCGAGCAGATGGGTACGCCCGCTGTGCGCCGGGAACCTGCGCAACCCCGTCGACGCGACCAGCAGGGCCCCCAACCGGTTGCCGACCCCTGCGGTGAGGAACCCGACCGCGGCCACCGCCGCCACGGAGAGCTCCCGTTTGTCCAGCTCCGCCGTGCCGAACTCCATGCTGGCGCTGGCGTCGACCAGCAGCCACGTGGTCAGTTCCCGGTCGGCGTCGACCTCCCGGACGTGCGGCACCGTGGTCCGGGCGGTGACCGCCCAGTCCATCCGGCGTACCTCGTCCTCGCCCGGCCGGTACTCGCGGCTGCCGGCCGGCTCACTGCCGGGGCCGGGCAGCAGGCCGCGGTACTGCCCGTGCAGCAGCCCGTCCAACCTCCGGATGACGGTCAGCTCCAGCCGACGCAGCCGCTGGTCGGGCGCGAGGTCGGCCAGGCGCGGTCCGGCCGGCACGGCGGCAGGCTCCCGGCCCGTGCGCCTCATGCCGCCGCCAGATCCGATGCCTGCTCCGGCTGGGGTGCGAGCCGTGGTGGAGGCACCACCTCGACCAGCCGGCGTACCACCGACTCGGCGGTGACGCCGTCGGCGATCGCGTCGAAGCTGAGCACCAGCCGGTGGGCCAGCACGTCGCTGGCGAGTTCGCGGACGTCGTCCGGCAGCACGTACTCGCGGCCGCGCAGCAGTGCTTGCGCCCGGGCGGCGGCCACCAGGCCGAGAGTGGCCCGAGGACTCGCCCCGTACGCCAGCATCGGCTCGATCTCGGCCAGCCCGAACCGTCCCGGGTCGCGGGTGGCCAGGATGAGCCGGACCACGTACTCGGCGACGGCGTGGTGGACGAAGACCCGTTCGGCGTGACGCTGCATGCGTCGCAGCCGTTCCGGGTCGAGCACGCGCCGAGGTTTGGGACGGTCGGTGCTCATCCGGTAGAGGATCGCCAGCTCGTCGGCGTCGCTCGGATAGTCGACCACGATCTTGAGCAGGAAGCGGTCCCGCTGCGCCTCCGGCAGCTGGTAGACACCCTCCGACTCGATCGGGTTCTGGGTGGCCAGCACCAGGAACGGCGACGGCACGGGATGGCTGCGTCCGCCGATGGAGACCTGGCGCTCGGCCATCGCCTCCAGCAGCGCCGACTGCACCTTCGCGGGGGCGCGGTTGATCTCGTCGGCGAGCACCAGGTTGGCCATCACCGGGCCCAACTCGATGTCGAAGGTCTCCCGCGACGCCCGGTAGATCCGGGTGCCGACGATGTCCGACGGTACGAGGTCGGGAGTGAACTGGATCCGGGAGAAGGTGCCTCCGACCACGGTTGCGAGGGTCTGCGCGGCCAGCGTCTTGGCCACGCCGGGTACCCCCTCCAGCAGGCAGTGCCCGTCGGCGAGGAGGGCGACGAGCAGACGCTCGACGAGCCTGTCCTGCCCGACGATCACCCGCTTGACCTCGGAGAGGGTCTGTTCCAGCTCAGCGGCTGTCGGTTCGTCTTCGACCGGGGTGGCCACGCTGGCCAGGGTGTCCGAGATGTCCGTCACGGTGCTTGCTTCCCGGGCCGCCGGGCGACAAACGTCGGATTGTGGGCCCCTGGCGGGGCCTTTGGTGACCGAACGGAATGATCCGCCTGAACGGTGGACGGGCGCTCGGAGCGGTACGTGCGGTTACAGACCGGATACGAAGGACACGAACCGGCCCCCGCGCACGTCTGCGCGGGGGCCGGCGCCGGATGCCGTCAGTAGGTGTGGACGACCAGGTGGAACGGCAGGTCGACCGGGGTGCCGGCCGAGTTGCGGGTCTGGATGAAGACCGCGTTCGGTGTGCTGAGCCGCGGAGCCACCACGATCTCCCCGCCCGGCGGGATGCAGCAGGCGTCCGGGCGGCCGATGGTGGCCTGGTAGACCCCGGAGCTGACGACGTAGCCGTACTGGACCTCGTACTGGCCGGTGCCGTACTTGATCACGTAGCCGGTGCCGCGCGCCTTGGTGCCGTTGGCGTTGACGACGGTGCCCACGTTGCTGGCCGCGAGCGTGCCCACGCTGGCCTTGAGGGCGGCCCGCGCCGAGCGGGCCGACTCCGCCGTCACCGCCGGCTGGGTGCTGCTCGCGCGGACCGCCGGCTGGCTGGGTGCCTGCGCGGCGGGCTGGGCGATGGCGATGCCACCCCCGGCGAGGGTGAGCCCGAGGACTGCGAACGCGACCGCGATCGCCTTACGTCGGAATGGTTTGGTCATGACAGGTCCCCCTTGTGTGACCGTGCAAATTCGGCCGACCCGCGGGGCGGGACGGTCAGTGCCCTGTTGCCGTCGGGCACCCCCGCTACAAATCACCGGGAAATAAGATCCAGCGCACCTGAAATATGAGTTTCCCGATGATCGACATCCACCCTGAGCAGGTATAACTACTCACAGTGGCGATGCTCCGACCAGGTGGAAACGTAGCATCGCAAAAAGCGACGGGTCAATAGCCGAACCAGCCCGCAAAATTGTCAGACACCTGTCACGAGAATTGTGAAAGACGAACTCAAGAGCATTCACGAAAAATGCTATCCGGGGCCATGTTCCCCCCACCCGGGCGGCCACTCCGGGATAGTTACCCCCATGATCGTCGATTTGCGGGAGCCCGTCAGCCGTCGGCGGCGGCGAACGGTTGAGGCCCTCTGCTGGCTCGCCGTGGTGCCCGGTGCCGCGTGGGCCGCCCTCCGGCTCGTCGGGCTGGACCGGGGGCCACTCGTGCAGGCGCTGGCCTTCACTCCGTACGTCGCGGCCTGGAGCCCGCTACCCCTGGTGCTGACGCTCGTCCTGAAGCGCCGCCGGCCCGCGCTGGTCGCGGCCGTGGCCACGGTGGCGCTCGTGGCGGTGGTGGCGCCCCGGGCACTGCCCTCGGCGCAACCCACGGCCGCCGGCCCGACGGTACGACTGCTCACCGCCAACCTGCTCGCCGGAGCCGCGGATCCGCGCACCCTGGTCGAACTGGTCCGCACCCACCAGGTCGACCTGCTGGCCGTGCAGGAGTTCACCCCCGCGGCCCGGGCCGAACTCGACCGGCTCGGGCTCGATCGGCTGCTGCCGTACCGGCAGCTCAACGCCGTCGACGGCACACCCGGGTCCGGCCTCTACTCACGCTTCCCGATCGGCGACGCGGGGGTACGCCGCAACCGCGGCGCCTGGGGCTTCACCCAGGCATTCGGCACGATCGCCGTTCCGGGCGCGCCACCGGTGCGGGTGGAGTCCGCGCATCCCGCCGCCCCGTACGCCGTCGATCAGGTGGACTTCTGGCGCACCGACCTGGCGGCGCAGCCGCCGGCCACCCCCGACGGGATGCTGCGGATCCTCGCCGGGGACTTCAACGCGACGCTCGACCACGGTCCGCTTCGTGCCCTGCTGCGCACCGGCTACGTGGACGCGGCCGACGCCACCGGCCAGGGGCTGACCGGCACCTGGGGCCCGTACGACGGTGACCTGATCCCTCCCGTCACCATCGACCACGTCCTGGCCGACCGCCGGATCGCCGCCCGGTCGGTCGACGTCTTCCGCCTGCCCGGCAGCGACCACCGCGCGGTCCTGGCCACCCTGACCCTCCCGACCCAGGTGGGGACGGGTGCCCCGACCTGGACGGCCCGCGCGACGACAGGTCAGACCCGGGCGCGGGCCAGGCCGTAGGTCAACGCGTCGACGAGAGCGTGCCAGCTCGCCTCGACCACGTTCGGGTGCACGCCGACCGTGGTCCAGTCCCGGCCCGCGCCGTCGGCCGTCTCCAGCAGCACGCGGGTCACCGCGTCCGTGCCGCTGCTGCCGTCGAGGATGCGCACCTTGTAATCGGCCAGCTCGAACTCGCGCAGCTCCGGATAGTGCCGGACCAGACCGACCCGCAGCGCCTCGTCCAGGGCGTTGACCGGGCCGTTGCCCTCGGCGGTGGCGATCACCCGCTCACCGCGTACGCGGATCTTGACGGTGGCCTCGGACATCACCGAGCCGTCCTCCCGGTGCTCGACGAGGACGCGGTACGACTCGAGGGCGAACGGCCGGGCGGGTGCGCCCTCCGGAAGTTCGGAGCGGACCAGCAGCTCGAACGAGGCGTCGGCCGCCTCGAATGACCAACCGCCCGCCTCCAGTTCCTTGACCCGTCGGGTCACCCGGGACAGCGTCTCCGGATGACCGGCCAGGTCCAGCCCGAGCTCGCGGCTCTTGAGCTCGACGCTGGCCCGGCCGGCCATCTCGGTTACCAGGATCCGCATGTCGTTGCCCACTACGGACGGGTCCACGTGGTTGTAGAGCAACGGGTCGACCTTGATCGCGCTCGCGTGCAGCCCGGCCTTGTGGGCGAAGGCAGCGGCCCCGACGTACGCCTGATGGGTGTCGGGAGCGATGTTGGCGATCTCAGCGATGGCGTGCGAGACCCGCACCATCTGTTCCAGGCAGCCCGCTGGTAGGACGGGCAGCCCGAGCTTGAGTTGAAGGTTGGCGACCACCGCGAAGATGTCGGCGTTGCCCGGCCGTTCGCCGTAGCCGTTCGCGGTGCCCTGGACGTGCCGGACCCCGGCCTCGACGGCGGCGACGGTGTTCGCCACCGCGCACGCGGTGTCGTTCTGGCAGTGGATGCCGAGCCGCTCGGGGCCGACGCCGAGCCGGGCGGTCAGGTCGGTGATCGCAGCCGTGACCTGGGACGGGAGCATCCCGCCGTTGGTGTCGCAGAGCACCATCGCCTCGGCGCCGGCGGCCAGCGCGGTCTCCACCACCGCGGCGGCGTACGCGGGATCCTGCCGGTAGCCGTCGAAGAAGTGCTCGCCGTCGACGAAGACCCGGCGCCCCTCGGCGACCAGGTGAGCCACCGTGTCCTGGACCATCGCGAGGTTCTCGGCCGCGGTGGTGCGCAGCGCCCGTTCGACGTGCCGCAGGTCGGCCTTGGCGACCAGCGTCACCGCCGGCGTCTCCGCGTCGAGCAGGGCGCGTACCTGCGGGTCCTCGGTGACCGCGACACCTGCCCGGCGGGTCGCGCCGAACGCGACGAGCAGCGCGTGCCGCAGGTCGAGTTCGGTCCGCGCGCGCCGGAAGAACTCGGTGTCCTTCGGCACCGCACCGGGCCAGCCGCCCTCGATGAACCCGACGCCGAACTCGTCGAGCAGCCGGGCCACGGCCAGCTTGTCGACCACCGAGTAGCTGAGCCCCTCGCGCTGCGCGCCATCACGCAACGTCGTGTCGTAGACCTGAAACGTCATGGCGTGCCTTCCTGGGTACGGGGAACGAGCGAGCGGGGGCACGGCGGGCCCGGGCCGCGAGAGCAACAAAAAGACCCCCCGCTGATGCGGGAGGTCTGCGCGCTCGGCGGGCGGGCCGGCGCGCTAGTTGCTAAGAATCAGGGCGTTGCTGGTCACGTTGAGTACTCTTCCACCCGAGAGTTGATTTTGGGAAGCGCAACCCACATGTCGGGACGGTGTGGGCGGGCCACGGCATCGCACCGACCGACATCCGCGAGGCCAGTGCCCATCTCGTGACCTGCTTCACACGCCTTCGCCGGGCACCCGGAGGGAGGATCGGTCTGGCCGGTTCGCCGGCTGCTCGACGTCCACCCGGGAGGACCATTGCTCACTGTCGGTGATCGCATCCACATGTATGACCTCGCTGCCCGCGTCGTGACCGATGGCCGCGGCACCGAGCGTTCCCGCTCGCGCGACAGGGACGACACCGGCGTGCCGTACCCGTCGACCGGGGCCTGACGTGGGAGTCGACGGGATCAGGGCAGGGCTGCCCGGCTACGCCAGGGACATCGCGCACAACCTCGGCTCGACCGTCGAGAACTCCCTGCTCACTCCGGCACAGTCGTGGGGCACGGCGTTGGCGTGCGCGGTGGCGGCCCGGAATCCGGTGGTGCTGAGGGAGATCGCCGCCGAGGCGGCCGGGCACCTCACGCCGGAGGCGGTCGACGCGGCCAAGGGCGCGGCCACCATCATGGCGATGACCAACGTCTACTACCGGTCCAAGCACATGCTCGGCGACGAGGCGTACCGGACGATCCCGGCCCGGCTCCGGATGCAGATCGTCGCCCGACCGGGTGTGGCGAAGGTGGACTTCGAGCTCTGGTGCCTCGCCGTCTCGGCGGTCAACGGCTGCGAGGTCTGTCTGGAGTCGCACGAGAAGAAGCTGCGCGCCGCCGGCGTCGGACCCGACCAGGTGAACGAGGCGCTCCGGATCGCCTCCGTGGTGTACGCCACCGCGGTCGCGTACGACGCGGAGTCCGCGCCGGCCTGAGCACCGTCGACCGTCCTCGACAGTTTCACGCGCCACTTCCGGTGTAGCGATCTCGACAGCGGGTAGGACATGGGACTGACAGGGCACCACCCCCCGATCAGTCGAGTAGAGGAGTGAAACGCCATGGAGCGGCTCGACCCTCGAACGACCCACGGGACGCCGGACCCGCTCGTACCCGGTGGCGGCGGCGCCTTCCCGGGTGGCACACCCGGCGGCGCCTTCGACCCCTGGCGGTACCGCGACGATGCCGCGGTGACCGGCGTCGACCTGGTGGGCTACAAGGTGGAGGCGCAGGACGGCGGCATCGGCAAGGTGGACCGGTCCAGCCATGAGGTGAGTTCCAGCTACCTCGTGGTCGACACCGGTCCGTGGATCTTCGGCAAGAAGGTCATGATCCCTGCCGGGACCGTCAACCACGTCGACCACGACGAGCGGAAGGTCTACGTCGACCGGAGCAAGGACCAGATCAAGGCCGCGCCCGAGTTCGACGAGACCGCCGACACCGACCCGGCCTACCGGGACAAGCTCGGTGGTTACTACAGCGACACGTACTCGGCGATCCCGCCGGGTACCGCTCGCTGACGGTTGTTCCTGTTCTGCCGGCCGGTGGGGTTCCACCCCGCCGGCCGGTACCGTGTCAGGCGTGGACGCCACCGAGGTCGATCGACACATCCCGTTCGGCACGATCTTCAACTTCCGCGATGTCGGCGGCTACGCCGGCCACGACGGACGCACCGTACGCCGAGGGCGGCTCTTCCGCTCGGACTCCCTGCACCGGCTCGACGAGAACGACCGGGAGGCGTTCACCGCCCTCGGCATCCGGACGGTGATCGACCTGCGCCGTCCGTACGAGGTGGAGCGTGACGGCCGGGTGCCGGACTGGCCGGGCCTCACCTACCGGCACATCCACCCGGAACACGCGGAGTGGGGAAACGTGCCGCAGGAGCCGGGCACGCCCCTGGCGCGCTACCTGGCCGACCGTTATGCCGACCTGGCCCAGACCGGCACAGCCGGGCTGGCCGAGGCGCTCGGACTGATCGCCGACGCCACCAATGCGCCCGCCGTGGTCCATTGCGTGGCCGGCAAGGACCGCACCGGCGTCGTCTGCGGGCTCACCCTGGCCGTGCTCGGTGTCGCCGACGACGAGATCGCCGCGGACTACGCGCTGAGCAGCGCGGCGTCGGAACGGTTCAGCGCCTGGGTGGCCACCACGACGCCGGACGCGGAGGAGCTGCCACCGCCGTTCCTGGCCTCGCCGTCCGACACGATGCTGCTCTTCCTCGCCGAGCTGCGGGAAGGGTACGGCTCGATCGAGGGCTACCTGCGGCACGCCGGGGTCACCGACGCCCAGCTCGTCGCGCTCCGCGAACACCTGTTGGAGTGACGTGCCGGCCCACGTGCCGAGGCCGACGTCGAAGGGCCCCTCCTGCGCCGAAGACGGTGAGAAGGGGCCGTTTCCTCAGAACAGTCGAGTGACCCAGCCGTGGGGGTCGGGGGCGTCGCCGCGCTGGATGTCGACCAGCTGCTGACGCAACGCCATGGTGACCCGGCCCGGCTCACCGCCGCCGATCAGGAATTCGCCGGCCGGCGACTTCACCTGGCCGATCGGGGTGACGACCGCGGCGGTGCCGCAGGCGAAGACCTCCCGCAACCGGCCGCTCTCCGCGTCCGCCTGCCAGTCTTCGAAGCTGACGGGACGCTCCTCCACCCGGTGTCCCGACTCGCCGGCGAGCGTGAGCACCGACTCCCGGATGATGCCGGGCAGGATCGTGCCGGTCAGCGGCGGCGTCACCACGCTGCCGTCGTCGTAGACGAAGAAGACGTTCATGCCGCCCAGCTCGTCGACGTAGCGGCGCTCCACCGCGTCGAGGAAGACCACCTGGTCGCAGCCGTGCTCGATCGCCTCCGCCTGCGCAACCAGCGAGGCGGCGTAGTTGCCGCCGCACTTCGCCGCCCCGGTGCCGCCCGGGGCGGCGCGGGTGTACTCCGGGGTGGCCCAGACCGAAACCGGCTTCACGCCACCGCTGAAGTACGCCCCGACGGGCGAGGCGATCGCCACGTAGAGGTACTCGGTGGCCGGGCGGACGCCGAGGAAGACCTCGCTCGCGAACATGAACGGTCGCAGGTAGAGGCTGCCGTCCGGGTCGGTCGGGATCCAGTCCCGGTCGATCTCGATGAGCCGGCGCAGCGAGTCGACGAACGTCTCCGGCGGCAGCACAGGCATCGCCATCCGCTGTGCGGAGACCCCGAAGCGGGCCGCGTTCGCCTCCGGACGGAACAGGGTCACCCCACCGTCGGCGGTACGGTACGCCTTCATCCCCTCGAAGATCTCCTGCGCGTAGTGCAGCACCGCGGCGGCCGGGTCCATCGGGATCGGCGCGCGCGCCTCGACCCGGGCGTCGTACCAGCCCTTGCCGTCGGCGTACCGGATGGTCACCATGTGGTCGGTGAAGATCCGACCGAAGCCCGGATTGACCAGCAGGGCGGCCCGATCCGCGGCGGATACCGGCGCGGGATTCGGACGGATCTCGAAGTCGAGCTTGTCACCACCGCTCATCGCGCTGACCTCCCTACCGGACAACGACATGCGCGATCGCATGCCGACGAACTGGTGCCCAGAAACTTACCCCGAACGTTCGTTCAGGGGGAAGCGCCGCCCGGTTTGGTGGGCAGCGCCGAAAGAACGGTACCGGTGACCGGCGGAGACGTTGCACGCACGCTCCACCTCGGGCACCGGTGCCGCCGCGCCGGGATCGCCGTACGCGCGTGCGGCACACGGTCGGTAACCGTCGGCTGATCCCGCGGTCAGCCGGTCGTCCTCACCGTCGCGGGTTCAGCCCGCGGCGAGGCTCGCGAGCCGGTCGCCCACCTCCGCCGTGCCCACGGGTACGCCCGGTACGCGGTTGGCCAGCTCGGTGGCGACGGCTTCGGTGACCCGGCCCGCGGCGTCGGTGTGCCCGAGCTGATCGAGCAGGAGAGCTGCGGAGAGGACGGCGGCGACCGGATCGGCCACCCCCTGGCCGGCGATGTCCGGCGCGGAACCGTGCACCGGTTCGAACATCGACGGGTACCGACCTTCCGGGTTGATGCACCCGCTGGCGGCCAACCCGATGCCGCCGGTGACGGCGGCCGCGATGTCGGTGAGGATGTCGCCGAAGAGGTTGTCGGTGACGACCACGTCGTAGCGCTGCGGCTGGGTGACCAGGAACATCGCCGCGGCGTCGACGTGCTGGTATTCGGTGACGACGTCGGGGTGCTCGGCCGCGACCGCCTCGAACGTGCGCGACCAGAGCGAGCCGGCATGGGTGAGCACGTTGGTCTTGTGCACGAGGGTGACCTTGCGCCGCTCACGGCGGCCGGCCCGGGCGAACGCGTCGCGGATCACCCGCTCGACACCGTGCCGGGTGTTCAGGCTCTCCTCGGTGGCGACCTCGGCGGGGGTGTCGCGGTGCAGCGTCCCGCCGGCTCCGGCGTAGAGCCCCTCGGTGCCCTCACGCACCACGACGAGGTCGACCTCGCCGGGCTTCACGCCGGCCAGCGGGCCGGGCACGCCCGGCCAGAGCCGCGACGGGCGGAGGTTCACGTACTGGTCGAAGGCGAACCGGAGCTTGAGCAGCAGGCCACGCTCCAGCACACCGGGGGGCACGGTCGGGTCGCCGACCGCGCCGAGCAGAATCGCATCGTGCTGCGCCAGCTCGGCCAGGACCGAGTCCGGCAGCACCTCGCCGGTGCGGTGCCAGCGGGCGGCGCCGAGGTCGTACTCGGTGGCCTGCACGCCGGGGAGCACCGCGTCGAGGACCTTGCGGGCCTGCGCGACCACCTCGGGACCGATTCCGTCCCCGGCCACCACCGCGATCCGTGCCACGCCTGCGCTCCTCTGCTCGCTGTTTGCGACCACGGTACGCCGCTGTCCCGCTACCCGGTACAGTGCGTCCACATGTCGAGACGAGGCTGACGCACAGGACCCTCCCAGCTCAGTTTCATGAAGCAGTCATCTTGGCTGCCTAGCCTGTCTCCGGGTGGGTCAAGGGGGGCCCACGCCGGTGGTCGCGTCGACGCGCCCACCACTCCCGAGGGGGCGAATCGCCATGCGCATCGACGAGCAGCCGAGGACCCGCTGGCCCGACCCGGCCGCCTTCCGACACCGCCGGCCCGACCTGCGGCTGGGGAGCCCCGCCCACCGTGTCGACCGCGCCCGCACCGTCACGCCGGACCGGATCGCGGTGCAGCATCAGGTCCGTACGGCCACCGCCGAGTACACGCTGCTGCTCAACGCGCCCACCTGGCTGGGCCGCCGGGGCGTCGGCGAGGCGTTGCGGGACGCGGTCGCCGAACTGCGGGCCATCGACCTCACCTACGGCCCGAACCGACCCGACAGCCTCGTCTCCCGGCTGCGCCGCGGCGAGATCAGCCCCGAGTCGTACGCTCCGCTCGCCGACCTGGTGGACCGCTGCGCCGCGATGCGCGCGGCGACCGACGGGTGGTTCGACGCGTGGGCGGTCCCCGGCGGTTTCGACCCCGGCGGCCTGCTCGGCGGCTGGGCGGTGGAACGCGCCGCCGCCCGGCTGCGGGCCAACGGTGTCCACGACTACGCCGTGGTCTGCGGCTCCGACCTGGTGGTACGCGGACACGCCCCGCACGGCGGCCCGTGGCGGATCGCCGTGCACCACCCGGTCGAGCACGACCGCCCACCGCTGGTACTGGAGATGACGGCGGGCGCGATCGGCACGTCCGGCGTGAGCGGCCGGCACGGGCACGTCGTCGACCCGCACACCGGGCAGCCCGCCGACCAGCTGCTCGCCGCGACCGTGGTGGGCCCGGACCTCGCGGTCGCCGACGCGTATGCGACCGCGCTCTACGCCGCCGGCCCGGCCGGGTTGGCCTGGTTCAAGGGCAGCTCGGACTACCGGGCACTCTCCGCCCCGCGTCGGTGACGATTCCCAGGGTCCGGACCGGCGATCGGCCCCCACGCCCGCGGCAACGGCCGTGGGGGCCGGTCAGCGACGAGTGCGCGTGGCTTGCGCATTCGAGGGGTGCGGGCCGGTCGGGCCGGGGTCGACCGCGCCACCCGAAGACGGGTCGACGTCGCGGTGCTCGGCCGGTGACCGCACGGGTACGCTAGCGAATCGACGCAACTCGACGCAAGAGTCTCCACAGCGGACCGTCGTGGCAGGATGACGGCAACCCGACGGCTGGCCTGCGGCGGGGCAGTTTCGACACGGTGAAGGTTGAATGGCACTCTGTCCGCCGTGAGTTTCGATCTGAGCGTGTGGGCCCTGGCGGACGGGGCGACGCCCGAGGACGTACGAGCAGCGGTGCAGCGGTGCCGGCAGGGAGAACACGTCGAGCGCCAGCCGGATCCCCGCGTGGTCGGCTTCTACCGTGCGATCACCGCCACCTATCCGGATCGGCCCCCGAGGCACGGCACCCCGTGGGAGGTCGCGCCACTGCACGCGATGGCCGACCACATCGAGATGAACCTGAATCCGTCCTGCGAGGACCAGGTGCTGCTCGACATCGAGCGGCTCGCCGGTCAGTACGGGCTCATGCTCTTCGACATGCAGGACGGCTCGGTCTACCCACCGCCCGCCCGCCTGCCCAGCTGACGAGGCGGGCGACCGGACCGGCTGGCCGGCAGCGCCCGGTTGCTTCGGCCCGCCTCGCCTCCATCGACCTGTTGCCGGCCCGTCCGGACCTCGGCACCGGCAGACGGCCCGGTACGGCAAGGGCCCGGCGAATCCGCCGGGCCCCCGTCGTGCTGCGTTCAGCTCACTCGTCGCGCAGGTCGGCGGCGCTCGCCGCGGTCGCGCCGATCGACTCGGCGGCGGAGGTGAGCAGGTCGGCGCCGAGCGCCTGGTCGACGGTGAGCGACATCAGCGTCTCGCCACCGGCCTCGCGACGCGCCACCTGCATCGCGGCGATGTTGACGCCGGCCTTGCCGAGCAGGGTACCCACGGTGCCGACCACGCCGGGCCGGTCGGCGTAGCGGAGGAAGACCAGAATGCCCTCCGCACCGATCTCCACGTCGAAACCGTCCACCTCGGTCAGCTTGATGACGTCGCGGGCACCGGCGCTGGTCACCGTCCCGGAGACGCTGACCGTCCGGCCGTCCGGCAGCGCGCCGCGAACGGTGACGAGGTTCGGGTGCTCGACCGTCTCGGCCTGGGCGGCCAGGGTGACCTCGACGCCACGCTCGGCGGCCAGGTGCGGCGCGTTGACGTAGGTCACCTGCTCCTCGACCACCGAGCTGAACAGCCCCTTGGTGGCGGCGAGCTTGAGCACCGATACGTCGTGCTCGACGACCTCACCGCGTACCTCGACGGTCACGCTGGCGGCGATGCCGCCGGCCACCGCGGTGAACGCCCGCCCGAGCTTCTCGGCCAGCGGCAGCAACGGGCGTACGTCCTCGGCGACCACGCCACCGGCCTGCACGTTCACCGCGTCCGGCACGAACTCGCCCTGCAGCGCGAGCTTCACGCTCTTCGCCACGGCCAGGCCGGCCTTGTCCTGCGCCTCGTGGGTGGACGCGCCCAGGTGCGGGGTGGCGACCACGTTGTCGAACGCGAACAGCGGCGACGAGGTGCACGGCTCCTTCGAGTAGACGTCCACGCCCGCGCCGCCGACGCGCCCCTCGGCGATCGCGTCGGCGAGGGCCTGCTCGTCGACGAGACCACCGCGGGCGGCGTTGACGATGCGCACGCCCGGCTTGACGATGGCCAGCTCCTTCTCACCGACCAGACCGACCGTCTCGGGAGTCTTCGGCAGGTGGATGGAGATGAAGTCGCTCTCCCGCAGCAGCTCCTCGAGGCCGACCAGCCGGACGCCGAGCTGCGCGGCGCGAGCGGGCTGGATGTACGGGTCGTACGCGATGAGCCGGGTGCCGAAGGCGGCGATCCGCTGCGCGAAGAGCACGCCGATGCGGCCGAGGCCGACCACGCCGACGGTCTTGCCCTGGATCTCGACACCTGTGTACTTCGACCGCTTCCACTCCCCCGCCTTCAGCGCCGCGCTGGCGCTCGCGGTGTTGCGGGCGACGGCGAGCAGCAGTGCGACGGCCTGCTCGGCGGCGGAGACGATGTTGGAGGTGGGCGCGTTGACGACCATGACGCCGCGCGCGGTGGCGGCCGGCACCTCGACGTTGTCCAGACCCACGCCGGCGCGGGCGACCACCTTGAGCCGCGGCGCGGCGGCGATCGCCTCGGCGTCGATCTGGGTGGCGCTGCGCACGATGACGGCGTCGGCGTCGGCGAGGGCGGAGAGCAGCGCGGCGCGGTCGGTGCCGTCGACGTGGCGGACGTCGAAGTCGTGCGCGAGCACCTCGATGGCGGCGGGGGCGAGTTCTTCGGCGATCAGTACGACAGGATTCATCGGTCCTCGTAGCTGTAGTCAGAGCGGTCGGCCGGGCTGTCGGACGCCGCACTGCGCCCTGCGCCGAACCGGATCGTGGCCGTCAGGTGCCGGCTTCGCGCACCTATGAGCGATGGTAGGGGGCGCACCGCCCGGCGTGTCCGGGACATTGGGGTGAGCGCCCTCACACGGTGTTGCAGCGGAGCTAATCGCCCGTTCACCTGGCGTCCGTCCACCGCTCGACGGCAACGTCACCGCTGATCCCCGACGGCGGCGGCAGGTTCGCGGCGTCTCACTGCGCGGTCGCGCCCACGTTGCCGGATCCGCCGGCCTCGGTCGGACAGCTCGGCGAGTCGGTCGATCTCACGAAACGGGGAGCAGCCGACGGCCCCGGCGCGGCACCGGGGAGAGCGCCACGTCGGGGCCGCCGATGGGCCGCCCGGGCCTTCGTCCCGGGCGGCCGGCGAGAGAACTCAGGCGGTCTCGGTGATCGGCCGGTCGACCCAGCTCATCATGCCGCGCAGCTTCCGCCCGGTCTCCTCGATCGGGTGCGCCGCGCCCTCGGCCCGCCACTTGACGAAGTTCGGGCGACCCGCGTCGTCCTCCGCGATCCACTCACGGGCGAACTCGCCGGACTGGATCTCGGAGAGGATCTTGCGCATCTCGTCCTTGACCCGGCTGTCGATGACGCGCGGGCCTCGGGAGTAGTCGCCGTACTCGGCGGTGTCGGAGACGCTGTAGCGCATCCGCTCGATGCCGCCCTCGTACATCAGGTCGACGATGAGCTTCAGCTCGTGCAGGCACTCGAAGTAGGCGATCTCGGGCGCGTAGCCGGCCTCGGTGAGCACCTCGAACCCGCTCTGCACCAGCGCCGTCGCACCGCCGCAGAGCACCGCCTGCTCACCGAAGAGGTCGGTCTCGGTCTCCTCGGTGAAGGTGGTCCGGATCGCGCCGGCGCGGGTACCGCCGATGCCCTTGGCGTACGCCAGCGCCAGGGCGAAGGCCCCGCCGGAGGCGTCCTGCTCCACGGCGACCAGCACCGGCACACCCTTGCCGTCGACGTACTGGCGGCGGACCAGGTGACCGGGGCCCTTCGGGGCGACCATCGCCACGTCGACGTCGGCCGGCGGCTCGATGAAGCCGTAGCGGATGTTGAAGCCGTGGCCGAACAGCAGCGCCTTACCGGGAGCCAGGTTCGGGGCGATCGCCTCGGCGTACAGGCTGCGCTGCACGGTGTCCGGCGCGAGCACCATGATCACGTCGGCCTCGGCGGCCGCCTCGGCCGGGGTGACCACCCGCAGGCCCTGCTCCTCGGCCTTCGGCCGGCTCTTGGAGCCCGCCGGCAGACCGATCACGACGTCGACACCCGAGTCGCGCAGCGACAGCGCGTGCGCGTGGCCCTGGCTGCCGTAACCGATGACGGCGACCTTCTTGGCCTGGATCAGGCCCAGGTCGGCGTCGTCGTCGTAGTACACCTCAACGCTCATGGAACTTTCCCTTTCGTACGGCGGCCCGGGCGGCCCGTCGTGGTTGTGCGGATGTGTCAGGCAGCCCGCGGGGCCGGCCCCGGTGCCGACCCGCAGGTTGGTCAGGCGGCGCGCAGGGCCGGGCCGGCGGTGATGGAACGGGAACCACGCCCGATCGCCACCAGTCCGGACTGCACCATCTCCTTGATGCCGAAGGGTTCGAGGTCGCGCAGCAACGCGTCCAGCTTGTCCGGGGTACCGGTGGCCTCGATCGTCAGCGTGTCCGCCGCGACGTCGACCACCCGGGCCCGGAAGAGGTTCACCGTGTCAAGCACCTGCCCGCGCACCGACCGGTCGGCGCGGACCTTGACCAGCAGCAACTCCCGGGCCACCGAGATTTGCGGGTCGAGCTCCACGATCTTGAGCACGTTGACCAGCTTGTTGAGCTGTTTGGTGACCTGCTCCAGCGGGGACGAGTCCGCGTTGACCACGATGGTGATCCGGGAGACGTCCGGGTTCTCGGTCTCGCCGACCGCCAGGCTGTCGATGTTGAACCCGCGCCGGGAGAAGAGCCCCGACACCCGGGCCAGGACACCCGGCTTGTTCTCCACGAGCACGCTCAGCGTGTGCGTCGTCATGCCGTGACCTCGCTTCGCTCACTCATGTCAGATGTCATCCTCGTCGAAGGCCGGGCGGACGCCGCGGGCGAACATGATCTCGTCGTTGCTCGTGCCGGCGGCGACCATCGGCCACACCATCGCGTCCTTGCCGACCACGAAGTCGATGACCACGGGCGCGTCGTTGATCTCCATGGCGGCCGCGATGGTCTTGTCGACGTCCTCGGCGGTCTCGCACCGCAGGCCGACGCAGCCGAGCGCCTCGGCCAGCTTCACGAAGTCGGGGATGCGGTGCTTGTGCGTGCCGAGGTCGGTGTTCGAGTATCGCTCCCCATAGAAGAGCGTCTGCCACTGCCGGACCATCCCGAGATTGCCGTTGTTGATCACGGCGATCTTGACCGGGATGCCCTCCAGGGCACAGGTCGCCAGCTCCTGATTGGTCATCTGGAAGCAGCCGTCACCGTCGATCGCCCACACCACCGTGTCCGGCTTGCCGACCTTGGCGCCCATCGCCGCCGGCACCGCGTAGCCCATCGTGCCGGCACCGCCGGAGTTCAACCAGGTGTGCGGCTTCTCGTACGAGATGAACTGGGAGGCCCACATCTGGTGTTGGCCGACACCGGCGACGTAGATCGCGTCCTGACCGACGATCTCGCCGAGCCGCTCGATCACGTACTGCGGCGAGAGCGTGCCGTCGGCCGGCTCGTCGTACCCCAGCGGGTAACGCTTGCGCAGGTCGTCCAGCTGGTGCCACCAGTCGCCGAGGTCCGTCGTGGGTCCGGCCGCCCGCTCGGCGGTGACCGCGGCGATCAGCTCGTCGATCACGTGCCGCGCGTCGCCGACGATCGGCACGTCCGCGTGCCGGTTCTTGCCGATCTCGGCCGGGTCGATGTCGGCGTGCACGACCGCGGCGTCCGGCGCGAACGAGTCCAGCCGGCCGGTGACCCGGTCGTCGAAGCGGGCGCCGAGCGCCACGATCAGGTCGGCCTTCTGCAGCCCGTAGACCGCGGCGACCGTGCCGTGCATGCCGGGCATGCCCAGGTGCTGCGGGTGCGAGTCGGGGAACGCGCCGAGCGCCATCAGCGTGGTCACCACCGGGATGCCGGTCAGCTCGGCGAGCTGCCGCAGCCCGTCGGTGGCGCCGGCCTTGAGCACCCCGCCACCGACGTAGAGCACCGGCCGGCGGGCTTTCGCCATCAGCCGGGCCGCCTCGCGGATCTGCTTGCCGTGCGGGTGCAGGGTCGGCCGGTAGCCGGGCAGGTCGAGCGCCGGCGGCCAGGTGAAGGTGGTGGCGGCCTGGAGCACGTCCTTCGGGATGTCGACCAGCACCGGGCCGGGTCGACCGGTGCTCGCCAGGTGGAACGCCTCGGCCAGCACCTGCGGGATCTCGGCGGCGTCCTGCACCAGGAAGTTGTGCTTGGTGATCGGCAGGGTGATGCCCTGGATGTCCGCCTCCTGGAAGGCGTCCGTGCCGATCGCGGGACGGGCGACCTGGCCGGTGATGGCGACCACCGGCACCGAGTCCATGTACGCGTCGGCGATCGGCGTGACCAGGTTGGTCGCGCCCGGACCGGAGGTGGCCATGCAGACCCCGACCCGACCGGTCGCCTGCGCGTAGCCGGTGGCCGCGTGCCCGGCGCCCTGCTCGTGCCGAACGAGGATGTGCCGGACGGTGGAGTCGTAGAGCGGGTCGTACGCCGGCAGGATCGCGCCGCCCGGGATACCGAAGACGACGTCGACGCCGAGCGCCTCGAGCGACCGAACGAGCGAGCCGGCCCCGGAGACCTGGGCCGGGGCGGGTGTCCGTACCGCCGGAACGGCCGGACCAGCGGCGGCCCGGGAGGCGGGTTCGGCGTCGGTCGCCGAAGTGGCGGCCGCGCGGGCTCGACGTGCGGAGTGGGCGAGTGTCTCTGGCGTGGGTCTCGTCATGGCGGTTCGGGCCTTCGGCTGGAGTGGGCGCGGCAGGTGTTGCGGATGGAACGCGGGCGGGCCCGGCGATCGGGTCCGACGGCAATAAAAACGGCCCTCGTGCAGATGCACGGGGCCAGCGCACTCTCGATGAGGGAGAGTGCGCTCAGATAAGTACTCGCAGCGACCAGTGAGACGACATGCGCTCAAGCCTGACGCATCTCACGCGATGAGTCAACTGATCCCACATGTTGGTTCACCGGTGTCGGCGCGTCGGTCCGCGACGCGCCCGCGACGCCCGGCGTGAGCTGCCCGGACGCGCGCTGCGGAAGGCGCGACGAAGGCGGCATCGGTGGGCGGGAGCCGGCGTCCACTGAGCCGCCGGCGTGACCCGGTGACCGGACGCCCGACGAGGGGCCTGCCGGCCGCGCCCCCGGCGAGGTGGCCGCCACGAGCATCGCCTCCAGGTGTTCGGCCGGTACGCCCCAGCCGCAGAGCGCCCCCTGGCCGAACCGGCAGCCCGCGGCGACCACCGCGGCCAGTTCGGTGGGCGTGGTGACCCCCTCGGCGATGACCTCCAGGCCGAACTGGTGGCCGAGGCGCATCACGATGTCGACCATCGGCGCGAAGGCCGGCCCTTCCTGCCCCTCCGGACGGACCGGCTCGTGTTCGGCCACCAGGCCATGGTCGATCTTGAGGATGTCGATCGGCAGCCGGCGCAGCTGCCCCAGCGAGGAGTACCCGGCGCCGAAGTCGTCCAGGGCGATCCGCACCCCGGTCCGGCGCAGCGCGGTCAGCCGCCGGATCAGCTCGTCGAGGTCGGTGGCGACCGCGTGCTCGGTCACCTCCAGCACCAGGCGCTGCGGCGGGACACCGTGCCGGCGCAGCGCGTCGGCGACCAGCAACACGTAGTCCGGGTCGTGCAGCTCACGGGGTGAGACGTTCACCGAGACCCACACGTCGTGCCCGTCGGCGAGCCAGCGGGAGAGCTGGTGGCAGGCCTGGTTGAGCACCCACGCACCGAGCTTGGCGATCATGCCGCACTCCTCGGCGAGCGGGATGAACTCGTCCGGGCGGACGTTGCCCAGCTCCGGGTGACGCCACCGCAGCAGCGCCTCGGCGCCGACCGGGCGTACCGACGGCAGCGAGGCGACCGGTTGGAAGACCAGCCGCAGCTCATCGCGCTCGATCGCCCCGCGCAGCTCGTGCTCCAGCGTCGTCCGGCGACGCAGCAGCTGGTCGTACGCGACGTCGTAGCGCTCGATCCGGCTCTTCCCGCGCTGCTTGGCGTAACGCAGCGCCAGGTCGGCGTGGCGCAGCAACAACTCCACGTCGGGCTCGCCGTCCCAACCGGCCACCCCGATGCTGACGGAGAGGAACAGCGGCCCGCCCGTCTGCTCGTACGCCCGGCCGAGCACGGCCAGCAGCCGCTCGGCGACGCGGTCCGCCTCCTCCGCGCGACCGGGCAGCAGTATCGCGAACTCGTCACCGCCCAATCGGGCCGCCACGTCGCCGGGGCCGAGGGTCTCCCGCAGCCGGCGCCCCACCTCGGCGAGCACCGCATCACCCACGTCGTGCCCACGCATGTCGTTGACGTGCTTGAAGCCGTCGAGGTCGAGGCCGAGCAGCACGCACGGATCGCCCGCCGCGACGCGGCGGTGCACCGCTCGCAGCAGCCCACGCCGGTTGGCCAGCCCGGTCAACGCATCGGTGTGCGCCAGCTCGCGGAAGTGCGCCTCACGCTCGGCCAGGCGCTCCGCGTACGCCCGCACGTCCCGGACCGCCAGGTACTGGCGGGCCACCAACGCGAATCCCTCGACGGCGCAGACCGCGACGGTGAGCGGCGTGAACCGGCCGCCCTGGACGAGGTGGTAGGTCGCCGACACGGTCATGGCGAACATCGGGATGAACGCGTTCTTCCCGCTACGGTCGGTGTCGTCCGACTCGACCCGATCCCGGGGATCGACCCGCAGCGCCGACAGCGCCACGGCGAGCAGACCGACCGACGACAGCCCCGCACCGGTCAGCACCATCGGCTGCCCGGACTGGCAGAGCCCGGCGGCGATGCCGAGCCCACCGGCGGTCACGGTGGCGATGGCCGCGGCGAGGACGGCCAGGGGGCCGCGTGTGGCGACACCCCGGCAGACGGCGACCGGGCCGATCCCGGCGGTCAGCGCCGCGGCCCCCGCGGCGAGCAGGACCGGGGCGCGGCCCGCCGGGGTGGCGTCGCCGAGCAGCCGGGTCGGTTCGCTGACGAGCACCCAGCCGACGAACCAGACGGCGGCGGCCATCATCAGCCCGTCGAGGACGAGCCGCAGGGTCACCACCGGGGAGGTCGCCACCCCGGGCAGCCGGAACAACCCGACCAGGAAGATCAGCCCGCTCGCGGCCGTGGCGACCGAGACGACGACCGTCCAGCCGGTGCCCTGCCCCTGCTCCTGCGCCCCGTGCGGCGCCGTGGCGAGCGCCGCGCCGAGCCCGCTCACGAGGCCGGCCAGGGCGATCCCGGCGGCGACCCCGAGCAGCACGAGCGCCGGCCGGTGCGGGCCCGTACGCCGCCAGAGGCCGACCGCGAGCAGCGCGGTCGCCGCGGCGGCGACCAGCCAGTTCAACGCCGCGGGGACGGCCAGGCCTGGGGGAAGCTGCACGCAGTTACTGTGCCGGATCGGCGCTCTCCGTGGGGTCCCGGATGTGCATCTGTTGGGACACGGCGCATTCGCGCGGGGGCCTTCGCCGGCCCGGTGCCAGACTGGTACGCATGCCTGAGCTGCGGTCGAAGACCTCCACGCACGGTCGGACGATGGCCGGCGCCCGGGCCCTCTGGCGGGCCACCGGGATGACCGACGACGATTTCGGCAAGCCGATCGTCGCCATCGCCAACAGTTTCACCCAGTTCGTACCCGGCCACGTACACCTCAAGGAGCTGGGCGGCCTGGTCGCCGACGCGGTGGCCGAGGCCGGTGGCGTGGGACGGGAGTTCAACACCATCGCGGTCGACGACGGCATCGCGATGGGACACGGCGGCATGCTCTACTCGCTGCCCAGCCGGGAGCTCATCGCCGACGCGGTGGAGTACATGGTCAACGCGCACTGCGCGGACGCCCTGGTCTGCATCTCGAACTGCGACAAGATCACTCCCGGCATGCTGCTCGCGGCGCTCCGGCTCAACATCCCCACGGTGTTCGTGTCCGGCGGGCCGATGGAGGCCGGCAAGACGGTGGCGATCGAAGGGATCGTGCACAGCAAGATCGACCTCATCGACGCCATGATCGCCTCGTCGAACGAGGCGGTCACCGACGACCAGCTCGGCGCCATCGAACGCTCGGCCTGCCCGACCTGCGGCTCCTGCTCCGGCATGTTCACGGCCAACTCGATGAACTGCCTCACCGAGGCCATCGGGCTCGCGCTGCCCGGCAACGGCTCGACGCTGGCGACCCACGCCGCACGCCGGTCGCTCTTCGTGGACGCCGGCCGCACGGTCGTCGAGATCGCCAAGCGGTGGTACGAGCAGGACGACGCCTCGGTGCTGCCCCGCTCGATCGCCTCCCGGCCGGCGTTCGAGAACGCGGTCGCGCTCGATGTGGCGATGGGCGGCTCGACGAACACGGTGCTGCACCTGCTCGCCGCCGCCCGCGAGGCCGAGCTGGACTTCGGCGTCGCCGACATCGACGCCATCTCCCGCCGGGTTCCCTGCCTGGCGAAGGTCGCCCCGAACTCGCCCCAGTACCACATGGAGGACGTCCACCGCGCCGGCGGAATCCCGGCGATCCTCGGTGAGCTGGACCGGGGTGGCCTGCTCCACCGGGACGTGCACTCCGTGCACTCCCCCTCACTGGAGCAGTGGCTCGCCGAATGGGACGTCCGGGGCGGCTCGGCCCGGCCGGAGGCGGTGGAACTGTTCCACGCCGCACCGGGCGGGGTCCGCACCACCGAACCGTTCTCCACCGCCAACCGCTGGTCGTCCCTGGACACCGACGCGGCCGGTGGCTGCATCCGGGACGTGGCGCACGCGTACTCGGCCGACGGTGGCCTGGCCATCCTGCACGGCAACCTCGCGCCGGACGGCTGTGTGGTGAAGACCGCCGGTGTGCCCGAGGAGTGCCTGACCTTCCGCGGCCCCGCGAAGGTCTTCGAGTCGCAGGACGACGCCGTCGAGGCCATCCTCAACAAGGGCATCGTCGCCGGCGACGTCGTCGTGATCCGGTACGAGGGTCCGAAGGGCGGCCCCGGCATGCAGGAGATGCTCTACCCCACCTCGTTCCTCAAGGGCCGGGGGCTCGGCCGGGCCTGCGCGCTGCTCACCGACGGCCGGTTCTCCGGCGGCACCTCCGGGCTCTCCATCGGGCACGTCTCCCCCGAGGCGGCCTCCGGCGGGCTGATCGCGCTGGTCCGCGACGGCGACGAGGTCGTGATCGACATCCCTGGCCGCTCGATCGAGTTGAACGTGCCGGAGGACGTGCTCCAGGCCCGCCGGGTCGCGGAGGAGAAGCGCGACCGTCCGTACACCCCTACCGATCGGCAGCGGCCCGTCTCGGCCGCGTTGCGGGCGTACGCCTCGATGGCCACCTCGGCCAGCGACGGCGCGTACCGCCGCGTCCCGGAGTAGACCGGCCCGGCCCCCTGCCGTCACATCGGGTGGCAGGGGGCCTGTGCCGCCAGGTGCAGACCCCGCAGACCACCGCACGGCCGAAGGTTCGCCCAACGCTGTGCACCGGGGCTTGGAGGCGGCCGCCCACGTCGGAATCGGGCCAGAATTCGACCGGGCTCACTGGGTGCCAGCGGGCGCGGACGGCTGGAGCACGCCGAGCGCGACGGTCCGGGCATGCCGGATCGCGCTCGGCGTGTCCGGGAAGACCAGGCCGTCACGTCGTAGCTGCTCGGCGACGCCGAGAGTGGTGAGCACCTGGTCGTGGCCGGGCGCGATACCGGAGAGCAGCACCGTGATCCCGCGGCGTTGCAGCCGTAGGACGGCGTCGCCGAGGACCTGCGCGCCGGTGGCGTCGATGGTGGACACCCGGGACATCCGCAGGATGACGACGCGGACGTCGGCGACGTCGGAGAGCTGGAGCAGGAAGTTGTGCGCCGCGGCGAAGAAGAGCGGGCCGTCCAACCGGTACGCCACGATGTGATCGGCGAGCAGGGCGTGCTCCTCGTCGCTGTGCTCGCCCCGGTCGAGCGGCACCTGCTCCAGGCGGGCCGTACGAGCCACCGCGCGCAGCGCGATGAGGACTGCCACGCCCACCCCGACGGCGACCGCGGTGACCAGGTCGAGCGCCACCGTCACCGCGAAGGTGAGCACGAGCACCAGCGCGTCGCCGCGGGTCGCCCTCGCCAGCGCCCGCAGCGAGCCGGCCTCGACCATCCGGACGGTGGTGGCGAGCAGTACGCCGGCCAGCGCCGCGAGCGGAATCCGTCCCACCACCGGCGAGGCAGCCAGCACGATCACGGCCAGCGCGACGGCGTGCGTGAGGGCCGCGAGTTTCGAGCGCGCGCCGGCCCGCACGTTCACGGCCGTACGAGCGATCGCCGCGGTGGCCGGTATCCCGCCGAACAGCGGGGCGGCCAGGTTGGCCAGGCCTTGACCGAAGAGTTCCCGGTCCGGGTCGTGGCGCTCACCGACGGTCATCCCGTCGGCCACGGTCGCGCTGAGCAGGCTCTCCAACGCGGCCAACGCCGCCACCGCGAGCGCGGACGGCAGCAGCATCCCGACGGCGCCCAGGTCGAAGAAGTCCAGCGAGGGTGAGGGCAGCCCGCTGGGCAGGGCACCGATACGGGCCAGGTCGATCGGGAGGAGCTCCGCCAGCCCGGTGGCAGCGGCGACGGCGACGAGGGAGAACGGCCAGCCGGGCCGCCACCGGGCACCGACCAGCATCACGGCGGCGACGCCGAGCGCCATGAGGAGCGGGACCGGGTGCGGCCGGGCGGCGAAGCGGGCCACCGCGTCGGCGGCGACAGCCCACACCCGCTCGCCGTGCGCGTCGGCCACGCCGAGCGCCGCCGGCACCTGCTGCAACGCGATCACCACGGCGATGCCGGCGGTGAAACCCTCGATCACGGGCACCGGGAGGTAGCGCACGTACCGGCCGAGCCGAGCCCCGGCCAGAACGATCAGCACGAGACCGGCGAGCAGACCGACCATCAGCACGCCGGTCGCGCCGAAGCGCTGCACCACCGGCACCAGCACCACGGTCATCGCCCCGGTGGGGCCGGAGACCTGGAGGTTGGAACCACCGAAGAGGGCCGCCACCGCTCCGGCGATCACGGCGGTGACCAGACCGGCCTCCGCACCGAGGCCGGAGGTGACCCCGAAGGCCAGGGCGAGTGGAAGGGCCACCACCGCCACGGTCAGTCCGGCGAGCAGATCGCGGCCGGGCGAGCGCCGGGCCGCCGCCCAGTCGGCGCGCTGCGGGAGCAGACCGAGCAGGCGATCGCGGATCGTCAGGACCGCGCCGCTCACCGGGTGGGCCGGTCGGTACGCAGTTCGTCGAGGAGGGCGTCCCGGTCGGTGAGGACGGCGCCGAGGATGCGCCGCCCGGCGGCGAGCAGGTCGGCGACGTCCGGGGTGCTGAGCGCGTACATGACGAGCGGGCCGTCCCGCCAGGTGCTGACCATGCCGGCCCGACGTAGCACCGCGAGCTGCTGGGAGAGGTTGGACGCCTCGACGTCGATCGCGGCCAGCAGGTCGCGTACCGCCTTCGGTCCGTCCTGGAGCAGCTCCAGCACCCGGATCCGCACCGGGTGCCCGAGCGTACGGAACAGCTCCGCCTTGGCCTGGTACAGCGGTACCGACATCCCACCCTCCTCCGAACAACTCTGAAGACTTTAGCAGTTGCGAAAGTTTTCAAGTCGATGGTGTCGGCGGGGCCCCTCCAGCTCGATCCAGCGGAGGGGCCCGTGCTCAGATGTCGTTCACGCAGCGCAGAACCGGCCGGCTCGTCAGGGCCGCCGGGTCCAGCTCGTGTGGAGCGCGCACCAGGAACGTCGCCGACTCACCGGGCAACAGGGTGACCAGGGCCTCGTCCACGCTCGCCGCGGGATCGACGCGGTCCGGGAAGAGGGTGAGGTCGCGCAGCACCGTGCCGGCCGTGACCCGCACCCGCTGGCCGCCCTCGACCGGCTCGACCACCGCGTCCCACCGCGCCGCCGGCCACTCGATCTCCCTGTCCTCCGCGAAGAACCAGAACGCCCGCTCGACGCCCGCTCCCGCGTCGGCGACGAGCAGTTCCCGCCGGGCGTGCTCCGGCCGCGCCAGCTCCGCCGGCACCGCCAGCGTCACCGTGCCGTGCGCGGGGACGTCCAGTTCCACCGTCGCCTTCGCCCGCGGCTCGCCGGCCAGGCCCACCCGGTCCACCGACGCGGTGGCCCGCCACGGAGTACCGCCGTCGTTCACCGCGACCAGGACCAGTCCACCGTCGCGAGGCTGCACGGTGAGCAGCCGGTCGGCGTACGCGCGGCGAAGCGCGTACCAGAGCGGCTTGCGCCGGCCGTCACCGTCGACAGCCGACCAGGAGGTGACCGGCCAGCAGTCGTTGAGCTGCCAGACGATCGTGCCCATGCAGATCGGACGCAGCGACCGGAAGTGCTCGACACCGAGCTGGATCGCGCGGGCCTGGTTGAGCTGGGTCAGGAAGTGCCAGTCGTCGAAGTCGCGGGGCACCGGCAGGTGCGCGTCCAGGCCGCGCTGGAGCTTGGCGTCTCCACCGGCTGCCTTCTGGTGGTGCGCCATGCCCGGTGAGTCGGGCGCGAGCGGCTCGTCGGAGAGTGCGCGGCGCAGCGTGGCGTACGCGGGCGGCGCCTGGTAGCCGAACTCGGCCACGAAGCGTGGCGTGTAGGCGCGGTACTTCGTGTAGTCGTCGGTGTTCCAGACGTCCCAGATGTGCGTGGTGCCGTGCGCCGGATCGTTCGGGTGCAGGTCTTCCCGGCCCGACCACGGGCTGCCCGGCCAGTACGGTCGGGTCGGGTCCAGCTCGGCCACCACGCTGGGCAGCAGCTCCAGGTAGTAGCCGCGCCCCCAGGTACGCCCGGCGAGCGGCTCCTGCCAGTCCCAGTCGTGCCAGCCCCAGATGTTCTCGTTGTTGCCGGTCCAGAGCACCAGCGACGGGTGCCCGGCCAGCCGGGTGACCTGCTCCCGAGCCTCCGCCTCGACCTCGGTGCGGAACGGCTCCTCCTCGGGGTACGCGGCGCACGCGAAGAGGAAGTCCTGCTGCACCAGCAGCCCCAACTCGTCGGCGAGGTCGTAGAAGTCCGCCGACTCGTACCGACCGCCGCCCCACACGCGCAGCAGGTTGACGTTCGCGTCGATGGCCTGGGTGAAGCGCTCGGCGAGCCGATCGCGGGTGATCCGGGTCGGGAACGGGTCGTCGGGGATCCAGTTGACCCCTCGTACGAAGACAGGAACGTCGTTGACGTGCAGCGTGAACGCGGAGCCGTGCGCGTCCGGCGCGGTGTCCAGCCGCACCGCGCGGAAGCCGATCCGCCGGGACCAACCATCCAGAATGGATCCGGACGGGCCGAGCAGCGTCACCGTCAGCGGGTACCTGGGCTGCTCGCCGTACCCGCGGGGCCACCAGCGGTCCGGCTCACTGACGGCGAGGGTGAGCACCGCCGTGCGTTGACCCGCGGGGATCGTCGCCTCGGCTGCCACGCCGGCCACCTCGGCGTGCACGGTCAGCGGATCGTCACCGGCCCGCTCGACCTCGACGTGCACCTCCACCCGGCCGTCGGCGCCGTCGAGGGTCACCAGCGGACGTACGGTCGCCAGCCGCGCCGTCGACCAGGCGTGCAACCCGATCTCCTGCCAGATGCCCGCGGTGACCAGGGTCGGACCCCAGTCCCAACCGAAGTTGCAGGCCATCTTCCGGATGAAGTGGAACGGCTCCGGGTAGGCGTTCGGCCGGTCGCCGAGCCGGTCCTGGTGCGCCCGCGCGTACCGGTAGGCGGAGTCGAACCGTACGGTGAGGGTGTTGTCGCCGGCCCGCAGCAGCGACCGGACGTCGAAGCGGTAGCCGCGATGCATGTTCTCGGTGTGGCCGACCGCCACGCCGTTGACGCTCAGCGTGGCGACCGTGTCGAGGCCGGCGCAGACCAGGTCGACGCGGTCCTCGCCGTCCGGCTCGTGCCGGAAGGTGGTCTCGTAGACCCAGTCGGTGTGCCCGATCCACGTCACCGTGCGCTCGTTGTCGTCGAGGAACGGGTCGGCGATCAGTCCGGCGTCGAGCAGGTCGGTGTGCACGCAGCCGGGCACCGTCGCCGGGATCTCCCGGTCGGCGACCTCCGACGGCACCTGCGGCCCCGGTACGGCCCGCAGCGTCCAGCCCTCGTGCAGCGGTTGCTGGCTCACGATTTCACCGCGCTTCCATGATCGATCTCTGGGCCGTCCAGGGTACGGCTGCGCCCGTCACCGGGACGCGGACGGGAACTCCTCGAAGTACGCCTCGACCCGTTCCGCGGTCGCGGGCCGGGCGAGCGCGAAGCCCTGCCCGTACCGGCAGCCCGCCCGCCGCGCGCCCTGCACCTGGGCGGCCGACTCCAGGTTCTCCGCCACGACCTCGAGCCCGAGCCGGTCACCGACGTTCACCACCACGTCGATCAGTGGACGCTGCGTGTCGGGCGCGGGATCGACCAGAGGAGCACCGACCTTCAACAGGTCGATGGGGAGTCGCCGCAGCTGCGCCAGCGAGGCGTGCTCGGCGCGGAAGTCGTCCAGGGCGGTACGCACGCCGACGGAACGCAGACCCGCCAGCCGGGCCACCACCGTGGACAGTTCGCTGCCGATGCGCGGCTCCGCCACCTCGACCACCAACTGCTCGGGCGGCACCCCGTACGCGGCGAGGACAGCCGCCGTACGCTGCACGAAGTCCGGCGTGGTCAGTTCACCCGTGGTGACGTTCACGGCCATCCAGAGCTGCCGGCTGCTCGCGGTCCACTCGACGAGCTGCCGGCAGGCCCGGTCCAGCACCCACCACTCCAGCTCACCGACGATGTCGAGGTCCGCGGCGACGGGGAACAGCTCGTCGGGGAGCACCGTACCGAGCACCGGGCTACGCCAGCGCAGAAACGCCTCGGTGCCGACCGGCTGGCGGTCGCCGAGCCGCAGCACCGGCTGGTAGACCAGGTCGAGCTCGCCCCGGGCGACCGCACCCGGCAGTTCCCGTTCCAGGTCGAGCCGGCGGACAAGCTGCTCCTCCAGGAACGCGTCGTACCACTCGACCCGGTCCCGACCGAGCTGAACCGCCCGCCGGCGGGCCAGATCGGCCTGGCGCAGCACGTCCTGCGGCGAATCGCCGCTGACCTCGGCCAAACCGATGCTCGCCGCCACCCGGAGCACCGCCCCGCCGAGCTGGTAGGGCTGGGTGAGCGCGGCGAGCAGCCGATCGCCCAGCGCGTACGCCAGCATCGGCCCCGCCTCGGTGACGACCGCGAACCCGGCCTCACCCACCTGCGCGAGCAGGTCCCGCCGGCCGACCGTCGCGCGTGCGCGCTGCACCGCCTCGGCCAGTACGTCGGCGCGCAGCGCCAGCGGCGCCGTGTCGCCGTCCGGCAGGTGCAGCTCCACGACCAGCAGCGCCCCACCGGGCGCCGGGCTTCCGCCCAGCACGGTGAGAGCCCGCAGCAGGGCGGGGCCGTCGGCGAGCCGGTCGACCGGCCGCGGCGCCGGGGCGGACACGAGGGACGCCGGAACGGCCGCGGTGGCCTGCGACGGCGACTCGCCGGCCGGGGCCGCGGCGAACCCGGCCGGCTCGCCACGACGACGGGCCGTGCGCGCCTCCCCCGCCCGGAGCAGCTCGCGGAGCACGAGCGGCGGTACCGCCGCCAGGGCGAGCAGCACGGTGGTGCGGTCCGTCGGCAGACCGGAGTCGAGGTGCCGGCCCACGGCCGGCAGCAGCGCCACCGCGGGCAGCACCGCCCGGAGCCAGGCCGGGGCCGGGGACCGGAGCGCGTGCTCGGCGGCCACCGCTCGGGCCGCGCCCGCGGCGACGAGCAGCAGCCCCACCAGCAGCGGCGGTACGGCCAGCAGCGGCCACACGGCCACCCCCGGGTCGAGGACGGCCAGCAGCACCAGCCCGAACAGGGTGAGCGTCACACCGCCTCGGCAGGTGGCCGCGCCGGGGCGACGATGCACCCCGGTCAGCGCGGTGAGCCCGATGATGCCGAGCACGCCCAGCAGCGCCGCCACGGCGAACCGGGCGGATGCCGGTTCGGTGGTCCGGGGCAGCAACAGCCAACCGGCGAGGACCAGGGCGGTCGCCGGGGCACCCGCGTCGGCGAGCCGGCGCAGCCGGACCCGGACCGGCGGCAACGAGCGTCCCGGCAGAGCGCGCAGGCCGAGTACGGCGAACGCCGCGACCAGGACCGGGCCGGCGGCGCTCGCCACCCGGTGCTCCGGTCCCAGCAGCAGTGGCGCGGCGGTGGCCAGCCCGGCTGCCACCACGGCGGCGTAGAGCAGCAGGACGGCGCGGCGGGCGGAGGGTTCCCGGATGCCGCTCATGCCCGCGTCGGCGGGCACGTTCGACGTCGAGGAACCTGCGGCCGCACCCGTGGCCGGCACGTGCGGGTCGTCGCGGGCGGCAGGCCGGATGGCGAGCCGGGTGAGGCGTACCCCGGCGAGCGTGGCGCCGGCCCCGCCGGCGAGCGCGACCACTGCCGCGGCCGGAAGCAGGTGCGCGGCCCCAGCCAGGACGAGCGACGTGACCGCCGCGAGCACGGCGGTTGCGGGCGCCGCTCGGCGGAGGGTAGGGGTGCGGAGAGGAGCGGCGAGGGGCACGGCGGTCGCCTTCGTGAGGGGGCACGGGGGCGGTGCGGCGATGCGGGCAGCGGGCTTCGAGTCCGTTGCCCATTGTTCGGGAACGATCCGCCCCGGGCAGTGGTTACGCGCCCCACACCGCCGGAGTCGGTGATCCCTGTCACGTTGCGGCCCGCCGGGCGGCGGGTACGCGGCCCGGCGGACAAGCGTCCCGCCGGAGGTGGGATCATCGGAGGGTGACCAAGCCCGCCACCGTCCGTTTCCGGTACAACCAGGCGCTCCTGGCCGCGGCGATCATCGCCGTCATCGGCGCCCTGCCGCTGGCCAACGCCCGGGCGTACCTGCTGCCGGTGCTGCTCGTCCCGCTCGCCGTCGGCGTCTGGGCGTGGCGGGCGGGCACCGACGCGGACGCGCGCGAGCTGCGCGTACGCGCACTTGCCGGGCAGCGCCGGATCGCCTGGGACGAGGTGGTCGAGCTGGCCACCGACCCGCGTGGGCGGGCGGTGGCCCGGCTCGGCGACGGTCAGCAGGTCGTCCTTCCCGCCGTACGCGGCACCGACCTGCCCCGTCTGGTCTCGGCCACCGGCCAGGCCCTGCCCGACTCGGCCGGCTGATCCGCCGACGCACCGGCGGGAGACAGCCGGCTCAGTACCCGTCGACCACCACGTTGATCAGCGGCTGACCGGTCGCGAATCGCCGCACCTGGTCCCCGACGAGCCGGTACGCCCGAGGCAGCAGACCGCGTACCGAGCCCGCGACGTGCGGGGTGATCAGCACGTTGGGCATCTCCCACAGCGGATGGTCGGCCGGCAGCGGTTCCGGGTCGGTGACGTCCAGCGCGGCGGCGATCCGCCCGGTGGCGAGCTCGGCCGTCAGTTCGTCGGTGCGGGCCACCGGTCCCCGCGCGGCGTTGACCAGCAGCGCCCCGTCGCGCATCGAGGCCAGGAACTTCGCATCGATCAGCCCCCGGGTCCGCTCGGTGAGCGGCACCAGGACCACCACCACGTCGGCCTCCGGCAGCAGCTCCGGCAGCTCCTCGACGGCGTGTACGCCCTGGTCGGGGCGGGCGGTGCGGGCCACCAGCGTGAAGTCGACCCCGAACGGGGCGAGCCGGTCGCGGACCGCCGTGCCGATCGAACCGGCGCCGACGATCAGCACCCGCTTGCCGGTCAGCTCGTCGGTGGGGGTCACGTCGCCGTACGCCCACTCCCGTCGGGCCTGCGCCCGCACGAAGGCGGGGAACGATCGCAGCTGGGTGAGGATCGCGGTGACCACCCACTCGGCCGTCGACGGGTCGTGCACCCCGCGGGCGTCGCAGAGGGTCACGCCTTCCGGCGTCCGGCCCACCCAGGCGTCCGCGCCGGCGGAGAGCAACTGCACCACCGTGAGGTCGGGCAGCTCGTTCAGGAACGCGGCGGCGTCCCCACCGGAGAGGAAGGGCGGTACCCAGAACCGGACGTCGGCCGGCTTCGACGGAAGCTCCTCCGGACGTTCGGCGACCTCGACGGTGACTTGCGGGGGCAGCTCGCCGAGCAGCGCCAACCCGGCCTCGTGCGGAATCCATACCTTCACGCTCGCCGACGATAGCCCCGTCGGTGGCCACGTCCGTCGCCGGTGCCGAGAATCGGCCGGTCGCCGGGTTTCGCACGGGCCGGCGACCCGTTCGTGGAAACCGCTTGCGGACGAAGCGCCCGCACGAGCCGCCGGCAGCGGCCCGGCGGGATACCCTGGGCCGGGTGAGCGCCCGTCCCCCGTACCCCCGTGTCCGCCGCGCCCGTCGGGCACTCGCGGCGTGTTGCGCGGCTCTGCTGCTGGCGGCCACCGGATGCAGTTTCGGCGAGCCGGAACCCGACCCGGCGGGCGAGCCACCGAACTTCCCCACTCCCTCGACCTCCGCCAACCCGGGCGGAGCGGGCCGGCAGGCGGTGGCCACGGTGCTGGCCAAGGGCCTGCGGGTGCCGTGGGCGATCGGCTTCCTGCCCGACGGCGGCGCCCTGGTCACCGAGCGGGACAGCGGCCGGATCCTCAAGGTCGGCCCGGAGTCGGGACCGGACGGGCTGCGGGTGACGGTCGCACAGACCATTCCCGACGTGGCCGCGGCCGGCGAGGGCGGGCTGCTCGGCCTCGCGATCTCGCCGGACTACCAGCGGGACCGGACGCTGTTCGTCTACTACACGACGGAGCGGGACAACCGGATCGCCCGGCTCCAACTCGGCGGTGAGCCGACCCCGATCCTGACCGGCATTCCGAAGGCCTCCGTCCACAACGGCGGCGGGCTCGGGTTCGGGCCGGACGGTCAGCTCTACGCGAGCACCGGGGACGCCGGGGAACGCCCGAACGCGCAGGACGTGAAGAGCCTCGGCGGCAAGATCCTGCGGATCACCCGGGACGGCAAACCGGCGGCCGGCAACCCCTTCCCCAACTCGCCCGTCTGGTCGCTGGGGCATCGCAACGTGCAGGGCTTCGCGTGGGACGCCGCCAAGCGGATGTACGCGGTGGAGTTCGGCCAGAACACCTGGGACGAGATCAACCAGATCGTCAAGGGGAAGAACTACGGCTGGCCGGTGGTGGAGGGGCGCGGCGACGACAAGCGGTACGTGGACCCGATCACCCAGTGGTCGACCTCGGACGCCTCCTGTTCGGGTCTGGCCGCGACCGACCGGCTCCTGGTCACCGCCTGCCTGCGCGGCAAGCGGCTCTGGGTGGTCGAACTGACCGACACGGGCGCCATGCTCGGGCAGCCGCAGGAGCTGCTGACCGAGCGGTACGGCCGGCTGCGGGCCGTGGCCTCCGCCCCCGACGGGTCGGTGTGGGTGTCCACCTCGAACCACGACGGGCGGGGCACCCCGGCGCCGGAGGACGACCGGCTTCTGCGGCTGGTGTTCGCCGACGGCGGGGCCGGACGGAGCTGACCGGAGAGCCACGATTTCCGACATGGACGGGGAGCGGGACGAAGAACGGGCCGCCGGTGAAGAGACCCGGGCGGCCCGCCGGCGTCGCCGGCCGCTGCGGCGCGGCACCGGCCCGGCGGGTCGGCGCGGTCTGCTGCGCATGATCGGGGTGACCCTGGCGATACTGCTGGTCACTCTCGCCGGCGTCACACTCGGCGTACTCGGCGGCGGCCGGGTCGACACGGACATCGGTCCGTTCCAGGCGACCCTCACCATCTCTCCCGACACCGCCGGGGGGACCACTGTCGACATCCCGCCGCTGGGTGCCCTCCTGCTGGACAGCCACGACGGCCCGACCCACCTGACCGTCCGCCTCGGCGCGCTCGACCAGGGACGCACCGAGGCGTTGATCGACGACCCGGCGAGCATCCAGCGGGCGAGCATCTCGGCGGTGGACGACGTCCGGACCGGGGTGATGCGGCTCGGTCTGCGTACCCTCGCCTCCGCCGTGCTGGCCACCCTGCTGCTGGCCGCGCTGGTGTTCCGGAACGTGCGCCGTACCGCGGTGGCCGGCGGGCTCGCGTTGCTGGTCACGCTGGGGAGCCTGGGCGCGGCGGCGGCGACGATGCGCCCGCAGGCGATCGAGGAGCCGCGGTACGAGGGGCTACTGGTCAACGCGCCGGCCATCGTCGGTGACGCGCGTCGGATAGCCAACGACTACACCCGGTACGCCGAGCAGCTCCAGCGACTGGTCGGCAACGTCAGCCAGCTCTACACCACGGTTTCGGCGCTGCCGGTGTTCGAGCCCGCACCTGAGACGACCCGGGTGCTGCACGTCTCGGACATGCACCTCAACCCGACGGGGTGGCAGCTGATCCGGACGGTGGTGGAGCAGTTCGACATCGACGTGGTGATCGACACCGGCGACATCACCGACTGGGGCAGCGAACCGGAGGCGTCCTTCGTGGGCTCGATCGGGGTGCTGCGCAAGCCCTACGTCTACATCCGGGGCAACCACGACTCGGCGCGGACCGCGGCGGCCGTCGCCCGGCAGCCGAACGCGATAGTGCTGAACAACTCGACCACCACGGTCGCGGGGCTGACCATCGCCGGCATCGGCGACCCACGCTTCACACCGGACAAGAACACCTCCCCGGCCGGCAGCGGGATGACCCAGGAGGTGGCCGATCGAATCATCGGGACCGGCGAGCAACTCGCCACGACGATCCGCAAGTCGCCTCGCCCGGTGAACATCGCGCTGGTGCACGATCCGGCCTCCGCCGGGCCGCTGTCCGGCACCTGTCCGCTGGTGCTGGCCGGGCACACCCACGCCCGGCAGGTCTCGAAGCTGCCCGAGCAGCCCGGGCAGATGCCGACCCAGCTGCTGGTGGAGGGCTCCACCGGCGGTGCCGGGCTGCGCGGCCTGGAGGGCGAGCAGCCCACTCCGCTGTCGATGAGCGTGCTCTACTTCGACCAGGACAAACTGCTCCAGGCGTACGACGACATCACCGTCGGGGGCACCGGCCAGGCCCAGGTGAACCTGGAACGCCATGTGATCCAGGACCCGAAGGCCGGCGAGCAGGTGCCCGTCACGCCGACCCCGACCCGCTGACCCCGCGTCGCCCGGCCCCGTTTTGGCCGCGCGTCGCCCGTGTGGCCGCAGGTTACCCCGGTGTCGCCCGCGGGTGGCCGTGTGTCGCCGCGTCTCGTCCGACGCTCGGACACCGCACCGCCGACACCGACAGTAATCACCGCCCGGCCGCACGACCCCGCACCTCGCGCCCTTTGCTCTGCACCCCACTAGCGCCAGTCACGGTGAGTGACGCGCCTGCCGATCGGGGCTTCAACCCGTTTTCCCTGGTCGAGGCAGATGGTGCGTATCGGGGTGCAGAGCAAAGGAGCGGGGCCGGTGTGGCCGGCCCGGGCGGGGCGGTGACTCTCAGTCGCATCGCCTCACTCGGGCCGAGTCGTCACTCGTGGTGACCCTCCAGCGCCGACCGACCGTCGGTCAGCGGCGGAGCGAGAGCGCGGCCAGCGCGGCGTTGACGATGCTGCCGGGAAGCAGATCGTGCAGCTCGTACAGTTCGGCGACGCTGCCGGACTGGCCGAACTCGTCCACCCCGAGCGGCACCGTGGGCACCCCGAGAGCGGACCCGAGCCACGCCATCGCGTGCGAGGCCGCGTCGTGCACGGTGACCACCGGCGCCCGGTCGTCGAACGCCGAGCGGAGCGCGCCGGGCACGCTCGGCACAGTCGCCGTACGCACCCCCTGGCGCAACGTGCGCTGCCAGGCCCGGTAGATCCGATCCAGGGAGGTGATGTCGACGACGTGCGCGGCGATGCCCTCGTCCGCCAGCTCCGCCGCTGCGGTCAGCACCTCGGGCAGCGCCGCCCCGGAGGCCGCCAGCTGCACCACCGGCGCGTCCGCGAGGTGCGGGTACGCCTGATGGGCGTCGACCAGCCGGTACGCACCGGCCACCACCTGCCGGCGCAGTACCGCGTCCCCGAGCCGGGCGCGCGCCGCCTCGAACGGCGCCTGGTCGACCGGTCGGGTGCTCAGCCGGAAGTAGTAGGCCCCGTCCTCGGTCGGCGCCGCCGTCGCCGATGGCGCCGCGCCTCCCGCGATCTGGCCCAGGGCGTCGCAGAGCAACCAGTCCAGAGTGACCGCGTACGCCGGCTCGATGAACGTCACACCGGGCAGCTCCAGCCCGACCGAGGCGGTGATGGTCGACTGGTGCGCGCCGCCTTCGGGAGCGAGGGTGATCCCGGACGGGGTGCCGGCGACCACGAAGCGGGAACCCGAGTACGTCCCGTACAGGAACGCGTCCAGGCCGCGCAGCACGAACGGGTCGTAAACCGTGCCGACCGGCAGCAGCGGCTGGCCGGACAGGTCCCAGGACAGGCCGAGCTGACCCAGCAGCAGGAACAGGTTCATCTCCGAGATGCCCAGCTCGATGTGCTGACCGGCGGGGCTCTCGGTCCAGCGCAGCATCCGGTCCTCGGCCCAGTCACGCTGCGCGCTCGGTGCGAACACGCCCGTCTTGTTGATGAACCCGGCCAGGTTGGTCGACGTGGCCACGTCCGGGGCGGTGGTCACCAGGTACCGGCCCAGCTCCGGGTCACGAGCCAGATCCACGAGGACCCGGCCGAAGACCTCCTGCGTGGAGATCGGCTTGTTGGCGCGTACCTTCGTGGCCTCCGGGACGGTGACCCCCAGCGCCCGCTCCCGTGGCGTACGGGACAACGCCTCCCGGCGCTCGCCGGCCCGGATGCCGGCCGGGGACGCCGGGTCGAGCCGGTCCCACTCCGTCTCCCGGGTCAGGCCGTACGTGGCGCGCAGCGCGTCGACCTGCTCCGTGCTGAGCAGCGCCGAATGGTTGCGCGGGTTGCCGGCGATCGGCAGCCCCCACCCCTTCACCGTGTACGCGAACACGACGCTGGGACGGTCCGTGACGGCGTCGCACTGGGCGTACGCGTCGAGCAGCGCCGCGAGGTCGTGCCCGCCGAGGTCGGTGACGAGCGGACCCAACTCGTCGTCGGGAACGTCGGCGATGAACGTGGCGACCGCCTCCGGCGCGCCGTCGAGGAACCGCTTGCGCAACTCCGGCCCGGTGAGCCCGAACAGCGACTGGTACTGCTCGTTGGGCATGGCGTCGATCCAGGTCCGCAGCGCCTCCCCACCCGGCCGCTCGTACGCCGCGGCGAGCCGGCGACCGTACTTGACCTCCACCACGTGCCAACCGGCCGCCTCGAACTGGCCCCGCCACTGGTTGATCCGCACACCCGGCACCACCCGGTCGAGCGACTGACGGTTGAAGTCGACCAGCCACATCACGTTGCCGAGACCGGTGGTGGCCGGGTCGGCGACGGCCTCCCAGATGTTCCCCTCGTCCAGTTCGGCGTCGCCGATCAACGAGATGAACCGGGACCGGGGCCGGGGACCGAAGTGCGCGTCCACGTAGCGGCGGGTGGCCGCCGCGAAGAGCGGTGCCGCCGCGCCCAAGCCGACCGAGCCGGTGGAGAAGTCCACCTCGTCCGGGTCCTTGGTGCGTGACGGGTAGGACTGGAGGCCGCCCCGCGCCCGCAGCCGGGGCAGGTAGGAGCGGTCCAGGTTGCCCAACAGGTACTGGATCGCGTGGAAGACCGGCGAGGCGTGCGGCTTCACCGACACCCGGTCCGCGGCGTCCAGGTGGGCGAACCAGAGCGCCGTCATCGCGCTGACCAACGAGGCGCTCGACGCCTGGTGCCCGCCGACCTTCACGCCGTCGCCGGCGTCGCGGTCGTGGTTGGCGGCGTCCACGATCCGGGTGGCGAGCCAGAGCACCCGGTGCTGAATCTCGTCGAGTACGTCCAGGTCGTGCTGGTTCACGGTGGCTCCATCCGGGCGTCGCCGATGACGCCCATGCGAAAAGGGGTGGGGGCCCCTTGCCACGCGCCGGGCGTCGACAAGGGGCCCTCCGTGTGAGATCAGGCGCCGAGGCGGGCCAGGATCAGTTCCCGGACGGTCTTCGCGTCGGCCTGGCCGCGGGTGGTCTTCATGACCGCGCCGACCAACGCGCCGGCCGCCGCGACCTTGCCGCTGCGGATCTTGTCGGCGATGTCCGGGTTGGCGGCGATCGCCTCGTCCACGGCGGCGGTGAGCGCGCCGGTGTCCGAAACCACCTCCAGGTTCCGGCTGGTCATGATCTCGGTCGGCGAGCCCTCGCCGGCCACCACGCCCTCGAGCACCGTCCGGGCCAGCTTGTCGTTGAGCTTCCCGGCGTCGACCAGGCCCTGCAGCTCGGCCACCTGCTCCGGGGTGGCCCCGACGTCGAGCAGCTCGACGCCGGTCTCGTTGGCCCGCCGGGACAGCTCACCGAGCCACCACTTGCGGGCCGCGGCCGGCGTGGCGCCGGCGGCCACGGTCCGCTCGATCAGCTCGACCGCGCCGGCGTTGAGCACCGACTGCATGTCCAGGTCGGACAGACCCCACTGCTCCTGGAGCCGCCGGCGGTGCACCCGGGGCAGCTCCGGCAGGGCCGCCTTCAGCTCGGCCACCCACGCCGGGTCCGGCGCGATCGGCACGAGGTCCGGCTCCGGGAAGTACCGGTAGTCGGTGGCGGTCTCCTTCGAGCGGCCGGGGGTGGTGTCCCCGGTGTCCTCGTGGAAGTGCCGGGTCTCCTGGGTGATCCGGCCGCCCGCGTCGAGCACCGACGCCTGCCGCAGCATCTCGGACCGGACCGCCCGCTCCACCGAGCGCAGCGAGTTGACGTTCTTCGTCTCGGTGCGGGTGCCCCACTCCTGACCGGGCAGGTTCAGCGACGTGTTCACGTCGCAGCGCAGCGAACCCTCCTCCATCCGGACGTCGGAGACGCCCAGGGAGCGGATCACGTCCCGCAGCTCGGTGACGTACGCCCGGGCGACGTCGGGGGCGAGCTCGCCGGTGCCGGGGATCGGCTTGGTGACGATCTCCACGAGGGGGATACCGGCCCGGTTGTAGTCCACCAGCGACTCCGTCGCACCGTGGATCCGGCCGGTGGCGCCGCCGACGTGCAGCGTCTTGCCGGTGTCCTCCTCCATGTGCACCCGCTCGATGCCGATCCGCACCGTCTCGCCGTTCACCTCGACGTCCAGGTAGCCGTCGACGCAGAGCGGCTCGTCGTACTGGCTGATCTGGAAGTTCTTCGGCATGTCCGGGTAGAAGTAGTTCTTCCGGGCGAAGCGGCACCAGTCCGCGATCGAACAGTTCAACGCGAGGCCGATCCGGATCGTCGCCTCGACCGCCGCCTTGTTGACCACCGGCAGCGAGCCGGGCAGCCCCAGGCAGACCGGGCAGACCCGGGTGTTCGGCTCGCCGCCGAAGTCGGTCGGGCAGCCGCAGAACATCTTCGTGCGGGTGCCGAGCTCGACGTGGGTCTCCAGGCCGATCACCGGTTCGTAGCGGGCGACGACGTCGTCGTACGAGGGCAGTGTCGTGGTCATCGAAGCTCCTGCCTCACAGTGCCGGTGGGGTGAACGTGCCGACGGCGCTCTCCAGCGCGGCGGCGACCCGGTACATGCGGTCGTCGGCCATCGTCGGGGCCATGACCTGTAGACCGACCGGCAGGCCGTCCGAGAGCCCGCACGGCACCGAGATGCCGGGTCCCCCGTACAGGTTGGTCGGGATGGTGAACAGGTCGGCCAGGTACATCTGGTAGGGGTCGGAGGTGCGCTCGCCGATCGGGAACGCCACGAACGGGGTGGTCGGCGAGATCAACGCGTCCACCTGCTCGAACGCCGCGGTGAAATCCCGGGTGATGAGCGTACGGACCTTCTGCGCCTGCCCGTAGTAGGCGTCGTAGTAGCCCGACGAGAGCGCGTACGTGCCCAGCATGATCCGGCGCTTGACCTCCGGGCCGAAGCCGGCCTCCCGGGTCAGGGACATGACCTCCTCCAGCGACCGGCTGCCGTCGTCGCCGACCCGCAGACCGAACCGGACGCCGTCGAACCGGGCCAGGTTGGATGAGCACTCGCTCGGCGCGATCAGGTAGTACGCCGGCAGCGCGTAGGTGAAGTTCGGGCAGGAGACCTCGACGATCTCGGCGCCCAGCTTGGTCAGCGCGTCGACCGCCTCCCGGAACACCGCCAGCACACCCGGCTCGGCGCCCTCGCCGGCGAACTCGGTCACGATGCCGAGCTTCACGCCGGTCAGGTCACCGGTCGCACCGAGCTTCGCCGCGGCCACCACATCCGGCACGGGCTGCGGGATCGACGTCGAGTCACGCGGGTCGTGCCCGCCGATGGCCTCGTGCAGCAGCGCGGCGTCCAGCACTGTGCGCGCGCACGGGCCGGGCGTGTCCAGCGACGAGGAGAAGGCGACGAGCCCGTAGCGGGAGGTGCCGCCGTAGGTCGGCTTCGCCCCGACGGTGCCGGTGACCGCGCCCGGCTGGCGGATCGAGCCACCGGTGTCCGAGCCGATCGCCAGCGGCGCCTCGTACGCCGCCAGCGCCGCGGAGCTGCCGCCCCCCGAGCCGCCCGGGATCCGGCTCAGGTCCCACGGGTTGCGGGTCGGACCGTACGCCGAGTACTCGGTGGAGGAGCCCATCGCGAACTCGTCCATGTTCGTCTTGCCGAGCATCACCGTGCCGGCCGCGCGCAGCCGCTCGACGATCGTCGCGTCGTACGGTGGGCGCCAGCCTTCCAGGATCTTGGAACCGACGGTGGTCGGCACACCCTTGGTGGCGAGCACGTCCTTCACGGCGACCGGCACGCCGGCCAGCGGGCCGAGCGGCTCACCGGCCGCGCGGCGCTCGTCGACCGCGCGGGCCGCGGCGAGCGCACCCTCGGTGTCGACGTGCAGGAACGCGTGCACCTGGTCGTCGACCGCCGCGATCCGGTCGAGGTGGGCCTGGGTGACCTCGACGGCGGAGGTCTCCCCGCCGGCCACCAGCGCGGCGATCTCCGCCGCGGTCTTCGTGGTCAGGTCGCTCATGCCGCCGCCTCGCTTCGCTCGCCGGCGCCCCGCCGCGCGCTGATGATGCCGATTCGCTCGTTACGTTCGCTCATGACGCCAGGTCCTCGTTGAGGATCCGCGGGACCCGGAACCGCTGCTGATCGACGTCCGGCGCGCCCGACAACGCCTCCTCGGCGGTCAGGCACGGCGTCTCGACGTCCTCACGCAGAACGTTCGTCAGCGGCACCGAGTGCGAGGTCGGCGGGATGTCCGCGGCGGCGACCTTGCCGACCTGGGCGACCGCCTGGAGGATCACGTCGAGCTGGCCGGCGAACGTGTCCAGCTCCTCCTCGGTGACGGCGAGCCGCGACAGGCGCGCCAGGTGCGCGACCTCCTCGCGGGAGATGGCGGCCATCGTGCCCCCTTCGTAACGGTCCTGTGTCCGGCCGGTCTGCCGACCGCGCGAGCTGTACGGAGTGACGCGCGGTGACCGGAGCGAGTCTATTGTTCCGTGTCGGCGTGGCGTCCCCCCACTCCCCCTCCACACCGCCGCGTCGCCCCGTCCGGGGCCGGTTCAGCGGGCGTGCCGGCTGCGCAGGTCGGGCTCCGGACCGCCGGTGGGGCGCACCGGACGGTACCGGGCCAGCCAGGTGACCAGTTCCTGGGCGGGCATCGGCCGAGCGTAGAACCAGCCCTGGGCGGCGTCGCAGCCGGCGGCGTGCAGCATCCGCCAGGTCCGCTCGTCCTCGACTCCCTCGGCGACCACCCGCAGACCGAGGGCGCCCGCGAGCTCGATCATCGACCGTACGATCGCCGCGTCGTCGGGGTCGTCGGCCATGCCGAGGACGAAGCTGCGGTCGACCTTGACCTCGGACAGCGGCAACCGGCGCAGGTGTTGCAGGGACGAGTAGCCGGTGCCGAAGTCGTCGAGCGCGATGGCCACACCGATGCGGTGCAGCCGGGAGATGGTGGCCAGCACCCGTCGCGGGTCGGCCATCAGGGCGCCCTCGGTGATCTCCAGTTGCAACCGCTCGGGCGGTACGCCGTACCGGGAAAGCCGGTCGGCGATCTGGTCGGCGATCTCGCCGGTGTGCAGGTCGCGCACGCTCACGTTGAGCGCGGCCCGCAGGCCGACCCCCGCGGCCGACCACTTCGCGAGCTGCTCCACGACGTCGTCGACCACCCGGCGGGTGAGCAGGCGCATCACGGTGCTCTGCTCGGCGACCCGGATGAGCTCCTCCGGGTCGACCATTCCGCGCCGCGGGTGTCGCCAGCGCAGCAGCGCCTCGACCCCCACCACCTCGCCGGTGGCGATGGCGATCTGCGGCTGGTAGTACATCGTGATCTCGCCGGCGTCGACGGCCGGGTCGGCGTCCGAATCCTCGACCCGGTGCTCACCGGCGTCCGCGTCGGCGGCCAGAGCGGCCACAGCGTCCTCGTCGGCGGCCACACCGAGCCCGTGGTGGCCCGGCTCGGCGGTCGGCCCGCGACCGTTCGCCGCCCGGCGGTCGACGACCGCGCCCCGGTCGACCACTCGCGCACCGGGACGGCCGGTGCGGCGGCGGATCGGGTCGGCGCCGGACACGATCCGGCTGATCAGCTCGTCCTCGGGCACCACCTCGGGACGGCGCTCCCGCTGTCGCGACCACCAGCGGCGCGCCCGAGGACCCGTCACCCCGCCGTTCAGCGCCGCACCGTCGCCGCCCGGGCCTCCACTCGGCGCCCTGCCGGCGCGATCAACGGCGGTGCCGAGGGCGGCGCCGTCCCCGCCCCGTGTCGCGCCGGTGACGAGCTGGCCCTCCCCTGCCCCGGACGTGCCATCGGGTCGCACGTCGGCCGGCTGGTCGGTGTCGGCCCGCTCGTTTACGGCCGGGCCGGCCTCCAGCACCCGCCGCAGATCGGCCAGGAGTCCGAGCCGCTCGGCCGAGTTGTGGTCGGACTCGGCGGTGTAGACGGCGATGGTGTCGTTGCGGTGTTTCGCGTCGTACATCGCCACGTCGGCGTGGCGCATCAGGGTGGCGAAGTCCTCCCCGTGCTCCGGGAAGACCGCGATGCCTATCGACCCGCCCACGTCCAGCGGCAGCCCGTCCAGCGGCACCGGCTCGGCGAGCGTCCGGACCACCCGGTCGGCGAGTTCACGTGCCTCGGCGGCGTCGGTGAGACCGGTCATCACGATGGCGAACTCGTCACCGCCCAGCCGGGCCACCATGTCCCGCCCACCGACCAGTGTGGTCAGTCGCTGGCTGACCTCGACCAGCAGCCGGTCCCCCACCGCGTGGCCGAGGGCGTCGTTGACGTTCTTGAACCGGTCCAGGTCGATCAGCAGCAGCGCCAGGTGCCCGGCCGGTTCGCCCCGGCCGGTCCGCTCCCCGTGCAGGTGGACCTGCTCGGCGACCTCGGCCAGCAGCGCCTTGCGGTTCGGCAGCCCGGTCAACGGGTCCAGGGAGGCGAGCTGCTGCTGCTCGACGGTGAGCCGGGCCATCCGGTAGACGGCGAAGAGTGGCACCAGCACCAGCGGGATCAGTGCGGCGCTGGTGCGGGCCGCGGCGACCAGCACCGGGGCGAGCAGCAGCAACGAACCGGTGGAGAGCAGCTCGAAGCCGAGTCCCTGCCGGAAGCTCGGCCACCACCGGCCACCGAAACGGAGGCGTACGGCCATGCTGACCAGTACGTAGTTGACCAGGAACCAGACCAGCGTCGCGCCACCGACCGCCACGACGTCGGCGGTGTGCAGCACTCCGCCGGAGAAGACGGTGCCGGGTCCGAGGCGGGTGACCGTGTACGCGGCGGCGAGGGCGCAGGCGTACTGGCCGACGTTGAACGCCGTACGCCACACGGCGTGCCGCAGCCGCCAGCCGGAGACGATGACGGCCACCGCCTGCACCACCACCGCCGGGCCCAGCCCCCAGCCGAGCAGGATGGCGAAGGTGAAGCAGGTGGACGGGAAGACCGCCGACGTGTGCCGCCGGCCCGGCGGTACGAACGGGCGGGCGTCGCAGACCACCGCGAGCGCCGCCATCGTCCAGAAGGCCACCGGAAGTTTCGGCAGTTGCTCCGGCAGCGTCGCCAGTGGACCGGCCGCGAGCAGCAACGCCAGGGCCAGGACGGCGCCGATGAAGGCGGTGAACGGCGCCACGCGTCCGGGCGGGACGACGTTGCGCGGGTCCGCGACCTCCATCACACCTCCCGGACAACGGTCGGCGTGCCCGTGTACACGCCGTGCACCAATGAAACGCCCTCGGTGCCGGCTTTCCCGGTATGACAGTCACGAATCGGTTGTAGTCGTAATTAACTTGGTATGCGCACCCGCCGGGCCAACCCAGTCGCCACGCTCTTCGACACCCCCGCCGACCAGGCACGACGGGCTGCGATGGCGAGTCTCAGCCCTCGACGCGGGCCACCTCGCGAGCGGCGTCCGGCCCCTTGTCGAGCAGCACCCGGAAGCCGTCCTCGTCGAGGATCGGCACCTTCAGGCCGGCCGCCTTGTCCGCCTTCGACCCCGGGTTCTCGCCCACCACCACGAAGCCCGTCTTCTTCGAGACCGAGCCGCTGACCTTGCCGCCGCGGCTCTGCACCGCCTCCGCGGCCTGGTCGCGGGAGAAGCCGGCGAGCGTGCCGGTGACCACGACTGTGACACCCTCCAACGGGCGCGGCCCCTCGTCGACCGCTTCCTCGGCCATCCGCACGCCGGCCTCGGCCCACTTGCGGACCAGCTCACGGTGCCAGTCCACGGCGAACCATTCGCGGATGCTGGCGGCGATGGTCGGGCCCACCCCGTCGACCGAGGAGAGCTCCTCCTCGCTGGCCTTGTCGATCGCCTCGACGGAACGGAAGTGCTGGGCCAGCGCCCGGGCGGCCGTCGGGCCGACGTGCCGGATGGAGAGCGCGACGAGCACCCGCCAGAGCTCACGCTCCTTGGCGACGGCCAGGTTGTCGAGCAGCTTGACCGCGTTGCTGCCGAGGCTGCCGTCCTTGTTGACGAAGAACGGCGACCGCTTGAGCTGCTCGGCGTCGAGTTGGAAGAGGTCACCCTCGTCGCGGATGATCTCCGCGTCGAGCAGGGCGGCCGCACCCTTGTAGCCCAGCACCTCGATGTCGAACGCACCGCGGCCGGCGAGGTGGAAGACCCGCTCCCGCAGCTGGGCGGGGCAGCTGCGGGTGTTCGGGCAGCGGATGTCGACGTCGCCCTCCTTGGCGGGGGCGAGCGGGGTGCCGCAGGCGGGGCAGTGGGTGGGCATCACGAACGGCCGCGCGTCGGCGGGCCGCAGATCGACGACCGGGCCGAGGACCTCGGGGATCACGTCGCCGGCCTTGCGGATGACCACCGTGTCACCGATCAGCACGCCCTTGCGTTCCACCTCGCGGGCGTTGTGCAGGGTGGCGTACGCGACAGTGGAGCCGGCCACCTTGACCGGCTGGAGGACCGCGCGCGGGGTGACCCGGCCGGTGCGACCGACCTCGACGTCGATGTCGAGCAGCTTGGTGGTGACCTCCTCCGGCGGGTATTTGAAGGCGATCGCCCAGCGCGGCGCACGACTGGTGGAGCCGAGCCGGCCCTGGATCGCCACCGGGTCGACCTTGACGACGACACCGTCGATCTCGTGCTCGACGTCGTGCCGGTGCTCGGCGTAGTAGGCGATGTATTCGGCGACGCCGGACAGGTCGGGCACCACCCGCCAGCGGTCGCTGGTCGGCAGGCCCCACGCCTTCAACGCCGCGTACGACTCGGACTGGGCCACCGGCTGGAACCCCCGGCGCGCGCCGATGCCGTGCACCACCAGGCGCAGCGGCCGGGACGCGGTGACCCGTGGGTCCTTCTGCCGGAGGCTGCCGGCGGCGGCGTTGCGCGGGTTCGCGAACGGCGCCTTGCCCTGCTCCACCAGGCCGGCGTTGAGGTCGGCGAAGGCCGCCACCGGGAAATAGATCTCGCCCCGGACCTCGAGGAACTCCGGCACGTCGGGGAACTCGGGGGACGGGGTGAGCTGACCGGGCACGTCCCGGATGCTGCGCACGTTGGCGGTCACGTCCTCACCGGTGCGGCCGTCGCCGCGGGTGGCCGCACGGACCAGCCGGCCGCGCTCGTAGGTGAGGTTGATCGCGAGCCCGTCGACCTTCAGCTCGCAGAGGTAGGGCACCGGCCCGCCGGCGTCGCGCTCGACCCGCTCGGCCCAGGCCGCGAGCTCCTCGTCGGCGAAGGCGTTGTCGAGTGAGAGCATCCGCTCCGCGTGCTGCACCGGAGTGAAGTCGGTGGAGAACGTGCCGCCGACCCGCTGGGTTGGCGAATCCGGCGTACGGAGCGCCGGGAACTCCTCCTCCAACGCCTCCAGCTCGCGCAGTTGCCGGTCGAACTCGACGTCGGCGATGGTCGGCGAGTCGAGCACGTAGTAGCGGTACTGATGCTCGGTCAGCTCGCGGCTCAGCGTGGCGTGCCGCTCGCGCACCTCCGGGGTCGGCTCGCCGCCCGCCGCAGCTTCCTGCGCCGGGCTGACCTGCTGGCCGATCTGCTCGTCGGACACGCCGCCACCTTCGGACACCGGTTGACCTCCCTGATCACGCTACCCGGGCACGGTAACCGGCAGGTACGACAACCCGCCGCCCACCCACCCCACCCACCCCACCTCGCCCCCCGCCCCGCCCTCGCCCTCGCCCCACCCTCGCCCCGTTGATCATGAAGTTATCGTCGCGACACGCCGCTGAGGGCGACAACAACTTCATGATCACCGCGCGAAACGGGGGGTGGGAGGGGTGGGGGGGTGGGGGTTAGGGGGTGGTTAGGGCGGTCAGTTGGTCGGCGTACTCGATTCGGGTGGCCCAGGCGGCCGGCCAGGCGGACATGCCGGCCGCCGCTCCCACGAACGCGCCGGCCAGCGCGGCGATCGAGTCGGAGTCACCGGCCGTGGTGGCGCCCCTCGCCAGCGCGCCGACCGGGTCGTCGGCGTGCCGCAGCGCGCAGTACAGGGCGGTGGCCAACGCCTCCTCGGCCACCCAGCCCTCCCCGGTCAGCCGGCACGGGTCGCCACCGTCGTCCGGCCGGGCCAGCGCGTCGGCCAGCCGGCCCAGCACGGCGAGGCACTCGTCCCAGCCCCGAGCGATGAACTCCGCCGGGACGGTCGCGCCCGGGCGCTGCCACAGGTCGCCCAGCCAGTCGGCGCGGTAGCGGTGGCGCTGCTGCCGGGCCCGATCGGCGAGCAGGGCGGGAAGTTCGTCGAGCGCGGCGCCGTCACGCAACCGCCGCACGGCGTACGCGGTCAACTCGCTGGCGGCCAGCCCAGTCGGATGGCCGTGGGTCAGGCCGGCCTGGAGCTGGGCGAGCCCGGCGAGGGTGTCCAGGTCGACGTCGAGCAGCCCCACCGGGGTGACCCGCATGTTCGCCCCGCAGCCCTTCGAGTCGGCCACGGTGGCCTGCTGCCAGCGCACTCCCCGGGCCAGCTCGCCGCAGGCGCGCAGGCAGGTCATGCCCGGGGCCCGGTTGTTCTCCGGGCTCGCCGCCCAGTCGACGAACCGACGGCGCAGCACCGGCTCCACCGCTTCGGGCGTCAACTCGGACGCCTCGCGCAGCGCCCAGGCCACCGCCAGCGCCATCTGGGTGTCGTCGGTGACCAGCGCCGGATCTCCGACCAGCTCGCGGGGGCCGGCCGGCCCGTGCCGGCGAACGATCTCGGCGACCGGAAGGAACTCCGTCTCCTTACCGAGCGCGTCGCCGTAGGCGAGCCCGAACAGCGACCCGGCGGCGCGGTCCCGCGAGGAATCGATCATGACGGTGATCATGCCCGTCGGGAGCAACCGTCGCCAGGGGGTGCGCCCGTCGGCCTGCCGTCAGTCCCAGCAGAGGCAGAACGGATGGCCGGCGGGATCGGCGTACACCCGGAAGCCCTCGCCCTCGCCGGGCAACCGCCGGGCACCGAGCGCGATCGCCGCCTTCTCGGCGGCCTCGATGTCGGTCACCGTGACGTCGAGGTGGAACTGCTGGGGGACCTCCTGCTCCGGCCAGGTCGGTGGACGCAGGTCGGGCGCCTTCTGGAACGCCAGGCGCGGATGCTGCCCGGGCGGGCCGCCGAGCACCACCCAGTCGTCCTCGTCGTGCACCAGCGGCAGGCCGAGCAGCTCCGAGTAGAACGCCGCCAGGGCCCGGGGATCCGGGCAGTCGATCACCGTCGAACGCAGCTGTCCAATCATGCCGGTCATCCTGCCCGGCGGGTACGACGGCGAAACTCAGTCCTCGGCGAGTCGCCGACCGGCGTCGTGGCAGGCCTTCAGCACGGCCCGGGCGTACTCCGGCGTGGCACCCGCCAGCCCGCAGGCCGGGGTGACCACCACCTGCTCGGCCAGGCGGGCGCGGGGGAAGGCGAGGCGATCCCAGAGCACACGTACCCGCTCGGCCACCTCCGCGGAGGTGGGCGCGCGACCGTTCGACGGCGGTCGCGTGGGGACGGCGCCGGCGAGCAAGCCCAGCCCGGCGTCGATCGCCTCGCCGAGCGGGTCCAGGTCGGTGACCAGCGACAGGTCGAGGGCCAGACCGGCCGCGCCCGTGGAGCGGATCAGCTCCACCGGCACGTCGGGCGCGCAGCAGTGCACCACCGTCGGCACCCCCACGGCCTCGATGAGCGAGCGCAGCAGGGTCGACACGAGTTCGACGTCCGCGGCCGGGTACGTGCCGAGCCCGCTCTCCGTGCGCACCCGTCCGGCGAGCACCGCGGGCAGCGACGGCTCGTCGAGTTGGAGCAGCACCGACGCCCGGGGCAGCCGCCGGGCCACCGCCGCGACGTGCTCGCGCAGCCCCTCCGTGAGCGAACCGGCCAGGTCACGCACCGCGCCCGGGTCGCGCAACATCCGGCCGCCGATCGGCAGCTCCAGGGCGGCGGCGAGGGTGAACGGCCCCCCGGCCTGCACCTTGATCGGCCCGGCGTACTCCTCGGCCTGCTCGGCGAGCTGGTCGAGGTCGCGCTCCATCAGGTCCCGGGCCCGGCGCAGCTCACGGCCCGGGCGCGGGGCGATCCGCCAACGGGCCGCGTACAGCTCGACGGGCAGCTCGACCAGCAGGCCCGCGGTGCGGCCGATCAGGTCGGCGCCCGGGCCGCGGGCCGGCAACTCCGGCAGGTGCGGCAGGTTGGGTAGCTCCCCGAGGACGATCCGCTGTGCCTCGGCGATGTCGGTGCCCGGCAGCGAGCCGATGCCGGTCGCCGCGCCGGTCGGCCACGGCCACGCCTGATCTGTCACGGGCGAAGGGTATCCGGTGGACCCTGCAGATCCGACCGGCGGCGGCACTCAGCCCGCGATGGTGGCGGAGCCGAGCACGATGTCGCCGGCCGGATCCGGCCGGTACGCCACCACCGCCTGCCCGGCGGCGACTCCCCGCATCGGACGACGCAGCTCGGCGTGGAGCGTGTCGCCGTCCAGGGCGACGGTCGCCGGCACCACGTCACCGTGCGCGCGCAGCTGCACCTCGCACTCGATCGGGCCGTCCGGACGCGGGCCGCCGGTCCAGACCGGACGCTCCGCGCGGACCTGGGACACCTCCAGCGCCTCGGCCGGGCCGACGGTCACCGTGTTGGTCTTCGGGGTGATGGAGAGCACGTAGCGCGGCCGGCCGTCCGGCGCTGGCCGGTCCAGGTGCAGACCGCGTCGCTGGCCGACGGTGTACGCGTACGCCCCGGCATGAGTGCCGACCACCGCGCCGTTGGTCGCGTCGACCACCTCGCCCGGCTGCTCGCCCAGCCGCTGCGCGAGGAAACCCCGGGTGTCGCCGTCGGCGATGAAGCAGATGTCGTGGGAGTCCGGCTTCTCGGCGACCGCGAGCCCCCGCCGCGCGGCCTCGGCCCGGACCTCCGCCTTCGTCGAGTCGCCGAGCGGGAAGACCGAGCGGTCCAGCTGCTCCCGGGTGAGCACCGCCAGCACGTACGACTGGTCCTTGGCCACATCGACGCTACGCCGCAACAGGCCGTCCGCCCCGAGCCGGGCATGGTGGCCGGTGACCACCGCGTCGAAGCCCAGGGCGATCGCCCGGTCCAGCACCGCGGCGAACTTGATCTTCTCGTTGCAACGCAGGCACGGGTTCGGGGTACGCCCGGCCGCGTACTCGGCGACGAAGTCGTCCACCACGTCCTCATGGAACCGATCTGCCATGTCCCACACGTAGAACGGGATGCCGATCACGTCGGCGGCGCGACGCGCGTCCCGCGAGTCTTCCAGCGTGCAGCAGCCTCGCGCCCCGGTGCGGTAGGTCTTCGGATTGCGGGAGAGCGCCAGATGCACGCCGGTCACGTCGTGCCCGGCGTCGACCGCCCGCGCCGCCGCGACCGCCGAGTCGACCCCGCCGGACATCGCCGCCAATACCCTCACCAGCTGACTCCCTTCCGCCTTTCAACCCTAACCACCCGATCCGGCCGACTGCCCGCCCGATCCGGCCGCTGCCGCGTATCCCACTCGCCCGGCGGTTCGACAGCGGTGTGCCGGACGACGAATCGGACGTCACGCCCCACCGATCGGCGGCCGAGGCCCGGGCGAGGGCAGCCGGGATCAGCGAGGGGTGCGGTACGCGGCGGCGCGCCGGGCGCGCTCGACCGCGCCGGGAAGTGCGGCGATCAGCGCGTCGACGTCCTCCCGCGACGAGGTGTGGCCGAGGGTGAAGCGCAGCGACGAACGGGCCCGGTCGTCGTCGGCACCCAGCGCCAGCAGCACGTGCGAGGGCTGGGCCACCCCCGCCGAACAGGCCGACCCGGTGGAACAGGCGATGCCCTGGGCGTCGAGGAGCAGCAGCAGGGCGTCGCCCTCGCAGCCGGGGAAGGAGAAGTGCGCGTTGCCGGGTAGCCGGTCCACCGGGTCGCCGTTGTAGACCACCTCCGGCACGGCCCGGCGGACCCGTTCGACCAGGTCGTCGCGGAGCGCGGCGACTCGCGCCGCGTACTCCTGCTGGCCCTTGACCGCCGCCTCCACCGCGACGGCGAAGGCCACGATTCCGGCGGTGTCCAGGGTGCCGGAGCGTACGTCGCGCTCCTGGCCGCCGCCGTGCAGCAGCGGGGTGGCCGCCACGTCACGGCCCAGCAGCAGGGCGCCGACTCCGACCGGCCCGCCGAGTTTGTGTCCGGTCACGGTCAGCGCCGACACCCCGCTGGCGGCGAAGTCGACCGGCACCTGCCCGACCGCCTGGATCGCGTCGGTGTGGAAGGGCACGCCGTACTCGGCGGCGACCGCGGCCAGCTCGTTGATCGGCTGGACGGTGCCCACCTCGTTGTTGGCCCACATCGCGGTCACCAGGGCGACCCGGTCGCCGTGGGTCTCCAGTTCGGCGCGGAGCGCGGCGGCGTCGACGTGGCCGGTGGGGTCGACCGGCAACGAGCCCACCTCCGCGCCCTCGTGTTCGCCCAGCCAGTCCACGGCGTCCAGCACCGCGTGGTGCTCCACCGCGCTGGACACCACTCGACGGCGGTGGCCCACGCTCGCCCGACGTGCCCAGAAGATGCCCTTGACGGCCAGGTTGTCGCTCTCCGTGCCACCGCCCGTGAAGATCACTTCAGAGGGCCGGGCGCCCAGGACCGCCGCCACCCGTTCGCGGGACTCCTCCACCCGGCGACGAGCCTGCCGGCCGGCCGCGTGCAGCGACGACGCGTTGCCGACCTCGCGTGCGGTGGCGACGTACGCCTCCAGTGCCTCGTCGAGCATCGGAGTGGTCGCCGCGTGATCCAGGTAAGCCATCACCGCTCAGCCTACGGCGGCGCTACGGACGGTCGACGGGCGAGGGCACCTCGGGTACGTCACAGGTCGTCCCGACGATCCAGCGGGGGCGGGCGCGATTCCCCGGGGTGTTCCGGGGCACCGTCTTCGCCAGTCGCCGAGCCGCGATCATCGCCTTTTGGGCAGTGCTGAACGGCGCACATCAGGCATACTCGGATATCGACGTCCCCACCCGGTCAGGCATCACCTGCCCCGCTCGGCGACCGCCACGCCGGGGCACCCCGACGGGCTGATCGGCGGGCCGGCTCAGCTCCCCGGCCCGCCGATCAGCTCCCATTCAGTCAGCCGCCCACCGGCCACGGGTGGACGGGTACGGAGAAGGAGTGGCGGCCCACCGCGGACCGGCCACTCCTTCTCGATATCTGCTCGCGTCGGGCGGGGCGATACTCCGCCCGACAGCTCACTTGCGCTTGCGGATCTCCTCCGCGGCCTGCGGTACGACCTTGAACAGGTCGCCGACCACGCCGAAGTCGGCCAGCTCGAAGATCGGCGCCTCGCCGTCCTTGTTCACCGCGACGATGGTCTTCGAGGTCTGCATGCCGGCCCGGTGCTGGATGGCCCCGGAGATGCCGAGCGCGATGTAGAGCTGCGGCGAGACCGTCTTACCGGTCTGGCCGACCTGGAACTGGTGCGGGTAGAAACCGGAGTCGACTGCCGCCCGGGAGGCGCCGACCGCGCCGCCGAGCAGGTCGGCCAGCTCCTCGACGAGCTTGAAGTTGTCCGCGTTGCCGACGCCGCGTCCGCCGGAGACGACCACCGACGCCTCGGTCAGTTCCGGACGCGAGCCCTTCTGCTCGGCGACCCGGTTCACGACCTTGGCCAGCTTGTCGGTGTCGCCGACGGTGACGGCGAGCTGCTCGACCGCCGGGCTGGCGGCGGCCGGGACCGGGTTGACGGAGTTCGGCCGGAGGGTGACCAGCGGCAGGCCGCGGGTGACCTTGGACTTCACGATGGCGGAGCCGGCGAAGGCCACCTGGGTGGCGGTGCCGTCGGCGTCCAACGCGACCACGTCGGTCAGGATGCCGTTGTCCAGCTTGATCGCCAGCCGGGCGGCGATCTCCTTGCCCTCCTGGGAGGAGGCGAGCAGCACGGCGGCGGGCTCGACCCGGCGGACCAGCTCGGCCAGGACGGTGGCCTTCGGGGCCACCAGGTAGCCGTCGACCTCCTCGCCCTCGGCGGCGTAGATCTTCTCCGCGCCGTACTCGCCCAGCTTGGCGCTCAGCGCCTCGGCCGCGCCGGTGCCGCCGAGCACGACGGCGCTGGGCGTGCCCAGCTCGCGGGCGAGGGTGAGCATCTCCAGGGTGACCTTCTTGACGCCGAACTCGCGGGTGGCTTCGACGACGACGAGAACCTCAGACATGTCCAGACCTCTCACACGAACTTCTCGGTGGCGAGGAACTCGACCAGCTTGACGCCGCCGTCGCCCTCGTCGGTGACCTTCGCGCCGCCCGAGCGCGGCGGACGCTTGCTGTGCTCCAGGACGGCGCTGGTGGCACCCTCGAAGCCAACCTCGGCCGGGGCGACACCGAGGTCACCCAGGGAGAGGGTCTGCACGGGCTTCTTCTTGGCCGCCATGATGCCCTTGAAGGACGGGTAGCGCGGCTCGTTGATGGTGTCCCAGACCGAGACCACGGCCGGCGTGGCCGCGGTGACGACCTCGTAACCCTCCTCGGTCTGCCGCTCGATGGTGAGCGTGCCGCCGTCCACGGTGAGCTTGCGGGCGCCGGTCAGCGCCGCAACGCCCAGCCGCTCGGCGATCATGTGCGGCATGACCTGGACCCGACCGTCGGTCGACTCCGCGCCGCAGATGACCAGGTCGGCGTTGAGGGTGCCCAGCGCGGCGGCGAGCACCTTCGAGGTGGTCACGGCGCAGGAGCCGTGCAGCGCGTCGTCCACGACGTGCACGGCCTTGTCCGGGCCCATCGACAGCGCCTTGCGGATCGACTCGGTCGCCCGGTCCGGACCCATGGTCAGGATGGTCACCTCACCGCCGTGCGCCTCCTTGATCTTCAACGCCTCTTCGATGGCGTACTCGTCCATCTCATTGATGACGTTGTTCGCCGAACCGCGGTCGACGGTGTTGTCGTCACTGCGCAGGTTGCGGTCCGCGCCCGAATCGGGCACCTGCTTGACGAGTACGACGATGTTCATCGCGCTTCGACGACCCCTCCTGTGTGGTGTTGCGAATCGCTCGCCCGGTCTGGGCCGCAGCCTCCCGCGTGACTTAACGATCGGTCAACTGCGGGCCGCTGTGCGGTTGCCCACGGGCGTGATGTTACCTGTCAGTAGCTAAGACCTCCGGCGGGGCACAGAGTGACACAGCCCACTGAGCCGGCCCGGCCGTGGGTACACTCCCGCTCGGGAGGTGACCGAAATGTCCGAGCTTGCGGAATATGCCGCGTCGGCGGGCTCGACCGGCGGCCTGCCGCGACGGCGGGAGACGTGCCGCCGGCAGCTGCCGGACTCGTACCGCTGCGCCTGCGGGCAAATTCGCGACCGCTGCGTACGGGCCGCGGTGCGGGCGCTCTGGTCGCCGTCCGGCCCGACCGCCGCACCGCCCGCCCGGATCAGACCTCCTCGCCCAGCGCGGCCCTGATCCGTTCGATCATCGCCGCCTCAGCCGGTGCCACCCCCGCGTGCGCCCTGGCCACCCGGTCGGCGGCTGCGAGCACCACCTCGCGGTAGGCCGCCAGGTCCGCCGGCGACTTCTCGCGCAGGATCCGCACCGCCGCGCCGAGCGCCGGCAGCACCGTCGCCTCGACCTCGAGTGTCGAATCACGCGGGAGTCTCGGCAGCGGACCCGTGGTGAGCGCCGCCCGGACCACGCCCGACGCGCCGGCGAACGCGTCCGACGCGGCCAGGCTCTCCTTGAGCACGGCGAGCATGCCCGGGTCCACGTTCGACACCAGGAAGACCGCGCCGAACGCGCCGGTCTTGAGCGTCAGCCGATCCTCGTCCGTCAACTCCTGAGGCATGATCACGGAGTGTAGACGTACGGGGTGGTAGTGGTGACCGCGACGAGGCCGAGCCGCTCGAGAATGGGTCGACTCTCCTCGGAGGCGTCCACCTGGAGCAGGGTCCGGTCGCGCTGCGCGGCCAGCCGCGCCCGGTGGACCACCAGCGCACGGTAGATGCCGCGGCGCCGCCACTGCGGCAGCGTCGAACCACCCCAGAGCGAGGCGAAGCCGGTACCCGACGGGTAACGGACCCAGCCGGCGCTCACCACGGTCTCGTCCGCCTCGGCCACCACGACGGTGATCGACTGTGGGTCCGCGGCCATCTCCCGCTCCAGGGCCACCCCGAGGTGGCTGCGGTCGGCCTGCCAGACCTCCTCCTCCATCGCCACGATCCGGTCCAGGTCCGCGCGGGCGGTCACCTCCCGCAGACGTACCCCCTCGGGCAGCACCGGAAGCGTCGCGGCCAGCGGCGCGGCCGGGCCGATCACGACGGACTCCTGCTCCTCCGGCACGAACCCGGCGGCGCGCAACCGGTCGGGCAGGTCCGCCGGCTCGTCGTGGCCGACGAGCTTCCACTCCACCTGCTCGCCCCGCTGCCGGAACAGCTCGACCTGCCGGGCGATCAACTCGTCGAGCGCGGCGCCCGTCAGACCGCCCAGGTCGCGGTAGGTGAGCAGACCGCCGTGATCGAAGCCGAGCACCCGGTACAGCGGCCCGTCCTGCTCGACGGTCACCCCCGCCGGCACCGGATCCGGCAGGCCGGGTCGCAGCTGGGTGTCGTACGCGGCCCGCAGGGCGGTGACATCAAGATCCGTCATCGCTTCAGGCTACGACCCGTGGCCAGCGGATAATCGGCATCGTGTGGGAGTCGATCAGGCGTTGGTTCGACCCGCGGGAGCTGCGCTCGGTCGGTAGCACCCCCGACTACCGGTTCTCGCTGGCCAACGAGCGGACCTTCCTCGCCTGGTTGCGTACCGGGCTGGCGCTCGTTGGCGGCGGGCTGGCCACCGCCCAGTTCCTCCCGCCGCTGCCGCTGCGGCACCTGCGCGAGGCGATCGCGGTCGTCCTGCTGCTGCTCGGCGGCGCCGTGGCGGTCCGCGCGGTCGACCACTGGGCGCGTACCGAGCGGGCGATCCGGCTCGGCGAGGAGCTGCCCGCCTCCCGGTTCCCGGCGATCCTCGCCCTCACCGTCGGCCTCGGCGCGCTGCTGCTGGTGGCCACGGTGCTGGTGACGGCGCTCGGCGGTCGATGACGACCCGGCCCGGCCCCCCGGAGCCCGCCCGAGAGCCGAACGCCGGCCCGGGCGGGACAACCGGCGACGGACCGCTGCGCGATCCCGGTCTCCAACCGGAGCGGACCCGGTTGGCGTGGCGACGGAGCGCCCTCACCCTGACCGTGGTGACCGCACTGGCCGTCCGCCTGGGGCTCACCGGCGACCTGGCGGACGCGGTGCTCGCCGGCCTGACCGTGATCCTGTGGGGAACCGTGCTGCCGATCTACTGGCGGCGCGGCACCAGGACCGGCCCGGCCTCCCACTACGGGCCGTCCCTTCCCGCCGTCGCCCTCGGCGCGGCGGCACTCGCCCTGCTGGGTGTGGTGCTGGTGTTGCGTGGGCTGTCATGAGCGCCCGGGTACGCAATGATGGGCGCATGGTCCGCCTCTACGCCCTCCTCTTCGTGGCACAGATCATCCTCGCCGTCTGCGCGCTGATCAGTTGCCTCTCCGCCGAGGAGGGTCAGATCCGCGCCCTGCCCCGGGTCGCCTGGGTGTTGATCATCTTGTTCTTCCCGCTGGTCGGCTCGATCGCCTGGTTCCTCGCCGGCCGGGAGAAAGTCCCTGGCCCGGCGGCCGGCGGGCCGAAGCGGTGGACGCCCGCACGTGAGCGCCCGCAGCAACTCGCCCCGGACGACGACCCCGAATTCCTCAAGTCCATCGCCGAGCGGTCCCGCCGCGACGACCAGGAACTCTTCCGCCGCTGGGAGGAGGACCTGCGCCGCCGCGAGGAGGACCTGCGCCGCCGGGAGACCGACGGGCCGGACGGCCCGCCACGAGCGGCCCGCGACGGCGAACCGCCTCGCGAAGAGGACCGCCCCGAGGTGTAGGTGATCGTCGAACACAGGCTCGGCGGATCGACGGCGGGCGGCACGCAGATCCGCGCTGCGGCTGACGCCGGCGCCCGCGCCGCCGCCACGACCGGCGGCAGCGCGGGCGCCGGTCAGGCGAGGTTCGACGAGCGGGGGTACGCGTCCGACGGGTCGGTGATCACGTTCACCAGGTACGGCACGCCGGCGTCGAAGGCGCGGTGCAGCGCCGGCCCGAGGTCGGCGGCCTTCGCCACGGTCTCGCCGGCACCGCCGAGCGCGCTGACCACCTGGTCGTAGCGCAGCTCCGGCTGCAGGTCGGCGGCGACGTCGTAGCCGTACATGGCACGCATCGGGTGCTTCTCCAAGCCCCAGATGCCGTTGTTGCCGACCACGATCACGACGGGCAGCTTCTGCCGGACCAGCGACTCCACGTCCATCAGCGAGAAACCGGCCGCGCCGTCTCCCATCAGCACACAGATCTGCCGGTCCGGGTGGCTGATCCGCGCGCCCATCGCATAGCCCATGCCGGTGCCGAGGCAGCCGTACGGGCCGGGATCGAGCCAGGTGCCGGGCTGCGCGGGTTCGAGGTAGCGTCCGGCGTACGACACGAAGTCCCCACCGTCGCCGATGGTGATGGCGTCGCGGGCCAGCACTCTGCGCAGCTCGCCGTAGACCCGGGCCGGGCGGATCGGGTCGGTCTCGGCGGCCATCTCCTCGGCGTGACGGGCGCTCGCGGCGTCCTCGGCGGCACGAAGGTCGGCGATCCACCCGGTGTGGTCCGCCCGGTCGCCCGGGTGATCGGCCAGGGCCGAGAGGATCAGCCGCAGGTCACCGGCCGGGGCGGCGGCCGGCTGGACGTGCCCGGCGCGCTGGCTGGGTGCGTCCACGATGTGCACGACCTCGGCGTCGCCGAAGTCGCCGAAGTTGAGCCGGAAGTCCAGCGGAGTGCCGACCACCACGACGACGTCGGCGCCGGAGAGCGCGGCCCGGCGGGCCTTGGCGAAGGCGAGCGGGTGCTCCGGTGGGAGCGAGCCGCGCCCCATGCCGTTGGTGAAGACCGGCACCTGCAACGCCTCGGCCGCCTCGCGCAGCGCCGCGGTCGCGTCGCCGGCGTAGACGTCCGAACCGGCGATGATGACCGGTCGTTCGGCGGCGGCGACCAGGCCGGCCGCCCGGGCGACCTCCTCCGGGTCGGGCTCGACCGGGGCGATACCGGGTGGCGCGGGCAGCTCCGCGTCGGCGACGGAGAAGACCGTCTCGAGCGGGAAGTCGAGGAAGACCGGCCCACGGTGCGGAGTGAGGGCGGCGGTCAGCGCGGTGGTCACGGCGCGGGGGATGTCATCGGTGCTGAAGACCGTCTCGGCGTGCTTGGTGACCGGCGCGACCAGCGGCAGGTGGTCCATCTCCTGCAGGCTGCCCGAGCCCCAGCGGAAGGCCGGCGCCCGCCCGCCGAGCACCAGCACCGGAGAGGCGTTGAAGAACGCGCTGGTCAACCCCGAGATGCCGTTGGTGACGCCGGGGCCGGCGGTGAGGACGGCCAGGCCGGGGCGGCGCTGGAGCTTCGCCACCGCCTCGGCCGCGAAGACCGCGGACTGCTCGTGCCGGACGTCGTAGATCGGAAAGCCGGTCTTGTGGGCGGCGTCGTAGAGCGGGAAGACGTGCCCGCCGGAGAGGGTGAACATCTCCCGTACGCCGTGCGCGCGTAGTGCCGCGAGCGCCAGCTCCCCACCGTGACCTTCGATCTGCTCCGTCATGGTCGCTCCCCTCGTCCGTGGCCGGGGTCACAGGTTACCCACCGGTCACTCCGCTCGGGCGACCGCGCCCCGGCCGGCGGTTCGCACCACCGTCGGCCGGGGCCGCGGGGTCACGGAACGGCCGCGCCCGCCCGGGCGCAGGGGTCGTGACACCGGGCGGGCGCGGTCGCGGAGATGGGTCAGCGGAGCTTCATCACCACCGCGAGCGGCTCGGTCCGGTACGGAGTGTCCGTCTCGAACGCCAGCCGTGCCTGGTACTGGCCGTGCCCGGAGTGGACCGGGGCGGCGGCGGTCAGCGTCACCGTGACCGACTTACCCGCGGGGATGGTCAGCTCGGTGTGGTTCGCGGACAGCCACGACACGTCGCTGCCCCGGATGCAGGACTCGAGACCCGGCAACTGCTGCGCCGAACCGGTCTCCGTGCTGCCGTCCGCCAGGCCACCGATCTGGTACGTGCCGCAGGCGGCGCCACCGCGCTGCCGCGCGTTCAACGCGTCCGGCAGCTTCGACCAGACCGCGGTGGCCGGGTCGAACTCCAGCACCTGCCGGCTGAGGTCACCGCCGATGGTGCCGCCGATGATCCGCAGCTTGCCGTTGACGGTGGCGTACGCCATGCCGTAGCCCGACACGGGCAGGCCGGTCGTCTGCACCCAGGTGTCGGACTCCGGGAAGTACCGGTAGCTCTCCAACACGGCGTCGTACTGGCGCGGGATGTACCCGCCGGTGCAGATCACGCCGTCGCCGGCCGCACCGCAGGCGTGGTAGGCGACGGTCCGCGGGTAGTCGGCGAGGCGGGTCCAGCGGTCCGCCGCGGGGTCGTAGCGGTACGCCCGCGCCGTGGGGTCCGGGCAGGCGCCGTCCGGGCAGCCCCCGACGACGTAGAGCTGGCCGTCGACGGTGGTGGCCGCCGCGTTGGCGACTCCGGCGGGCAGGTCGGCCCGACGCGACCACTTGTCGGTCATCGGGTCGTAGGCCCAGGTCTGCGTCGCGGGAATCCCCGAGCCGGTGAGACCACCGGTGACGTACAACTTGCCGTCGATGAAACCGCCCGCCGCGCCGGCTCGCCCCTCGGGCAGGTCGGCGATCCGCTTCCAGGCCCGGGCCTGCGGGTCGAGGACGTACCCCTCGTTCATGACGTAGCCGTAGGAATCGCCACCGACCGAGTAGACCGTGCCGTCGTTGTCGGCCACCACGTTGTCGACCAGCGGCAGCGGAAGGTCGGGCAGGTTGATCCACGCGCTGCCGTCCGCAGCCTGCTGGGCCGGCGTCTGCGACGAGCGGGCGGCGTCCGCGGCGACGCGGACCTGGTCCGCGGTGTACCCGCGGTCCTGCTCGACCAGCTTGACCCGCAGCGGCCGGTCGCCGTCGTTGGTGAGCCGGACCTGCTCGGTGGCGCTGTGCCCGGGTCGTACGTCCAGCGACAGGTCGGACTGACGGACCGTCAGCCGGCCCGACTCCAGCGTCCAGTCCCGACGGACGACCCGGTCCTGCTCGACCCGCACCTTCGCCGTGCTGTCGGCGTAACGCAGGCCGCTCACGGTCACCGGAGTGGTTCCGTCGCCTTCGGCGAAGAACCAGTAGTAGCCGTCGTCGAGGGCGGTGTCGTCGTCGGTGGCCCGGCTGGTGGCCAGGGCAGCCCGGTCGGTGCCGGTGGAGACGGTGGCACCGAGGACCGCGCCGCCGGTGTTGTCGTCGCGGACCTGCCCGGCGATGATGCCGCCCGGCACGAGGGCGCACGTCCGCCGGCCCACGAAGACGTTGTCGAGCTGCCACCAGTACGACAGGTTCCCCTGGTAGCGGAACCGGACCTGGATTCCGGACTTCCCGGCCACCTGCGGGATCGGGATCTCCACGTGCCCCCGCACGTCGACGTTCGGGAGGCGGTAGACCTCGTTCCAGGTCGCCCCGTTGTCGAGGCTGAGGTCGATGGAGCCCTCCTGCACGCCGAAGTTGGAGGCGGGGAAGTCACTGTCGAACCCGATCACCGGCTGGGCGATGCCGGCCAGATCCACCGACGGGGTGACAAGGGTCGTGTCGATGTCACCGGACTGGGCCCAGGTGTTGACGGCGGCGAAGCCACCGTCGCCACCGGTCAGGTTGCCCCGGGTGCCCGGGTCGTCGAAGCGCCAGGTCTGGCCGGCACCGGATTCGTCGGTGACCTTCCAGCCGTCCTTCGGCCCGTCGGTCCAGCCGGTGAAGTCGGTGCCGAGGCCCTGGTAGCGCCAGGTGTAACCGGGGGCGGCGCACGACGCCTCGACGGCGAGCCGTACGTCGTGCCGCACGTCGCTCGGCCGGCCCTTGGGCTGCGGGTCGACGCTGACGGTCGCCGTGCTCGTGGTGTAGCCGGGCATGTCGACCGGCGACACGCGCAGGGTGTAGTCGGCACCGACCGGCAGCTCGACCCGGTAGCGCCCGGCGTAGGGGTCGGTGTAGACCGCGTCCGTCGGGTAGCCGTCGATGGCGATCTTCGCGTAGACCGGCCAGCCGTGCCCCGAGCCGTCGGTGACGGTACCGGTGAGCGTGCGGGTCGCGATCGCCGTCATCCTGATGTCCTGGGTCAGCTTCGCGTCGGCGGCGACCACTACCCGGACCGGCGCCGGAGCCTGGTAGCCGAACTCGGCGGCCACCACGTCGTACGTGCCGGCCGGGACGGCCAACTGGTAGGCGCCCTTGGCGTCGGTCACCGCGTGGTAGGTGTTGCCGGCGGTGTCCGTGGCGGTGACCGTCACCCCGTCGAGCGCACCCTGCTTCTTGCCGTGCGGGTTCTTGCCGCTGGTGACCGTCCCGCTGACCTGACCGGTCCGGCCGAGGGTCAGCGCCGAGACACCGTTGGGGGTGCCCAGGCCGGTCGGTCCGTCCCAGCCGGGGCCGGCGGTGCACAGCAGGTCGCCGCACCATCCGTTCGAGCCCTCGGTGACGTCGAAGAGCCCGGCGTCGGCGCCCTTGCGGTACGGGTAGGTGACCGGGTACGTCCCGGGAACCGCGTCACCGGCGAGGGCGTACATCCCGGCGACGAGCGGCGCGGACAGCGAGGTGCCGCCCCAGCGCGCCCAGCCGTCCTGGCCGGAGGTGTTGTAGACGGCCAGTCCGGATTCCGGCGCGGCCGTGGCGGAGATGTCGGCGTTGGCCCGCTTGTCACCGCAGTGCGTGTCGATGTCGTTCTGGTACGACGGCCGCGGCTCGACGAACGAGCACCCGCTGCCCGCCGCTTCCCAGGCGGTCTCCGACCAGCCACGGGCGTTGGAGGCGTCCTTGGTCAGCAGCGTGCCGCCGACCGACACCACGTCCGGGTGGGTCGCCGGGTAGCTCTGCACGTTGCCGATGTCACCACTGGAAACGGTGATCACGATGCCCGGGTGGTCGTAGTGGGCGTGGCTCGCGTACTGGGTGGCCGACTCGCCGGCGACGCCGTACGAGTTGGAGATCGCGTCGGCGCCGAGCCGGGCGGCGGTGTCGACGGCGTAGCCGAGGCTGCCCATCGAGTTGTTGTCGGCCTGCACCAGCAGGATGTCGCACTTCGGGCACGCCGACGAGACGGCGTCCAGGTCCAGGGCGGCCTCGATCGACCAGTCCGGGCTCTCGACCGGGTAGTCGGTCCCGCCGCGCTGGTCGACCTTGCGGAAACAGCCGTTCGCGGTGGTGCACGGCGGCAGGCCGTAGTGGGCACGGAAGACCGCCAGGTCGGCCTCGGCGGCCGCGTACCCGAACGCTCCGACGATGGCGACCGTCTGACCCTCGCCACCGTCGGGAAGCCGGTAGGCGGACTTGATGTCCGCCGGTCCCAGGGCGTCGGCCGGCGGGCCGGCGAGCTTCGTCCGCCGCTGCGTGTCCTCGGCGAGCCCGACCGCGAAGCAGCGGGCCCACGGGCCGTCCTCGCCGGCCTTCTCGTTCGAGGTGGTGTTGCAGCCGGCCGGCTGGTAGCGGGTCGCCTCCCAGCCCGCCGCCGACGGCTCGGCCTTCGGTGCCGCCTGCGCGGGGCTACCGGGCAGCGCGCCGACGGCGAGCAGTGACAGTGTGAGGGCTGCGGTCAGCCCGCCGAGAAGGCCCCTGTGAAGCCGTCTCCGCCGTAAGGGCACGGACATCCATTACTCCTTACCAGTGATGCCACGGACACGCCTCGTCGTTGAGGCCGCGCACCCTCCCGTCAGGACGGACACGATCCTGGACACGAATGGGCCACACGTTGACGGATGATCTTGGCATGCGCCGAAAGCCACGGACAATGTGCCGGGACTTCATGTTCCGGACAGCTGACCGGATCCCGACGGAGGCTTCGGATGTGGCATGTGGTGGACGTCTCGGAGGCCGAGGAGCGCGTCTACGAGGCGCTGGCTCGGCGTCGGCAGGCGACGGCCGGGGATCTCCTCGGCGACGTCGTGCTGTCCCGGGCGCAGCTGACCCGTACGCTCGGCCGGCTGGTCGACCGCGGCTTGGCCAGCCGGCTCTCCGGCCGCCCCACACGGTACGCAGCGACACCCCCCGACCAGGTCGCCACCGTCCTGATCGCCGAACGGGAGCGCGACCTGCTTCGGCTGCGTACCCATGCCGACCAGCTGGCGAAGGAACTTCGGCGACACGACGGCACCGGCCGTCATCCGGCGGAACTGGTCGAGGTGATCGAGGGACCGGTCAACCTACGAGCCACCCTCGTACGGCTTCAGCGCGAGGCGCGCGTGCAGATCCGCGGGCTGGACCGGCCGCCGTACCTCGACAATCCGGTCAGCGGCAACACCGAGGAGGCCCACCAGATCGCCAACCGCGGCCTGACCTACCGGGTGATCTACGACCGGTCGGCGCTGGCGATACCCGGCCGGATGGCGGAGATCTGGCGCGGCATCCAGAGCGGCGAACGCGCCCGGGTCGCCAGCAACGTGCCGATGAAGATGATGCTGAGCGACGACCGGCTCGCACTGATCCCCGTCATGACGGGCGGGCAACTGGCCGACGCCGCGTACCTGATCCACCCGTCCTCGCTGCTGGACGCGGTCTGCGAGCTGTTCGAGGCGCTCTGGGAACGGGCCGTCGCGATCAACCGCGCCGTCGTCAACCGCGGCGGCGCCGACCGGCCGGACGCCGTCGAGCTGGCCGCCGAGAGTCACCCGGACCAACTCTCCGACCGGGACACCGAGCTGATCGGTCTGCTGGCCGGCGGCGCCACCGACGAGCGGATCGCCCGCACCCTCGGCTGGAGCGTACGAACGGTGCACCGGCACGTGCATCGGATCATGACGATGGTCGGCGCCGAGACCCGGTTCCAGGCCGGCATGGAGGCGGTCCGCCGCGGCTGGATCTGACCGGCCGGGCGAGCACTCGCCACACCCGGCCGGTGCGCCGCTCAGCGACCGGTGAAGTCCGGCTTGCGCTTCTCGACGAAGGCGGCCATGCCCTCGCGCCGGTCGTCGGTGGCGAACAGCGCGGCGAAGAGCTGACTCTCCCAGGCCAGGCCCGAGTTCAGGTCCATGTCCAGGCCACCGTCGACGGCCAGCTTCGCCGCGCGCAGCGCCTGGCTCGGACCGTGCACGTACGGGCGGACCAGTTCGACCGCGGTCGAGTAGACCTCGGCGGCCGGCACGACCCGGTCGGCCAGACCGATCCGCAGCGCCTCCTCCGCGTCGACCATCCGGCCGGACATGACGAGTTCCTTGGCCCGGGCCGGGCCGACCAGGCGGGCCAGCCGCTGGGTGCCGCCGGCACCCGGGATGATGCCCAGCTTGATCTCCGGCTGGCCGAGCTTCGCGTCCTCGGCGACGACCCGCCAGTCGCAGGCCAGGGCCAGCTCGCACCCGCCGCCGAGCGCGTACCCCGTGATCGCGGCCACCACCGGCTTCGGAATGCGGGCGAACACGCCGAGCGCGCTGGAGAGGTCGGCCGCCCGAGCCGCCATGTCCACGTAGGACATGTCGGCCATCTCCTTGATGTCCGCGCCCGCGGCGAAGACCTTCTCCCCGCCGTACACGATCACGGCGCGGACCTCGGGGTCGGCGGACGCCTCGGTAGCGGCGGCGCGCAACTCCTCCTGGACCTGCTTGTTCAGCGCGTTCATCGGCGGCCGATCCAGCCGGATGGTGCCGATGCCGTCCTTGGTCTCCAGCCGCACGAACTCGCTCACGCCGCCCTCACTTCCTCGTCGAAGTCGCGTGCCAACCATACGGCCACGCTCGTTTGGTACGTAGTCTGGTGTCAGCCCCGGGGCCGGGAGTCCAGCGATGACGACGTACTACGACGACAGGTCGGTGCAGGTCACCTCGACCTCCATCCGGGTCGACGACCGCATCTACCCGCTCGCCGAGATCAGCATGGTCTGGCACCGGCGGGGCAGCCGCTCCTGGCGGGTCCTCGCGGGCCGGGGTGCGCTCGGCGCGGCCATGGCCGGCCCGCTGGCGGCAGCCGTCCTGGGCGTCGGGCTGGCGCTCTGGCTGGACCGCTCCCCCACCGTCACCATCGCGATCGTCGGCGCCTCGGTGCTGGTCGGGCTCGCCGTCGGACCGGTCGCCGATTTTCTCTTCGAGCGCCTGGACCGCTCCTACGCCCGGGGCAGCCGCCAACGGGAGCTCTGGGTGCGCTGGCAGGGCCGGCCCGTCCTGCTGCTGCGTACCGGTGACTCGCTCCGGTTCGGTCAGATCTACCGAGCCGTGCAGCGGGCGGTCGAGCAGGCGCCGCCGCTGGGAGCAGCCGGGGATGCCGCCCGCCCGGTGCGCAGTCGCGGACGGCGGAACTAGAAACGGATCGGCACGTCCGGCAACATGTCGAGACCGCGTAGCAGGCCATACAGGTCCTGCTCGCCCCAGAACTGCACGATCCGGCCCCCGGCCAGCCGGTACATCTTGCACGCGCTCTGCACCGCCGTCGCACCGGTGGCGTCCCGTCGGTAGGTCAGGGCGAGTGACACGATGACCCGGTCCCCGGCGGGAAAGAGCTCGACGAGCTCCAGGTCGACCACGGTGAGCCCGGACGAGGCGACGGCCCGCTCCACGTAGTGCCGGCCCCGCACCGCCGTGCCGGACCCGTAGATCTGCACGTCCTCCGCGACCACCGCGCGCAGTTCGGCCAGGTCCTTGCTGACGAAGGTACGCAGGTAGCGCCTGACCACCTCGACGTTGCGCTGCTGCTCGGCCCGCTGGTGTTCGGTCCCCTGGCGTTCGGTCCCCTGGCGTTCGGTCCCCTGGTGCTCGGTCCCCTGGTGCTCGGTCCCCTGGCGTTCGGCCCGCTGGTATTCGGTCCGCTCACGCCCGGTCGTCAGGTGCTCACCCATGCCGCGACGCTACGCCCTGCCGGAGCCGCCCACCGCCCCGCGAACCGCCACTCAGCCATGCCCGTCGGCGGAGGCCAGCACGATGCTGGCGCGTGCCGAACGGCTTGCAGCCAGCACTCCAGGACGACAGCCGGCGCTCCAGGACGACAGCCGGCGCTCCAGAGCAGCCGGCGCTCCAGGACGACAGTCGGTGCTCCGGGGCGAGGCCGGCATGGTGTGGCGCCGGTCCGCTGTCGAGCTGCCCCAGATCTGGGGCAGCTCGACAGGATGCCGGCACCTACCGGGCGGACCGGCGAGCGCGGGGCAGACCCGCGAACGCGGAGCAGACCTGCGAACGCAGGGCAGACCTGCGACCGCAGGGCCGAGCCTTGCCGGGGCGTGGTTAGGCTGAGTGATGACGGCCTATTACCGGGACGACGCGGTGCGGGTGACCTCCGAGTCGATCCGTTCGGGTGGTCGCGTCATCGCTCTCGCCGACGTCACGTACGTCTGGCACGCCCGGGGTCGGGCGACACTCGCCGTACGCGGGCGGGTGCTCGGACGCGGTGTGCTGGTCCTGCTGCTCTCGCTGCCTCCGCTGGTGGCGCTGATCTGCGTCGTGTCGCTGGTCTGGTCCGCGCAGGACCGCGGCGAATGGAAGCTCGCCCTGCTCATCCTCGGCGCCTGTGTGGTGGGCGCGCTCGCGCTGACCCCGTTCCTGGAGATTCCGCTCGGCTGGTTGGACCGCTCGTACGAACGGGGCAGCCAGGTCCACGAGCTCTGGGTGCAGCACCACGGCCAGGAGGAACTGCTGGTGCGCACTCCCGACGCGCTGCGGTTCGGCCAGATCTACCGGGCCGTGCAGCGCGCCGTCGAGCAGCACACCGACCATCGCTGACGGCCAGCCCACGGGCGGCGGCCGCGGCGACCACCCGGGGCGGAACGGCAGCCAGGCCGGCTAGCAGTCGCAGCTGACCGTGGATCGGGGTGCGGTCAGTTCGTCGACCGGCCGCCGGGTCAGCCCGGTACCCGTCACCACCGGCAGCCCTTCCCGTACCCAGTACTCGTAGCCGCCGAGCATCTCCTTCACCGGATAGCCGAGCCGCGCGAACTCCAGGGCGGCGCGGGTGGCGCCGTTGCATCCGGGACCCCAGCAGTAGGTGACGACTGTGGAGCCGACCGGCACGGCCTCGGCCGCGAGCGTGGCGATCTCGGCGGTCGGCAGGTGCACCGCGCCCGGCAGGTGCCCCTGCGCCCACGCAGCCGTGCCGCGGGAGTCGACCACCACCAGCCCGGGGATCCCGGCGGTGAGGTCCGCGTACACGTCGCTGACATCGGTCTCGAAGCTCAGCCGGGCGAGGAAGTGGGCGGTGGCGGTGACCGGGTCGGCCGCCGGAACGGCGAAGGTGTGCGTCATGGCATCGATCCTGCGCGTGGACGGCGCGCGAGACGAGTGGCGGTAACGCCGTCCTGCGCTAACATCCCGCCATGGTTCCCGTGCCCGTCCCGATCCACCCCGCCCCTCGTCCGCGTGCCGCAGATGGGGTGGACCGGAGCGTGTCGGTCCTCGCGTACCCGGGTATGTCGGTCTTCGAGACGGGCATCGTGACCGAGGTGTTCGGGCTGCCCAGACCGGAGCTGCACGTCGACTGGTACGACCTCAGGGTGTGCGCCGAGCGGCCCGGCCCGGTGCCGGTGGTCGGTGGCGCCACTCTGGACACTCCGTACGGCCTCGACGTGCTGGGGCAGGCGCGGACGGTGATCGTCCCCGGGGTACCGGACGTGACCGCGGAACCCTCACCGGAGCTGGTCGCCGCGCTGCGCCGGGCGCACCGGCGTGGTGCCCGGATCGTGTCCATCTGCTCGGGGGCGTTCGCGCTGGCCGGTGCCGGTCTGCTCGACGGCCGCCGGGCCACCACCCACTGGCAGTACGCGGACCTGCTGGCCCGCAGGTACCCGGCCGTGCAGGTGCACCCTGACGTGCTCTACCTCGACGAGGGTGAGCTGCTCACCAGCGCCGGTAGCGCGGCCGGCCTGGACCTGTGCGTACACCTGGTCCGGCGCGACCACGGCGCGGCGATCGCCAACGCGGTCGCCCGCCGGCTCGTCATCCTGCCGCACCGGGACGGTGGGCAGGCCCAGTTCATCGAGGCACCGGTGCCGCCCGACCCGGGCGACGACCGGATCGCCGGCAGTCTCACCTGGGCGCTGGCGCACCTCAGCGAGCCACTGACCGTCGCCCGGCTGGCACGGCAGGCGCACATGTCCACCCGCACCTACCTGCGACACTTCGCGCGAGCCACCGGAACGAGCCCGATCCGGTGGCTGGTCGACCAGCGGGTGCGGGCCAGCCTGGCGTTGCTCGAGACCACTGACGTGCCGGTCGAGGAGATCGCCGCGACCGTGGGCTTCGACTCCCCGGTCACCTACCGCCACCACTTCGGCCGGGCCATGTGTACCTCGCCGTCGGCGTACCGGCGGGCGTTCCGCGCCGGGTGACCGTCCGTCGCCGACGGCGGTGGGGCTCAGGCCGGTACGTAGAGCTCGTCGATCTCGGCCCGGTAGGGCAGCGCCACGGATGCGCCGAGCCGGCGGGCACACGCCGCGCCGGCCGCCGCGGCCCAACGCACGGCGTCCACCAGATCCCGGCCCTCGCCCCAGCCCACGGCCAGCGCCGCGGTGAACGCGTCACCCGCGGCCGTCGAGTCCACGGTGTCGACCTTGACCGGGGGCACGTGCACCGCCGTGCCGTCCCGGTCTCCGTACCAGACGCCCTCGGCGCCGAGGGTGAGCACCGCCCTCGGGGTGAGCTCCAGCAGCGCCTGCGGTGCGTCCCGGCCCCGCCCGGTCAGCGCCTGCGCCTCGCGTTCGTTGACCACCAGCACGTCCAGGGCGGCCAACAGCTCCTCGGGGAGGGGCCGGGCCGGCGCGGCGTTGACGACGACCCGCGTGCCGGCGGCGTGGGCGGCCACCGCCGCCTCGGTCACCGTCTCCACCGGGATCTCCAGCTGGGCCACCAGCACATCGGCCGCGCGTACGGTGCTCAGCTCCTCGTCGGTGAGGCTCGTCAGCGCGTCGTTGGCGCCCGGGGTCACCAGGATCGCGTTCTCGCCCTCCGCGTTGACCATGACCAGGGCGACACCGGATGTTCCGTACACCACCCGCAGGTGCCCGGTGTCCACACCGGCCGCGCTGATCCGGGCCTTCAGTGTGACCCCGAACGAGTCGGAGCCGATCGCCCCGAGGAAGGCGCAGGACGCGCCCGCGCGCACGGCCGCGATGGCCTGGTTGGCGCCCTTGCCGCCGGGCACCATCACGAAGTCGGTGCCGAGCATGGTCTCCCCGGGTCGAGGCAGGGCCGGGGCCATCGCCACCAGGTCCATGTTCGCGCTGCCGACGACGGCGATCCGGGTCTGCGCCACCAGCGCCTCCTGTCTCGACTCGGCGGGGTGCGCGTCAGGCGGCCCGGGCGGTGTACCGGTCGCCGGAACGCTGCACGATCAGCGGCAGACCGAAGGTCTTGGAGAGGTTGTCGCCGGTCAGCGTCTCCTCGAGCAGGCCCTGTGCCACCACGCCTCCCTCGCGCAGCAGCAGCGCGTGGGTGAAGCCCGGCGGGATCTCCTCGACGTGGTGCGTGACCAGCACCATCGCGGGGGCGTCCGGGTCGTACGCCAGCTCGGAGAGCCGCGCGACCAGGTCCTCGCGCCCACCCAGGTCGAGCCCGGCGGCCGGCTCGTCGAGCAGCAGCAGCTCCGGGTCGGTCATGAGCGCGCGGGCGATCTGCACACGCTTGCGTTCGCCGTCGGAGAGGGTGCCGTACACGCGGTCGGCGAGGTGGCCGACGCCGAGCTGCCCGAGCAGCGCGCGGGCCCGGACCTCGTCGGTGCGGTCGTAGCTCTCCCGCCAGCGGCCGACCACCGACCAGGCGGCGGTGACGACCACGTCGCTGACCCGCTCTTCGGCCGGCACCCGTTCCGCCAGGGCGGCGGTGGTGAGCCCGATGCGCGTGCGTAGCTCGTTGAGGTCGGTCCGCCCGATCCGCTCACCGAGTACGTGGGCGACGCCGTTGGTCGGATGCAGCCGGCCGGAGGCGAGATTGAGCAGGGTCGTCTTGCCGGCGCCGTTCGGGCCGAGCACCACCCAGCGCTCGTCCAGCTCGACCCGCCAGCTCAGATCCTGCAACAGCGCGGTGCCGGAGCGGCGAACGCCGACGCCGTCGAGGCTGACCACCAGATCCGGGTCCACGGGAGCGGCGGCGGGGGTGGCGCCGGCGGCGCCGGGGATCAGGTCACCAGTCACCCTTCCATCCAACCACGCACGGCCGCGGCGCCCCCCATGGGCGGGCGGCCGGCCCTAGGGTGGAGCGCCGTGGCGTTGGTCACCAATACCGAAGGACGGTCCATGCCGGTTCGGAACAGGAAACCGCGCGGATGAGCGCGGTCATCGAGATCGAGGGTTTGCGTAAGACCTTCAGCAGCGTGCGGCACGGTCGGCGGGTGGCCGTCGACGGCTTCGACCTGACGGTCGGGGCGGGTGAGGTCCACGGCTTCCTCGGCCCGAACGGGTCAGGCAAGACCACCACCCTGCGCGCTCTCCTCGGACTGGTCCGGGCCGACGGGGGGTGGATGAGCGTGCTCGGCGCTCCGTCTCCCACACACCTGGCTCAGGTGGCCGGACGGGTCGGGGCGATCGTGGAGAGTCCCCAGTTCTTCGGCAACTTCACCGGCTACCGGACGCTGCGGCTGCTCGCCCTCGCCGGTGGAGTGCCGGTGAGCCGGGTGGACGAGGCGCTGGAGCAGGTGGGCCTGCACGATCGGGGCGACGAGCGGGTGAAGGGCTACTCGCTCGGCATGAAGCAGCGACTGGCCGTGGCCTCGGCACTGCTCAAGAACCCGGAGCTGCTCATCCTCGACGAGCCGGCCAACGGCCTCGACCCGGCCGGCATCCGGGAGATGCGGGATCTGATGCGGTCGCTGGCCGACGCCGGGGTGACCGTGTTGATCTCCAGCCACATCCTGGCCGAGATCCAGCTGATCTGCGACCACGTCACGATCATCTCGCAGGGCCGCCGGGTGGCGTCGGGACGGGTGGACGAGGTGCTCGCCGGCTTCGACCAGCACGAGTACCTGGTGCGGGTGGCTGAGCCGGAGCGTGCTGCGGAGCTGCTGCGCGCCGGTGGGCTGCCGGCGGACGCGTACTCCGACCATCTCGTGGTCGGTCAGGTGGACGACCCGACGACGATCAGCCGACTGCTCGGTGAACAGGGGCTGTGGGTACGCGAGCTGACCCCGCTGCGACCCGACCTGGAGAGCGTGTTCCTGGAGCTGACCGGCGACGGCGGGCACCCCGAGGTGCCCCGCCAAGCAGCCGGCTCGGGACCGCACGACAGGGTGATCGAACTGGACGCCGGGGTCGGCGACGGCAGAGGAGACAGCGCGTGAACCTGGTCCGTGCCGAGCTGGAGCGGCTCGGGGCCCGCCGCTTCGTCCAGCTCATGCTCGTCCTGCTGGTGCTGGCCTTCGGGGTCACCGCATCGACGACCCTCGCCGGCTCGCACCAGCCCACCGCCGCGGAGTTGACCGAGGCCCGGAATCAGGCCGCCGAGAGCCGACGCCAGCTGGACGATCTCTACCAGCGCTGCGTGGCTCGGGTGAACGGGGAGCTTCCGCCCGGCTCGGAGCAGGAGTACTTCCCGGCCGACTGCAGTGAGGTCGACCCGGCGCGCCAGGACCGGCTCCCCGTGACGACCGACTTCCTGCCGGGCGTGTTCGTCTTCTCGCACCAGGCCGAGCCGCTCCTCTACTTCCTGATCGCCTTCCTGGCGCTCTTCGGCTTTCTGGTCGGCGCCTCCTACATCGGCGCGGACCTCAACTCGGGTGGCGTGGTGAACCTGCTGCTCTGGCGACCGCGGCGGATGACGGTGCTCGGCACGAAGCTGGGCACGTTGATGGGCGGCGTGCTCGGGCTGTCCCTGTTCGCGTCGCTCGTTTACCTCGCCACGTTCTGGGTGATCGGGCAGTCGGCCGGGCTTGCCGGCCAGCTCGACAGCGCGTTCTGGGCCGGTCTCGGCGCCGTGCACGCCCGCGGGTTGGTGCTGGTGCTGCTCACCACCGTGCTCGGCTTCGCGCTCGCCACGCTGGGTCGGCACACGTCGGCCGCGCTCGGCACGGTGGCCGCGTACGCGGTGGTGTGGGAGCTCGGCGCGCGTCTGGTGATGGAGATCGTCGACACCGCGCATCCGGACCGGTTCATGCTCTCCAGCCACGTGGGCGCCTGGCTCTCCGGCCGGCTCGAGTTCTGGGACGGGTCCGCCTGCGCCTCCGCCACCGGATTCTGCGAGCGGGTCTACGCGCTGACCTGGCAGCCCGCGCTGGCCGTACTGCTCGGCCTGACCGCGCTGCTGGCCGTGGCTGCGTTCAGCGTGTTCCGTCGCCGGGACCTGATCTGAGCTACGACAGCGGAGGCCCCATCGCGGGGCGACACCTTGCAGGCACTGATCGCATCGTGAAGAATTCCTTCACATGACGGACCTCGGCCTGCCCCCGCCTTCGCGGGTGGGGGCAGGCCGGGGCGGGTCAGCCCACTGTGGATCCGAAGACCTCGTCGCGGACGGCGTCCAGCGCGGTGCGCAGCGCGCCGTGCAGGATCGGCTCCTCGGTCAACCCGGTCGGCACCACCCGGGGGCGCACCAGCGAGATGTCCGCGACCTCCCGCTGCACCCGGTCGGCGAGGGCCGCTCCGCCGGCCTGACCGACCTCACCGGCGAGCACGACGAGCGGCGGGTCCAGCACCACGCAGGTGCTGGCCACGCCCAACGCGAGCCGGCGGGCCAGCTCGTCGAGCACCGGGCCGCCCTCGGCGCCGGCCTCGATCGCGGCACGAACCGCGTCGGCGGCATTGTCGACCGTGAACCCGTTCTCCCGGGCCACGGCCCGGACCGCGTCCGCGTCGACGAGCCGTTGGAACGCGGGCTTGGCCCGCCGGGCGACGTCGCGCGGGATAGGAACGCCGGGCACCGGGAGGTAGCCGATCTCGCCGGCCGCGCCGCTGCTGCCGTGGTGCAGCCGCCCGCCCAGCATGATCGCCTGGCCGACGCCCGCACCGACCCAGACCAGGACGAAGTCCGACAGGCCCTGCGCCGCACCGGACTGAGCCTCGGCGACCGCGGCGAGGTTCACGTCGTTCTCGAACACGACCGGGGTGTGCAGGTCCTCACGCAGGGCGGCGAGCAGACCGCGGTGCCAGCGTGGCAGGTTGAACGCGAACGTGATGTCCCCGGTGCCCGGGTCTACCAGACCCGGTGTGCCGAGCACGACCCTCCGTACGCTCGACAGCTGCGCCTGAGCACTGCCGGCCACCTGAACCACGGCGTTGTGCACCACACCCACCGGGTCGTCGGTGTCCCGGGTGGACTGTTCCACCCGGCCGATGACCGTGCCGGTGATGTCGGCGCAGGCGGCCACCACCCGGTCCGGGCCGACGTCCACGCCGACCACGTGCGCGCTACCCGGCCGTACGGCGTAGAGCTGGGCGTTCGGTCCCCGCCCGCCGGCCTGCTCGCCGACCCGGGTGACCAGCCCGCGCTCCTCCAGCCGTTCGACCAGCTGCGAGGCGGTCACCTTCGACAGCCCGGTCAGCTCGCCGAGCCGGGCGCGGGTCAACGGTCCCCGTTCGAGCAGCAGTTCCAGCGCCGCACGGTCGTTGAGCGCCCGCAACAGGCGGGGTGTGCCGGGCAGCCGCGTCGCACTCATGCCAGTCCTCTAGTTCAGTAAACTTTGCTAACTGTAAACCAACCTGGAAATGGGTAGCCGTAGCGTATCGGCCACCCGAACCCGGAGTACTCGGTCGACCCGGCAGGGCTGCGCGGGCGGGACGGCCGGAATACGACGCCGCGCCCGGCGGCACCGAAGGGGGAGATCAGTGGGGCTGGATCCAGGACTTCGCCGGCTCGCGCTCGGCACGCTGCTGGCCGCGTACCCGGGGCCGGTCCCGCCCGACTGGGCGGTCGACCTGCTGGCCGAGGGTCTGGCCGGGCACACCCTGTTCGGCACCAACGTGCACGATCCGGCGCAACTCGCGGCGACCACGGCGGCCCTGCGGCAGGGCCGGGCGGACGTGCTGATCGCCATCGACGAGGAGGGCGGGGACGTCACCCGTCTGGCCCATGCCACCGGCAGCCCATACCCGGGAAACGCCGCACTCGGCGCGATCGGCGACGTCGCGCTGACCCGGCGGGTCTACGAGGCGATCGGCGTGGAGCTGGCGGAGCTCGGCATCAACGTCGACCTCGCCCCCACCGTCGACGTGAACACCGCCGACGAGAACCCGGTGATCGGCACCCGCTCCTTCGGCGCCGACCCGCTCCGGGTGGCCGCGCACTCCGCCGCCGCCGTGGCCGGCCTCCAGGCCACCGGTGTCGCAGCCTGCGCCAAGCACTTTCCGGGGCACGGCGCGACGGTCGCCGACTCGCACCACGAACTGCCCACCGTCGACGTCCCGGTCGACGTGCTGCGCCGCCGTGACCTGCCGCCGTTCGCCGCCGTGATCGCCGCGGGCGCCCAGGCCGTCATGACCGCGCACATCCGGGTGCCGACGCTGACCGGCACCGGCCCGGCCACCTTCAGCCGCCAGGTCCTGGTCGACCTGCTCCGCACCGAGTACGGCTTCACCGGCGCCGTCATCACCGACGCGCTGGAGATGAAGGGCGCCTCGACCGCGGCCGGCGGCGTCGGGCCGGCGGCCGTCCGGGCCCTCGCCGCGGGCGCGGACCTGCTCTGTATCGGCGCGAAGGTCGACGCCGAACTCGTCGAACAGGTCGCCGCCGAGATCGTCGAGGCACTCGGCGACGGGCGGCTGGACCGGACCCGGGTCGAGGAGGCGGCCGGACGCGCCGCCACCCTCGCCGCCTGGACCCGGGTCGCGAGCCGCGTCCCGACCGGCGGCGGCACCGATCTGGGGTACGCGGCGGCCCGCCGCGCCGTGAAGATCGACGGGGTGCTCACCGACCTGGACCGGCCGCTGGTGGTGCAACTGCACGCCGCGTCCACCATCGCCGAAGGCCGGGTGCCCTGGGGCCTCGGCCCGCACCTGGCCGACACGGAGGAGGTCCGCGTGGTCGCGGCCGAGACCGACCCGGCCGCCCTGCGCCACCTCGCCGGGGACCGGCCGATCGTGCTGGTCGGCCGCCGCCTCCATCAGCTTCCCGGAGGTCCGGAGCTGATCACCGCGCTGGCCGCCGTACATCCGGTGACCGTGGTCGAGATGGGCTGGCCGGCGCAGTGGCGCCCGGCTGGGGTGCGCGCCTTCGTCACCACGTACGGGGCGAGCCACGCCAACGGCCGCGCGGCCGCCGAGGTGCTCGGTCTGACCGGCTGAACAGGACCCGGCCCACTCCATCACCGGCACGCTGCGTCACGGCTGCCCGTCCGCCGCCAAAGCAACTTCCTTCCAGGTCAAGTCCACAATTCGACACGTCGAACCGGCGCGAGGCGTCTTGCCCGGAAGGCATTCGATACGTAGCGTGATCAGCGGGAGACGCGACCGGGCATGCGCGCGAGTCGCGCCCACGGGGACCTGGGGGGAGGCTGCGGACCGTGGATCCGGCCCGGGATCCACGGTCCGCGCCAATACGGCCCCGCACACCACCACGCCCCGGCGGTCATCCCGGCGTCGAACTCAGCGCGGGTACACCCCGAACGAACGCCAGCCGCGGTCCGGAAACCCGGCGGCGTCGGCCACCCGGGCCGACGCATGATTGCCCCGCTCATGCAGGTAGGTCGGCACCGCCCCCTCGTCGAGCACCCGGCGGGCGGCCTGGGCGACGAGTCGCCGGGCCAGTCCCCGCCGCTGAGCCTCCGGTGCGGTGCCGACGGCCAGCTCGTGGCCGTACGCGTCGTGCCGCTTCACCCCCGCCCCGGCCAGGTAGCGGCCGTCGGCGGAGCGGACCACCAGCACGTCGTTGTCGAAGAGCCGCAGCCACGGCGGCAGCCCCGGCGAGGTGGGCGGGATCCACTCCCCGACGTCCGGTAGCGGCGCGGGGGCCAGGCTCCACCGGAACGCGCCGTCGTGCGTGGCCCAGTCGGGCAGGCCGACGGCCGCCGGTAGCGCCGGGACCAGCCGATCCGGCGGAAGGCCGGCGAGCGCGCGCACCCGCGCGACCCGATCCGGCGCCACGGAGAGCACGGTGCTGCCCCGGGCGCTGACCGCGACGGCGGGCCGGAGCCGGCCGTCCCAGGCCGGACGGGCGCGACGCCGCGAGGACACCACGTGCAGGCCCTGGCCAGCCGGCCACTGCCCGAGCCAGGTCGCCAGGTGCAGGTGGAGCCGCCGGTCGAGCACGCCGCCACCTCCGTGATCCGGTCCTGTCCGGCGGCGGCGTCCGGCCCACGACCGGTCGCGCGGCCACCGGGCCTCGTCGCCGATCACCGTACGCCGGGCGTGTGGGCGGGCGTGGTCCGCGTTCAGGATCGGGCCGGATTCCTCGTCGCGGAGGGGAACCCGGCGTCGGCTCCGTACGTCACATCCACTTCCATATATGGACACCTTTCTCTGGGGCGGTAAGGTCATGCCGAATCAGCCGAAGGACCGGCACCAGCAGGACACCGAGCGCGCCTGGAACGTCGGCGCGAGATTCCCGGCGCAGCCGCCGTACCGCGGCGTGCGGGACTGCGGCGACCCGGATCGGGCACTGGGCTGGGCCGAGTTGAACAAGCTGCCCGCCGGGGCGTCCGCGCGGCACGGTCGGGGCGACCGCTGACGACGCGAGCGGCGACACACGGGTCCGTCCACCCCCGGCTTTCGCACACCTGTCGGGTAACGTCTTCTGGTCTCGAATCCGGCCGACGACAGGAGTAGCTCCGCGCATGGGCAAGAAGACGATCCGTGTCTCCGACTTCAGCGGCACCGTTCTGCAGCCGGAGGACGAGGTGGTCCGCATCGTGGTGCTGGAGCATCCCGACCTGGTCGCCGGGCCCGTGCAGTTGGAGGCCACCCCGGTCGAGGTGGAGAGCATCGACGACGCCGCCCTGGACGTGGCGGTGGTCGAGGTCTACGACCAGCCAGACGGCGAGCCGCGCCGGGTGGTGCTCACCGCCAGCGAGTTCGACTCGATGGCAACCGACACACCGATGGCGCAGTTGCTCAAGACCGCCGAGCGGGTGCGTCCGCCGAAGGCGCGCAAGAGCGTGGAGCGGCTCGACTACGGGACCATCGAGCACGCCGGGAAGCCGCACCGGGGCCGGGTGACCGAGGAGGAGGCCCGGCTGGTGCGGGAGGAGCTCGACGAGGTCAACAAGCGCCTCGCCGACGCGGGCATCCGCCAGATCGACCCGGCCGACCCGGAGCACGCGGCCCGGTACGGCTTCCCCACCGCTTCCTGACCCTGCCGGGTCAGGCCCGGTTCCGCGTGATCTCCTCGAGTGCCGCGGCGATGTCGGCCTCGGCGGCGGCTTTGTCGACGCCGAGGCCGGCCAGCACGCCGCTGCCGTTCTCCAGCTCCAGCAGCGCGAGCAGGATGTGCTCGGTGCCGATGTAGTTGTGCCCCAGCCGCAACGCCTCGCGGAAGGTCAGCTCCAGCGCCTTCTTGGCCTGCGCGTCGAAGGGGATGAGGGCGGGGAGTTCCTCGGACGAGGGCGCCGGCAGCGCGGCGGTGGCCGCCTCGCGCACCTGCTCCAGGGTGATGCCCTGGGCGACGATCGCCTTCGCGGCGAGTGCCTCCGGCTCGCTGAGCAGTCCCAGCACGATGTGCTCCGGCCGGATCTCGGCGTGCCCGCTGGCGCGCGTCTCGGTCTGCGCCGTCACCACCACGTTGCGGGCCCGCGGGGTGTAGCGGCTGAAGCCCTGCTGCGGGTCGAGTGCCGCGTCCTTGGCGACGAACCGCTTCTGGGCCGCCTGCTTGCTGACGCCCATGCTGCGGCCGATTTCCGTCCAGGAGGCACCGGCGCGGCGGGCCTGGTCCACGAAGTGCCCGATCAGGTGGTCGGCCACCTCACCGAGGTGGTCCCCCACGAGGACCGCATCGCTGAGCTGCTCCAGCGGCTCGCTGCGCGCTTTCTTGATCGCCTGGATCAGGTCGTCCAGGCGTACGGGGATGTCCATCGGGACAGGATCAGGATTGGTCATGCGTCAACTGTAGGTTGACGCACTCTCGTCGTCAACCAGTGGTTGACGATCGTGCGGGACGCCGAACGCCTGGAGCGGGTCGGGCGGGTTCGAAAGCTAGGGAAACACCGGATTCCCCGGGTGGCGCACGCCCGTACCGTCAGTGACGCGACCCGCCGCCCCGGTGCCCGAGCCCGCGGGCCGGCGGCAGCGGCAGACACGGTTCCGAGCAGGCAGAACGGAGTCAATCCCATGCGCCGAATGATCGTGCCCGCGCTCTGCGTGGCCGCCCTCGTACTGGTGGGCTGCGACAGCCCCGACTCCAGCAACCCGGATCCGGGCGCGGACATCGGCGCCCCGATCGACGGCGGCGACCTCGCCGACCTCGGCGACGCGGCTGACGCCGCCCCACCCAAGTGCCCGTTCAGCGCCGACCAGGTGTCCGAACTCGTCGGCCAGCCGATGGTCGACCAGGGCAACTGCTTCTTCGGCGACGGCAACGGCGTGGCGACGGCGACCATCACCACCGCGTCCAGGATCGCGGGCGAGATGACGTACGACTACCAGCGCCAGCAGGCCGATCAGATCTACCAGAAGGTGACCGACATCGACCAGGGCGGCAAGGGCTACGTCGCGGTCAAGGACATCGAGGGGCAGGCCGTCCTGATCGCCGCCCCGGGCACGTTCACGATCACGTTGAGCAGTTTCCAGCGTCTGGGCGGCCCCGAGGGCTACGAGCAGACCCTGCGCCGGATGATCGACGTGCTGCCCAAGTGACGTACTGACCCGTCAGGGCGTGTGCGGCACGGGCTCGGCCAGGGCCTGGATCTCCGTGGGCAGCTGCGCCAGCGCCTCCAGGAACTCCCGGTGCCCGACCACGCGATGCAGGGTCTGCAGGACCGCGCCGGCGCCCTGCTCGGCGATGAGCGGGCTCACCTGGGCGCGCTCGGTGACCCGGCGCAGGAACTCGTCGTACCCGAACACCTCGGGCTCCTCCGGCGCCGTGCGGCCGAGGAACGGACGGAGCTCGTGGGCCACGTGGCCGGCCAGCGCGCCCGCCTCGGCACCGCTGATCCGTTCCGCGAGCGTACGCAGGGTGGCCTCGGTCAACGCGCGAGCCGTCACCTCCGGGACGCCCGCCCGGTCGGCGACCTTGTCGTAGAAACTGAGCTCGGCCATCACCCGTCCTTCCCGAAGCGGAGATGCGTGGCTACCCGCAGCCATCGACGGCAAACGGACGCGCCCGATCGGCGCCGGCCGTCGAGGAGACCGATGAGACTCGCCGTATACCGTTTCCGGTGGCCGCCGACGTCCCGGTGAGCGGGCGGACCGGTGCTGTTCGGTCTTCCGGAGAGGTGGGAAGCCTTGCATCTTCACGTGGGTTGCGCGATGTGGTCGCACCGGGCCTGGCAGGGCCGGTTCCTGCCGCATCCCCTGCCCGCCGAAGAGCGCCTGCGGCACTACGCCGGTTGGTGTGACGCCGTCGAGGGAAACACGACGTTCTACGCGACGCCCGCCCGGGAGAGCGTGGCGTCGTGGGCCGAGCAGACCGACCCGGACTTCCGGTTCGTGGTCAAGCTGCCGAAGCTCATCACGCACGAGCGCCGGCTCGGTGACGTCGACGACGCGCTGCGCGGCTTCCTCGATGCCATCGAACCGCTCGGCCCGCGGGCCCACGCGCTCTGGGTCCAGCTGCCGGGATCGTTCGGCCCCACCGACGTGCCCGTGCTCGCCCGTTTCCTGCGCCGGCTCCCCGACTCCCACCGGTACGCCGTGGAGGTCCGTCACCCCGCGTTCTTCGACGACGCCCGCGCGACGCGCCTCCTCGAGCAAGCGCTCACCACGGTGGCCGCCGAATGGGTTCCTTTCGACACCACCACGTTCTTCCAGATCCCGCCGACCAGCGACGCGGAACGGGACGCGTGGGTCAAGAAGCCCCGGATGCCGCTCCGATCCGTCGCGCTGACCGACCGGCCGATCGTCCGCTACCTCGGGCGCGACGACACCGAACGTACGGTCGAGGGCTGGCAGCGCTGGGTCGAGATCGTCACCGGGTGGCTGCGCGAGGGGCGCTCCCCCACCTTCTTCGTCCACACCCCGGACAACGCGGACGCGCCGCTGCTGGCCCGACGTTTCCACGACGAGGTACGGAGCCGGGTACCCGAACTCGCACCCCTGCCCGTACCGATCCCGGCCGAGCCGATGACCCTTTTCTGATCGTCCCCGACGTCTCGTCCGGGCTGGTCGGCGTGCAACGTAGCGCAACGGGTATCCGCCGTGCCTGCAACCTGGGGCCCGGATCGATCGGGTGGGCCACCCGCAGCGCACTCGAGGAGCAGGTATGAGCATCACCGGGCGGGCGCGCCTCTCCCCGAACGCCTCCCTGGTCCTGCTCGCCTCGGTCCTCGTGTCGTTCCTGGCCGCCTCGTCCGCCCCCACTCCCCTCTACGGGATCTACCAGGCGCGCTGGCACTTCTCATCGATCACCACCACCGTGGTGTTCGCCATCTACGCCCTCGCGGTGCTGGGGTCCCTGCTCACCTTCGGCAAGCTCTCGGACCACCTCGGCCGGCGGCCGATCCTGCTCTGCGCGATCGCGGTGCAGATGATCGCGCTGCTCATCTTCATCTTCGCCAACGGCGTGGCCACGCTGCTGGCCGCCCGGGTCGTGCAGGGGCTCGCGGCCGGCGCCGCCACGGGCGCCATCGGCGCCGCCATGCTCGACATCAACCGCACCCGCGGCACGCTCGCGAACTCGTTCGCGCCGGGCATCGGGACCGGCAGCGGGGCGCTGCTGTCGGCGCTGTTCATCCAGTTCCTGCCCGCACCGGCGCGACTCGTCTACATCGTCCTGTTCGTGATCCTGCTGGCCCAGGGCATCGGGATCGTGCTGATGCCGGAGACCGTCACACCGATGGCGGGAGCGCTGCGCAGCCTACGGCCGGAGATCACGTTGCCCCGCGCCGTACGCGGGCCGGTGCTGGCGGTCGCCCCGGTGCTCTTCGCCGTCTGGGCGCTGGCCGGCTTCTTCGGCGCGCTCGGCCCCGCGCTCGTGCGCACCCTCGGGCCCACCTCGATCGTGCTCGGCGGGGTGGCTCTCTTCGTCTTCGCCGGCCTCTCGTCCATCACCGTCCTCCTGCTACGCGACACTCCCGCAGGTACCGTCATGCTCACGGGTGTCAGCGCCCTCATCCTGGGCATGCTCGTCACGCTGGTGTCGGTCATGATGGACCTCGTCGCCGGCTTCTTCGTCGGCATCGCCCTGGGCGGCGTCGGCTTCGGCGGCGGTTTCCAGGGCAGCCTCAAGACCGTCCTGCCACTGGTCGAGGCGCACCAGCGGGCCAGCGTCCTGTCCCTGCTCTACATCGTCAGCTACGTGGGCCTCGGCCTGCCCGCCGTCATCGCGGGCTTCCTCGTCGTCTACGGCGGTGGCCTGCCCATGACGGCCGACGAGTACAGCGTCGCCATCATCGTGCTGGCCGCGGTCGCCCTGTTCGGGCTGCGCAGGGCCAGGAAGAAGACGCCCGCCTGATCCACCCGCCCGCACCATGGCGTACGTCTCCCGGAGACGTACGCCCTCTTCGCCTGCCTGACCCGCGGGGCTACCGTTGCGCGTTCTTTCCGGTGGGTCGTCGCCGTCCGGCCCGCAACCTGCGAGAGAGGCGGGATCACGGTGACGTCCGAGGCGTTCGTGCAGGATGGTGCCGGCGTCGATTCCGCCCGGCCCGACGCGTCGGCGACGACGCAGGAGGTGCTGGTCGGCGTGCGTGGGGGCACGCTGCGCGGCGCACGGGAGAGCGGTCTGACGGTCCTGCGCGGCGTCCGGTACGCGACCGCGGCGCGGTTCGCCCCGCCGGTGCCCGAGAAACCCTGGTCCGGGGTACGCGACGCGCGGAAGCACGGCGGCGTCAGCCCGCAGCCACCGGCCCGGTCCGTGGGGCCCGCCGGGATGTCCGAACTGGGCCTCCAGTCGGAGGACTGCCTGAATCTGACGATCGTGACCCCAGCGGCCGACCAGGCGCGGCGGCCGGTGCTGGTCTGGCTGCACGGCGGCTCGTACCGTTCCGGCTCCGGTTCCTGGGACCGCTACCGGACCGACCGGCTCGCCCGCGAGGGCGACGTGGTCGTGGTGAGCGTCAACTATCGGCTCGGCGCGCTCGGCTACCTGCGGTCACCCGGCGTCTCCCCCGGCAACCTCGGCCTTCTCGACCAGATCGAGGCGCTGCGGTGGGTACGTGACAACGCCGCGGATCTGGGCGGCGACCCGGAGAACGTCACGGTGGTGGGCCAGTCGTCGGGCGCCCACTCGGTGGCCTGCCTGCTGGGTGTGACACAGGCGCGCACGCTGTTCCGCCGTGCCGTGCTGCAGAGCCCACCGCTCGGTCTGGGTCTGGGCAGCCCCGCCCTGGCCGAGCGGGTGGCCGAGCGCTTCCTCACCCGGTTGGGGCGGGATCCGTGGGAGGCGTCGACGGCGGAGGTGATCGCGGCACAGCAGCTGACCGAACGCGACCTGGCGGCACGCGCCGGGTTCGGCATGGCCCCGGTGTACGGGCCGGTCGCCGGCACGGATCCGCTGCCGGACGTACGGGGCTGGCGGGCCGCCGCTCAGGAGGACGCGGAGGACCTGGAGGTGGTGCTCGGCAGCACCCGCCGCGAGATCGCCTACTTCCTGGCCGACGGTCCGATCTCCCGGCACGTCCCCGTGCTGGGACGCGCCGTCGAGAACGCAGTCATCGACCTGGCCACCCGGGCGGTCTTCGCCCGCCCCACCCTCCGGTTCGGCCGGCTGTTGGCCCGGGCGGGGGCCCGGGTCTTCGCGTACCGCATCGACGAGCCGGCCTCGACCTCGCCGTACCGGGCCTGCCACTGCAGCGACCTCCCCCTGCTCTTCGGCGACGAGGCCGCGTGGGCGAACGCGCCGATGCTCGCCGGACTGAGCTGGGCCGAGGTGGCCGACCGGGGTGCCGAGATCCGCTCGGCGTGGTTGTCGTTCGCGTCCGGCGGCGCGGAGGCGTTGGCCGCGCAGGGCTGGGCCGGGTACTCCGGCCGGGCCGCCGAGGTGCGCCGCCTCGCCTAGTTCGCCGCGACCCGGACCACGGACTTGCCCGCCCCCGGCGCGGTCTGGTTCGCGACCATCCGCGGTACCTCGTCGAAGCCGTAGACCGTGCCCACCGGTGTGGTGATGACGCCCTGCTCGGCCAGGTCGGCGAGGCGCTGCCAGACGGCGGCCTCCGCCTGCGGATCCTCCTTGGGCATGGACAGCACGCCGATCACGGTCTGGTTACGCAGCATCAGCTGCATCGGATCCACCGCCACGGGTGCGCCGCTGGCGAGGCCGACGACTGCGATCCGGCCGTTGCGGACGAGACTCTGCATGGCCTTGGCCGCGGTCTCGCCACCCACCGGGTCGTAGATGATGTCCACACCTCGTCCGTTCGTGATCTCGGCGATCCGAGCGGTGAGGTCCTGCGTGCGGTAGTTCACCCCGTGGTCCGCGCCGTACCGGGCGCAGAACTCCAGCTTCTCGGCGCTGCCGGCCACCGCGATCACGGTCGCGCCCAGTGCCTTGCCCAGCTGGATCGCGGTGGCGCCGCTGCTGCCGGCCGCGCCCAGGATCAGCAGTGTCTGCCCCGCCTCGACCGGGGCGCGCTCGACCAGAGCGGTGTACGCCGTCCGAAACCCGATCGGGAACCCGCCGGCCTGCTCGTCCGTCATCCCCGTGGGGATGCGGACGGTCGATGTCTCTCTCAGGTAGGCGTAGTCGGCGTACCCTCCCCAGCCGTTGAGGAATTCGGTGATGCCCGTCACCCGGTCACCCACCGTGAACCGAGAGCCTGCCGGTACGGCGACGACCTCGCCGGCCGCCTCCTCGCCGAGCCCGAACGGAGGATCGCCGAGCAGCGGGAACTCTCCCGCCGTCATCATCGCGTCGGGAAACCCGGCACCCGCGCTTCGCACCCGGATGAGCACCTGTCCCGTGGACGGCTCGGGCCAGGTGAGTTCCTGAAGTTCGATCGCCTCTTCCGGGACGCCGAACCGCGCCACGCGCCACGCACGACCAGAAAACATCTCGGCCCCTCTGCTGTTGATGTGCCGACAACACCTCATCACGATCTTGCCGCCTGCCACGTTCACCGGTGACGACTTCGACACAGCCCGGCACGTGGCTCGAAGGCCGGCGCGCGCCGACGGTCTTCCGATGGGCGGCCAGCACTCGGAGCGAGCCCGGGAGTGCCGGGCGGCGCGTCGCCTCGCCCGCCTGCGCCGTGTCCGGTTCAGTCGGGGCGGGCAGCCAGCATCCTGTGGTCGTTCCACAGCCAACGCAGGTATCGCTGCAGTTCCTCCAGCGTGGCAACCCATCCTCTGGCGTTGTACCGCAGGATGCGCTCCACCTCGCCCGGCAGCAGGTCGTAGGCGGTTGCTCGCGTCTCGGGGGCGGCTCGGTCGGGCGAGACCGGCACGGGGTCCGGCATGACGGGAATGCGGATCCCGCTCCGGCTGAGCGCTTTGAGGACCGTCAGGTAGACGCGGGGCAGGTGGTACGCGGAGACGCTGAGCGCGAGACTCGTGATGCCGGACTCTTTCACCTCAGCGGCGATCCAGGCGGCCTGCAGGCCGGTGTTGGGCGCCGGCTCGGCCTGAAGCCGGACCCCGTCGAGGCGACGAAGGCCGAGCCCGCGCAGGTAGGGCCACGAGATCTCCTGGTACGTGTCTTCCGCCGGGTTCCCGTTCGCGACCAGCAGATGCCTGATGTCCCGGTTGCTCTCCCAGCGTCGGATGGCATGGGTGAGACGCCACTGTTCGCCTTGACCGGTCGGCACCGCCAGCGCTTCGACCTGGTCGGCCGCCGACTGCGGCAGGGCCAGGATCGCCATGACGGCCGTCGTCACGTCCAGCAGTTGGGCGGCGGTGAAACCGGCGAGATCCGCTGCGCGCACGACGCGCGGAGTCGGCCCGTCGCGCGGCGGGACCTCGTGGTGAACCGTCACGCCGGATGCTCGGCTATACGCTGCATGGCTCGAACGTAGCGGTCGGTGAAGACGGCCTGCACCTTGCGGCCTGCCGGGCCGCCGAGCCGGGCCGCCAGTGACGCGGGGCGGGAGAACGCCGAGATGGCGAAGCGGACCTCGCCGTCGGGTTGGAGCCGCACGACGAACAACTCTTCGCCCCGCACGGGGTGACCAGGCAGCGTCCCGTAGGCGAAGCCCCGCCGATCCGGTTCCTCGACGCGGTACACCACGCGGCACGGGATGAGGAAGCCGAGCGGGGGGATCCCCAACCGCAACACCACGACTGCCCCCGGTACGGCGTTCGGCTCCGATGCCGTCACCGCCATGCCCGCGCGGCGGTGCATCTCCCAGGTCAGCAGCCCGTCGACGGCCCGTTCGAAGACGGCGCGGCCGAACCCCAGTGCCGCGTCACGTCGCGCATGGCGGTAACCCGGCGGCAGCCCGCCGCGCGTGGCCCCGGGATCGGCGTACGTCAGCTCGGCCGCCGCGAGCGCATCGAGTCGCTTCTGATCACCAGGGAACCGCAGCACACCCCCGTGTCTACCTGACGGGTGGCGTGGCACACGTCTGATCATCGGCGTTCGGTCAGCCGGGTCATCTCGGGTTTGGCGGCCGACCCGGTAGCCGCACCGCGCTTGACCTGCGTTTTCCCGACTGACGCGTCAGTTGGAGCCAATCGTGACACCGAACTGAGCCAAGATGACTTGCATGTGGTGCCATACGTGTGCCATATTGGCACCATGGATTTGACCTCGTACGTGAGCAACCTCGGGCGTGAGATGGCCGCGCTCGCCGAAGCCGGCGGTGAAGAGGGGCGCGTGCTGGTCGAGCGCCTGACCGGGGCGCTCGAGTCGGCGATCCGGATGACCCTGCTGGACGCGCTGTCGGCCGCCGCCGACGAGATCACCCGGGACCTGGCTCCGGGGTCGGTGGAGCTGCGCCTGCGTGGGCGTGACCCGAACTTCGTCGTGACCCTGCCATCCGCGGAGCCGCTCGGCCACACGCCGCAGGACGCGACGGCGACGTCCGGCGGCACGGCGGACAGCGACCTCCTGATCGCCGAGGACGGCCCCAGCGCCCGGATCAACGTACGGCTGCCCGAGCAGCTCAAGGCCGCGATCGAGGAGGCCGCCGCCAAGGAGGGGCGCTCGGTCAACGCCTGGCTGGTCCGGGCTGCCGCGGCCGGGTTGCAGCGCTCCGAGCGCGATCAGCGTCCCGAGCCAGGTGGCAGCGCGAAGCGGACCCAGCAGCGCTTCACCGGCTGGGTCCGCTAGCCGCACCGCGCGCTCTTCTCACCCCACGTCCCCGGCCCGCGGGGACGACCAACCACTTGTGATGCGGAGACAACCATGCCCAGCTACCAGACCCCCGAACCGATCTCCGTCACCCTCGAGCTCGGCGTCGGCCAGGTGCGGATCGCCGCGAGCGACCGTAGCGACACCGTCGTCGAGGTCCGCCCCAGCGACGAAGCCGACGAGTCCGACGTGAAGGCCGCCCAGCAGGTCCGGGTCGACTACAGCAACGGCACGCTGCGGATCATCGGTCCGAAGGTGCGCGCCTTCGACTTCTCCCGCAAGACCCGGTCGGTCGACGTATCCGTCGAACTGCCCAGCGGTTCACAGGTGGCCGCCGAAATGCAGGTCGGCGACTACCGCTGCGCCGGCCGGCTCGGGCAGTGCCGGTTCAAGACCTCCGCCGGCAACGTCCAGCTCGAGCGAACCGGCCCGCTGCGCCTGAGCACGTCGGCCGGTCACGTCACCGCCGAGGCGATCGCAGGCAACGCCGAGATCTCCACCGGCTCCGGCAAGGTCCAGATCGGCGAGGTCGAGGGCACCGCGACTGTCAAGAACTCCAACGGCGACACCACGATCGGCACGATCACCGGCGACCTGCGGGTGCGTGCGGCCAACGGCAACATCCACGTCGAACGGGCCGGTGCCGGCGTCGACGCGAAGACCTCCAACGGCAGCATCCGGCTCGGTGAGGTGGTCCGCGGCTCGATCGTCCTCGGCACCGCCATGGGCGACCTGGACGTCGGCATCGCCGAAGGCACCGCCGCCTGGCTGGAGGTCGACACCGGATTCGGGCAGATGCGTAACGAGTTGGACAGCACCGACCGACCCGGCCAGACCGACGAGACCGTCGAGGTGCGCGGCCGCACCTCCTACGGCGACATCATCATCCACCGCTCCTGACCCATCCACGGCCCCGGAGGCAGGCAACCATGACCACCACGCAACCCCGGTCGGCGATCGCCGTCGCCGGGCTACGGAAATCGTTCGGCGACCACGTCGTGCTCGACGGTCTCGATCTGCACGTGCCACGGGGCACGGTCTTCTCGCTGCTGGGCGCCAACGGTGCGGGGAAGACCACTACCGTCAAGATCCTGTCCACCCTGCTCGGAGCCGATGCCGGTGACGTCCAGGTCGCCGGGCACGACCTCGCCCGCGATCCGGACGCGGTACGCGCGGCGATCGGCGTCACCGGCCAGTTCTCCGCGGTGGACAAGCTGCTCACCGGCGAGGAGAACCTGCGGCTGATGGCGGATCTGCACCATCTCACCCGGGGCGAAGGGCGGCGGCGCGTCGCCCAGCTCCTCGACCAGTTCGGCCTGACCGAGGCCGCCAGGAAGCCGGCATCGGCCTACTCCGGAGGCATGCTGCGCCGGCTCGACCTGGCGATGACGCTGGTCGGCAACCCGCAAGTGATCTTCCTCGACGAGCCGACCACTGGACTCGACCCGCGCAGCCGCCGGGACATGTGGCAGATCGTCCGGGACCTGGTGGCCGGCGGCGTCACCATCTTCCTGACCACCCAGTACCTGGAGGAGGCCGACGAGCTGGCGGACCGGATCGCGGTCCTCGACCACGGCCGGGTGGTCGCCGAGGGAACCGCGGAGGAGTTGAAGCGCCGCATCCCCGGCGGGCACGTTCGCCTGCGGTTCGCCGACCCACAGGGTCTCGACGCCGCCATGGGCGTGCTGGGTGAGGCCGCACGCGACAACGACGCCCTCGCCCTGCGGGTGCCGAGCGACGGCAGCCTGCGCTCGCTCAAGACCCTGATCGACCGGCTCGACGAGCGGGCCATCGAGGTCGACGAGCTGTCCGTGCACACCCCCGACCTCGACGACGTCTTCCTCGCCCTCACCGGCGACTCCGCCAACGAGAAGGTGACCACCCGATGAGCACCACCGTCCTCACCGGCCCGGCTCCGGCAAGCCTCCGTTTCCACCCACTACGCGACTCGGCGACGATGCTGCGCCGCAACCTCAAGCGCATGCTGCGGTACCCGTCGATGACCCTGATGCTCGTCGGGATGCCCGTCGTCTTTCTGCTGCTCTTCGTCTACGTGCTGGGCGGCACACTGGGCGCCGGGCTCGGCGGGACGGTGCCCGGCGGCGCGGCCGGCGGGCGCGCCGCGTACGCCAACTACGTGGCACCGGCGATCATCCTGATGACCGTGGCGGCCACCGTCCAGGGCACCGCGATCTCGATCGCCATGGACATGACCGAAGGCATCATCACCCGGTTCCGCACCATGCACATCGCCCGCGTATCGGTGCTGACCGGACACGTCCTGGGCAGCATGATCCAGACGATGATCAGCCTCGCGATCGTGATCGGCGTGGCGCTCCTGGTCGGCTTCCGGCCCACCGCCGGGCCGGGCGCGTGGCTGGCCACGGCCGGTTTCCTGGTCGCGGTGACCTTCGCCCTCGTCTGGTTGTCCGTCGCGCTCGGCCAGGTGAGCAGGAGCGTCGAGACCGCGAGCAACCTACCCGCGCCGCTTCTGCTGCTGCCCTTCCTCGGCAGCGGGTTCGTCCCCACCGACTCGATGCCGGCCGGGCTGCGCTGGTTCGCCGAGTACCAACCGTTCACGCCGATCATCGAAACCCTGCGTGGCCTGCTGATGGACGCGCCGATCGGAAACAACGCCTGGATCGCGCTCGCCTGGTGCGCCGTCATCGCACTGGCCGGATACCTCTGGTCGAAGCGACTGTTCAACCGCGAGTCCTGATCCCGCCGAAATCTGCCCACCGCAGAGGACCGCGTCGGGGTTCAGACGTCCCGACGCCCGAACCGGGTGCTGATGGTGGGCCTGCAACAGGAAGAGCTCTGGCGAGGTGGGAAACCACCGAGCCAGAGCTCTTGACGTTGGTGCGCCGCCAGGGACTCGAACCCCGAACCCGCGGATTAAGAGCTTGATCTTGGTCGAGTCAACCGGTCCAACCGGGTCGCGTGAATCCATCTGCTCGCGGTCATGGCCCGATTCGGTCGAGTCAGCGTCCCAGTCAGTCCACCCGACCACGGACCCTTCCACGGCGCCCGAGCACCCGTTGAGCACCAATGTGCCCGCAACCTGATCTGTTGATCCGGGGCTCGGTAGACAGCGGCCTCGAACTGGCCGATGTATGGGGCGCCCCGACGAGGTGAGGGAGGCGGTGCCTTGGCCGCTATCTTAAGCAGATGCGGCGGGGAGGCAGTGGCGGAGCGGCGACCAACGCCGGCATCGATTTCCAACAGCGTGTCGCTGCGTCGATCATGGCCTTCATGGTGTCTGATCAGCCGGATCTCACGATGCTCGGCGAGATGTGGCACGGCTGTTCGGTGACGTCGCTCCGGTTCGAGACCGGCGACCTGATCGACGACTTGGTCGTCGTCACCGATGGGCCAACAGCCTACATTCAGGCGAAGCGAACGTTGAGCCTGTCCGATGCCCCGGCATCGGACTACTCGTCGGTGTTAGCGCAATTCGTCGGCCAGTTCCTCGCTTCCGCCAACTCAGATGGGGAGCGATACGTCATTGCCACCACGCACGATGCGTCAAGCAAGATCCGCACTACGCTTCGCAAGCTCGTCAAGGCGGCACGCTCGAACGCCGACGGGTATGCCGCCAACCCACTGACCAAGGTCGAGACCGAGGTCCAGCGGACCACCGAGATGCTCCTCAACCGTCACTGCCAGGCGCAGACCGGACGCCCGCTGACGAACGACGAACGCGTGCGGTTCTGGCGACTCATGGATGTGACGGTGCTGGACGTGGCCGCCGGTGGCATCTCGGAGGCTGCCGCGATCGCCGCGCTCGGGCCAGGTGGGCGTCATGCTTGGAGCACACTGGTGGCGCTTGGGCTGGAATTGGCCACGGAGCGCCTGTCGATTGACCGGGCAACCATCCGGCGGCGGGCCGTCATCAAGCCTTCAGCCCGGGGCCAGCCGCTGCCGTGGGACACCCCTCATCTGGGCGCGCTGGTGGCGCGCGACGGTCTGGCGGCGGAGTTGAGAGACGCGCTCCTATCTACCGAGCCGTTCGGCATCACGATGGTGACCGGCGTGCACGGCGCAGGTGGTTTCGGCAAGAGCACGCTGGTCGCCCAGGTCTGCCGGATGCCGGAGATCAGAGCGCGGTACGGCGGCCACCTCTGGACCACGGTGGGCGCGGACGTGCACGGTCCGGCGCTCGCTTCACAGCTGAATGACTTGACCGAACGGCTCACCGGTACGCGACCCGGCCTGAGCGATCCCCAGCAGGCCGGTTTCCTGCTCGGCCGAGCCATCGAGGACTCACCCGGCAAGATCCTGCTGGTCGTCGATGATGTGTGGCAGTCCACCCAGCTGGCACCTTTCCTAACCGGCCCCGCGAACTGCACCACGATCGTCACCACCCGTAACGCCGCGCTGCTCGCCGACGCGTCATCGGTTGTTCTGGTCGATCGGATGAGCGATGCCGAAGCCGCTGACGTGCTGACCCGCGGGATTACCGACGCCCCCACCGCCGCGGTCGACGCGCTCTGCACGGTGACCGGCCACTGGCCGGTTCTGCTCAGCATCGCCAACCGGATCCTGGGCCGAATGATCCGCTCCGGCATGAACTCGGCCTCCGCCATCGCTCTGCTGACCGACCGGTTGCGGCGAGACGGACCAGCCGCGCTCGACATCGCCAGCTCCGGGTCGCGGGCCGAGGCGGTCGCCGTAACCGTCGAGGTCGGCCTCGATCAAGTGCCGCCCGGCACCCGCGCCCGCTATTTGGAGCTGGCCGTATTTGCCGAAGACAGCGAGATCCCGTTGGACCTACTCGAGCACTACTGGCGAGAGACCAGCGGCCTCGACCGGGCGGCCGTCGAACAGGCATGCATCGCCATGGCCGACCTGTCATTGGTGACCGATCTTCGCTTTGACCAGCGCACCCTGCGGCTCCACGATGTGCTCCGCGCCTACCTCCGACAGCGTGTCGGCACCGAAGGCATACGCACGTCAAATGCGCACTTCCTCGCCGGCGTCGGCCGCGACGGACCCTGGTGGGAGATGGCGGAAAAGCACCGCTACCTGTCCGAGCACCTGATCGAGCATCTGCCCGCCGACGACGCCGCCCGCCTTGTCGAGGACCTCCGGTGGACCCGGGCGCAGATCGCGACCCGTGGGACCGCCGCCATCGAGGCCGACCTGACCCGGGTCAATTCGCCAGTCGCCGCCCGGCTGGCCGCCGCGATCCGGCAGCACGCCCACCTGTTCGAGCGGGTGGAACCGGCTGCGTCCCTCGGCGCCGTGCTCGTCACCCGGCTGGCGGGCACCCCCGGCTTGGACAAAACAGTTGATGAGTTTCGGCCGCACCTGACGGGCCCGCAGCTGACGAACCGCTGGCCCTTACCCGACCCACCGCACCCTGCGGCGCGACGGGTGATCGGCGGCTACGTGGACGGCATCCGCCGCCTCGCGATCTCGCCCGACGGCAAGTGGTTCGCCTCGCTCGCGGGCTACGACACGGTGACGGTTCGGGACGCCGTCACGACTGCGACGGTCGCGACCTTCCACAACGAGGCTTTTTGCATGATCGACGAGGTGTTGCCCTGTCACGACGGTGCCCGGCTCATCACGACGGAAACCGCAGGAGCCGACCGGGGCCGCGTCCGAATCTGGGAGGCGCACACCGGCACGTTGCAGTACACCTTCGACACGGCATTCGTCCTGTACCACTCCGAGAGGGTGCAGGGGGCGGTCAGCCTGGATGATCGCTGGTTGGCCCTCGTCGACTACGACCCGGACCAGGAACGCACCGTGGTCAGGATCTGGTGCCTCGCCACCGGCGAGCTACTCCGGACCTTGGCGGACGAGGACGCCTGGCCGCAGACGGTGGCGTTCTCACCGGACGGTGGTTGGCTGGTCGCCGGCGACGACGCCTCGGCGGATGACGAGCCCTGTGAAGTCCAGATCTGGAACACGGCGGACGGCCGCTGCATCCGGCGGGTCGCTGGTCCGATCGGCGGCGTAGACCAGATGACGGTCGCCCCGGACGGGAGCTGGTTCGGCGCTGTCGACCGCGCTCGCACGGTCTGGCTATGGAATACGGACGGCACGCTCCGCCACACCTTCCCGACATCCATGATATGGCCGACCATGACGGTCGCGGCCGACGGGACATGGCTCACCTGTCACGACTACACGGGCTCGGTACTCGTTTGGGATGTGGTCAGTGGTACGGAACGCTTCCAGCTGGCAGGTCGGGCCGATCTGGCCCAGCTGGCAGTCGCCCCGAACGGTTCCTGGCTCGCGATCACCGCCGACGGACCCGACGGATCTATGGTCCGCATCCATGACACACGCGACGGCCGGCTCCGTGACCAACTCCAGGGGCACAGCAGCAGTGTCGGAGCCCTGACGGTCGCACCCGACGGCACCTGGCTCGTGACCGGAGACCGCGCTAGCGACGTACGCCGGGACAGCGACATGACAGTGCGGATCTGGGCCACCGAATGGCGCGACCACACCGTGCCGGCGATGGCGTACCCCGCCTTCGACCTGTTACCCGGCGGCACTGAGGTGGCCTTCGTCGCCGCCGAAGGGCCCCGGCTCGCCAGCCTCGATACCGGCGTGTCACGCCCGGTCATCGGACCGGCCATGGCCACGACCCTGGTCGCAGGTCCAAGCTGGCTCGCCGTCTCCGACGGGCAGCGCATCGAGGCCGTGACTCTCCCGGGCGGGAACCGCCGCTGGACGACGCGCAGGTGCGACGGCGTCCTCGAATCGGTGGCCGCCGTCAGCCCGGACGGCGCGTGGCTCCTGACCAGGGAGTCGGCCGCCCATGTCACGTCGTTGCCCCATTTGTACGCGGCGTTCATCCGTGACGCCGCGACCGGTGTAGCGCGGCAAGTGCTGCGGCTGGACGACTACCCCTTCGGTGCCGGGGCGACCGCAGTAGCTCCGGACGGCACTTTCCTCGCCGTCACGAGATCGGGCCGCTCGCGCGACAAGGAGTTTCCGGTCACCCTCTGGGATGTGCGCGACGGGGTGGTACGGCACGTGCTTCCCGGACACTGCGAGGGGGTCGAGGCGATCACTATCGCCCCCGACAGCGCCTGGCTGGTGACCGGCGAGGCGCTGATGAACGAACACGAAAGCTGTGCCGCACGGGTCTGGGACGCGCGGACCGGTGTACTCCGCCTGATACTTCCGAATCATCGTGGCGCGGTATCCGACATCGCGATCGCCGATGACGGCACCTGGATCGTCACCGGCGACGAGGCCGGAGCAGTGCGGATCTGGGACCCCGACACCGGCGTCCTACTGCGCAAGTTCAGCGGCACCGCTCCGGTCACGGCCATAGCTATCTCACCCGGCAACGACTGGATCGCGGTGGCCGACGGCGCAGGCGGAATGGGCACCGTTCGGATCTGGAGCCGCATCGGCGAGCCACTGGCGGCGATGCGGGTAGACGGGCCGCTGACCAACTGCCGGTGGATTCCCGACCGTTCGGGGCTTTGTCTCAGCGGCAGCCGTGGGTTCTATTTGTTTGATTGGCGACCGTAAATCTATGCAACGATACCCAAACCCAGCCTGGCCGGTTCACCAGGCATGGCATGCTTCGGCGGACACGCCGTACGTCGCCGCAACATCGCCACCGCACACCGCGCCGACGCACTACGCTCCCCGAACCCGATGTGTGGAAAGCCCTGTAGGACGCCGCACGAGCGGTCCTCCGGAGAGCTGGGCGACTTCGCCCCGTACGGAGTGTCCCCAGGACCGGCGAAGATCGAAGGACACGTCCTGCCGTACCCACTCAGCCGCGACCAGGCAAACTCGACCGGCTCCAGACGGACCGGATCGCGTCCGGCCAACCATGGCACGAAGACCTACTCAACCGACTCCGGCGCCATACCATCGACGCGGTCGAGGTGCCCGAAATCCCCTGGTCCTACGACCGACCCCTGAAGCAAGGCGTCAGTAACGGGCCAACCAGCCTGCTTCGTCGACCAGCGGACTTTGCACATGCAGCGGGACGAGGCCCAACCTGATAACAAGCCAGGATCACCGGACCTGAACTCTCCTGCGTTGCCGCATGGAGCGTCTTGATGGTGGTCATGCGCCAAGGAACGGTGCGGCTGGTGCTGCAGCGCCCCGGCCGGATCGGCAGCCGCGCTCCCGCATCAGGGCGGTCCGGCTGGGAATTATCGCCACACCGTGCGACGCCTACCGGACTGGCGCGGCTTTGGTCTTGACCGTCGGCTTGGGCCCCGGCTTGGCCGGCTCGTCGCCGATGTCCTTGGTTGGCTTGAGGACTCGTACGTCGAGCATCCGGGCGCGCAGGGCCATGCTCGTGTCCATGGTCAGCAGCCGGACGGGGAGCGTTCGGGTGTAGGGCTGCAGCGCGAGTGTCCTGTCGATGATCTCGTCGTCGCTGTCGGTCAGCCGAACGTGGTACGCATCGTCGAACAGCACCTCGATGGTGACCTTGTCGTGGGGGACACCGCCGGTCTCGATGACCTCTTTGTGGTTATCGGCCTCGCGGATCGTCACGCGTGATCGCGGGTGCTCCAGCAGCTCGTCCAGAACGCCTAGGGTGTGCGCGGCACGCCATCGGCTCTGCTGGTTGCCCGACTCCTTGAGCCGGTCCAACTCGTCGATCACCACCCGGGGCACCACGAGGCGTACCTCTTCGTACCCGATGTTGAGCAGATCCGCGTACGCGATGTCGCGGATCTTGTCTGGGTAGTGGATGAAGACGCTGGTGTCCACCACTATCACGTAGGCGTCGGAGCTCCACCTGTCGATCTCGGCCTTCAGCGCTGACCATGCCTGTTCCCACACGTCGGCCCGCTCGGTGAGCTCGGCGCTGAGCAGGTCCTGGGTGAACCGGTCACGGCGGTCGCCGAACTCGGCCAGGTGCCAGAACCGTGGCGTGAAGATGAGCCGGTCGATGTCGGTGGGCCGGATCTGGTTGCGCAGGACCCGGGCGTTCTCGTTCGCCCAGTCCAGGTACTTGGTCAGGTCACCGTGGTTATTCCCGATCGTGGCCTTGGCCCGGAACAGCAGGTCGAGCACGTGGGATGTCTGGGCGCCGGGCGACAGGGTGACGAGCATGACGACGATCTTGCCAGCGCTGTCCACCCAAGCAGCAGTGACGATCGGCGGCAATCGCAACTGACTTTCGGACAGCATTCAACATCCGGACAGCGCACGTGGCGAAGCCAGCCCTCACGGGCCGGAGCGAGCACAATGGTCAGATGGTTGCAGAAACCGGAGTGTCGATCCCCTACCGCGCTGCATGGGTGCCGGACGACGATCCGGAACGAGATTGGGACACAGCCTCAGCGCTGGCCCTGCGGTGGCTGGATGCGGAAGCATCCCACTCGGGCGGCACTGTCGTTCTGGTGACCCACTCGTTCGACAACGGTGCGGGCAGCCAGGTGCTCAGCCGGTTCACCCGCGGCCGCAACCACCTGACCACGCGGTCCAGCTCGTTGCCCGGCGTCCGCGGCCCGGTCCTGGCGTACGTTCCCACTAGTGAGGTGCTCGCCCTGGCGATCGCCAGGGCGCAGGGGTCGGCGCTGTGTGTGGTGGAGAGCGTCTCCAATCCTGTGCGCGGCTGGGCGATGGTCACTGGTGCCGTCAACTTGATCACCGGGGAGACGGAGGTACTCGACGAACGGCTGCGCCAGCACCTGGACCGCTTGAAGTTCTACGGCAACAACGGCTACGGCCCGAAGTTCGATCAGGATCGCGCCCGCAATGTGTTGGACGACCTCAGAACCGATGGCCTGCTCAACGTCGATGTCATCGTAAGCGCGCTCGCCGCGCTGAACGTCTCCGTGCGGGGGCAGGAGAAGATCCGCGAACTGGCGAAGAGGTAGAGGCTCCGACTCGCGCGGAAGGTAGGGGCAGCAGGCAGCACGGGATGGTCCTGCTGCCTCTACCTCGGCCGGATGTGGTGCCAAGACCTTGTCGTCTACGTTGCGGCCGGTCTGGTGCGGGAGCCCAACTGGATACCAGCTGATGCGGTAATGGTGGTCACCGCACGGTCTGAGCTATAGAACGTCGAGTCAGCAAAGGCTAGCGATGAGGGGAGATCGGGGTTTCCATCCTGGCGAGCCTGCGAGAAGGCCAGGTCGGCAGCGACTTCCTCGCACTGTTGACCAAGGTCATGCGGACGCAGTTGAAACGTCTTCCGATCCTGCACAATGGTCGGCACATGGATGATGATCTTGTGCTTGACTTTGTGCAGGACTTTGCCGAGCAACGCTGGGAACGTACGGTCACGGCGATCCTTACAGGGGCAAGCGACGACGAGTCCATGCAGCCGCTGCTGTCCAAGATCGTATATAACTGGCTAGTTGACGGGGTCCGCAAGACCGACGTCGGATCGGTGCTGCGCCGACTCCGAGAGCACTTGACCGAGGACTCGACGTTCGAGATGGTTGCCGAAGGCGAGCCGGGCGCGGGGCGGTGGCGCTTGTCAGACACCGACGGGCCGCCCTGGGGCGGGCGCATCGAGGACCTAGTTGCCGCTGCCTATCGGGTGCCTGCCCGAGCGGTTCGCTGGAGTGATCCGACTCGGCGACCTCCGATCGCCAACGCTGCTGATTTGACGGCCGTATTGCGGGAGGTGCTTGAAGCCGCCGGTGGTAAGAGTGTCGAGCTGCATCAGCTCGTAGCGGTGATCGTGCAGCGCTTCCCTGCGACGCTCGACCCGGAGTCCCGTGCGATCGACGAGGAGCGCCACCCGGTCCAGGCCACCGAGCTGCCTCCGGACCTTGCATGGGAGGTTCAGCTGGAGGCGTCCGAGCAGATCGACCTCGCAGCCAGCATCTTCGCCCAGCTCACGTCCCAGGAGCGGCAGCTACTCCCTCTGCTTGTCGACGTTTCGGCCGTTCAGGCGCATCTGGGCTGTGGACGCAGCACCGCCTACACCAAGATCAAGAATTTGAAGGTCCTGATTCAGGAGCTTACCGGCGCCTGTGACGACCCCGAGCAGGTTGGGCGGGAGGTACTGGTGCTGTGTACCGGCTAATAGGTGCCCTAGAGGGGCACGCCAGCGCCGCCCGCTTGCTGGGATTGGACAATTTGGCTGGTGTGCCGTCAGTTCCTGGTAGAGCGTGCCCCAGTGCCAGAGGAGGTTCATGGTGATGGCCGAGCTGCCTGACCGTCTGCGCCGCCTCGCGGAGTCGCTACAGGTCCCCCGCACACTGACCACTGCGGCTTTGTGTGACCGGCTCGGCGATCCCTGCCAGGTCGAACCAGCAACCGGACAGGTGTGGCAGGCCGAATGGGACAACGTCTCGCAGCTGGTACTGCTCCTCTCTACGGAGGGGCGGCACTGGCACGTCGTGCCGGTGTCGGTCGAGCCGACCGGGGAAGACGAGCAAAGTCTCCTCGTTAGCCCGGACTGCACAACGCTTCCAGTTGAGGTCACAGCATGGGCAGGGCTGGCCACCTCGATTCCGACCGGGACGCTTAGCCGCGCTATCGACAACTGGTCCGCCAGTATCACCGCCTGGTGCGCCGACACCTCAACCGGCACCATCCGCACACCCCCTCCAGGTACCCGTCGAGGACGGCCGGCTGTCAATCCTTTCGACAGCAGTACCGCGGTCCGCGCCAGCCTGTCGGACGATCTTGACGTCCTGGGAGCCGCGCCGCTGGTCCCGGTACAAGCAGCGCAGGCCGTGAACCTCAAGTCGGCCGCCGCCCGTGTGGGACTACCTGCCGTGATCACCGCTCTCGGGCTCCCACAGCCCACCGTGATGAAGATTTTGCAGGGAAAGCAGCCGGTGACCCTGCAGCAGGCCGAGGTCCTGGCTCAACTGCTTGGCTACGCCGCCGAGGAAATCATGGCGACGACGGGCGGGCTGCCTGCGGACCTTGCGGTGGAATTGGAGCAGCCGCGATGGCGGACAGCATGGCGATCGATCGCCCGCCGTTTGGACGTTTCAGAAGACGTCGCACGGCTTCGAGCCGGGACTGGAACGTTCGCGATGGCGTTTCGTCAGACTGGCGGCACCGCCCCGGACTGGCGCAGGCGGATCGGCCAATGGCTCGCAGCCTCCGAAACCGCGACAAGCGGAGCCGAGCATGGCGAGTAGGGCAACATCGGCCGCCGTAAAGACGCAGGCTATGGCCATGCTGGACCGGGTGGAACAGCGCCAGCCCGGCGTACTTGACCGGCTGCGCGTCGATGCGCTCGCCGAGGTGCAGACCTGGCCGGACGTGCAGGTGCGGCTGGTCGATGAGACCTCGTCGACCGCCGGGGGGTGCTCGGTGGCGGGAAGCTACAACGACGAAACTCAGCCGCCAACGCTCTGCGTGGCCGTGTCGGCCTCACCAGGTCGTCGTCAGTTCACCGCGCTGCACGAGCTCGGCCACCATCTTCAGAACACCGACACAGACCTCGGCACCAGGATCCTAATGGCCGCCGACGACCGTTTCGAGGACGACGCCTGCGACCTGTTTGCTGCCCGAGTGCTACTGCCCGACGCGGTGGTGTCCGGCTGCTTCGGCGACCAGACGCCCACGGCCGGCGACATCGTCGCGCTCTACCGCAAGTCCAGCGCGTCGCGCGCCGCTTGCGTCGTCCGTGCGGCCGAACACCTCGCCAGCTTCGGCGCGGTCGTGCTCTACGACGCAGACGGCGCCGTGTCGTTCGCCACGGCCAAGGGCATCTACCCGCCGGCTCGCGGCAGCGACCAGTCCCAGACAGCGCTGGTCGCCGCCGCATTGCGCGACCCGTGGCGTGCCGACGGCGCGGCGTTCACCGCCGACAGCACCACGATCCGCTACCGCTCCGGACACAGCAGCGACCCGCTCTACGGGCAGGCCGCATGGTGCGACGGCTACCTGATCGCCGTCCTGGTGACGGACCACGCCCCGTGGCAGACGTTCTCCCCACCCCGGCCCGGCGTGCCGGCCCAGCGGCAGCCGACCGAGGCCGAGTGCGAGGTGTGCGGCAACCTCTTCGAGGTGACCGGCCTTTGCGCCACCTGCAACGAGCCCCGCTGTCCCTCCGGACACTGCACATGCACGCTGAAACGCGAGCGCCGCTGCGAGCATTGCATGTTGACGTACGGGCTGGCCATGTTCCCGGCCGGCGGAACGGTTTGCCGGGACTGCCTCTGACCTGCGCGTCATCGCAGGTTGGACGGATCCCGAGATGCGTCGTCAGAGGTGGATGAGGGCCACCGACGGCCCTTCAGCACCCCGACCAGGGTGCTGCCGACGAAGCGCTGCGCCGCGATGCAGCGCGGATTGGGGGCCACCATATGGGTCACACCGCCGAACTCCTGTCCACCGTCCGTCTCCAGATCGACGCCAGCGACGTCCCGCTGAAGGAGGCCCGCGTCCGGCTGCAGCTGGTGCGCGACCTCGCGACGGGGTTGCCCGGCTCGCTCCGGACCTACGCCAGCGGTTCACTGGCGCACCACACCATGAACCACCCGGTGACCGACGGCGACGGCGGGCTCGTGCTCGACCGTCGCTGCTACCCCAACCTCGGCCCGGAGGGCGGGGGTGAGACGCCGACCAGGGTGGCTGAGCAGCTGTGTGCGCTACTCGGTCCGGGAGTCCGCAAGACGTACCCGAAGGCACGCTGCGGCACTTCGAAGCGTGGACCGAAGTTGTCGTTCAGCGCCCCGGTCGATGGCCAGGACCCGACGGTCGACCTGGTCGTGGCACTGACCCGCCGCGACGGCGACGGCCTGTGGATCCCGAACCTGGAGAAGGACCGCTGGGAGGCCTCGCACCCCGAGGGCCATGTCCAGCTGTTCAACGCCGGACCGGCCCCGCTGCGCACGACCCGCCGGATCGTGATCCGGCTCCTCAAGGCCTGGAACAAGCAGTACACGACCCCGGGCATGTCGTCGTTCCACCTGTCCACGCTCGCGTGGGAGTTCGTCGACACCGGCATGGGCGTGCCGACCGCCCTGCACACGGTGCTCGACCGCGCGGCCACCCGGATCAGCCGTGGGTACGCCACGCCCGACCCCGCCGAGGTGTCCGCACCGTTGAAGCTGCTGCTCGACCGCACGGTCGTGGCGACCCGGCTGCGCAAGGCCGCCGACGCGCTCGCCGAGGCCCTCGCGAACGACACCGACGAGATGGCGGTGCAGGCGGCGCTGCACAAGATGTTCTGGAAGTACATCGACGACCCGAACAACAACGGGCTGGCCGCCGTAGCCGACCTGCTGCGCCAGCGCCAGCCGGTACCCACCACCGCGCTGGGGCTCGCCGGGCCGGCGGCGCTGGTGGTCCCGACCCGCGCCTACGGCGGCCGGTCGCCGCGGTGACCCGGAGGCCCTGGCGGGAGCCGGCCTGGTTCGCCAGGCCGGCTCCACGGCTACGGTTCGCTGCTCAGCTCGCCGCCACCGGCGTGCCAGTCGGGGTAGTTCGCCCACCTCGGCGGTTCCGGGGCGGGTACGCGGTGCGGTGCACCGTGTTCCCGCCGGGTATTGAACCGAGGCAGGTGACCATCGTGTTCTCCACCGGCTCGCCGGAGGTGCCACGGGTGTTCGTAGACGGACCCACTGAGTCCCCGCACCGCTACGACGGTGGGGAGCTGTGCATGTGGTGGCCGTTCGACGGCCCGGAGCAGCGGTGGCTGCGTCGCGATGGCGCGGCGGCGCTGCTCGGGCATGTCGTCGCGCATCTGGTTCGGGAAGAATGGTGGCGAAGGACGGGCGAGTGGGTTGGCGACGAGGCACCCCACAACCGTTAGGAGAACGTGTGCCCCCTACCCCACCGCCGACGGCACTAGCCGGCCTCGTGCCGGCCCTCTCCAGCGCCGCTCCCCCGGTACCGCTGTCGAGCAGTAGCGCGATCGTCGTGGCAACGGTCGGGACCGGGCCGCCGCCCCAGGCCCCGCAGCCGCAAGCGGCCTCAACCTTGGCCGTGGCCGGCGTACTTTCCGGGGCGGTGTTTGCTGCAGTCCTGACCGCCTGTATCACGGTGTGGACCTCGCGGCGCAAGAGCCGTGAGGAGGAACGCGCCCGGCAACGTGACCTATTCGCCAGCGCCTTTCAGGCGTACGCGGCATACAAGGAGATGCCGTACGCGATCCGTCGGCGCCGCCACGACGACGGTGCCGCCGAGCGTGTCCGATTGTCCGAAGCAACGCGGGAGATCCAAAGCAAACTGAGCTACTTCACCGCTTGGACCGCCGCCGAGTCCAGCACCGTGGGCGAGGCGTACACCGCTCTCGTGCGCGAACTGCGCAAGGTCGCCGGGGGTGCGATGCGCGAGGCATGGCAAGCCACGCCAATCACCGAGGACCCCGCGATGAACATCCCGCCGACAGTCATCGACCTATCGTCGCTACTCCCGCTGGAGACCGCCTTCACCGATGCCGTACGCGCCCACCTCGCCGCGCTTGCTCCCTGGTGGGCCAGATAGGCGGTGCCTTTCAAGCCAGCTTGGAGAAGCGCTCGAAGTATTCGGTCAGCTTCGCGATGACGCGCTCCTTCTTGGCGCCGAGGTTGTTGTCCTTCGCGAAGCGCGAGACCGGTGGCAGGACCTGGGTGATCGCCGTTCCGTTGGTTGCGATCGCGCCGTCGCGGAAGGCCGCTTCAATAAACGACTTCGTATGCTCGGGCCGAAGGCGCTCGGCGTCGATGATCTCGGCGAGTTCGGCTTCTCGTCGTCGAGTGACGAAGACGCGCCAGTCGTCGTTGACCTCGCCGGTGACCGACATGGAGTCGACAAATTCCATGATCAGGTCCTTCTTGTTTCGCAGCGACGGGCTGGCATCGATGGCATCCTCGATGGCACGCAGCGGCATCCTGCCTTCGTCGCCCATATTGGCCTGGCCCTCGTCACGCCACCTCTGTACCAGCATCAGGATGTAGTCGAAGTTGACCTCAACCTGCTTGATGAGCTCGATCTCGAAGACGACATCGTCGAGGATTGACTCCTTCTCGCCGGTGTCCCGCTTGCGGCGCCTCTCCCAGAGTGCGTTGTAGACGCTCGTGTAGTTCTGCAGTTGCCTCGGTGGCAGCGACTCGTCGTGAGCAAACTCGTCGAAGGAGGTCAGGATGTTGCGCAGTCTGAGGATCCGGCCGAAGAGCACGACGAACGCCCTCTCCTGAGCCTCCCCGAATGGCTCGGTTCCGGGCGGGCACTGCTCCAGAAGTTGCTCAACCAGGCTGACGTACGCGGTGTGGTAGTAGGTGTACGGCTTGAGCAGCACCACTCCGTTGGCCTCGGAGTTGCCGAAGAGCACCAGGGCATCGTCGACGGCCTTCTCCAGATTGCGGAAGCAGACGATGTTGCCGTAGGCCTTGACCGAGTTGAGGATCCGGTTGGTGCGGGAGAACGCCTGGATCAGCCCGTGGGACTTGAGGTTCTTGTCCACCCACAGCGTGTTCAGTGTGGTTGCGTCGAACCCGGTCAGGAACATATTGACCACGATGACCAGGTCGACCTCGCGATCCTTCACTCGACGCGCGAGGTCCTTGTAGTAGTTCTCGAACTTCGCCGCCGAGGTGTCGTACGTCGTGCCGAAGGTGACGTTGTAGTCGCTGATCGCGCGTTCAAGGAAGTCGCGGGACGAGGCGTTGAGCTGGTCCGCGTCCATCGCCTCGTCATCGAGGATGCCGCCGACCTCCTCGTCCTCGTTGACCGCGTAGCTGAAGATCGTGGCGATCTTCAGCGGCTGGTAGGACGGATCCGCGGCCGCACGCTCGGTCTGCTGCCGGGCGAACTCGTCATAATAGATCTTCAAGGCGGGGATTGACGCGGTCGCCAGCATCGAGTTGAAGCCACGTACTCGCTTCTCACTCAGGCTGTACCCTTGGGTGCGCATAGTCTTGGTATCGAAGTGGTCGAGGACATACGCCACAATCTTCCGAATTCGCTCGGGATGGCGCAGCACTTCTTCGATGTCGATTCCGGCGACCTGCTTGTCTTCGACGTCGTCTGCTGCCTGCACGGTGTTTTGGTAGGAGACGCGGAAGGGAAGCACGTTCCCGTCGTTGATCGCGTCCAGGATCGTGTAGCTGTGCAGTCGGTCGCCGAAGATATTCTCGGTAGTGTCCTTTGTCGCCCCGCCGGCGTTCTGCGGGAAGATCGGGGTGCCGGTAAACCCGAAGAGGTGGGAGCGGCGGAAGGCCTTGCGCACCGCGGTCCCCATATCCCCGAACTGGCTCCGGTGGCACTCGTCGAAGATCAACACCACGTGACCCTCGGTGATCTCGTGGCCCTTGTTCTGCTCGATGAACCGCGACAGCTTCTGGATCGTGGTGACGATGATCGAGGCGTTCTGATCTTGGAGTTGCCGCTTGAGCTCGGCGGTCGAGCGTGACCCGTTGACCGAGTCCCTCTCGAAGCGGTTGTACTCCAGCATCGTCTGGTAGTCGAGGTCCTTGCGGTCCACTACGAAGAGAACCTTGTCGATACCCTCCATCTTCGACGCAAGCTGCGCGGTCTTGAACGATGTCAGCGTCTTTCCCGACCCTGTTGTATGCCAGATGTAGCCGCCGGCCTTCGGCCCAGTCGCCTTCGCCGAGGACACCACTCGCCGCAGGATGCGCTCAGCCGCCACGATCTGGTAGGGCCGCATCACCAGCAAGATGCGAGAGACGTCGAAGACGCAGTACTTCGTTAGCACGTTCAGCAGCGTGTGCTTGGCGAAGAAGGTACGCGTGAACGCGGTGAGGTCGCCGATGCGCCGGTTTTCCGCGTCGGTCCACCACGAGGTGAACTCGAACGAGTTCGATGTCTGCTTACGCCTACGCTTGCCGCCCTCGGACTCAGCCACCTTCCGGGCACGAGTCGTGTTCGCGTAGTACTTGGTGTGCGTGCCGTTGGAGATCACGAAGAGCTGGATGTACTCGAACAGTCCGGCATCGGCCCAGAACGACTCCCGCTGGTAGCGGTTGATCTGGTTGAACGCCTCCTTCAAGGGCACCCCACGCCGCTTCAGCTCGATATGCACCAGCGGCAACCCGTTAACCAGGATCGTCACGTCATAGCGGTGCTTGCGAGCCGTACCGGCACCCTCACCGATCGTATCGTACTGGTTGATCACTTGGAGTCGGTTGGCATGGATGTTCGACTTGTCGATCAGCTTGATGTTCTTGCTCGTGCCGTCGTCACGCGCGAGGACCTGGATCGGGTCCTCCTGAATGCGCGCCGTCTTCTCGACGATGCCCTCATTCTTCGAGGCAATCTTCTTGGCGAAAAACCAATTCCACTCATCGTCACTGAAAACCACACTGTTCAACAGCTCCAGCTGACGCCGAAGGTTTACCTCCAGGTCAGCCGATGACGCAATGCGAAGTCGCTCGTACGCCTGCTGCTCGAGCAGCTCGATGAACTCAGCTTCAAGCTGGGCCTCGGACTGGTAGCTCTGATCGACACCATCGTCCGGCTCGTACGCCGCAACGACGGTGGATTGGTCGCTCATCGCGATGGGCGCATATCGTAGCGCCGAGTCGGGTGCCTCCACTCCGCTGGCCGGACTCACGCCACCCGCTCCTTGAACTTCAGCAGCTTGTCTCGGTAGTGCTCGTACTGGCGCGTGCGGGCTTCTAGCTCAGCTTGCAGCTCAGCTTGCAGCTCAGCTTGCAGCTCACTCATCTTATCGAGAATCCGTACGATTTCGTCCTGAAGCTCGGGTGGAGGAACCGGGATAGTGACTTTGCTCAGACCGCTACTGGAGAGCCTCTTCACCTTGGCGCGTGCGACATACTGCTCCTTCTCGGCGCGGAAGGCGCTCGTCTGGAAGTAGTAGGAGACGTAGGTCGGATTTAGTTCGCTCCGGAACAGAAATGAGTCATCGTGGATAGCGACCTCTCCTTCACCGAGCCATGCCACGGCCTTACCCACATCATCAACCGTCTCCCCTACACCAGCGACGATCACATCCCCCGGCTGGGCGTAGCGCAGCTGATTGCGCAGATCTTCTCTCACATACGAGACGGTGGCGCTCGCGGACACGCCATATTCTGTGTAGATTTCCCCGTAGTGGATACAGGGAATTCCTTCTTCAACCATGTCAGCCTTAGTGAAGCGACGTCCGCGGACAAAGGTTCCGATCTCACCGAGCCTCATGCTCTTGACACCATCCGGGCAGTGCTCGGCAAGCAGTTTACCGATCTTGCTCATGGTGCCATCACTCCACTTGATGAGACGTTCACTCTGCCAATATTCCATCCGAGTGCATCGATCGCGCGCTTCATCTCCTGGTCGCTGGCGACATTCTGGATGATTCCGATAACTAAGCTTCGGCAGGGGTGGTACTTCTGCAGGGCCACTTCCTCGTTTGAATTGCCATGGACGACTTCACTCAGCTCGCTGAACAACTTGTATCCGTCGCTGGAGAACGCCAAGGGTATGATGTGATGCTGCTCATCAACCTCTCGAAGGAGGTGTCGGAACGGCTTGGGTCGGCCATTGTTGCCCATGGTGGTTATGCCTGCGATATCGGCGACCTGGTTGGTGATTGCTTCGAAAATCTTCCGGAGGTAGACCATGGATCCTGCACCTAGCTGCACCTCGTATGCGAGCTGCGCTCGCTCCAGTAGGTTATCGAAATCACCTGCGCCGACTCCGACCCGACTCGCCATGCCGCGTCGGTTGTCTACATAGCGCTCCAACCTCACGGTCGGTGCCGGTCCGTCGAGTTCATCCCTGGACACTACGAGGAACCAGGCTTCTACGGGCGCTCCGCAGACCGGGCATTTGAGGCACGCGTCGATGCTTACCACACGATCACCAACGCCAAGGCAGGACAGCTTGTCACCCGACATGAACGTCCGAACATCGTCGCAGGTCTTGCACTTGAAGTTGATGGCGACCTTGCCGACCTCGATCGTCTTATGTTTACCCCAGGCTAGGCGAGCGTTGAGGAAGCGCTCGACCTGTGCTTCCTCACTGGCAGGAGCTTTGGATAGCAATTCAGACAGTCGCATCGTCAGATTCCAGGTCGCCGACAATGGCGTCGATTTGGGTACGCAGCTCAGCCTGGCGGGAGACTACGCGGGAGATTTCGGCGTTTAGCACCTTGATATTGACCGCTTCGCGAACGTCCTCCGCCGCGACGTAAGAGCTGACAGCGATGTTGTAATTGTTGTCACGGATGGCCTCATAGTCAACCAGAGCCGCGAAGTGGTCAACGGGCGCTCGACGGGTGAACGCCTCCAGAATTTTGGCTTGGTGACCGGCGGCGAGCTTGTTCTTATTTCCCTGGCGTGTGAACTCTGCCGAGGCGTCGATGAAGAGCACCCGGTTGTCGGTTTTCGCCTTTTTCAGCACGATGATGCAAGTCGCGATCGCCACGCCGAAGAAGAGGTCCGGTGGGAGCTGAATGACGGTGTGGACGTAGTTATTGTCGATGAGATATCTGCGGATTTTTTGCTCCGCACCGCCGCGGTAGAGCACACCGGGAAACTCAACGATCGCGGCCGTTCCGTTGACCGCCAACCACGACAGCATGTGCATCGTGAACGCCAAGTCAGCTTTCGATTTCGGCGCCAGCACGCCCGCGGGGGCATACCGCTCGTCGTTGATCAGCAGCGGGTTCGAGTCGCCTTCCCAGCGCGTGGAGTAGGGCGGGTTGGAGACGATCGCCTCGAACGGCTCGTCGTCCCAGTGGTACGGGTCGATCAGCGTGTCGCCGTGGGCGATATCAAACTTCTCGTACGGGATGTCGTGCAGGAACATGTTGATTCGGCACAGGTTGTACGTGGTTAGATTGATCTCCTGACCGAAGTAGCCCTGCCGGACCCCATTGGGCAGCACCTTCTTGAACTTCAGCAGCAGCGAACCCGAGCCGCAGGCGGGGTCGTAGACCTTGTTCACCTCGGTCTTGCCGACCACCGTGATCCTGGCGAGCAGCTCGGAGACCTCCTGCGGTGTGTAGTACTCGCCGCCAGACTTGCCGGCCGAGGATGCGTACATCTGCATCAGGTACTCGTACGCGTCACCGAACAGGTCGATGGTGTTCTCATTGAACTCGCCGTTGCCGAAGTTCAGCGATCCGATCGCGTCGAGGAGCTTGACCAGCCTCTCGTTGCGCTTCGCGACCGTGGGGCCGAGCTTGCTGCTGTTGACGTCGAGGTCGGCGAAAAGGCCTTTGATGTCGTCCTCCGACGGGGTGCCGACCGCACTGGCTTCGATGTTGGTGAATACCCGCGTCAGAGTCTCATTGAGATTCTCATCCTTGCTAGCCCGCTCACGCACGTTTGCGAAGAGGTCTTGGGGCAGGATGAAGAAGCCCTTCTCCTTTACCGTCTCCTTGCGCCCGAGCTCGGCGTCGGCGTTGGACAGATAGCGGTAGTCGAAGTCCTCGTTGCCTGCGCGGCGCTCGGCCTCGTTGAGGTAGGCCGTCAGGTTCTCGGAGACGAATCGGTAGAAGAGCGTCCCCAGCACGTACGCTTTGAAGTCCCAGCCATCCACGCTTCCACGCAGGTCGTGGGCGATCTTCCAGATCACCCGGTGAAGTTCAGCTCGCTCCCGCTCCTTCTTGCGGTCCTCAGCAGCGGTGGTCCAAGCCGGCTCTGTCGTCACAGGGTGAAGTCTTACCAGAGCTCGTCGGCGCGACAAGGGAGTGGCCTCGTCGAAGCACTCGACTTGCCACCTGCGAGGTAACTCACGGTGGTATAGCCGCGACCGCGGGCGAGCGCGTGGTTGCCGTCGAACTGGGCCAGCCAGCTGACAGCTCTGCCTGATCTACTGGCCCGTCCGCCTGGCATCGCATCGCGTCCACCGACGCCGATCCCGGTCCAACGGCTCCCGAGCAGCCACCGTGCCCACACCCAATCACGGACGTACGCAAGAAGACCCTGACCCGTCAGAGATCGAGCAGGCCAGGGCCTTGATAGTTGGTGCGCGTTGGCAGCGGCGGCGGGACACCGCTGAATGCTTCCTGGTCGCCTTCGGGGCCTGCTTACGCTGTCAACCACTGACCCCCTACGAAGATCAGCAGCGAGAACGGGCGGCGGTGGCCGGGCTACGCCGACCTTTCAGCGGCGCGCTGGCGCGGGACGATCGACGCAGTGGCTTCGGCGGCGGCGTGGGATAGCTCGGGTAGAACGTCGCCGTAGAACTTGGCGGTGAAGTGCGGGCTGGAGTGGCGGAGTCGGCTAGAGATGATCTTCATCTGCACGCCGGCGGCCAGGCCCATGGTGGCGGCGCCGTGGCGAAGGTCGTGAAGTCGGATGGGTGGTAGCCCGGCTTGGGTGGCGAGGTGGTGGAAGTGGTCGGTGACGTCGGCCGGGTGGAGCCGCCCACCAGTGGGTGTAGTGAACACGAGTCCGGTGGTGGTCCAGGCCGCACCGGCGGCGAGGCGTTCGCGGTGTTGCCGGGTGCGGTGGGCGCGCAGTACCGCGACGGTTTCGGTGTCGAGAGCGACGGTGGCTTCGCTGTCGGTGGTTTTGGGGGTGTCGATGGTGGTGGCCCAGCCGTGTTGGACGAGTTGCCAGCGAACGGTGAGGGTGTGGGCGCCGAGGGCGAGGTCGTCCCAGTGCAGGCCGCAGGCTTCGCCTCGGCGGAGGCCGGTGAAGGTGATGAGGTGGTAGAGGGCGTAGAGCCGGTCGCCGGCGTCGTGGGTGTGGTCGAGGAATCGGCCGGTGTGTTCGGGGGTCCAGATCATGACGGGGCTGGGGGTTGTGCCGGTGTCGCGCCAGGTTTTGACGCGTTGCTCGGTCCAGACGGTGGGCTTGGGTGGTCGGGCTGTTGGTAGTTCGATCATGAGGGCGGGGTTGATGTCGATGTAGCGGTGGCGGCGCATCGCGTCGTTGAGGGCCTTACGCAGGGTGGCGTGGATGACGTGCAGGGTTCTGGGGCCGACGATCCGCTGGTTCTTGACCTGGTCGCGTTTGGCGGGCTCGCGGCTGGCGCGCAGGGTGGCGATGGTGGTGTTGCGCTCGGCGATGGCGTCGTACATGGCGTCGATGTGTCCGGGGCGGAGCCGGTCGATGCGCAGGTGGCCGAGGTGCGGGATCAGGTACAGCCGAATGTGTCCCTCGTAGGAGCGCAGGGTGCCGGTCTTGATGTTCTTGCGCCCGGCGAGCCAGTCGGTCAGGTACGCCTGCATGGTGGGCAGTTCGGTCGGGGTGATGTCCAGGTGCAGCGCCCGCCGGACCTGATCCGGGGTGGGGACGGGCGCGCCGGTCTTGACGGCAGTTTCGATCAGGTCGCCGGTCTTCACGGTGGTGTGCGGGTCGGTGGGGTCGGGGACGGCGAGCGTGGCTCGGATGCGGTCGAGGACGGTGTCGGCGTCGGCCTGGGTGGCGTAGGGGCCGTGGCGGAGCGGGCGGCGAGTGCCGTCGGCGCGGGCGGGTACTTCGATCTGCCAGTGCCAGTGGCCGTGGGTGCGGGACCAGCCGCCGCCGGGCCGGTGAAGCTGGGGACAGGAGCGTCCCAGTCGCCGGCCCGTGACTCTGTCGCGGCAGCCGCAGCGTTTGAAGGTGGATCCCTTCACTCATCGTCTCCTGGATGCTTCGTATGGTGCCGCCAGCGGTGTCGGGTGGAATCCGCTGGTGGCGGGGTCATCGCATCCACGCTCACCTTCGCCCCGGCTTCAAGTCGCCCGCCGCCGGCCGCGGCAGGGCCTGGCTGCAGAAGGTCCAGGAGGGCGGCGACCGGGACGATGATGCGGCTGCCGGCCCGGATCAGCGGTATGGGGAACTGGTCGGTGGCGGCGAGCCGGTACGCCTGGGATCGGCTGATCCCGAGCACCGACGCGGTGGTGGCGAGGGTGGTGGTCACGCCGAGGGCACGGATGCGCTCGATCGTCCACACCTGCCCAACACTGGGCGCGGTGGTGTTGTCGGTCGTCGTGCGGGTGGTCTGGTCAGCGGGGTTCGTTGGGCTGTTCATGATCAGGCTTCTCCTGGTTATGAGATGGATGGCTGTGCGGTAGGAGCGGGGTAGCCCCGTCGGGGTCGACCGGCGCAGGGGTGGCTGCTCCGCCACCGTTGCGCCGCTCCGGTGACAGAGGCGGTGGCGTCGGGTTGGTCGGTACGGCCGGGCTCGCGATCAGCTCAGGTGGTGCCGACGACTCAACCTTGAGGGTCTTGAGCAGTTCGGATATTCGGGTGTTGGACACGGTGTGACCGGCTGCGCGAAGGGCTTCGGCGAGCGCCGCCCGGGTCAGTGCCTGCCCGTCCGCAGCGAGCCGGTCCCGGACCTTTCGCGCCGCTGGCAGTAACTCGGCCACCGCACGGGACGGCTGCGGGGACGGTCCCCGGTCCGCTCGCTCCCGCCGTTCCCGTCCGCCCCCGTGACGACGAGCATCCGATGAGCGGACGGTCCGGTTGCTGGACCGCTCCCCCGCCGTGACGGCGGGCCCCACGGTCTCGTCCGGTCCGCTGTCCGGACGGGTCCATCCGGCCTCATCCGATTGGCAGTCCAGACCCGCCACGGCAGGGGCGGGCATGGCGGTACTGGTCCGGCCGAGGGCGATCTTGACCATGACGAGAAACCCGAGCGCGGGTACGGCGGCAGCGACCCACCCGATGATCGAGGGTTCGGCCTCGACGACCTGCGCTGCCAGGGACAGGGTGACCGCACACGCCAGCACCGTGGCCGGGAACACGGTGGAAGTGTGGGCGCGTTTGCGGCGTCGGAGTTCCAGGCCGGAGGCGATGGACATCAGCTCTAGGACGATCGCGTCGGCCCAGGCCAGCCAACCGGGCTGGCCGTGCGCGGCGGCCACGTTGTGTACGTGGGTGAAGCTGGCCGCCCCCGCTGCGCCGCCGATGGCCAGCATGATGACAACCTGGACGACACCCTCCACGCGGCTGCCACGCGGACTGCCGTCCGGGTCACGGACCGGCGCTGTCGTGACCCATCACCCCCTCAACCCTGACCGGCGTTCCGGTCCCGTCCGCCAGCGGTAGGCGGCAGGACCGGGTAGCGGACCGACCCGGCGTCGGACAACAGCCGGGACGGGGACCGGACATCGGTCGCGGACCGCCCGACGCGGACGCCGGAGCGAGAAGGGGTCCGCCGCTGTGGGAGCGGACGACTGGTGCTCTCACGGATCTGTCAGCGCCGACCGCGCTGCTCACGACAGATCCGTGACAGACGCCGGCCGTTGATGGCCGCTCCGGCGCGGAGGTACTGTCCACGGCCGTTGTGCCGTCGCCGATCACGCGGCCTCACCCGCCCGGCCGGAGACGTCAACGGCATATCCGGCCAGGTCGGCCAGCCGCAGCCGCTGGCCTTCCCGGCCGGCCATGGCCCACACCGCCTCTGCCGGGCTCAGGCCCGTCGTCGCGGCGTGGTCGCGGGCTCCGGTGGCAATCGGCACCGCCAGCGGCACGTCGGCCAGCACCCGGCGCAGGTTGCGCTCGCGGGCGGCCGAGTGCAGCCAGAACAGCACCGGCCACGCCCGCTCGATCGTGCCGAACAGCTCTTGATAGCCGTCCACCTTGCCGGCCAGGATCGACAACTGCTCGGCGCCGGTGTCGTACTCGACGAAGAACGGCACCTCGACATCGTTCTCGACCCACCGGCCGTAGCCGTCCGGGCGGACCCGCGGCTGATACGCCCGCACCAGCCCCGGATCGCGCCGGCTGGTGAACGTCCCGGCGCGCTGGCACACCGCCTCCGGCAACCACTCCATCAAGCCGGTCCCCGGATGGGTGCGGGCGTGCCCGGCCAGGTCGGTGAAGAAGCCGTTCACCCCGAGGCGGTGGGTGAGGCTGCGGGTCGAGGTCCAGCGCCGCCGCTCCGCCCGGGAGTGGTCGCGCCGTGGGGGGCGTTCGTCCCGGCTGGCCGCGACGACCTCGGCGCCGAGCTGGTCGATGACGTAGTGGTACGGGTACGAGCCGCCGTCGGCCCGCTGTGGCCGGAACCGGGCCACCATCCGCAGCCGGTACAGGGTTCGCAGCCGCCGCTGGCAGAAGTCCAACGACGGGAACAGAGCGTGCGCGATCTGGAACGACGTCAACACGCCGTGGTCGTACAACCAGCCCAGCAGCACACGGTCACGGCCGGTCAGCTGGGACTGGACCCGAAGGACCGGATCATCCACCGGCTACCACCTCCTTCCCCGGTAGGAACGCCAGCCCCAGGGGGAGAGACCCGAGACCAGGCAGGGTCTGTCGCAGGACAAGCCGACGGCGCTGACAGACGGACTGACCTGCGGTGTGAGAGGAAACAGGGGGTCGGTTCGGGGGTCCGGCTGAAGACTGACGTCAACGCTGACGCCAAGCCCGACCCCCGAACGGAGATCAAGCCGGAACTCGTCACTACCAATGCCTATGGCAGTAGGTGAAGGTGTCAGCGAAAGCACGAGAACTCCTTAGTTGAGGATCCAAAATGTGGTGCTGGCGGCCGTAGCTGGAGTACGACCAGGACTGCTGCCGGAGAGCAAAGCGTCTGGAGAGACGCAGTCCGGCGCTGGACCCACCGGACGGGTCCGTGCCGCGGTCACCCGTGCTGGCCTGCGTGCTGCGTCAGAAGCCAAGCGAGAACGTCTGGGACACTAGGGACCTCGTCTACGAGGAGGAGCACCCGTGATCCGAGCGATGTGGCAGGCCAGGCGCACCGGGCACCAACTTCGGCACGAGGAGATGATCTGGTCTGGGGAAAGGGCGAACGTCTACTTCTGCTCCTGCGGTGAACAGTTCTGGCCGAAGGAGGCGCCATACCGTGACTGGCGCGACAACCCGGTCCGCCGGGAGCGGGCCGAATGAACTAGCAAGTGCGTCGACTGGCCCCACCGCGGCGAGGTGGGCGTATTGCACTGGAAGACCCATAGGCTGGTCGAGTGGGCGCGCGGCGCAAGGACGCCCTTCGCCTGGGTCGACGACCAGATCTCCTACGACGATCACAGTGGGCTGCCCGGGCAGCGTGACGTGGTGCGGTCACGATCCGACCTCGATGAGGCGACACCTGCCGATGTTCCCCGGCACCTGCCATACCTGCTCGTCCGGCCAGTGGCGGTACAACAACTGCTGCGTAGTCGTGGCGACAGCGTTCCGCAGTGGCTCGTGGAGCAGGTCGGCCCGCAGCCGTTCCTCCCGCTCGGTGTCCTGGGCGATCAGCAGAACCGCTCCGACCGGCACCAGCCGGTCCGCGCGCCGGTAGCCGGCCAGCAGTCCACCCAGCCCTGACACCGGCCGCTCGTGCTCGGCGACAACGTCGCCGATCGGGCCACGGTCGACGTGTACCAGAAACCGCAGGCACCGCCCGTCCTGCAGCCATACGCCGTAACCGTCGGCCCGCAGGTGCGCCAGGTCGTGCTGCCGTAACCACGACGAGGTCTCCATCGTCGCCAGCCACTGGAACAGCTCGCACCGCCCCGGGTTGCGCCGCGACACCTCGACCAACGGCAGAAACAGCAGGGCATCCGCCGCGTTGGAGGGCCGCTGACCCAACTGCAGTGGAACCGGCCGCCCCGACGCCGTCAGGGCTCGGCGGAGCATCTCGGTTCCCTCGGGCGTGACCCCGTACCACCAGGTATGGGTCCGGTCCTCCGCCGAGCGCTCGCGGCGCACCAGTCCCGCCTCGTGCAGCCACATCATGTCCCGATGAGCCGTCAGCCGCGACACCGCACAGACAAGTGCCACGTCCAGCGTCGACGCGGAACCATGCTGCGCCAGGTACGACAGGATTCGCCGCCGCCGCGGAGACAACCGCCGCGTGGCACCCTGCTTATCCATCCCCCGATGATCCCTCCGGGCGCCGACAGTCCGACACCCCGTTCCCGACAACCGCAACAGAGAGTATTCAATGCGTGAACTGGGACACCGAAACTCAGGACCACCGTGACCGGAAACGGCGCTCGCCGCGGGCCGCTGGGTGACGCGTCAGCGGGCCGTGCGAGCACCCACATACCCAAACCGTGGTTTTGGGGTCGATTTTGGAGATCACTGTTCAGTGAATCAGCCGAATAGCTGAGGGCAGAAAACGCAGTACGGTCAAATCGGGCCGCCAGTAGTTGATCTCCCCGATTAGCGTCATACTGCGGCACCGATCTTCCAGAAGCACGCGACAAGCCTCTCCCGACTCGGCGATGACGCCCCACGCACCGAAGCGGGCTGTTACTGAACGTAACTACGCCAGCGGGTCATTCCTGCGTCTTCCCTCGGCAACGAGCTATACGCCAAGGGCCCATCCAGGTAGACGACCGGACGAGCCGGGGACTGTGTCTGCGACGAACTGGCCACTCGCTCGATCTCGCGGCTGTTGCCTCAACCACAGCCGCAGCTGTAGCGGCGTCAGCGGTCGTGGCCCCGCGCCGCGTCAGCGCGGACGTCGATGCTCAGGGCGTCGATGGCCATCCGAGTCAGCTCGGGAAGCTGCTCCTCGGTGAGGGCGACGCCCTGCAAATTGTCCAGTGATGCCGCGAAGGCGTGCAGTCGACTGCCCCGCAGGTCAGCGCCGTCGAGACGGCACGAGTCCAGTTCCAGATCGCTGAGGTCGCACGACCGCAACACAACACCGGAGAGCCGGCAGGATGACCAGGTGCCGTGGACAAGGGTGCAGTCGATGAAAGCCACCGAACCGGCGGCGCTGACGCGGCTCAGGGTGGCGTAGTCAAACCGGCAGTTGTCGAACAAAACGTCCTTCAGGCGAACGTCGATGAGTCGGGTTCCAGTGAAGCGGGAGCCGGTGACCGAGCACCGCTCCATGCTGACGCCGGTCAGGGCCGCTCCGGACAGGTCCGTCTGGACGATCTCGCAGCCATAAAGGGCACCGCCCTCCCAGGCGATCTCACCGAGATCCGCTCCGGTGATCCGGCAGCCTCGGATGCTCCAGTCCGCGATCTGCTGACCTCGCCAGGAGACCTCCTCCAACAGGCCGTCGCGGAGGTCGTCGTCGGGTAAGCCGGCGGCCTGGTCGAGGTCTTCCGGGTCGAGGTCGGGCAGGAGGATCGTCACGTCGCCCACGGTGGTCGTACGCATGTCTTTCCAACCTGTTCGGGCGCAGGGTGGGCACGCCACCCCGCACGTCGATCGTGTTGCCGGTCGGCGGGCTACTTCTTCTTGTTCCAGTTGTCCCAGCCGGGGCGGCTGTCGAACTTCCCCTTGTTGTCCCAGGTGGGGCGGTTGTCGAACTTCGCCGCGTCGATCGACGCTACCGCGCGCTTCGGGTCGACGCCGAGGAGGGCGAGGCGGTCCGGCGGTGCGTCGAGAAGCGCAGCGAGGGCGTTGGTCATGACGTGCCTCCTTGAGGGGTGAGGTGATCCGCGGCGGCGCGGATCAGGGCTTGCCGGGTGGTGCGGCAGTAGGCGGTCTCCCGGGCGGTGAAGGTGCCGTGTTCGAAGTAGCGGTTGCCGGCCTGAGCGCCCCGGCAGAAGTCGTAGAACGCGCAGCGGTCCGCGCAGTCGTTGAGCGCCGTCACGAACTCGGTGACGTATCGCAACTCACCGGCGCGGGCCACCATGTCGCCGATCGGTTCGCCGAGCACGTTGCCCGCGATGAAGTCGCCGTACCGCGGGCTCTTGATGCCCAGCAGTTCCGGTGACAGCAGGACCACCTGGCCGTCGTGGGCGACTGTCGGGATTGGTTCGTACGGGCCATGGTCGGTGAGGCCGGCACGGGTGCCGCCGAGGTAGCCGGCCAAGCGATCCAGGTCGCGGATCCGCAGCGGACTACCGGCGAGTCGGTGCCGGACGAGTCGACTCCAGAACCGGTACGCGGCTTCCTCCGGCACCGGCGCGCGTTCGGCGCCTTCTTGCTCCTCGATGTTGAAGCCCACCGACTCGCACCCGGGCAGGGCGGTGAAGAACTCGACGAGGTCGTCGGCGTTGTCGATGGTTTCAGGTGTGACGACGCAGATCACCGAGTACGGCAAGCCGGCCTCGGCCAGTGCACGCGCGCCGCGGATCGTGCGGGCCGTCGTCGCATGTCCGGCCCGGTCGATCCGGTTCCGGTTGAGCATGCCGGGTCCGTCGATGCTGACGCCGATCTCAAAGTCGTAGGCGGCGAACAGATCGCACCATCGCTCGTCGATGAGCGTCGCGTTGGTCTGGATCTCGTGGCGCACCCTTCCAGCCCGCCGTAGCTGCTCGAAGGGAGCGAGCAGCTCATTGAATGTGTCGATCGGCGTGGCGGTGGGCTCGCCGCCGTGCCACACCACGCTCACCGGATGAGCGCTGTCCTGGTGCTCGATTGAACGGGCGCAGGCGGTCGCGACAGTAACGGACATGAGCTGACGCGAGCGCCGATCGGGCAGGTAGCAGTAGCTGCAGTCCAGGTTGCAGAAGCTGGTGGGCTGCAGGACCAGGGTGTGGAAGGTCCCGGCGATGGCCGGCTGCCCTGTAGTGGCGATGATCCCGATCTCCCGGACGGTCATGTCTCCTCCGCTTCCTGCGATTCGGCGGTGGACGGGTGGCGGCGGTGCCGGACCGCCCAGCCGAGGAAGCGGTCGAACAGCTTCCTGACGTCGCCGGTGGTGCTCGGGTTGAGTCGGTGCAGGTCGTCGATGGCCTCGTGCAGGCAGCCGGCCAGGTAGAGCAGCAGGTTGAGCCGGCTGCCCTGGTAGCTGGTCAACAGGGCGAGCTTGGCCCGTCCACAGGGCCAGGGCTGCCCACAGACCCGGCACAGCCAGAGCGGACGCAGCGGCAGATGCTCCGACGGCGGTTTCGGGTCGACCTCAGCGGCAGACACTCCGTCGCCGCTCACCGGCGGTCGCTTTCCCGCGTCTGCCGCTCGAACACGATCCGCCAGACGTGTGTCAGCAGTGGCGGATCGGTCGAGCCCCGCCGCGCCGACGCCGCAGCCGCGGCTGCGCGGTCTGTCGTCAGCTCGCCGGTCGCCGCGTACCGCGACACGTACACCGTCATAGCCGACTCGCAGTCGGCGCCGGCGCGTTTGTGCGGTGGGCTTGCCGGCGTACCGGCAAGCCCACCGCCGTCGGCCAGCGGCTGGGAGCAAACCGCCGGTCACCCGCCCACGCAGCCCTGCTGGCGGTACGCGAACGGGGAGTCACCCGTGCGGTCGACGGAGTGCCCGACGCGAGCACTTGCCGGTGCGTCGGGTCGCATTCCGACCTGTCGCGGATCGGCACGTCCATCTGGATCTCCCTGCCGTGACATTGCCGCTGGCCCGTCGGCGCGCCATGGAGGTCAGGATGGTCCTGGACCGTTGCGCCGACGTGTTCCTGACGTCCACGATCGCTGGCGGCACTGGCCGGGAGGCAGACCCAGCGTGGTGGGGCACGGTGGGCCTCACCGTGTCCCACCTGGGCCAATTCGGAGAGAACAGGCGGTGCGCGCCCTACAAGACTCGGCTCAGAGGATGTGCCAGCGGCGGAGTTCCGACGCGTCGTCGACGAGGCCCCGGATCCGGTGGTGCACCTCGTCGGCGGCCTCGGTTCCGGGCCGCGACTTGCGAGCGTTGGTGGCGATCATTTGCAGCTCACGGAGCTGGCACAGCTCTTCGAATCTCGGCCAGGATGTGGCATCCCAGCCGTAGGCGGCGGTGAAGCCGGCGAAGGCATCGGGACCGGGCGGGTCGAACCGGCGGCAGTGGACAGCGACCGTGGCGATGTCCCACTCCCGGGGCCCGAGGGCGGCGCCGTCCCAGTCGGCCAGTACGGGCGTGCCGTCGAAGCGCCGGAGCGCGTTGCGGATCTGCGGATCGGACTGGATCATGCTCGTGCCGCAGGGAAACTGCATCGCCTCCCAGCCGGCGGCCAGCGTCTCGAGCCGGCCCATAAGCAGATCCTGTTCCTTGCCGTTCAGGATCTCCGAACGGGTGACGGCCCGCTCGATGCCGTGGATCGGTCGCAGTGAAGGCAGCGGCACCGGCGGAGCGGGCAAGGCGTGCAGGTCCCGGAGGAGGCTTCCGAGCTCGGAGACGGTGATGGGGTCGTCGTGTGCCGGGTCCAGACGCTGCCAGACCGTAACGGCGTACCCGCCCACCCGCATCGGCTGGGACACGCCCGGATGAAGGCCCACCGTGGGGAAACCTCGGGCCACCAGCCAGTCGACCACGGCCACCATCCCGCGCACCCGTTCCAGGTCGTGGTCGCCCGGGGCGATCTTGACGACCACGTCACCGACTGCGTAAACGGCGTTGGTGTGGTGCCGCAGCAGGATCGCGTTCGAGTCGGGGTAGCCGAGGAGACGACACACCTCGGCGAGCACCGGCCGGGTGCGCGCCTCGACGAACATGGGGCTCCTAGGGACCGAGTGCGGCTGTGGTCCCAAGACTACGGGCGCGCTCGCGGCACGCCCGTAGGTAATCCGTCAAGCTGGCGACCTCGCCGCGCCCGTTTTTCTCGGGGATCGCCGTGGCCACGTCGGTGGCCCTGGTCAGGATGATCTCCGTACGCTGCGTCTCTGGCAGGCCCGCGACGGCATCACGCGCCGTCAGGGCCGCTTCGGTCGCCCGCCGGGCCTGCGCGAGGCACATCGACCGGTCCAGGGCGATGAGCGCCGCGTCGATCGGTACCGCCGGAGCCGCGCCGTAGAGCCGCAATGCCTCGTCCTGGACCCGGTACGCCTCCACCGTGTCACCGAGCCAGGTGTATGCCCCGGAGAGGTAGAACAGCAGCCGCTTCGCCGGAAACCTGAACGCCACGTCGGTGTCCTCGTCGCCAGCCTGATCGAACAGCCGCCGTGCCTGATCGATGGCCGACCGTGCCTGCTCGACGGCGCCGATCCGGGCCAGAGCACGCGCCCGGCCCGCCGCTGCCAGGGCACCCGGCGACGATGCGTTCGACGTCACCGCCAGAGCCGCATCTGCCAGCCCGACGGTTTGGGTGGGGTCCCCGAAGTAGTACGGCAGCATCGCCGCCTGGGCCCGCACGAGCACCCTGAAACGAGCATCCCCGCTGTCGTCCGCCGCGTGGATCGCCGTGCCGTACCACCGTCGAGCCTCGGACACGTCTCCGAGCCTCATCAACGCATCGGCGCACATCGTCGCCAGCAACGCCGCCACCCCGGACAGCCGGGACTGGACTGCCGCCGGCTGCCGCCGAAGCGAAAGCGCCTGGACCTCTCGGCAGTCGGCAGCCAGCAGCGACAGCATGATGTGCGGCGAAGCCGAAGGGTAGACCCTCATATGCTCGCCCGCAGCTTGTTCAATCAGCTCAAGCTGCCGAGGAGCGGCACTCGCCGCCGCCAGAGCCTCGTCCAGTCCCAGTCGGAGTCTGACCAGATTGCTGACCTCGACACGGGCGTCGACACCGGCCGGCGAGCGGTCCGCTCCAACCTCCACGGCCAGGCGGTCGGGGTCGCGAGGCACAACGATGTCCTCGTCGCGCCCGAGTCCCATAGCCGGACGCGGAATGTTCAGACCGGCTGCGATCCGTTCCAAAACCTCGTAGGCCGTGACCTGCCGGACGCCTTTGGCGATTTCAGCAGCACGGTTGGGCGAGACGCCAACGAGAGCCGCGATCCTGCCGTATGACACACCCCGGGCATGAAGGAAGCGGAAGACCGCGGTGATGTCGCGCCGCCGCAGAAACTCAGTGATCGGTCGACCGTTCCAAAGCCCCGAACTCCACCACTCGGGATCCACCTGCGCGGCCACGAGCACCTCCGAACGGACGACGACCATCTGCCAGCACAGCGCATCCGCGCCGTCACATCAAGTCAATGACGGCCGAGTCGACAGCCCATCCAGAGTCGACGCGCGGGGGAAGCATCCGGAAGACCCACGATGAGCCCTCACGGTGTCCTCGTGGGAATCAAGTGCGGGCTCCGGAGTGTCGCCACCTGTCCGGCCTGAGCCTTGGTCGCCGGTCGGGGATCAGAGCAAGTCGAAGTGACTGCAGATGAGCGAAGAGGTGTCTATCAACCATCTGCCATAGCCGAGCAGAAGAAGTAATCTCTGGCTCTCACCAGGCAGAACACCTGAAGAAGCTCGATGCCGAACGTCGAGCCGCCCCGGGGCCCACCGAACGCCCATTGGCATCCATCACTGCCCAACGTAGGGTCACCACCCAGTCACGTTAAGCGCAACGGACCGGGCGGCGGCTTGCGGATGATGACCAACACACACAGAGCCAACTGCGCAAACGCCCAGAGGCCGGGCTGCACATGCTCCGGTTGCGGGGGTTCACAACACGGGTGGAAAGGATGGGCAAGTCTGGCCGCAGACCGGCCAGAGAAGCGCGACGACCGGCGGCGTGAGCTCAAGCAGAGGGTAGAAGGGGACGGGCGATCCGGACGCCAAAAGTTCAACACCCACAACCGGCAAATCTACTTCGACCTCGCACGCCTGGACATCGCCGACTACCTGTGGGCCGCTGACGGCCGAGCCAAGATCAACGGCCGTTTGCCACGCGGTGTCGAACCAACATCGACGTCATCAGACCTTGGTCGAATGGACACCCTGGCCCACCAGGTCATGGAGAACACGTGGCCCGAGATCTCAGCCGGCATAGACAGCCTCGTCCGGAATGAGTCTGACGCCAGGGAGGTCAAGAAGCGCCTGGCCGATCACACGTGGTGCGGTCTGCTGGTGGCGCTGATCCAGTTGATCGAGAGGGTCAACAAGGCCGTCGACTTGCTCACGGGTACCGCCAAGCAGTTCATCACCGGCGCGTTGTCGCGGCTGTTCGATTCGGGACTGCCCCGGCTGGTGACCGACGCCGTCATCAGCCTTGTCGTGGACAAGGTGTGTTCAGCTCTAGCGAGGCTGCTGGAAGCTCACTTTCCCCTTCTGGGAACAGACACCCTGCGCGCCCTCCGGATGCTGGCCATCTTCACCTGCCCCTCGATCGAACACCACCCAGAGGTCTACAAGCACGCCGTCAGGCCGCTCCTGGGCGACGCGAACGAGATCATCACGGACGAGATCAAGACGCAGGTAGTGGCCCTCTTCAGCGCGTGGTGGCGGCGGCGCGCCCCGGAAGCTCTCGCCTGACAGCGACCGGATGCGGACCACACGTCGCCCCATCGAGCCCATACCGGGCAAGAACCAGTGGTGCGCCCTCGCGCGTCCACGAGGCCTGCGCCCAGTCCCGGCAACACCCACCGGTCCAACGGCTCCCGAGCACCCGCCGAGCGACCACTCACCACACGCGTACGCGAAAAAGGCCCCGGCCCGGTGTGAAACACCAGGTCAGGGCCTTGATCGTTGGTGCGCCGCCAGGGACTCGAACCCCGAACCCGCGGATTAAGAGTCCGCTGCTCTGCCAGTTGAGCTAGCGGCGCTCGCTGACAACGGGGAGAGACATTAACAGGGCCGCCGGCGCGGCCGAGCGGGAGGGCCCGGCTACGGGTGGATCACCACCCGCCGGCCGCGCAGCTCACCCTCTTCCAGCATGCGGTGCGCGTCGGCCACGGCCGACAACGGCAGCGGCACGACCGGCACCACGGCCTGCTCGGCGGCGCTGCCCTGCCTCCCGTCGTACCCCAGGCTGTTGCACCAGACCAGGTCTCCGGCGTGGAAGCCGGCAGCGCCCGGTCCCACCTCGGCCACCCGGCCGACGAGGTCGCGGCCGACCACGAGCGGCAGCGGCAGCGGCGTGCGGTAGGCACCGGAGCGTACGAAGGTGTCGACCGGGTTGACGGTGGTGGCGATCACGTCGACGAGGACGTCGGTCGGGCCCGGGTGGGGTGCCGGCAGGTCGCCGAACCGGATGTCGGCGGCCGGTCCGGGACGCTCGATGTACGCGGCTCGCATCGCCTCATTCTGCTCGGCGTTCCCGGCAGGCCGCCCGACGGGGAACTCCGGGTACCGGAGGGCGACCTCGACCACGAGAAGCTGCTGCCCCCGAAGCGGTCAGCCGGTTCATCCGTCGCCTACCGGACAACCTGGTGACTGCCCGCAGGCGGCCGTCCAACATGCACTGATGGCCGAACCCAACCTGCCCCCGACGCCTGACTCCTCCTGGAAGCGCCGGCCAGGTGGCCTCTACGTTCCCCGCGAGAGCCACGTCCCACCAGCCGTCGCGTCCGCAGAGCGGGGCCACAAGCTCACCGACTGGCTACAAGGCATCGGAACGATGGTCGCCGCCGTCATCGCCGCCCTGGCCCTACTCGTCGGAGCACTGACCCTGCAGGACCAGCAGCAGATCAACGAGGTGACACGCGAAAGAGCAGAGCGACGGTACGTGGAACGAGTCGCCTGGTGGATCGAGGAAACCGGCAAGTCGCACGTGATCCACATTCAGAACCGATCACCAGTGCGGCTGCTGGACGTCGAGGCCCTCTACCGCCCGATCGACACGGCGGATGACCGGCTGGGGGTGGCGCAGTTCGAGCAGATGATCTTGCCGTGCACGATGGTCGGTTACGAGCTGGTCCTGCTGGACGGCGATCACCGGGACGAAAAGATCTGGCCAGTCGTGAGTGAGGGTGCCGACGCACGGTTCCTGGTCAATGATCCGCCGTCCGGCTGGACCCTGCGGCTACACGACTCCTACGGGGGGTGGGACTTCCCGTTCGACGGCTCACCCCGGCCCATATCCGGCAACAGGACCCCCTTCCAGATCTACCGGTCGGCCTTGTTGAAGAAACCGAAGTACCAACGCGAGATCGCAGACTGCAGTGAAGGCGGATAGCGCAACGGACACCCGCAGTTGCCCGGGCCGGTACACCGACACAACGCCCGGGCAGCGGGTCGCCCGGCATCCGCGGTCGCTCACCGAGCGACCACCACCGCCGGACCCGAAAAAGGCCCCGACCCGGCGAGAAACGCCAGGTCAGGGCCTTGATTGCTGGTGCGCCGCCAGGGACTCGAACCCCGAACCCGCGGATTAAGAGTCCGCTGCTCTGCCAGTTGAGCTAGCGGCGCTCGCTGGCAACGGGGAGAAGATTAGCACGGGCGCTGAGCGGGGTTCCAATCCGATACCCGGCTCCCCCCTTCGGGCGAGCTTTACGGGCAAATGCATCGAAGACCCCAACTTGATCCCGCAGGGGGCCTGCCGGCGACGCGAGATGCGGCACTATGTCCGCCAGGCACGCGAGAACAGAGGTGGGGATGGTCAGGTTCACGCGGGCCGGGGCGTTGGTGGGCGCCCTGGCTCTGGCGGCTTCGCTGGTACTGACAGGTTGCGGCGACGAGCAGCGGAAACCGTCGTTCGTCGTTGGATCGGCACCGGGCACCGCCCCCGATGCCGCGATCGGCGACTCATCAGCGCCGGCCACTCCCGCCGGCCCGCCGCTGCCGGTCAGCCCGGGGGACGGAGCGAAGAACAAGCCGGTCAGCACCGAGATCAGCGCGGACCTGCCGGACGGCGCCAAGATCAAAGAGGTCACGCTGACCAACGCCGCCGGCGATCGGGTGCCGGGCAAGCTGCGCACCGACGGCTCGTCGTGGGTGCCGAACGCACCGCTGAAGTACGGAACCAGCTACACGGCGACCGTCACCGCGGCCGGCTCCGACGGGGCCACACATCAGGGGACCAGCACCTTCACCACGATGAAGAAGCCGAAGTCGACCATCGGCTCCGGGCTGTACCTCTTCGACGACAAGACGTACGGCGTGGCCATGCCGGTGGTGGCCGAGTTCCATCCGGGGATCCCGAAGAAGGACCGCGCGGCCGTGCAGAAGCGGTTGTTCGTCCGCACCGACCCGCCGCAGCCGGGGGCCTGGCACTGGGTGGACAACGGCACCCAGGCCTACTACCGCGCGCCGGAGTACTGGAAGCCGGGCACGACGCTCGACGTCCGGATCGCGTTGGCCGGCATCCCGTTGAGCAACGGCCGCTACGGCGACGTGGACCGGAAGGCGACCGCCAAGATCGGTCGCTCCTTCGTGATGAAGGTGGACAACACCACCAAGAAGATGACGGTGTACGAGGACGGCAAGGTGACCCGGACCATGCCGGTGAGCCTGGGCAAGAAGAGCACCCCCTCCTCCAGCGGCACGATGGTCGTGATGGAGAAGAAGGAGAAGACCGTCTTCGACACCCGGGACGACCCCGATCCCGCCAACCGCTACGTCACGGACATCGAGTACGCCCAGCGGCTGACCTGGGGCGGTGAGTACATCCACGCCGCACCCTGGTCGGTAGGCGATCAGGGCCGGCGCAACGTGTCGCACGGCTGCGTGAACGTCTCCACCGCCAATGCCCGCTGGCTGTTCGAGAAGACGAGGATCGGCGACCCGATCACCGTCAAGGGCACCGAGCGCAAGCTGGCCGCCGGTAACGGCTGGACCGCCTGGAGTCTGAGCTGGTCGCAGTTCATCAAGGGCAGCGCCCTGCCGGTGCCCGACGGCGGGGCCGGCCCGGCGCTCTGACGTCGCCGTGCGCGCCGGCTCGCGACGTCGAGCCGGCGCGGCGGTACGCGTACGCTGTTGCGTCGATGGGCGGGATCGACACCCGACTCGGATAACCGAACTTCGCTCGTGAACCGCGAATTCTAGCAACAACCGGGCATAAGTTCTCCGGGTGTTTCGTTTCACCCCCTGCAACGGGTACCCGTTCTGACGCGTCTGTAAGAGACGATGGGTTGTGCGGGGATCACGACTGTGAGGGAATCATGCGAGCTGACCAGGACCAGTTGAACAAAGGTCGCGGCGGCCGACCGGTCGGGCGACGCCGCGCTCTCGCCGCGGGGCTGATCGTTGCCGCACTGGCACTGACCTCTGCCTGCACCGGTGGCGGCGACGGGAAACCGTCGTCGTGGCAGGGCGGCACGGAAACCCCCGCGCCGAAGGCGGCCGCCACCATCAGCGAGCCCAAGGCCGACGCCAAGGACGTGCCGGCCGCCACGGCCATCGCCTTCAGCACCACGGAGGCGGTGGAGACGGCGGTCGAGCTCAAGGACTCCGCCGGCGAGACGGTGAAGGGCAAGCTCGCCGCGGACGGCAAGTCCTGGCTCCCGTCCGGCGCGCTCAAGTACGGCGAGACCTACACGGCGACGGTGACCGCGACCGGTGACGACGGTCGGCCCGCCACGGCGACCAGCACCTTCACCACGATGGCCAAGCCCAGTAAGCAGATCCGGGTGAGCAGCTTCCTCGGCGACGGCCAGACGGTCGGTGTCGGTATGCCGCTGATCGTCAAGTTCAGCCGGGCGATTCCCGAGAGCTACCGCGACGACGTGCAGCGCCGGATGACGGTGACCTCGGTGCCGGCGCAGGAGGGCATCTGGCACTGGGTGAGCCCCACCGAGATCCGCTACCGGCCGAAGCAGTTCTGGAAGGCCAACAGCAAGGTCTCGTACCGGGTCCAGGCCGGCGGCCTGCCGATGGGCAGCGGCTGGTACGGGCGCGCCGACCTGACCGTCGACATCAACATCGGCCCCGCGCTGATCATGACGGTGGACAACAAGACCAAGAAGATGACCGTGACCCGCGACGGCAAGACGGTCAAGACGATCCTGGTCAGCCTCGGCAAGAAGAGCACCCCGTCGTCGAGCGGCACCATGGTGGTCATCGAGAAGCTGCGCAAGACGGTCTTCGACACGTTCGAGGAGCTCGGGCCCGAGGAGGGCTACCGCACGAAGATCGACTACGCCCAGCGGCTCACCTGGGGTGGCGAGTTCATCCACGCCGCCCCGTGGTCGGAGGGGCAGCAGGGCAGTGTGAACGTATCCCACGGGTGCGTGAACGTGTCGATGGCCGACGGTGCCTGGCTGTTCACCAACACCCGTATCGGCGATCCGATCACGGTGAAGGGCACCGAGCGCAAGCTCCAGAACGGCAACGGCTGGACCGACTGGAACATGAGCTGGAACGACTACGTCAAGGGCAGCGCCCTGCCGTACGAGCCGCCGACGGAGCCGTCGACCGACGCGACGCCGGACCCGGACGTCACCCCGACCACCGACTGACGTCCCCGAGAGACGACGAAACGCCCCCTCCACGGAGGGGGCGTTTCGCGTCCAAGAACTCCCCCCGACCCCACCCCCGGGGCCCACCCCGCTGATCATGAAGTTGTTGCCGAGCACAACGGCGTGTCGAGGCAATAACTTCATGATCAGCGGCAGCTGCGGCCAGCTGGGGGGCCTGAGGGGTCCCGGGGGGTGGGTGGGGGGGGGTCAGACAGGTCAGGCCCCCTCCGGGGAGGGGGCCTGACCTGTCTGCTGGGGTGACTGATGGGAATTGAACCCACGACAACCGGGACCACAACCCGGTGCTCTGCCAACTGAGCTACAGCCACCATGTCGCCCTGCCCGGTCGAACGCTCCGGGCGGCGCGGAACAATAATAGCCCCCCACCCGGCGACCCCGTCCAGCGGGTTGCACCGGACGTTCGAGCGCCACCGGCGGAGCGCCGGAGCAGAGCTCAGAGCTGCGCAGCGACCGCCTTGGCGCTCTCCACATCGGGGCCGGGCAGCGGCACGAAGATCGTCCGCCGGTAGTACTCCAGTTCCCGGATGCTCTCCCGGATGTCCGCGAGCGCCCGGTGCTCCAGCCCCTTGGCCGGCTGACCGAAGTACACCCGGGGGTACCACCGGCGGCAGAGCTCCTTGATCGACGAGACGTCGATCATCCGGTAGTGCAGGTGGTTGTCGAGCCGGGTCATGTCCCGGGCGATGAAGCCGCGGTCGGTGGCGATCGAGTTGCCGCAGAGCGGGGCGGTACGCGGATCCTTCACGTACGTCGTGACGTAGTCGAGCACCATGTCCTCCGCCTCGGCCATGGTGACCGTCGACCGGCGGACCTCCTCGGTCAGCCCGGACTTCGCGTGCATCGTCCGGACGATCTCCGGCATCGCGTCCAGCGCCGCGTCGTCCGCGTGGATCACGACGTCGACGCCGTCACCCAGGACGTTGAGATCGCGGTCCGTCACCAGCGCCGCCACCTCGATCAGCTTGTCGCTGCGAAGGTCCAGCCCGGTCATCTCACAGTCGATCCAGACGAGGAGATCAGCCACCGGCACAGACTACGCGCAGCCCACGGGCCGCGGATGCGGGCTCCACGGGGACCAGCCCGCTAGGGTTTCCCCGTGCCACCCGAATCCGTCGCACCGCCTGCCGTCACCGATGACGACCCCGGTGGCCGTACGGTCCGCCGTCTCGTCACTGTCGTGGCGCTGGCCGCGGTGCTGCCGGCGCTCTACCTGCCCGGACGGGTACACGACTTCTTCGACCTGAAGATCTACATGCGGGCGATGCGGTGGTGGGCGGCCGGGAACCCGCTCTACGACTACGCCCAGCCGGACCGGGTCCAGGGCGAGCTCTACTTCACCTATCCGCCGTTCAGCGCGCTGCTGCTGCGGCCGTTCGCGCTGATCCCGCTCGGGGCCACGATCGCGATCTTCACGATCCTCACCGTGCTGGGCGTGGTGGTGACCACCCGCTGGCTGGTCCGCCCGGTCATCGCGCGACACAACCTGCCCCGGGCGTTCGTCCTCACGGTGGCGGTGCTGCTGGTGCTGGCCGTGGAGAGTACCCGCGAGACCATCACCTTCGGCCAGATCAACATGCTGCTGGTCGTGCTGATCCTCGCCGACCTGCTCTTCGCCGTACCCCAGGGACGGCGGTGGGCCGGCGTCGGCGTGGGGCTGGCGACGGCGCTCAAGCTCTTTCCCGGCATCTTCATCGTCTACCTGCTCGTCTGCCGCCGCTGGTGGGCGGCGGCGGTGGCCAGCGCGACCGCCGCGGCGGCGACTCTGCTGGCGGCGGCCGTCGCGCCGAACGACTCGTGGCGGTTCTGGACGCATGAACTGTGGGCCACCGACCGGGTGGGGCGCACCGACTACACCGGCAACCAGTCGCTGTTCGGGCTGCTCAGCCGGTTCACCGCACCGGACAAGCCGGACCGGCTGATCTGGCTGCTGCTGGTGGCGGTGGTGACCGCGTACGGGCTGTGGCGTGCGGCCCGGGCCGCACGGGTGGGTGACCACCTCGCCGGCCTGACCCTGACCGGGCTCGTCGGCGGGCTGGTCAGCCCGATCACCTGGACCCACCACCTCTACTGGTTCATCCCGGCCGTGGTGGTGTTCGCCGACGCGGCGCTGCGCACCCGCCCGTCGAGCGCAGCCGCGCCGTCGACCGTCGGCGCTCTGTCCGCCGCCGGTCCGACCGGCGACGACGACCTGGGCCGGCGCCGCAGGCTGGCGGTGCTGGCCGTCGCCACCGCCGCCGTGAGCATCTATGGCGTCGTCACCTTCTACGACTGGGGCGTCGCGCCGGTCAACACCGACAACCCGTGGCAGTTCCTGGTCCGCAACACGTACGTGCTGCTCAGCCTGCTGCTGCTGGTCACCCTGCCGGCCCGGCCGCCCGTGCCGCGACCCGAGTCGTCCCGCCCGACCGCCGAGCCCGAGAAATTGCATCAAATGGACAGAGGGCCCGAGTAGCCATCATCGGCGCTAATCTAGCCTCAACTACCTCAAGGACAACTCGGGTAGCGGCACCGATCCCCCGGTGAGGGTGGCCCTCCACGTCGGCAGCGCGGAGGGCCACTCGCCGTTCGACGGCCCCCTTACCAGCGAACGAACCGGCCCCGCGTGATCGCTCAGGGACGCTGATCGCTGTCGTCCGCCGGCACCCCCGGCCGGCTCCGACCGTCCGCCGGCACCGGTCGAACCGTCTGCTCCGGCTGAACAGGCGGCCAGGCGAGCGTGAGCGTCACCTCCGGCGGGTGCTCCGCGGTCGCCGTCGAGGTCCGGGCCGCCGGGCGGGCGCCGACGTCCGTACCGGAGGGAAGGTCGGTCTCCGCGAGGTCCGCGAGGCTGGCCGGGCGGCGAGCGGGCAGCGCGCCTATCGCGGACCGCTCGGCAGCGCCGGAACCGACCGCCACGAGTTGCCGCTGAACCCTGGTCATCCGGTTGTCGCCGGCGGTCGGCTGAGCGCCCAGACCGCTGAGCGAGGTGACCCCGAGCCGGCCGGCGAGGACCGGCACCTGGTCCGGCTCGACCACGAAGACGACTTCCCGGGGGCGCACCGGGCGGAAGAGCAGGAGCACGGCGAACGTCACCAGCAGCACGCCGCCGGCCAGGAAACCCCACATCGCAGGAGCCGCCCACCCGACGTTCAGCTCGGCGCGCAGGTTCAGGGTCAGGTCCGCGCGGCCGTCCGGGCGCATCACCACCAGGCTCAGCGGGCGGCCCGCGAGATCTTCCGGAGTCCACTCCAGCTCGCCGATGCCCTCACGAATCCAGCCGGGACGGCCCACGGGCGCGGATCCGGCCGGACCGCCGGTGGCCGGCGACGCGCCGGCCGGATCGAGCCGGACCGGCAGCGGGCCGCGGGCCAGCGCCACGCGCCGCACCGTGGCGTGCGGTACGGGTTCCAGCCAGCGCCGGACCTCGTCGGTCGGGGCCAGACCGAGCAACGCGGGACCGTCCGGCGTACTGGCCTCGAGGCGTAGCCGCGCCTGCCCGAACCGGGTGAACGGCGCCTCCTGCCGCAGCAGCCGGTCCAGGTCCGGCACGACCACCGCGTGTCCGGACGTCTGCACGGTCTCGAAGCGGGCCGTGAACGCGCCACTCGGGTCGGCGTGCCGGCCGACCTGCCAGAGCACTCCGCCGGCGAGCAGCGCCGAGAAACCGACGATCAGCAGCACCATTCCGGCGAACGCGCGCACGAACCGCATCCGTTCCGTCCCCCTCCGTAGCCAGACACCCGGTCGACCTTACCGACGCCGACCCGCCGATCAGGGGATATCCACGGCACGCGATCGGGGAAAACGCGCGGGCCCGCCGGATCTCCGGCGGGCCCGCGTGACGGGGTACGGGTCAGGCCTTCGCGGCCGGCTCCCGGCGGCTGCGGCTGAACGCGAGCCCACCGAGCACCAGGCCGGCGAGCCCGGCGACCAGCCCGGCGATGCCGAGCCCGGTGGCGAGACCGTTCCCCTCGGCTTCGTCTCCGTCACCGCCGGCGGCCGAGGCGTTGTTCGCGACCGGAGCCGCCGACGCGGAGGGCGACTCGGCCGCGGCGGCCAGGGTGAGCACCGGCGCCGGGTCCTCCGGCTCCTCCGCGCCCGCCGTCGGCTCCTCGATCCACCGCGAGACGTTGCCGTCCGAGTACGTCTGCAGCGTCTTGAAGACCATCTTGTCGACCTGCGGGAGCGGCCCGAGGGAGACCGGGAACTCCTGGAACTGCCCCGGCTTGATTCCGGCGTCGCCGCTCGCCGTCCAGGTCAGCTTCGACACCGCCTCGCTGATCTGGCTGCCGTGCACCTCGAGCGGCGGGTTCAGCTTCCGCTTCTCCATCGCCACCGTCCAACCCGGCACCGGCATCGTCGAGACCGACCCGACCGGCGCGTTCTCCGGCAGCACCACCTCCAGCTTCACCGTGGAGGCGGTGTCGCTCTCGTTCGGCACCCGGAACGCGATCCGGCCGTAACCGCCCTGGGTCGCCTCCTTCGGGTTCACCGTGACGTGGGCCGACGCGGGCGCGGCGAAGCCGAGCACGGCGGTGGCGACGACACCGACGGCCAGGGCCGCGGCGCCGGCCAGAGAACGGCGGGTACGGGTCATGGGATCGGAACCTCTCTAACGGATCGGCACGGTGGCGGTCACCGTGGCCTGGTCGATGTCGGACGTACGGGCGGTCAGCTTCAGCTGCCAGTCCCCGGACGCGGGCAGGTTGATCTCGCCGGTGGCGTGACTGTCGCTCAACGGCAGCAGCGGGATGTCGATCGGCTCGATCCCGGCCGACGGCAGGGCGGCTGTCGCCTTCCACTCCACCACCGGCTGCGGCCGGCTGTTCTTGTCATACGCGTACAGGTGCACGCTGTTGTTGCCCGGCGCGGCCGGATCCAGCTCGACCTGGATGTCGAGCAGGGAACTGGTGAGCGTGCTGCTGAAGTAGCCGGCTTCGACGCCGGCCGTTTCAGCGGCGGTACGGGCCGGCGGGGTCTGCACCAGCACCGTGGTCACGCCGAGCACCACCACCGTGATCGCGAGCTCCACCCAGACGGCCCGGCGAACCGACCCCGGCCGCTGCTCGGCGATCCGCCGGCGCACCATCTGCCGCGAGTACGCGGCCACCCCCATGACCAGCGCGAACAGCCCGATCTTGACCAGCAGCAGCTGGCCGTAGGTGGTGTTGACCAGGGCGCTCGGCGTGGCCACCTCGATCAGGCCCTGCACCACGCCGGCGAGCAGCAGCGCGGACACGGCCAGTGCCGCCCAACGGGACCAGATCGGCATGATCGCGCCGAGTTCCCGCTCGTCGCCCCGGCGCAGCAGGAAGACGGCGAGCATCAGCAAGCCGCCGAGCCAGACCGCCATGCTGCCCAGGTGCACGGTGTCGACCACCACGGAGACCGCCGGGGCCGGCGAGGCGGCGGGGTGCCCGGCCAGCGGCCAGGTCAGCAGACCGGCCACCCCGAGCACCGCCAGGATGATCCCGTCGGCTCGCCCGGCGGGCCCCGCGAGCAGCGGCCGGAGCAGGAAGGCGGCCGCGGCCAGCAGACCGAGTCGGACCAGGTGCACCGCGCCGAAGGTGCTGCCCAGCACGGTGCCGAGGCCCTCACCGGTGACTTCGAAGAGCCCACCGCCGGCCGTGTACGGCACCTGCAACCACAGGTCGGCGAGGGTGGAGAGGGCGACCAGGCCGAGGCCGACCCAGGCGAGCCGGGCCGGACCACGCCGGCTGAGCCGCCGCGGCCACAGCGCGGCCAGCACCAGCGCCGGCCCGATCAGCAGCACGAGGCCGGCGTAGCCGAGGAACTTGGCGACCTTCACCGCGTTCTCGACGACCGGATTCGCCCGGCTGTTGTCGCCGGTGTCCTGCGGGGGAGGCGACGGAGCCCCGACCGAGTAGGTGAACGCGCCGGAGACCGGGTGGCTGTCGGCTGAGATCACCCGGTAGCTGACGAGGTACGTGCCGCGCTCGCCCGCCGGGTCGACCGGGATCTTCACCACCGCGCCTTGGAAGTCCGGATCGCCACGGTCGGCACGGGAGCCGTCCGGCGCGATGACACGGATCTTGTCGGGCACCTTCTGGACCGACTCGCTGAAGGTGAGCACCACCTCCGACGGCCCGGTCGGCACGACGGCCGACGCGGCAGGGCTGGAGCTGGAGAGCACCGCGTGCGCGCTCGCGGGCGTGGCCGGGGCGATGAGGAGAGCGACGACGGCGACGAGGAGTCCGGCGGCCGCGACGAGCCGACCGAACCAGCGGCGAGGGGAAGAGATCATGCCGGCCATGCTCGCCGACTGCGGCGGTCGACGGCCACCCCGCCTCACCCGCGCCCCGAAGCCAACACGTCCGGCACCGTCGGCTCCGCCCGCGGATCCGCTCCGTCCGGCCGTGCCGACAGCGCCGCCCGTACGTGGTCGCATGTCATGACGAGGTAGTCGGCGGGAACCCGGAGAAAGTTCCCGGCGTGGTGCAGACCATGGATGAGTCCAAGCCTCCCCGCCGCCCGTCACGTGCCGCGTAACCTGGTTTGTCGTGATCCCCGCCCCGCGCGACGCCACCGCCGGCCCTGCCGGACCGGTCGGGGCTGCCCGGGACCCGGTCACCGAGTGGGCGCGGGCGGCGGGCGAGAGCGACCCGGCCGCGCAGGTGGGGGTGTGGCGCTTCGCCGCGGCCCTGGTGGATCCGGACAGCACCGACGATCTGACCCGCGACGCGTTCGTGCTCAGCCAGCTGCTCGGCCTCTCCTACGCCGAGGCCGCCGCCGTGGCGGGGGTGCCCGTGGGCACCATCCGCTCCCGGGTGGCAAGGGCCCGTGACGATCTGGTCGAGGCGGTCGGCGACGCCATGGCCGGTTGACCGGGCGGAACTTCCGGTGGAGGCGGCACGACTAATGACCGTGACAGCACCGAGCACCCGGGCCCTGCGTTGGCCCGCCGTCCGGCTCTGGCTCGGCACGGCCGCCCGCCTCGGCCTGGCCGCCGTGTGGCTGCTCGCCGGCGCGTCCAAGGTCGACGACCTCGCCGCGTCCGGCCGGGCGGTGAACGCCTACCAGGTCCTGCCGTACGACGTGTCGACCGTGGTCGGCGCGGCGCTGCCCTTCGTCGAGCTGGCCCTGGGCGTGCTCCTGCTGCTGGGGCTGGCGACCCGGCTCACCGCGGGAATCTCCGCCGCCCTACTGGTGATCTTCATCACGGGCATCGCGTCGGCCTGGGCCCGTGGGCTCGCCATCGACTGCGGCTGTTTCGGCAGCGGCGGGCAGCTCGCCGAGGGGCAGGCGCCGAGTTACCTCCCGGAGATCCTTCGGGACCTGGGTTTCCTGGTGATGGCGGGATTCCTGCTGATCTGGCCGCGTACGCCCGTCTCGGTGGACGGCTGGCTGACGGGAGAACCCGTCGTGGAGGACGAGGATGAGTAGTCGCAGAGGACAGCAGGGCGCGGCCAAGGTCGTCCGGCAGCAGCTCGCCCGCGAACGTCGACGCCGCCGAACGATCTGGGTCTCGGTGACCGCCGTGGCGGTCGTGCTCATCGCCGGGCTGATCGGCTGGGGTGTCTGGTCCAGCCAGAAGTCGGACGAGTTCACCGCCCCGAAGAACACCGCCGAGGGTGGCACCGGCGTGGTGGTCGGCTCCGGCCCGGTGACCGTGGACATCTACGAGGACTTCCTCTGCCCGGTCTGCAAGCAGTTCCAGGACACCAGCGGCGCCACCGTCGACCAGCTGATCAGCGAGGGCAGGATCAGAGCCGTGTACCACCCGGTCGCGTACCTCAACCGCTTCTCCACCACCGAGTACTCCACCCGTTCCTCCGCCGCCTCAGGGTGCGCGGCCGACGAGGGCAAGTTCGCCGAGTACGCCAAGGCGCTCTACCAACGACAGCCGCCGGAGGGCAGCGCCGGGCTGACCGACGACGAACTGATCGACATCGGCGCGGGCGTGGGCCTGAACCGCGACGACTTCGGCTCCTGCGTCCGCGACAACACCTTCAAGTCCTGGACCGAACACGTCACCGACACGGCGAGCCGCAACAACGTCACCGGCACACCCACCGTGATCATCGACGGTCAGCAGGTCACCGACCGCAGCCCGGACGGAATCCGGGCGGCCGTGGAGGCGGCCGGCAAGTGATCCGTAACCTACTGACGCGGGCCGGGCTGGTCGCTGCCGCCGCGCTCACCGCGACCCTCGCCACCGCCGCACCGGCCGCCGCGCACGGCGCCGACGCCCCCGACGGCACCGACTACCGGACCACCGTGACCGGGATCGCCCCGGCCCGCGACGGGCTGGAGGTCCGAGCGGTCGAAGCGGGCGCCCGGCTCGAACTGACCAACCACACCGGCCGTCCCGTCGAGGTGACCGGCTACTCCGGCGAGCCGTACCTGCGGGTCGGCCCGGACGGCGTGTACGAGAACATCCACTCCCCCGCGACCTACCTCAACCGCACCATCTCCGGGGACACCACGCTGCCGCCGGAGGCCGACCCGGCCGCCGAGCCGTCCTGGCGTCGGGTGGCCGACGGGCCGAGCGTGCGCTGGCACGACCAGCGGGCCCTGTACCAGGAGGCCGCGCCGCCGCCGGCCGCCCTGGCCGCCCCGGATCGGGAACACCGGGTCCGGGACTGGTCGGTGCCGTTGCGCGCCGGATCCGAGCCGATGGAGATCCGCGGCACGCTCGACTGGGTGCCCCCACCCGACTCGTACAGCTGGTGGGCCGTGACGATCGTCGGCCTGCTCGCCGTCGGCGCGCTCGGGCTGCTGCCGGCGGGCTCCGTGCCCGGCGGGCGCGCGCTGGCCGGTGTGGGTGCGCTGCTGGCCGCCGGCGGCGCGGCAGCCGTGGCGTACACCGTCGGACGCGCGCTGGACGCCGGCGCACAGGGGCTGGGCGGAGTACTGCTCGGGCTGCTCACCGGGCAACTCTGGGCGCTGCTCACCGGCCTCGGCGCGATCGCGGCCGGCGTGTACGCCCTGGCCCGCCGTCCCGCCGCCGACTTCACCGTGGCGCTCGCCGGCGCCTGCCTGGCGCTCTTCGCCGGCGTGGCGAACGCCACCGTCTTCACCCGCGCGGTCGCCCCCGCGCCCTGGTCGGCGACGTGGGCCCGGGTGCTCCTCGCGGCCATCCTGATCACCGGCGTGGGAGCCACCGCCGCCGGCGCGCTGCGCCTGCACGCCGCAAGGAACTCCACGCGCCGGCCCACGTCGGCGGCGGGCGCCGGCGCGGAGGCGAAGAACGCCACCGCCGCTGAGCGGGACGACACCGCCGGCCCGGGGCCGGGAGCCGCGACCGAGCCGGCAGCGAACGGCGCCGGTCAGGAGCGGGCAGCCGCGCGGGGATCGAAACCGTAGGGCAGCTCGAGACGGTGCCGCGCCAGCAGGTCGGCGTCGGCGAGCAGGTCGGCGGTGGGGGCGTCGGCCACGATCCGCCCACCGTCGAGGATCACCGAGCGGTCGCAGAGCTCGGCGGCGTACGGCAGGTCGTGGGTCACCATGAGCATCGTCACCGACAGCGTACGGAGAATCTCGGCCAGCTCGCGCCGGGCCGCCGGATCGAGGTTCGACGACGGCTCGTCGAGCACCAGGATCTCCGGACGCATGGCCAGTACGGTGGCCACCGCCACCCGGCGGCGCTGCCCGAACGAGAGGTGGTGCGGCGCGCGGTCCCGATGCTCGGACATGCCCACCGCGGCGAGCGCCTCGTCGACCCGCTCGGCCAACTCCGCCCCCCGCAGCCCCAGGTTGGCCGGGCCGAACGCCACGTCCTCCGCGACGGTGGGCAGGAAGAGCTGATCGTCCGGATCCTGGAAGACGATGCCCACCCGACGCCGTACCTCGGCGAGGGTGGCCCGGTCCGGCGTCACCGTCAGCCCGCCGACGCTCACGCTGCCCTCGGTCGGGGTGAGGATGCCGTTCAGGTGCAGCACCAACGTGGTCTTGCCGGCGCCGTTCGGGCCGAGCAGCGCCACCCGCTCACCGCGCGGCACGGTGAGGTCGACCCCGTGCAGGGCCACATGCCCGTCCGGGTACGCGAAACGGACCCCACGGGCGTCCAGGCTGGGTGTCGTCGGCTGCACGGTGCCGATCATCCCAGCACCAGGGCGGTGGCCGCGATCGAGGCCGCCAGCACCGGCACGGTGGCCGCGACGAGCCACTGCCCGGCGGTGGCCGCGCCCGCACCCTGCCAGACCGCCGGCATCCGCCCCGCGTAGCCGCGGGACAACATCGCCAGGTACACCCGCTCGCCCCGCTCGAACGCGCGCAGGAAGAGCGCGCCGATGCCCGCGGCGAAGCCGCGCAACTGCCAGAGGAACCGCGGATCGTCACCCCGGGAGATCCGGGCCACCCGCATCCGCCGCGCCTCGCCGACCAGCACGTCGAGGTAGCGCAGCATGAAACTGGCGATCTGGGTGAGCAGATGTGGGCAGCGCAGCCGGTCCAGGCCGAGGATCAGGTCCCGAGTGGTGGTGGTCGCGGCGAGCAGCAGCGACGCGAGGACGCCGAGCGTGCCCTTCGCCACGATGTTCCAGCTGCCGTAGAGACCGTCCACGGACAGGTGCAGCCCGGCGACGGCGATCCGCTCGCCCGCGCCGAGGAACGGCAGCGCCACCGCGAAGAGCACGAACGGCAGCTCGATCAGCGCCCGGCTGAGCAGCCAGCGGGGCCCCACCCGGGCCAGTGCCGCGACCGCCGCCACCAGGAGGGCGTACCCGCCGAAGGCCCAGAACGCCTCACGCGGGGTGGCCACCACCGCGACGGTGAAGACCACCATCGCCACGATCTTGACCTCGGGCGGAAGCCGGTGCACCGGCGAAGAGCTCTCGCGGTACAGCACGTGCCCGTGACCGGCCCCCACCGCCATCAGCTCCGGCCGGCCGGGGCCGACGCGGTGCCCTCGGAAGTCGCGTCACCGCCGGTGCCGGGGACGACGGCCGACGTCACGCCGTCGACCGCCGCGCCGGACGAGCGGCGGCGCAGCAGCCAGAAGGCCCCACCCCCGACCGCGAACGTCAGCAGTACGCCGAGCACCCCGGAAAGGCCGGTGGAGAGGAAGCCGTTCTCGATGCCGCGTACCCCGTAGTCGGCCAGCGGGCTGTCGGCCAGTTCGTGATCCTTGGCCTGCTGGGCCGGGCAACTGCCGCCGACGATGTTGTCGTCGGCGTCGACGGTGCAGCCCTTGAGCAGCGAGGAGTCCAGCCCGTCCGGGTGCGACGAGGCGTAGTTGCTGACCACGCCGGCCAGCACCAGGGCGACCAGCAGGCCGCCGACGATGAAAGCCCAGGGACGCTTGTTCACCGGACACCTCCGACGGCCGGGACGGTGGACGCCGCGGCGGGGCGCAGCCCACGCAGCGCGTAGACGAGATCGGGACGCACCTTGGCGACGGTGACCACCGTGGTCGCGGTGATCAGGCCCTCCCCGATGCCGATCAGCAGGTGGGCACCGGCCATCGTGCCGGCCAGACCGGCCAGGTTGCTGCCGAGGTCGGTGGTGCCACCCAGCCAGTACTGCACGACGAAGCCCTGCGACGCGACCACCACGCTGAGCATCGCCGAGACGAAGGCGGTGACCGCCAGGCCGGCCGGCGTGCGGGGCAGCACCCGCAGCAGCAGGGCGATGAGCAGGTACGCCGCGGCGGTGCCGACGAGCGCCATGTTCGTGATGTTCAAACCGAGCATCGCCACCCCGCCGTCACCGAACACCAGTGCCTGCACCACCAGCACGACCGAGACGCAGAGCGCGCCGACCCAGGGGCCGACCAGCATCGCGGCGAGCGCGCCGCCGAGCAGGTGGCCGCTCACACCGGCGGTGAAGATCGGAAAGTTGAGCATCTGCACGGCGAAGATGAACGCGGCGACCAGCCCGGCCATCGGCGCGAGACGGTCATCGAGATCCCGCCGCCCGCGCAGCACGCAGACGGTCAGGGTCGCCAGTGCGAGGGCAGCGAAGATCGCGGCCACCGGGCCGTTGATGATCCCGTTCGAAATGTGCATCGCCAGGGTTTCCACGCGACCTCCCACGCGTCGGCGGGCCCGTCCTCGCCGGCCGGATCAGACTATTTGCCGAACCTTTCTCTTGCAAAGAGATGGCATTAAGCCCCGGTGTTGATCAACAAACGGGCGCGTGCCGGCACCGGCCCGACGCTCACCACCGGCGGTAGGGTCGGGCCATGACCGCTACCCGCCTCTCCCCCGGTGACCCGGCGCCCGAGTTCACCCTGCCCACCGACACCGGCGACACGCTCACCCTGGCCGACCTGCGCGGTCGCCGGGTGATCCTCTACGCCTACCCGGCAGCGATGACCCCCGGCTGCACCAAGCAGGCCTGTGACTTCCGCGACTCGCTCGCCTCCCTGCAGGCCGCCGGCTACGAGGTGGTCGGCATCTCACCGGACAAGCCGGAGAAGCTGGCGAAGTTCCGCGAGCGGGACGCGATCACCTTCCCGCTCGTGTCCGACACCGACAAGAGCGTGCTGACCGCCTACGGCGCGTACGGCGAGAAGCAGCTCTACGGGAAGACCGTGACCGGCGTGATCCGCTCGACCTTCGTCATCGACCCCGACGGCAAGATCGAGCGGGCGCTCTACAACGTCAAGGCCACCGGGCACGTCGCCAAGCTCCGCCGCGACCTCGGCCTCGACTGAAGTGTCGTATCGGACCACTACCGTTCGTGAGTGGTCCGATACAAATACCCGCCGGAAGCGCTCGCCGAGGCCGCAGCCGCCGCGCGCAGCGTCACCGAGGTGCTGCGACTGCTCGGCGTACGGGTCAGTGGAGGCTCGCACGCGCACATCAGCCGGCAGCTCAAACGCTTCGGCATCGACACGTCGCACTTCACTGGGCACGCACACAACAAGGGGCAGCGCGGCCGGCGAAGGCCGGCAACGGAGCTCCTGACGAAGCTGCCCGACGGATCCCGTCGCGTTCCTGGCACCCGGCTCAAGCGAGCGCTGGCGACGATCGGCCTGCCGGAGGAGTGCGAAGCCTGCGGGATCGGGCCGACGTGGCAGGGGGCCAAGCTCACCCTGCATGTGGACCACATCAACGGCGACTTCCTCGACAACCGGCCGCAGAACCTCCGGCTGCTCTGCCCCAACTGCCACAGCCAGACCGCCACGTACGCCGGCCAGCGCCGCCCAGCCCTCGTCGCACCCGACGTGGTCTACGATCCTGAAGCTGTCACTCCAACAGGCTTCCCAATAGGCAGGCGGCTGCCTCGTCGGCCAGAATGGCCATGGACCATGGTGGAGTACCGCATGAAGGGGCCGTAGCCCAACTGGCAGGAGGCACACGGTTTAGGTCCGTGACAGTGCGGGTTCGAATCCCGCCGGCCCTACCCAACGGCCTGGTCGTGTAGCCCACCGCACGACCAGGCACTGTCGTCCGCGTCACGATCCCAGTCGGTCGGGGCAACGGCAGGTGAGGATTGCAGGTGTGAGTCTGCGCTTCGTCCTCGACCCCGAGCTGACCCCTGAGCTGCGCGAACAGATCGTGACGCTGTGGGCGGACGTCAGCAACGCCGGAGGCGCTGTCGGTTTCGTGCCGCCGGTGACCGCCGCCGACGTACGCGCCCTCGCCGAACCGACGTTCGCCGGGATCACCGACGGGCCGGACCGGCTGCTGCTCGGGTACGAGGGCGACCGGCCGGTCGCCGCGCTGATCTTCGCCGACAACCGGTTCGCCCTCAAGGCGCACTGGTGCGTGCTGAAGCGGGTGATGGTCCACCCCGACACCCAGGGCAAGGGGTACGGGTCGGAGCTGATGCGGGAGGCCGAGCGGATCGGCCGGACGCTGGGCTTCGAGGCGCTGCACGTGACCCTGCGGGACGGGCTCGGACTCGACCGCTTCTACGGGCGGCTCGGCTACCGGGAGATCGGCCGGTTGCCCCGCGCGCTGCGGGTGGCGCCCGGCGACGACCGGGACGAGGTCCTCATGTGGCTCGACCTCGTGCCCGTCGCCGCACCGGACGCCGGACGGTAGATCCGCCCCGCCGGGCGCCCGCCTCCTGCCACAATCAGACCCGCCGGACGTCGGCGGATGGCAGGTCAGGAGGCGACACGGTGCCGGACAGCGAACTCGAGGCGGCCCTGCTGGGCGCGGAACGCCGCCTTCAGACCGCCCAGCGGGCCGGGGATGTCGCCGCGCTCGACGAACTGCTCGCCGATCAACTGATCGCCGTCGGCCCTGACGGCGGTAGGTACGGCAAGCAGGACGATCTCGTCGCGTACCACAGCGGGACGTCGGTGATCGACGAGCTCGTCGAGGAGCAGGTGGACCTGCTCGTCGAGGGCACCACCGGTGTGACGTTCTTCGTCGGGCGGGTGGCCGGCACGTTCAACGGCTCACCTTTCGCCGCCCGGCTGCGGTACACGCGGACATGGGCCTACGACGCCGACGACGGCTGGCGGGTGCTCGCGGCTCTCATCACCCCGGCCTGAGTCGCGGCGGCGCCGGCTCGGCCGGGCAGGGCTCGTGGGCACGACGTGCGCGGTCAGGCACCGGGGATGAGCGGGTCGCCGACGTTCAGCGCGCCGGTCCCGGTCGGCACGAGGTGCAGTCCGAAGAGGAGCTTCTGCCGTACGTTCCGGTAGCGGCCGAGCGTGCGCAGCGGCTCCTGGTCGCGTACCCCGGTCTCCTGGTCGATGGTCGTCACCACGCAGCGGTCGCACGGCCCGGCGGCGCGGAACGTCACCTCGCCGATGCGCAGCGGGCGTCCCGCCCAGTCGTCCTCGGCCCAGGCGGGTGCGCCCTCGACGACCAGGTTGGGCCGGAACCGGCTCATCGGTACCGGTTGCTTGCCGGCCTCGGCGAGCCAGTCGTTCAGAGCGGTCAGCGAGGCGGCGTTGGCCAGCAGCAGCGGGTAGGCGTCGGCGAAGCTGACCTGGTCGCCGGTGTCGTGCTCACGCTCGTCGGTGGCGAGGTGCCGGGCGGGCCGGGCCAGGAAGACCAGCCGAACGGGCCGGTCGAGCAGCGCGCTGAGCCAGTCGTCCGCGGCCGGCCCCGCGGGCAGCGCCGGCACGGGCACTTTCCGGCTGCGGAACGTACGCACCGGGACGGGCTCGCCCCCGGCCGGCTCGGGCACGTCCAGGTCGGGTCGCCCGTCCGCCCGTAACAGCAGGCCGCTGTCGCGGGGCGTGGCGTGCAGCCCGACCAGCCGGCGGGTCTCCCGCTGTGTGACGCCGACGCCGTCGGCGTCCACCACCATCCAGCGTCGGTCACCGGCCAGGCCCCACGGCAGTACCTGCGTGCCGTCGTGGTCGAGACGGTGGCAGCCCTTGACGGGGTACGTGTGGATGGTGCTCAGGCGCATCGGCTCACCATGCCACGCCGATACCGTCGCCGGGGTACCAGTGCTCGGCGGGCGTCTCCCGGTAGGCGAGGAAGCGACGGCCGGTGCGTTCGGCGTGTTCGGCGAGGACGTTGGTGGTGGTGACGTTGTCGGTGAGCAGGATGGCGCCGGGGGCGAGCTTGCCTTCCACCGTCTCGAACTCGCGCTTCTCGTGGGTCCGGCTGTGGTCGCTGTCGTGCAGGAAGAGGTCGACGGGCCGGTCCAGCGCGGTGATCGAGGCTATCGAGTCGCCGATCACCAGGTCGACCACTTGGGACCAGGGGTCGGTACAGGCCAGGTAACCGGCTTCGGGGTTGATGTCGAGCGAGGTCAGCCGCCCCGGGTGCCCTTCGTCGGCGTTGAGCAGCAGGGCCGAGGCCAGGACGCAGCTGCCGAGCCCCTTGTCCACCCCGGTCTCGACGACGTGCGCCGGGCGGGTGGCCCGGACGATGGCGTACCAGCCGATGCGCCGGGCGTAGCGGACGTGCTTGTCGGCGAGGCCGCGTCGGGCGGCGCCGGCGGTGGCCTGCTCGATGTGCCGACGCAACACGTCGTCGGACTCGATCTCGGCGAAGTGGCGGCGCACCTGCTCGACGGGGCGGTCGCAGACGACGCTGACGAACCAGGACAGGTGGTGGCGGCTGAGTTCGGTCAGCTCGTACGTGTAGTTGTGGTGCTCTCGTGAGGTGACGAGCCAGCGGGCCGAGGTGCGCAGCACCTTGGCGTCGTGCCGGGCGACCCGGGCCAGCCGCTTGGGAAAGGCGGCGACCGGGGCGAGTGGGGTGCGGGCGATCGCCCGGCGGAGCCTCGTTGCGTCCACGGGAGCGTTCTACCAGGTGATGGTGATCAATTGGCTGGGATGGTCTTCCGGTTGAGCCGATTCACCCGCCGGGGCCGAGCGCGAGCGCGCTCGCCGTGCGGTGACGGGTGGGGACGGGCTCATCGAGTGGGCGGCATCCGACCGGCCGGTGGACCGGATTGGCCGGATGAGGGTGCACGGCTCATTGCCTGAATCAGTAGCATCGCGCCATGCCTCGACATGAACAGACCCCAGATCTCGACGCGGAGCCTTCGGTGGTGACCCCGTCTCCGGAGCCGACCGACGGCTCGGAGCGGCCGCGCCGGCGCCGCCGCTGGCGGCGGGTCGTCCTGATCAGTCTGGCGGTGGTCCTCCTGCTCGGTGGCGGTGCGGTGGTCGCCGGCGGCCTCTACCTGCGCTCCGTGGAGTCCGGCATCGACCGGGTCGACGCGTTCGAGGACGTGCCTGCGGAGTCCCGCCCGGAGCCGGTGGTCGAGGGCGCCATGAACATCATGATTCTGGGCAGCGACTCCCGCGACCCGGAGAGCACCGGCGGCTCCCGCACCGACACCATCATCCTGGCCCACCTGCCGAAGGACCGGTCGAGCGCACAACTCGTCTCGATTCCGCGGGACACCTGGGTATCCGTGCCGAAGTCCAAGGACGGCCACGGCGGCCGCGACGCGAAGATCAACGCGGCGTACGCCTGGGGCGGCGTCCCGCTGATGGTCCAGACGGTGGAGGAGTTCACGAACGTCCGCGTCGACCACGTCGCGATCATCGACTTCGCCGGATTCAAGGAAATCATCGACGCCCTGGGCGGCATCGAGGTCGATGTGGAGAAGAACTTCACCTCGATCCACCCGCCGTTCCGCAGCTTCCACAAGGGGATGCAGGAGATGGACGGGGAGGCGGCGCTGGACTACTCGCGCCAGCGCAAGCAGTTCGCCGACGGTGACTTCGCCCGAATCCGGCATCAGCAGCAGGTCATCAAGGCGATCCTGGACAAGGCGGCCTCCGGTGGTCTGCTCACGAGCCCCGGCAAGCTGAACTCGTTCATCCAGGCCACCTCCAGCTCCGTCTCCGTCGACAAGAACATGTCTCTGCTGGACATGGCGAACCAGATGCGTGGTGTACGCGGCAACAACCTGACCTTCGTCACGAGTCCGACCAAGGGAACCGGCAGGGTCGGTTCGGAGAGCGTGGTCTTCGCCGACACGAAGCGGGTGACGCCGTTCTACGACGCGGTGCGTCGCGACGCGGTGCCGGACATCATCGCGCAGGGCAAGAAGTAGCTGACCGGGCCGCCCGAAGGGCGGGCGGCACAGACACGTGAACGGGCGGTGGCCGTGGCCACCGCCCGTTCGCGTCGCTCGTACGGCTCGATCAGTAGGCGCCGCGGCGGGCCAGCACCACGCTGACCGTCCGCCAGAGGATGCCCAGGTCGTAGACGAGCGACCAGTTGTCCACGTAGTGCAGGTCCAGCCGGACCGCGTCGTCCCAGGTCAGGTCGGAGCGGCCGGAGATCTGCCAGAGGCCGGTGATGCCGGGGCGTACCAGCAGCCGCCGCCGCACGTCGCCTTTGTAGTCGTCGTCCTCGGTGGGCAGCGGGCGCGGACCGACGAGCGACATCTGCCCGAAGAGCACGTTGATCAGCTGGGGCAGCTCGTCCAGCGAGAGCGCCCGCAGGTGCCGGCCGATCGGGGTGACCCGTGGATCATCCTTGATCTTGAAGAGCAGCCCGTCGCTCTCGTTCTGCCCCCGCAACGCCTCCAGCCGCTGCTCGGCGTCGGTGTACATGGTCCGGAACTTCCACACCTTGAACGCGCGGCCCTCGTAGCCGATCCGGGTCTGCCGGAACATCACCGGGCCGGGGTCGGTGACCTTGATGGCGACCGCGATCGCGACCAGGACCGGGCTGAGCAGCAGCATTCCGAACAGCGCGGCGGCCCGGTCGAGCACGCTCTTGGTCAGCAGCGAGAGGCCGGAGATGGTCGGCTCCTCGACGTTGAGCAGCGGCAGCCCCTCGATCGGCCGGACGTGGATACGGGGACCGGTGACGTCGGTGACCTGCGGCACCACCACCAGGTTCAGCCCGGTGCCCTCCATCTGCCAGGCCAGCTTGCGCAGCTCGTAGGACTCCAGGCTGGCCGGGCCGCAGACGGCGATGGTGTCGGCGCCGAGCTGCTGCACCAGCGGGACGAGGTCCCAGCCCACGTAGACCGGCAGCGGAGCGGTCACCCGCTCGCCCGGCCGGGGGTGATTCGGTAGGTGGATGCCGATCGGGTGGAACCCGGCGCCCGGGTTACGGGTCAACACCTCGTGCAGTGCGAGCGCGTCGGAGAGCCGGCCCACCAGCAGCACCTTCTGCGAGGCCCGCCCGCTGCGCCGGATGCGACGCAGCACCACCCGGGCCGCGAACCGGGCCGCCAGGGCGTAGAGGAGCAGGCAGAGGATGATCGCGGCGACGGTCGCCCGGGAGAGGTCCTTCTTGAAGCCGAGGGCCAGGAACGACACGGCAGCGGCCATCGCCACGTTGGCCCGCACCACCCGCTTGAGCTCCTCGGTGCCCCGCCCGAGCGCCCGCCGGTCGTACGCGCCGAGGGCGGCGAGCATGACCAGCCAACCCAACGGCACACCGATGTTCGCCACCAGTGAGAACGAGCTGATGTCGCCGAGGACCCGCTGGTCCCAGAAGCCCGCGTCAGCCTCGTCGAGCGCGACCACGACCGTCCGGCTGGCCGCCAGCGCGGCGAGGGCGTCCAGCAGGACCAGCCAGGCCACGTAGCGTCGACGCCAGACCGCTCGCGGGGCCACCGGACGACCGAACGCCGACCGGGGCATGCCGTTGGATGGTGGTGTGATGACCCCGAAATCCGGGTCGAAGCTCGGCGTCGCCTGCGACGCGACAGCCGTGAGGAACTGGGTGTGCGCGGACACGACCTTCCTTTCCCACATCGCCCCCGACGGGAGATCGCGACGAGCACCCTATGCGCCGGTACGGCGCCCTGCCTAGTGGCGGTTCGGTCGTACCTGACTTGGTCTGATCAGTTCGTCGGTGATCGATGGCGCGACCGAAGTTCCTGCATCAGCGCGTCGTGGGCCGGTTTCGGCCTGAAGTCCCGGTCGTACACGCAGGCGGCCCCGTAGCCCGGGAAGTGGGCGCCGATCCAGCTGCTGCCGTCGGAGAACCCCCAGAGCGTGAACGACTCGCAGGTCGGCACGGCCAGACAAGTCGCGAGCATGTGCTGGTAGAGCAGCGCCTGCGCGACGAGCTTCTCCGGCGTCGCCGGCAGCTTGACCCGGACGTCGAGTTCGGTGATGGCGACCGAGACGCCCAGATCCGCGAAGCGCTGAAGGTTTCCCGCGATGCCGGTGGGCGCCTGATCGGCACGCAGGTGGCTCTGGAAGCCGACACCGTGCACCGGCACGCCGCGCGCCCGAAGCTCACGGACCAGGCTCAGCAGGGCGTCGGCCTTCTTGGACCGGCCCTCCGCCCCGTAGTCGTTGATGAAGAGCCGGGCGTCGGGGTCGGCCTCGTACGCCCAGCGGAACGCGTCGGCGATGTAGCCGGGCCCGAGTTTGCGCAGAAAGATGTTGTCCCGCAGAGTTCCGTCCTCGTTCAGCGCCTCGTTCACCACGTCCCAGGCCCACACCTTGCCCCGGTAGCGGCTGACGACGGTGACGATGTGCTCCCGCATCAGCGCGCGAAGTCGCGCGGCTGACCAGTCGTCGGTCACCCAGGACGGAACGCTGGCGTGCCAGACCAGGGTATGGCCGTAGACGGCCTGACCGTGCGTGTGGGCGAACTCCACGAGCTGGTCGGCGGCGGTCCAGTCGTACTCTCCCTGTCGCGGCTCCAGGCTCGCCCACTTCATCGCGTTCTCGGCGGTCACCGCGTTGAAGTTGGCGGCGAGCGTCTCGCGGTAGCGCTGGTCGGCGTCGAGCCGTCGCCCGTCGACCGCGGAGCCGATCCGCACGGTCGGCGACGCGAGGCTTCGCAGCCCGGACCAGGACGGCGAGGGTGACGGTGATGTGGAAGCAGGCGGCAGCGTCTGCGTTTCGCCCCGCTGTGACTGGGCGATGAGCACCCCGCCGACCACGACGACGGCCACCACGGTCAGGGCGGCCAGCCGGATCAGGCCGTGCTGTCGTCTCCGACGTCGCCGAGCAGCTGCGGGGTCCGCCGCGTCGTCCACCGTCCGTGCCGATTGCCGGCCGACATCCCTGGGATCGGCCGCACGGACGACAGATCCGGCGGGGACAACTCCAGTCATCACGATCCCCAAGCAGCGAGGCCAGCACGAACGAGCCCGACAGTCGCGGTTGGACGGCCTACTCGGCTAGTCACTCCGCCGCCCGGCCGGCTGGCCGACGGATCACCGCCCGACGGCGGTGACCAACCACTTGCCGACTTCGCTAGCCGTGCGCACCGCCACGATACACAGGGCGAGACCCGGAATGCGTGGGCGACTGTACCTCTTGATCATCTTGCGCCAGGCGGCGACGCCGGCGAGGCGCCGTCGGCTGATGTTGCCGCTGTGTCGGTGGAACCGGACGACCGGCTGGTCGAGTCGTTGCAGATGTACGCCATTGCTCAGGGCACGCAGCACCAGCTCGACATCTACTTTGATCGACATCTGCTCGTCGTATCCGCCGAGTTGAATCAGTAGCTGGCGGTCGATCGACATGCCGGAGTGTTTGAAGGGCAGCCGCGGCCGGGTCAGTACGGACCAGAGCATCCGACGTGAGTCGGGATAGGAGGGCAACTTGATCACCCTTGCCGAGTCGCCGACGAACTCCTCGTAGTCGGTGTAGACCCACTGCGCGCCGGTGCGAGACAGGAAGTCGTGAATCCGGGCCAGACCATCGGGGGCCAGTTCGTCGTCCGAGTCGAGCACGGTGACGGTCCTGCCCCGGGCCACCCGCAGGGCCGCGTTGCGTGCGGCACTGATGCCCGTCGGCTCCTGCCGGACGACGAGGATTCGCTGGTCTGCCAGCAGGCCCGCCTCGGCCAGCCCGTCCCGGGCGGGTACGGCCGAGCCGTCGTCCACCACGACGATCTCGAAGTCGCCGAAGCTGTTGGCGAGCACGCTCTGGATGGATTTCACCAGCAGTTGGGGTCGGTCCCGGACGGCGATGCAGACAGATATCGCCGGGGTGACCCGTTCGGCTGACCGCACCATCGGCTCGGTCGACGCGTCGACGGCCGGCATCATCAGCACCGCGGGCTCGTCGATCCCTGACAGCTGAGGCTCCTGTTCGGACGGGAGCGTACTGCCGGCGGAGTCGCGCAGCGAAGGCGTCGAGTATGCGGGGTGGCTCGTCACGGACGGAGGCCGTTTCGCAGCCCGCCTGGGCTACCCGAGCCGCGCGGCAGGGCGGCTCCGCCGGTCGACACGGCTCCGCGATCCAACACGTCCATACCTTCCGCCACCCCCATGAAAGCCACCATTTGCAGCGACATTTTCAGCGACGCGTTCTTAGGAGCGTTCCCTTGATCGGCGACAATGAAGATCCATCACGCAACAACACGGAGTATAACCATCGCTACACCCGCGCACCATCACCTATCAGTCACCACCACGAGGGCTGGAAATCGCTGATGTCGGCGGGGATTCGCTGGTCAGGGTCCTATCGCGACGCCGGTCGGACGCTCCACCCAAGCGGTCGGCGGAACTGGCACCGTCCGGTGGAATCAACATTGACCAAAAATACGATCTTGACGGCGGTACAGGTTGTTCGTGGTGCGCGAAACACGGGTGGAGGCGAACAACCCCGCGGCATCTCGACGCTTACTTTCCCATGTGTCCGATCAGGTGTAATCGTCCGATCACGGGCCGGGGCCCGGCCACTGCGGAGCAACCGGCGATCAGCCGATCGTCGATCGCCGTCGGACGAGTAGCACGGCCATGATGACAAGCCCGATGAGCAGCACGCCGGATCCGACGAGCAGGGGAAGGACCAGCCCCGATCGATCCCCCTGCGCGCTGTCCAACCGCTCGCGCTCGGCAGCGTTCTGCCGGTACGCCTGCGCGAGCACGTTGGCGGGCGCCGCGGTGGCGGCCTTCTCCAGTTGCGTGACGGCGACGGAGAGGTCGCCACCGAAGTAGGCGTCCAGCCCGCTGCGGTAGAGCTTGTCGGTGTCGCCGAGCGTGTTGCCGACCCCGGCCTCGTCGAGAAGCGCGCCGATCGTCGACGCCGGCACCACCGCCCGGTTCGCCTTGTCCGGCAGCGCCTGATCCTGGGCGATCACGCCTGCTACCCGGCCGCTGGGATCGAGGGCGATCCCACCGTGCGACACGGTCCCGAGGTCCCCGTTGATCCGGTGCATCGAGACCGAGCCGAGCCGGCTCGTGCCGGTGACCGTCACCTTCTTCGACTGGGGACGGTACACAGCGTTCCGGAAGACGGTGTCGGTGGTCCGGAAACCGAGGATGAACAGCGAGGCGTCCTGGTCGAGGCTGGCCGACCGGTTGAGTTCCACCGCCGGCAGATTGTCCTGGGCGAGCTTGATCAACGTGGTGCCGCCATCCTCGGCGGGCATGCTCCGGACGACCTCGGCCGGGATGGCCGGCGCCTTCGACACGTTGCCCTTGGCGTTGTTGAGCTGCCCGTACACCTCACTGAGCGGCTCGGTGCCCGGTTCGGCCCCGGTGAACCGCACCTTGGGCAGGGTGGTCCGAATGTAGTTGTCGACCCCACCGCTGGGAAGCTTCTTCTCCTGCACGAGCGACCGGGCGAGCGTGTCGAGAGCGATCCACCGGGCGTGATCCTCGGCCGGCGCGACGCAGGACCCGCTGGTGACGGCATGACCGCTCGAACTCACCAGGAAGCCACTGCAGCGACGGATGAAGGTGACGGGGGTGGGGTGCACCAGAGCGTTCGTGGCGGCGTCGCGAACGTAACCGGTGAAGACCGCCTCGATGAAGACCAGCGAGGGCGCGGCGACCGCGAGGGCGTGCTCCTCCGGGCTGTAGAGGGGAGCCTGCGCCCACGGCTTCAGCCCCGGCTCGACCGGTTCGGCGCTGGGGGCCGCCGTGGCGGCGACCGTCGGCAGGGGGTCCGGATCGGCCTGGTCGTTGCCGCCGATGGCCCAGACGGCGACGCCGCTGCCCACCGCCGCCACCAGCACGAGCGCGGCCACCCCCGCCCAGAGTCCGGTACGCCGCCGGGGCGGCTCCGACGGCTTGATCCGCCGGACCGGGGCGCTGAACGGGTCGTATTGCGGCGGATCCGCCGGCGCGGGTGAGTGAGGCGCGTCGACACCGGGCTGCGGAGTCGGCGCGGGCTGCACGGGCAGCGGGCCCCCGTGCGGCGCCCAGGGCGCGAACGAGGCGCCGGAGGTCGGGGCACCGGAGACGGGCTGCGGCGGCGCGGAAACCTGCTGCGGGGCGCCGGAGACCGGCTGCGGCGGACCGGAAACCTGCCGCGGCACCCCCGACACCGACTGCGGCGGACCGGAAACCTGCTGCGGCGGGCTGTCCTCCTCCGTCGGCACCGGCTGGTATTCCTGGCCGAGCGCGCGGAACAGCTTCTCGGCACCCGGGCCGACCTCCGCCGGGTACGCCACCCACGGCTCCGCGGCAGAGAAGTCGGCGTACGCGAAGGCCTGGCCGTTCGGCGCCTGCGACATGGCGTTGGCGGTTCCGGCGAAGGCTTCCCGCCAGCCCGGCGTGCTCGCGGCCGCGGTGTCCAGCACCGCCACCGTCACTAACCGGCCCTGCCCGTCGATCGCCCCCCAGGCCTTGCCCACGGGGCAGGTGCCCAACAAGTGGGTGAACCGGTACGGGCCAACCGACTGCATGCGCGCACTCCTCTGCTCGACCGCCGTGCGCATCCTACAGAGGGGACCCTCACTCGGTCGTCCGCCGGTCGGCCCGCCGACAGCCCGTGGGCGGACGGTGGCGGACGCGCACGGGTTGCCCCCTGAAAGTTTTCATGCATAGAGTCACGGCGTGAATGAAGGAGCCGTCGCCGTGCCCACGCAGCGCGTGCTCGACCTGTTCCACGGCGTCCGGCTCACCCCCACCCAACGCCGGATCGCACACTGCCTGGTGCAGCACGCCCCGGCCATGGCGTACCTCTCCGCCGCCGAAGTGGCCGAGCTGGCCGGGGTCAGCCAGCCGTCGGTCACCCGGTTCGCCGTCGCGCTCGGGCACGACGGTTACCCCGCGCTGCGCCGCCGGCTGCGCGAGCTGACCGCCGGCACGCCGGACGGCCGAGCCGACGCCGGCAACGAACTCCAGCAGGCCGTACGCGCCGAGATCGGCAACCTGGACCGGCTCGCCGGCGAGCTCGCCGATCGCGACCGCATCGCCGACACCGGAAAGCTGCTCGCCGCCAGCCGGCCGCTTCCGGTCCTGGGCCTGCGAGCCGCCGCGCCGCTGGCCGCGTACTTCGCGTACTTCGCCGCGAAGGTGCACCCGGACGTACGGGTGCTCGACGACGGCGGCAGTCTGCTCACCGACCGCCTGGAGCAGGCCGCCGCAGCCGGGGCGAGCGCCCTGCTCGCCTTCGTGCTCCCCCGGTATCCACGGGAGACACTGGACGCGCTGCGCGAGGCCCGCGAAGCCGGGCTGACCGTCGTGGCCATCACCGACTCGCCGGTCAGCCCGGCCACCGACCACGCCGACGTGCTGCTGCCCGCCGCCGTCGGCGCCGACCTCGTCTTCGACCTGCACACCGCTCCAATGGCCCTGGCCATGGTGCTGCTCCAGGCAATCTGCGACGCCGCCCCGGCCGACACCCAGCGCCGGCTGGAGGCGTTCGAGGCGTCCGCCGCCCGCCGACAGTTGTTCCTCGACTGAGAGGGGATCCGAGATGTCCCACCCCGTCCGCGCCGCCCGTGGCGCCGAGCGCACCGCCCGCGGCTGGCCGCAGGAGGCCGCGCTGCGGATGCTGATGAACAACCTGGACCCGGAGGTCGCCGAGCGCCCCGAGGACCTGGTGGTCTACGGCGGCACCGGCAAGGCCGCCCGGGACTGGCCGTCGTACCACGCGCTGGTGCGTACGCTCACCGACCTGCGCGACGACGAGACGATGCTGGTGCAGTCCGGACGCCCGGTGGGCGTGCTGCGTACGCACGAGTGGGCGCCGCGGGTGCTGCTGGCCAACTCCAACCTCGTCGGTGACTGGGCGAACTGGCCGGAGTTCCGCCGGCTGGAGCAGCTCGGTCTCACCATGTACGGGCAGATGACGGCCGGCTCGTGGATCTACATCGGCACGCAGGGCATCCTGCAGGGCACGTACGAGACGTTCGCGGCGGTCGCGGCCAAGCGGTTCGGCGGCTCGCTCGCCGGCACCTTGACGCTCACCGCCGGCTGCGGCGGGATGGGTGGGGCGCAGCCGCTCGCGGTCACCATGAACGGCGGCGTCTGCCTGATCGTGGACGTGGACCGGTCCCGCCTGGAGCGGCGGGCGCACGACCGCTACCTGGACGAGATCGCCGATTCGCTGGACGACGCGGTGGAGCGGGCGCTCGCCGCGAAGCGTGAGCGCCGGGCGCTCTCGATCGGCGTGGTGGGCAACGCCGCCGTCGTCTTCCCCGAGCTGCTGGTCAAGGGCGTCGAGATCGACATCGTCACCGACCAGACCAGCGCGCACGACCCGCTGTCGTACCTTCCAGTGGGGGTGGAGCTGGCCGACGCCCGCGACTACGCGGCGGCGAAGCCGGCCGAGTTCACCGACCGGGCGCGGTCGTCGATGGCCCGGCATGTGGCGGCGATGGTCGGTTTCCTCGACGCCGGCGCGGAGGTCTTCGACTACGGCAACTCGATCCGGGGCGAGGCGAAGCTCGCCGGCTACGAGCGGGCGTTCGACTTCCCCGGCTTCGTGCCGGCCTACATCCGGCCGCTGTTCTGCGAGGGCAAGGGCCCGTTCCGCTGGGCGGCCCTCTCCGGCGACCCGGCCGACATCGCCGCCACCGACCGGGCCATCCTCGAGTTGTTCCCGGAGAACGAGTCCCTCGCACGGTGGATCCGGCTGGCCGGTGAGCGGGTGGCGTTCCAGGGCCTGCCGGCGCGCATCTGCTGGCTCGGCTACGGCGAGCGGGACAAGGCCGGGGTGCGGTTCAACGAGATGGTGGCCTCGGGGGAGATCTCCGCCCCGGTGGTGATCGGCCGCGACCACCTGGACGCCGGCAGCGTGGCCAGCCCCTACCGGGAGACGGAGGCGATGGCCGACGGCTCCGACGCGATCGCCGACTGGCCACTGCTGAACGCCCTGGTCAACACGGCGAGCGGGGCCTCCTGGGTGTCCATCCACCACGGCGGTGGCGTGGGCATGGGTCGCTCGATCCACGCCGGCCAGGTGTGCGTGGCCGACGGCAGCGCGCTGGCGGGTCAGAAGATCGAGCGGGTGCTGACCAACGACCCCGCGATGGGGGTGATCCGGCACGTGGACGCCGGGTACGACAACGCCCGCGAGGTGGCCGAGCGCACCGGTGTCCGCGTCCCCATGGCGGAGGGCACCGCATGACCGACCTCACCGCGCGGTTCCGCAAGCTCTGGGACGAGATCGCGCCGATCGGCCGGGACGCCGACAGCGGCGGCTACCTCCGGTACGCGCTGACCGAACCCGAACTGCTGCTGCGTGGCTGGTTCCGTGACCAGGCCGAGCAGCGTGGCATGCCGATCGTCGAGGACGGCAACGGCAACCTCTTCGCCTGGTGGGGTGACCCGGACGCGGGCGACGCCGTGCTGACCGGCAGCCACTTCGACTCGGTGCCGCACGGCGGGGCGTACGACGGCCCGCTCGGCATCGTGAGCGCGTTCCTCGCCGTCGACGAGCTGCGGGACTCGGGTGTCACCCCGGCCCGGCCGCTGGTGGTCGGCGCGTTCGTCGAGGAGGAGGGGGCCCGCTTCGGCGTACCGTGCCTGGGGTCGCGGCTGCTCACCGGGGCGCTGCCGGCGGAGCGCGCGGCGGTGCTGCGCGACGCCCACGGGGTGAGCTTCGCCGAAGCGCTGGGCCATGCGCCGGCGGGTGCCCAGCCGGAGCTGCTCGGTCGGTTCCGGTGCTTTGTGGAGCTGCACGTCGAGCAGGGCAAGGCGCTGGCCGACACCGTCGAGCCGGTGGCGGTGGCCAGCGCGATCTGGCCGCACGGCCGCTGGCGATTCGACTTCCGCGGCGAGGGCAACCACGCCGGCACCACCCGGATGGCCGACCGCCGCGACCCGATGCTGACGTACGCGTTCACGGTGCTCGCCGCCAACAAGGAGGCCCGGCTGCGTGGCGCGCACGCCACCGTCGGCCGGGTGTCGGTGGAGCCGAACGCCACCAACGCGATCCCGTCCCGGGTGACCGGCTGGCTGGACGCCCGGGCCGCCGAGCCGGAGATCCTGACCGGTCTGGTGGAGGCCGTGCACGACAAGGCGGTGGAGCGGGCCCGGCGCGACGGCACCGGGGTCACGCTGACCGAGGAGTCGGCCACCCCGCTGGTCGCCTTCGACGGCGGGCTGGCCGACCGGTTGGCCGCCCTGCTGGACGCGCCGGTGCTGCCGACCGGGGCCGGCCACGATGCCGGGGTGCTCGCCGGGCACCTGCCGACCGCCATGCTCTTCGTCCGCAACCCCACCGGGGTGTCGCACTCCCCCGCCGAGTCCGCCGCCGACGCCGACTGCGCCGCCGGTGTGGCCGCGCTGGCTCGGGTGCTGACGGAGCTGACGTGCTGACCAGCACGCCGGGCCGGGCAGCGGGCGCCACCCGCGCCGTCCCGCGTTGCGCGCGGCGGGAGGCGGCCCGGTGCCGTCAGGATCGGGGGATGTCGCAGACGATTCCGCTCGGAAGGGGGCGTGTGGCATGAGCGCTACCCGCTGGCTGGCCGAGTACGCCTGGCTGCCCGAACACGCCGAGCCGATCGCCGATGTGCTGATCGAGGCGGAGGACGGCCGCTTCACGGCGGTGACACCGTTGACCCGCGGCGGCACGCCCACCGCCGGCGTCGAGGTGCTCACCGACGCGGTACGGCTGCCCGGACTGACCCTGCCCGGACTGGCCAACGCGCACTCGCACGCCTTCCATCGGGCGCTGCGCGGGCGCACGCAGGGTGGGCGGGGCGACTTCTGGACCTGGCGGGACCAGATGTACGCGCTCACCGTCCGCCTCGACCCGGACTCGTACCTGGCGCTGGCCCGGGCCACCTTCGCCGAGATGGCGTTGGCCGGGATCACCGGCGTGGGCGAGTTCCACTACCTGCACCACGGTCCGAGCGGCACCCCGTACGACGACCCGAACGCGATGAGCGCGGCGCTGGTCGAGGCCGCCGCCCAGGCCGGCATCCGGATCACCCTGCTGGACACCTGTTACCTGACCGCGTCGGTGGACGGTCAGCCGCTGACCGGGCCGCAGCTGCGCTTCGGTGACGGCGACGCCGTACGGTGGGGCGAGCGGGCGGCGGCGTTCACGCCGGCCGGCGGGCACGCGAAGGTCGGCGCCGCGGTGCACTCGGTGCGGGCCGTACCGGCCGAGCAGCTCGGCACGGTGGCCCGCTGGGCACGCGAGCGGGACGCCCCGCTGCACGTGCATCTGTCGGAGCAGCCGGCGGAGAACGACGCCTGCCGGGCGGTGCACGGCAGCACGCCGACGCGGCTGCTCGCCGACCGGGAGGTGCTCGGCCCGGCCACCACCGCCGTGCACGCCACCCACCCGACGAGCGCCGACCTGAGCCTGCTCGCGGAGACCCGGACCGGTGTCTGCCTCTGCCCCACCACCGAGCGGGACCTGGCGGACGGCATCGGGCCGGCCCGCCGGATGGCCGATACCGGCATACCGCTCAGCCTGGGCAGCGACAGCCACGCGGTGATCGACATCTTCGAGGAGGCGCGTGCGGTGGAGTTGGACGAGCGGCTGCGTACCCGCCGCCGAGGTCACTTCGTCGCGGCCGACCTGGTGACCGCGGCGACCGCCGCCGGGCACGCCGCACTTGGCTGGACCGACGCCGGCCGGATCGCCGTGGGGGCCCGCGCCGACCTGGTCACGGTCCGGCTGGACAGTGCCCGCACCGCCGGGGTACCGGCGGTCGGTGCGTTCTTCGCGGCCACCGCGGCGGACGTCACCACCGTGGTGGTGGACGGGCGGACGGTCGTCGCCGACGGCCGGCATCGCAGCGTCGACGTGCCCACCGAGTTGGGTAGGGCCATCGCGGGGGTGACCTCGTGAGCACCGAGCTGTGGCCGACGCGACCGGTGCGGCCGGGTGACCCGGCACGGCCGATTGTGCGTAGCAGCGGCAGCCTGCTCGTGGACAACATCGGGGAACTGGTGACCAACGCCTTCGGTGACGGCGAGGGCGGGCCGCTGGGCATCCACCGCGACGCCGCCCTACTGGTGGAGGACGGGTTGGTCGCCTGGGTGGGGCCGGCCCGAGGTGCGCCGGCCGCCGACCGGCGGGTCGACGCCGGGGGCGCCGCGGTGCTTCCGGGTTTCGTGGACAGTCACGCGCACCTGGTCTTCGCCGGGGACCGGGCGGCCGAGTTCGCCGCCCGGATGGCGGGCGAGCCGTACACCGGGGGCGGTATCCGCACCACCGTCGGCGCCACCCGCGCCGCCCCCGACAGCGAGCTGCGCGACAACGTACGGCGGCTGCGTGGCGAGGCGCTGCGGCAGGGCACCACCACCATCGAGATCAAGAGCGGGTACGGCCTCACCGTCGCCGACGAGGCCCGCTCGCTGCGGATCGCCGCCGAGTTCAGCGAGGACACCACGTTCCTCGGCGCGCACGTCGTGCCGGCCGAGTACGCCGACCGCCCCGACGACTACGTGGGGATGGTGTGTGGGCCGATGCTCACCGCCGCCGCCCCGTACGCCCGCTGGATCGACGTGTTCTGCGAGCGGGGCGCCTTCGACGTGGACCACGCCCGGGCGATCCTCGCCTGCGGGCAGGCCGCCGGGCTGGGCGTGCGGGTGCACGCCAACCAGCTCGGCCCCGGCCCGGGTGTGCAGCTCGGTGTCGAGCTGGGCGCGGCCAGTGTGGATCACTGCACCCACCTGAGCGACGCCGACATCGACGCGCTCGCGTCGCACCGGATCGGCGGCACGTACCCGGACGGCGGGCACACCACCACCGTCGCGACAGTGCTGCCCGGGGCGGAGTTCTCCACCCGCTCGCCCTACCCGGACGCGCGGCGGCTGCTCGACGCGGGCGTGACCGTGGCGCTGGCGACCGACTGCAACCCCGGCTCGTCGTACACCTCATCGATGCCGTTCTGCATCGCCCTCGCCGTACGCGAGATGCGGATGACCCCGGCGGAGGCGGTCTGGTCGGCGACCGCCGGCGGCGCGCTGGCGCTGCGCCGCGACGACGTCGGTGTTCTGCGCCCCGGCGCCCGGGCCGACCTGATCGTCCTCGACGCCCCCACCCACCTGCACCTGGCCTACCGGCCCGGTGTGCCACTCATCCGCCAGGTCCTGCACAACGGAGTACCACAATGACCGTTTCCATCCAGCCCACCGGCATCACCCCCGCCGACGTCCTCGCCGTGGCCCGCGGCGGCGCCAAGGTCGTGCTCGACCCCGCCGCGACGGAGGCGATGGCGACCAGCCGGGCGATCGTGGACGGCATCGAGGCCGCCGGCCGACCCGTCTACGGCGTCTCCACCGGCTTCGGCGCACTGGCGAACACGTTCGTCGCCCCGGAACGCCGCGCCGAACTCCAGCACGCGCTGATCCGCTCGCACGCCGCCGGCGTGGGTGCGCCCATGCCGCGGGAGGTGGTCCGGGCGATGATGCTGCTGCGGGTCCGCTCACTCGCGCTGGGCCGCTCCGGGGTCCGGCCGCTGGTCGCCGAGGCACTGGTCGACCTGCTCAACCACGAGATCACCCCGTGGGTGCCGGAGCACGGCTCGCTCGGCGCCTCCGGCGACCTCGCCCCGCTGGCGCACTGCGCGCTGGTGCTGCTCGGTGAGGGTTGGGTGCTGGGCCCGGCCGGTGAGCGGATCGACGCGGCCGACGCGCTGCGCGAGGCCGGCCTGGCTCCGATCGAGCTGGCCGCCAAGGAGGGGCTGGCGCTGATCAACGGCACCGACGGCATGCTGGGCATGCTGCTGCTCGCCCTGCACGACGCGGCGCACCTGTTCACCATGGCCGACGTGACCGCCGCGCTCGCCATCGAGGCGATGCTCGGCTCGGAACGGCCGTTCCTGCCTGAGCTGCACAGCATCCGTCCGCACCCCGGTCAGATCACGTCGGCGGCGAACATCCACCGGCTGCTGCAGAACTCGGCGGTGATGGACTCGCACCGGGACGACCTGGCGCACGCGGTCCAGGACGCGTACTCGATGCGCTGCGCGCCGCAGGTTGCCGGCGCGGCCCGCGACACCCTGGACTTCGCCCGTACGGTCGCCGAACGCGAGCTGATCTCGGTGGTGGACAACCCGGTGGTGCTGCCGGACGGGCGGGTCGAGTCGACCGGGAACTTCCACGGCGCGCCGCTCGGCTTCGCCGCCGACTTCCTGGCCATCGCCGCCGCCGAGGTCGGGGCGATCGCCGAGCGGCGGGTCGACCGGCTGCTGGACGTCGCCCGCAACCGGGACCTACCGGCGTTCCTCTCCCCCGACGCCGGGGTCAACTCCGGACTGATGATCGCCCAATACACCGCGGCCGGGATCGTCGCGGAGAACCGTCGGCTGGCCGCGCCCGCCTCGGTGGACTCGCTGCCCACCAGCGGCATGCAGGAGGACCACGTCTCGATGGGCTGGGCGGCGGCCAAGAAGCTGCGGACGGTGCTGGACAATCTGGCCAGCGTGCTCGCGGTCGAGCTGCTGGCCGGGGTACGCGGCCTGCAGCTGCGCGCCCCACTCGTCCCGTCGCCGGCCGGGCGGGCCGCGGTCGCGGCCCTCGGCGGCATCGCCGGCGAGCCGGGCCCGGACACCTTCCTCGCCCCGGTGATGGCCGCGGCCCGCGACGCGCTGACCGGCCCCGACCTGCGCGCCGCCATCGAACGCGAGATCGGCCCGCTGGCCTGACCAGCGGCCAGGACGGCACCGGGGTGGGGTGACTGCACCCATTCCGGTGCCGGCCTGAGGGCTCAGCCTCCGGCGACCGTCCGTCGTATCTCGGCCCACGACGGGAGTTGGGCACCCGCTACGACATTCCGCTTCACTCGGGACCAGAACAGGACCAGAAGTATCGCCTCGGACAACACCGTCGCCCAGGCGGCCCCGGTCACGCCGAACATCGGGATCGCGGTGGCCAGCGCGGCCAGGTAGACGACCGATCCCAGCCCCTGATAGAACACCTTCTGCCGCACCAGGCCGCCGCTCATCAGCAGCGATTCGACACTGGCGGAACCGAAACGGAGTGGGATCGCAAGCGCGAGAATCGCCATCACCGGGACGGACGGGCGGTACTCGGCGCCGAAGATCAAGGGGATGGCGTAGCGGCCGGCCACGGCGACGACGAGGCCGACCAGCAGCCCGAGACCGATCATCCCGACCGTGCCGGCACGGTACGCGATCAGGACCGCGCCGCGGTTGGAGCGGGACCAGCGGTGCAGCTTCGCCAGGAAGTACTGCTGATAGACGATGCGGGGCAGCAGATAGATCGCGGTCAGCAGCGTCATCGGCACGGCGAGCACGGCCGCGGCCTCCGGGCTCAGGAACTCGGCGGAGGTGACGATGCCGAGTTGCATGCCCAGTTGATAGAAGAGGCTGCCGAGCAGGAACAGGCTCGTCCCGCCGACGAGGTGACGCATCCGGGGTGGACGCGCCAGGCGACGAAGCACCTGCGCGTGGCCCTCCAGCGTCGCCCGCGCGTACCAGAACGGTGCGATGACCAGGACGCTGATGACCACTGTTACGACCGCCACGAAGGCGTAGCCCAGCGCCACCATGAGCGCCGACAGCCCGAAGAGGCCGGTCAGCAGGGCCACCAGGAGCCGGCCGACCTGCGGCGCCAGTTGCAGCGCCGCGAGTTGCCCGTAGGCGCCCTGTAGTTGGAGGGCCGACCCGGACAGCGCCATGGCGACGAGCGACAGGATGATCGGGGCGAGCCCGATGCGCAGACCGCCGGTGACGGGGTCGTCCCGGTCGACCAGGCCCCACCCGATGAGCGCCAGTACCAGCAGGCCGGACGTGACGACCACCAGCACGATCGACGGCCGCACCCAGCGGAACGCCCTGGGCCCCTCACGTCCGAACCGCTGCAACCAGAACTCGGCGACCCCGAAGATGGCCAACGGCCCGGCCAGCGTCACCAGCGACATGACCGACATGAAGGCGCCGAAGTCGGCCTTGGGCAGGCTACGCGCGAGCAGCACCTGGGTGAGGAACGCGATCAGGGTGACGCCGGCCTGGCTGATCCCGAGCATTCCCAGCTGACGGAGCCGGCGTGCCATGCCGCCGCCGGATCGGCTGGACGTCGACGTACCGGTCCGCAGCTCGACCATCATCTGGTCGCTCTGGCCGACACATGCGATCTCAACATCTCCAGCTCGGCCTCCGTCCGGCTCATCCAGGCTTCGCGTGCCGCCGCGATCCGCCCGGCCGCGGCCGGGTCGTCTCCGATCGTCTTCCGGACGCCGTCGACCAGCGCCTCGGGCTCGTTGGCGACGAGCGTAGCGAAGCTTCCGAACAGGGCCTCGGTGGTGCGGGTGTGGGACAGGACCAGCGGCCTACCCGCGCTCAGCGCCTCGCACGCCCCGCTGGGCTGGGTGGCGTCCCGGTCGGTCAGCACGACGACCGCGCGCGCGGCGGCGAGCGCCGCCTCGTAGTCGGGCAGATCGAGGAAACCCAGGGTGGTGAAGTTGGGCAGCCGCTCGGCGCGCTCGCGAAGCGGCGGTGGCAGCCGGTGCAGCGGGGCGGTGGTCACGAAGTTGACCTCGGGCATCGCCTCGATCGCCTCGATGAGGACGTCCATGGGCTCGTCCGGGGCGACGGTGGCCACGACGAACACCCAGTCGCGCGGTGCCGCCGGCGGGATCTCCCGGAGTGGATCGTGCACGACGAGGGTGCGCAGGCCCGGGAAGGCCGCGCGGGCGATGACGTCCGCCTCCTGGGTGTGCGTCAGGACCAGCTTCGCCCCGCGCAGCACCGTCGCGGTGCTCGGAACTCGGCGCCACCACGACTGGAACTGCCCGTTGTGCGCGTCGACGACGTAGGGAACCCGACTGAGGTACGGCGCCAGGGCTGCCAGGTGCGGCTGCGCCTGCGCGACCACGAACGACGGCCGCCGCGACCGGAGCAGCTTGAGATCATTCCACGTGTGGGCGAGGTAGTCGAAGGGACGAAGTGCCTTTGGCGTCGCCTTGGCCGGGCGCCACGCCAATTCGGCGCCCAGCGCCTGGGCGAGCACGTCCGAACGACGCTGATAACGCTTCCACGAAATGAAGAGGGGGGCGCTCATTCGCGATCACCACTAGTATCCGTTGCCGGGGTGATCGGCGCGTTCACGCGAGGGTAGAACGCGACAATCAGCATCAGGGAGAGGAAGAACATCCACATGAAGTACGAGTACGAGGTCGGCTTCTGCGTCAGGGCGGAGATGACCGTCACGGCGTAGAGGACCGAAAGCATCCACCGCGCCTCGACCGCGATGGCACGCCTCGTCACCCGCCAGAGGTTGATGAAGATTATCGCCATCAGGATGACCCCGAGCAGCCCCCAGACCACGAAGATCCGCAACGGGTCGCTGTGCGTGTTCCACGGTTCGTAGGCGAGTCCGAGGAGCCAGATATCCAGCGGCGCGTCCCGCCACACCTCCGCCAATCGGAACCAGATCTGCCCGCGCCCGTGCAGGAACTCGTCGTTCGTCGGGTTCAGCGAGCCGATCTGGGTGGCGAGAAAGACCGCGCGGTCGAACAGATAGGCGCCCCAACGTACCGCCGCGAGGACCACCAGCACGACGAGAGCGCCAGCGCCCCACACGGCGGTGCGGAACCGCAGGTTGGAAATCTGACCGAGCAGTTCAGGAAGCCTGCGCAGTTCGAACGCCACAATCACGAACACCACGCAGACGATCGTTATCCGGTGGGTGCTCACGACCGCGGTGGCGGTCAGGAACGCGACGGCGGCGTAGCGGGCCAGCGCGCTGACCCGTAGCCGGTCACCGGCGGCGTAGAGAATGAACACCGCGAAGATCAGGAGCCGACCGAGCGACGCTGGGTGGAAGTAACCACCCGAGGCACGCCCGACCTTGCCGCTCATCAGGTTGAAGAAGTAGGTGTAGGGAACGACGCCGGCCACCTGCAGCCAGGCGATCACGGAGTGCACGACGGCGCCGAGGACCACGAGCAGCAGGACCCAGCGCAACAGGTCGAGGGAGAACCAGCCCGGCTTGATGAACATGACCGCCAGCAGCACGATCGGCGCGAACCCGACCGCAAGCTGGGCGGCCTGCGTGATTATCCCGCTCCTGGGCGCGATGTACGGCCCGAAGATCTCGCGCACATTGGCCGTGGCGAAGACCTGGAAGAAGTCTTCCCGGGCCGGCAGGGCGATCAGGCCGATAACGGAGAACAGGCCGAGGAGCAGCAGCGCCACGATCCCGGGGGTCAGATTGGTCAGGAACCTTCTCGACGCCACTGTCGTGGCGACGAAGGCGCCCACCATGAAAACCGCGCCAATGACCGTCGTCACCATGCCGGAATCGACGGTGTCGGCCGCGACCTTCGCGCCGAAGATGTCGAAGAATGACTTCACGCCAACCACGACCATGGCGAGCACGGTCATTATCCGGGCGGCCGCCCAGAGAAAGCGTCGGGCTGGGGTGTCTCCTGGAGAATTGGGGGCGGTGTCGGCGGAGAACGGCAGGCTCCTGCCCATCAGACGACGGCCACCGCCCACGCTCTCGGTTGCCGCCGGCTTCTGAGGCATTATGTCCATTTCATGATCCTCTCCGCCCTACCTCTCGGGGCACTATACGCGAGGAGCACGACCACCAAAGGCCGCCTCTGCCGCCCCGAAACCCGACGACGACCACCGCCGGCTCGCAGTGTTTTCTCCGCTTTCGCCCATCTCTCGCTGAGCGGCGGCCGGACGCGTGCCGGCAACCACGCGGACCGATCGCCGGTATTGCGCGGAGAACTGGCATTCCCACCGAGCACTCCGACACGTTCAATGGCATGGCAGCAGCAGTAATCGGCGGCGGCGGGCAAGTGCCGGCGCCGTTCTCGGGACGAAACCCGACCGGACCGCCGGGAAGCCCCAACGAGGCGGTCACCGCGACCGATCGGCCGCACCGGGGTTGATGTCACGACGCGGTGCTCGCCGCGATGCGCTCGACGAGGTGGGTGCCGAGAGTGCGGGCGTAGGTCGCGGTGATGTGGTGCGTGTCGCGATACACGATGACGTTGCCGATCACCAACGGACACCGGGTCGCGGTGCAGAACAGGTCGGTCAGGTCGACCACCTGCACCTTGTCGACGGCTCGCCGCGCGGCGTCCTCGAGGGCGTCGCGGGTGCCGAGCGCGGTCCGCCGGTCGACGGAGCACCGGGTCGGATCTCCGCCGTTCGCCCCGTCGTCGACGAGGCAGGCGAGGTCCTCGTCACCGAGCAACGGATTGTCCACCACCACGGCGATCCTGGTCCCCCGCGCGAGCACCGGGCGCCACGCGTCGACATACCTGCGGATCTGGCCGTCCGCGGTGCGGCGATCGGTGCTCGCGCTCCGCCGCCCGCTGACGATGACGAGGTCGTACTTCGGGCCGGCGCCAAGCCGCTGCATCATCGCCTGGCGTCGCGCGTAGCACGGGTCGGCCTGGTCGGCGGGGTCCACGCTCGCCCAGATGCAGCCCCGGGCGACATAGGTGTCGAGCACCCAGTTCCGGGCCTCGAGGTGAGCCTCGAGGGCCGGAATGAGCATCGCCGCGTGCGAGTCCCCGACGATCGCGACCTTCGTCGCGTCGGGCCGCTGGGAGCCGATCCGACACGAACTGAGCTCGGCACCTGGCTCCTGGTCGTAGCACCGGTACGCGGACCCGGTGTCCTTGGTGAGCATCGAGACCTCGGGGAACACCTCCCGGCCCAGAGCGCCCGGTTCGCAGCCCTGAGAGGCGATCATGGCGCCCGCCCCGAGGCACGGCGCCCCCTCGGCCAACAGCTGCTCGAGGCGCGAGTTGCTCGCCTGGCTGCTCTGCTCCAGCAGCCGGTTTCCGGCGACCACGACGGACATCACCATTGCCATCGACATCGCGGCGGCCACGTACTGCGGCCACAGCCGGCGCCGACCGGCGAGCAGACCGAACCGCACCGGGTCCTCGACAAGGCGCTTGGTCAGCGCCGCCAGGACCACCACGCCGGCGATGACGACGAGCTTCACCGGCCAGGTCATCTTGTCGCCGGTCGCCAGCGTGAAGATCGCGATCGCCGGCCAGTGCCAGAGGTAGACGGAGTACGACCAGTCGCCGAATTTCTGCACCGGCGACAACTTCATCAGCGCGAGGGGAGACCACCGGGGGCCGGGAGCGCCGGCCCAGACCGCGCAGAGCGTACCGACGACTGGCAGCGCGGCGGCGTAGCCCGGGAAGGGGGTCCCGCTGTGCAGAACGAATGCGGCCAGGCCGATCAGGAGCAGGCCCAGCCAGGAGACCGCCGAGCGGGTGCGGTCGCCGGCTGACCGGCCGAGCCCGGGCAGCGTCGCGAGCAGCGCTCCGGCCCCGAACTCCCATGCCCGGGTGGGGGTGACGAAGTAGGCGGCGGCGCTGTTCGTGAGCGTCTCGTAGACGGAGTAGGCGAAGGAGGCCACGACGATCACGGCGAGCATGGCCCGGATCGCGCCGGTCGGATCCGGCCGCCGGAGTCGACCCGCGACCACGATCGCGACCACGATCAGCAGGGGCCAGACCAGATAGAACTGCTCCTCCACCGAGAGCGACCAGTAGTGCTGCACCGGCGACTGGACGTTCTCCGCGGCGAGGTAGTCCACAGCGTCGTGCGCGAGCTGCCAGTTCTCGACGTAGATGGTCGCTGCCGCGATCTCACGCAGAACCTGCGGCCAGTAGAGCTGCGGCACCCAGATGAAGACGGCCGCCGCGGTGGCGACAAGCACGAGCAGCGAGGCCGGCAGCAGGCGCCGGATGCGGCGGGCCCAGAAGGCGCCGAGGCGGACCGACCCCGACTTCTGCACCTCCCGTACCAGGTGCGCGGTGATGAGGAAGCCACTGATCACGAAGAAGACGTCCACACCGACGTATCCGCCCGGGATCCGATGTGGCCAGAAATGAAACAGCAGCACCAGGAGCACGGCAAGCGCCCGCAGAGCCTGGATCTCCGGCCGCAGCACACCGCGATCGGTCAGCTTCGAATCATGCACTGTGCCTCGCCACGGCGGTAGGGGTAGGGGTGGCGGCTCGACGGCCACACCGCCACGGAGTGGTGGCGACGGCGAGGCTATACGGCCGGCACCTCTTTTCTCTATCCGGTACGACGCCGGCCACGCTGAAGCAGAGTCGGACCAACCGATGCCGGACCGGCCGCGGTCGGCGGCCGGTCCGGCATCAGGCGAGGTCAGGGTCGGTGGCGTCAGCCGCCGTTCGGGGGCAGCACCTTGGCGACCAGCTTGGCCAGCTCGCGCAGCGCCTTGCCGCGGTGGCTGACCGCGTCCTTCTCCTCGGGCGTCAGCTCGGCGTTGGTCCGGGTCTGCCCGTCGCCCATGAAGATCGGGTCGTAGCCGAAGCCGCCGTCACCACGAGGGGCGCGCAGCAACCGGCCGGACTGCCGGCCGTCGACCAGGTGCTCCTTGCCGCCCGGCAGCACCAGGGCGACGGCGCAGACGAACGAGGCGGAGCGGTGCTCGTCCGGCAGGTCGGCAATCTGGTCGAGCAGCAGCTGGAGGTTCGCCTGGTCGTCACCGTGCCGTCCGGACCAACGGGCGCTGAAGACACCGGGCATCCCGCCCATCGCGTCGACGGCCAGGCCGGAGTCGTCGGCGACGGTGGGCAGGCCGGTACGCCGGAACCCCTCCCGCGCCTTGATCAGAGCGTTCTCACCGAAGGTCAGACCCGTCTCCGGCAGCTCCGGGTACTCCTCGACGTCGTCGAGGCCCAGCAGAGCGATCCGGTGCGCGCCGAGCGACCCGTCGAGGATCCGCTGCAGCTCCACCAGCTTCTTACGGTTACGGGTGGCCAGCAGGATCTTGTTCATTCAATTCCGCCTTTGCTCGCGACTGCGGGGCTCGCGAGCTCACTCCTCGCGCTCATGAAAGAGCCTTCCGCTGGATCTCGGCCAGTTCCGCGCAGCCCGCCACTCCGAGGTCGAGCAGGGCGTCGAGCTGACTGCGGGGAAACACGCCCGCCTCCCCGGTGCCCTGCACCTCGACGAAGTCGCCGGTGCCGGTGCAGACCACGTTCATGTCGACCTCGGCGGCCACGTCCTCGGCGTAGCAGAGGTCGAGGCGTGCCTCGCCGCCGATGACGCCGACGCTGACCGCAGCCACCGACCGGTGCATCACCGTCTCCGGCTTGCCGACCAGCGCCTTGCGGTCGGCGAGCCAGCGGACCGCGTCGTACAACGCCACGTACGCGCCGGTGATGGCCGCCGTCCGGGTGCCGCCGTCGGCCTGGAGCACGTCGCAGTCGAGCACGATCGAGTTCTCGCCGAGCGCCTTCAGGTCGACGCTGGCGCGCAGGCTCCGGCCGATCAGGCGGGAGATCTCATGCGTACGCCCGCCGATCTTCCCTCGGACGCTCTCCCGGTCGGATCGGGTGTTGGTGGCCCGGGGCAGCATCGCGTACTCGGCGGTGACCCAGCCGAGGCCGGAGCCCTTCCGCCAGCGGGGCACCCCCTCGGTCACGCTCGCCGTGCAGAGCACGCGGGTCGCACCGAACTCGACGAGTACGGAGCCCTCCGGATGGGTGCTCCACCCCCGGGTCAGCGTCACCGGTCGAAGTTGGTCGGGCCGTCGCCCGTCGGGTCGTGCCATGCCTGCACCCTATGCGGTTCGCTGATCCGGCCGCGCCGCGGTGTCCCCGACCTGCCCGCCGGCACGCCCGCGGCGGATCGGGACGGGCCGACGACCTCGGGGCGCGGGCACCACGTCGGCACTGGCCGGACACCACGGCAAGAGCGGCCCGGCGGGTCAGATCTCGTAGCTCGCGCCGGGACGGACCACATCGAGCGGCCCGGCGTACGCGGCGGCGGCCGACTCGACGGTGTGCGCCTCACTGCCCCAGGCGGCCACCAGGTGGGTGAGCAGCAGTCGGCCGACGCCCGCCTTGGTCGCCGCCTCGCCGGCCTCTCGGCCGGTCAGGTGCAGGTCCGGCGGGTTCTCCACGCCGTCGAGGTAGCTCGCCTCGCACAGGAACACGTCGGCGTCCTGGGCCAGGCGCAGCAGCGCATCGCACGGGGCCGTGTCGGACGAGTAGCTGAGCACCCGGCCGTCGTGTTCGAGCCGCACCCCGTACGTCTCGACGGGGTGGTTGACCCGGTCGACGGTGACGGTGAGCGGGCCGATCGGGAAGGTGCCGGGTTGCAGGCCGTAGAACTGGTAGACGTCGTCCATGGTGCCGTCGTCGCCGTACGCCGCCATCAGCCGGTCGGGGGCGCCGGAGGGCGCGTACACCGGCAGGGGCGGGTACGGGCCGTCGGGGGCGTAGCGGCGGACGACCACGTACGTCACGGCGTCGAGGACGTGGTCGCAGTGCAGGTGGGTGAGGAGGATCGCGTCCGGGGCGTGCAGGCCCGCGTAGCGCTGGAGGGTGGAGAGCGAACCGGAGCCGAAGTCGATCAGCAGTCGGAACCCGTCGGCCTCTACGAGGTAGGCGGAGCACGGCGACTCCGGTCCGGGGAAACTTCCCGCGCAGCCCAGGACGGTCAGTCGCATCGAGTCGTCTCGCTGTCACTTTGCGTAGTCGCCACGCCGGTCGTCGTTCGGCTCATGATCTCGACCGACCCGTACGCCACGCAGCGCAGCCTACGCTGGCACGCGCGGGCGCAAGAATCATCCGTTGAAAGTTGTCGTCAAGGTGACACCGAGCGCGGGGACGACCGGCATCGCGTGACCGAATTCGAACATCATCGCGACGCCGGCCGTAGCGCTACGTAAGGGCGCGGCACCCCGCCCGGTCAGGCCCAGAGCTGCCCGTCCAGGGCCTCTTCGGCGTCGGCCAACGTGCCGCCGTAGGCCCCGGTGGAGAGGTACTTCCAGCCGCCGTCGGCGACCACGAACGCCACATCGGCCCGCCGGCCCGCCCGCACCGCCTCGTGGGCGACAGCGAGCGCGGCGTGCAGGATCGCCCCGGTGGAGAAGCCCGCGAAGATGCCCTCCACCTCGACGAGCTGCCGCGTACGCAGTACCGCGTCCCGCGTACCGACGGAGAACCGCCGGGACAGCACCGTCGCGTCGTAGAGCTCCGGGACGTACCCCTCGTCGATGTTGCGCAGACCGTAGACCAGCTCGCCGTAGCGCGGCTCGGCCGCGACGACCTGGACGCCCTCGACCTTCTCCCGCAGGTACCGCCCGGTGCCCATGAGCGTGCCCGTGGTGCCCAGGCCGGCCACGAAATGGGTGACGGTCGGCAGGTCGCGCAGCAGCTCCGGCCCGGTCGTCTCGTAGTGCGCCCGGGCGTTCGCCTCGTTGCCGTACTGGTAGAGCATCACCCAGTCGGGGTGCTCGGCGGCGATCTGCTTCGCGGTGGCGACCGCCTGGTTCGACCCGCCGGCCGCCGGCGAGAAGATGATCTCCGCGCCGTACATCCGGAGCAGCTGGACCCGCTCGATCGAGACGTTCTCCGGCATCACGCAGACCAGGCGGTAGCCGCGCAGCTTCGCGACCATGGCCAGCGAGATCCCGGTGTTGCCGCTGGTCGGCTCGAGGATGGTGTCGCCCGGCCGGAGCTGACCGGCCTCCTCGGCCGCACGCACCATGAACAGGGCCGCCCGGTCCTTGACGCTGCCCGTCGGGTTCCGGTCCTCCAGCTTCGCCCAGAGCCGCACCGGCGGCGCCCCCTCGGGCACCGTCGGCGAGAGCCGGGGCAGCCCTACCAGGGGTGTACCGCCGCAGGCGTCGAGCAGGCTTTCGTACCGCGCCATGGCGGCCGCCTCAGCGATCGGCGGCGAAGACGCGCCGGTCGGGCTCCACGGTGGCCGCCAGCTTCTGGTCGCCGATGGCCGCGGTCGCCGCGAAGCCGAACGCGCCGCCGGCGACCGCCGGCAGGATGGTGACGCTGTCACCATCGCTGAGCTTGGCGTCCAGGGCGCCGAGGAAGCGGACGTCCTCGTCGTTGACGTAGACGTTGACGAAGCGGTGCAGCGCGCCGGCCTCGGTGACCAGGCGGCCCCGCAGGCCGCCGTGCCGCGAGTCCAGGTCGACGAGCAGGTCGCCCAGGGTGTCGCCGACGCCTTCGACGACCTTCGCGCCGCCGGTGTAGCTGCGCAGGATGGTGGGGATACGAACCTCGATGGCCATGATGTCGTGCTCCTTCTCGGGTGTGCCTCGGTGACGGGACGTGGATCGGGTGCTACGGCGTCGCGTTCAGCTGCCGGAACACTCGTAGTCGACCGCCGTCGGGCTCTGCCCGAACTTGTAGGACTGCACGGCGTGCGGGTCGACCGCGGCGTCCACGACCCGGACCGGTTCCTCGGTCACCACGCCGTCCACGATCCGGAAGGAACGGATCTCCTCGCCGTCGGCGCCGCGGGTGGAGACGAGCAGGTAGTGCGCGCCGGGTTCACCGGCGAAGGAGACGTCCGTGCGCGACGGGTAGGCCTCGGTCGCGGTGTGCGAGTGGTAGATGACCACGGGCTCCTCGTCCCGCTCGTCCATCTCACGCCAGACCCGCAACTGCTCCATCGAGTCGAACTCGTAGAAGGTCATGGAGCGGGCGGCGTTGTCCATGGGGATGTGCCGGGTCGGGGTGTCGCTGCCGACGGGACCGGCGACGACGCCGCACGCCTCGTCCGGGTGGTCCCGACGCGCGTGGGCCACGATCGCGTCGATGATCGACCGGTCGATGCTCAGCACGCCGACCAGCCTAACGCCTGGTCAGCGCGGGCCGCGAGAGTGGCCGCCGTCACGCCCCGTCGATCAAGGCGTTGAGCAGGGATTCCTGGAGATAGCCGAGATACGCGTAGACCGACAGTTGGAACACGCGGCTGGAGGTCGGGTCCTCGGCGACCGCCTCGTCCAGCTCTTCGCCGAGGTCGGTGCCGTCCTTGATCTCCAACCGGACGCCCATCGCCAGCCGCGCGTCGTTCAACGCGCGCAGCCACGCCTCGGCCGCCTCGGCGTCCAACCGCACCTCGCCGCCGGACTCACCCGGCAACGCCGCGAGGATCGCGCCGGCCTGGTCGATCTTCGCGGTCTTGAGATCGCCCTCCGTGTACCGGCGGAACTCGGCGGTGCTCCTGCGGTCGTCCGGGTAGGCGTCGGGGAAGAGCCGGCCCACCACCGGGTCGGAGTGGTCGAAGCCGTCGGTGAGCAGGCCGACCACCTCGGAGGCGACCTTGCGCAACACCCGTACCTCGTCGGAGGCGAAAGTGGCGACGTAGCGGCCGCTCTGGCGGCGGAACATACTCAAGACGCCATCCCCGTTCGCGGCTGCGGGGCTCGCAGCACCGGCCCGATCCTCACGCTCACGAGCGGTCCACCGTCGCCCAGAGCCCGTACGCGTGCAGCTGCGACGCGTCATGCTCCATCCGCTCCCGGGCGCCGGAGGAGACGACGGCGCGCCCCTTGTGATGCACGTCCAGCATCAACCTCTCGGCCTTCTCCCGGCTGTAGCCGAAGAGCTTCTGGAAGACCCAGGTCACGTACGTCATGAGATTGACCGGGTCGTCCCACACGATCGTCACCCACGGCCGGTCGGAAGCCGGCACCTCTTCGGTGGCCGGCGTCTCGACCGGTGCAACCTGCGGAGCCGCCATGCCCCCCATCGTGCCACCGGTCTCCGGGAACCGAGGAACCGGAACGCCGGACCGGCCCGGATCGCCCGCCAGCGGCAGACCCGACCCGCCGGCGCCGCGCCCGAGGGGTGAGCGGGCGGGCCCGACGGGCCGAGTGCCGGAGCCGCCGTCAGGCGAGCAGGATGCCGTGGTCGACCGCATCGGAAAGCACCGAACCCAGAGCGACACGGACGACCTCGAACCGGCGGGAGACGTCCCGGGCCAGCTCCAGCTCGACCTCCCGCAGCGCCCGCTGGGCCCATGCCCGCGCCTCGTTGGCGTCGTTGTTGCCGGGGCTGCGCCAGTGCTGCCAGCAGCCGCCGGAGAGGGCGACCGCGACCGGTGGGAGGATCTCGGCCCGCGCGGCACCGGGATAGCCGGCGAGGGCGTCGATCGCCCCTTCACCGGCCAGTCCGGCCACGCCGGCGGTGCTCGTGACGAGCAACACCCGGTCGAGTTCCCGGGCCAGCCGGTCCTCGGCGAGGCCGAAGCGGATCGCCTTGACGACCCGCTGGCGTACCCCGTCGGGCAGCGGCGCCCCGAAGACCCGGGCGAGGGCTTCGTCGAGGACGCCGCCCACCGCCCGGTCGCACTGGGCGGTGGCCAGCAGCGAGAGCGCCTCCATCTCGCGGTCGAGCAGCTGCGGCAGCCCGGCGCAGCCGACCCCGAAGACGATCTCCTGAACCACCCGCAGGTGGATGTTGGCCAGTTCGAGTGCGAGGTGCTGACGGATCCGCTGGGCGCAGGAGCGGCTCTGCCGGTCCAGCTGCTCGGACCAGTCGCCCGGGTCGGTCACCACGTTCACCCGAACGTGCTCGCCCGGCAGCACGGGCGGGTCGGAGCTGGCGCGGCGCAACCCTTCGTCGACGGCCCAGCCGACCAGGGCCCGGCGCAGGTCCGCCGCGGCGGCGCCGTGCAGCGCGAACCAGCGCGCCTCGACGAGGCCGGGCACGGCGGAGAGCAGGGCGGCACGGTGTGCTTCCACCGTGACGGCGACGGGGTCGACCATGGGACCGGGCGAGGGGGACCCGGCCCCGGACGGCGGGACGGACGCCCCCGTGTCCTCCGTCGGCGCCGTGCTGTCGGGCCAGGACCAACCGGTCGAGCCCGGAGTGACCACGAAGAAGACCGGCAACCTGGCCCGGGCGGCCTCCGCCAGCAGGTTGAGTTCCGCGGCGGTGCACACCTGGTCGGCGGCGACCACGAAGAGCAGCGCTCCGGCCCGTCCGGCCGCGTCCAGCAGCACCGGCACACCGGCGGCGCCGAGCGTGCCGGTGTCGGCCGTGTCGACCAGATTGAAATGGCGCAGCAGCGGGTCGGGAAGGTGCAGCTCGACCCGACGCGGCGGACGCGCCAACGCGGGGCCGGCGGCCATGCGGTCCGCGCCGTAGGTGTGTGGCTGACGGTAGCCCGGCACGTAGGCCGCCCGTGTCGCCGTGGTGCCGTGGCGCATCACCAGCCAGCTGCCGTCGGGCACACCGAGCAGTGCGGGGTCGAGATCGAGGAGGGTGGCGAGCACGGCGCGGCGGCCGGCTCCACCGGGCCCCACGGCGAGCACGCCGAGCGGTTCGTCCGAGCCGGGCGTGGCCACCCCGACCCGGGTGGGCAGCGGCGCACACCGAGGCACGTCGCCCCACCCGGGCAGGTCGCCAGGCACGTCGACAGAGGGGAGCGGACCCGGCTTCATCAGGGCGGCGACCTCCCGTGGTGGGCGGACCGGCAGCAGCCGGCCGCGTGGAAACTCCGGCGAATCGATCCGGATGCCGGAAGACTACGAGCGACGCGCGCCTCCGGCGGAACAGTTCGGATACTCACCGGTAATCACGAGATTACTCAACTTCGCTGCGTGACGCTCTGCCTGCGGACCGATTGCGATGGATATGCTGCCGGGATGAGTCGGTGGAGTTTCGTCGGCCGAACGGATGAGCTCGACCGTCTGCTGTCGGCAGTGACCAGCACGGAGGGGCGGGGGCTCTTCTACAGCGGCAGTGCGGGCATCGGGAAGAGCCGGCTACTGCGTGAAGGTGTCGCGGCGTTACCCAACGACCGCTACGCGATCTGGTCGATCGCGGCCAGCGCCACCACCGCGAGCCTCCCCTTCGGCGGCCTGGTCCAGGTGCTGCCCGCCGAACAGCCGCAGGGCCTGTCCCCCGCCGGCATCCTGCGCTGGGCGCTGGACGTGCTCCAGCAGCAGGCGGCCGGGCGTCGCATCGTGCTCGCCATCGACGACGCCCACCTGCTCGACCAGCCGTCGGCCGCGCTGGTGCACCTCGTCGCCCGCGCCGACAACGCCACCGTGATCGGCACGCTGCGTGACGGCGAGCAGATCCCGCTGCCGATCCGGGCACTGTGGACGGACGATCTGGTCGACAAGGCCGAGCTCAGCCCGATGGCTCCGGCCGAGACGGCCGGTCTACTCGCCGAGATCCTGGGCGGCCCGGTCGACGCCGGCTCCGCCGACCGGCTCGGACGGCTCTCCGCCGGCAACCCGCTGCTGCTCCGCGAGCTGGTGCACGCCGCCTCGGGTAGCGAAGAACTGACCCGCACGTACGGGATCTGGAAGTGGACCGGCCGGCTCGAGCTGGCCCCGAACCTGACCGACCTGATCGACACCCGGATCGGCCAGCTCACCCCCGGCGTCCGGGCGGTCGTGGAGCTGGTCGCGTTCGGCGAGCCGCTCGGCCTGCAACTGCTCAACCAGGCCGTCGACCAGCAGGACGTGGAGATCGCCGAGGAGCGGGGCCTCATCACGGTCATCCAGCACGACCGGCGCACCAACGTCCGGCTGGCGCACCCGCTCTACGGCGAGATCATGCGCCGCCGTTGTCCGGTCAGCCGTACCCGACGGTTGCAGGCCGACCTCGCCGAGCTGTTGGAGCGGGTGGGTAAGCGGCGCCGCGACGACCTGCTCCGCGTGGCGGTCTGGCGGCTCGACTCCGGCACCGCCCAGGACGCGGCGCTGCTGCTCGAGGCGGCCGGCCAGGCGTTCAGCCGGTACGACGTACCGCTGGCGACCCGGCTGGCCCGCGCGGCGCTCGACGCCGGCGGCGGTTTCGACGCCGCCGAGCTGCTCGCCACCATCCTCATGTTCGCCGACCGGCCGGAGGAGGCGATCGACGTACTCGACGCCGTCTCCCCCGACCCGGCCGAGCCCCAGCGGTACGCCCGCTGGCTGACCGTGCGTGGGATGGTGACCTACTGGGGGCTCAGCCGCGAGTCCACGGTGGACGAGATCGCGGCGCGGGCGGAGAGCCTCACCGACTCCGCCGACCAGGCCCGGGTGCGTGCGTTCGAGGCGATCATGCGGCTGCACCGCCTCGACACCGGCACCGCGCTGCGGCTCAGCCAGAGCGTGCTGGACCGTCCCGCGGCCAGCGTTGCCGCCCGCGAGCTGGCCCGGTCCACCGTCGCCTACCTGCAGGCCGCACAGGGGCAGCTGCGTAGCAGCGGCACGGCCATCGCCCAGGTGCACTCCGAGGCGGCCCGCTGGCGCGCCGACATGCCGTACCTGCAACTCGCCCTGGAGCTGGCCCGGGGCACCCGCCTCACGCTCGCCGGCGACCTGGCCGGCATCGACGCGATCGTGGCCGACGAGTTCGCCGACCTCGCCGGGGCCGGAGACTTCCGGCTCGGCACCGGCTACCTCGCCATCCTCCAGGCCTACGCGGCGCGGCTGCGCGGACAGAGCAACGCGGCGCTGCGGACCAGCCTCGGCGCCTGCGCGGTGCTGGCGACCAGCCGGGTGTACGCCGGGCTGGCGCAGGCCGAGCGCGCCCAGGCGGCCGCCCTGCGTGGCGACGCGACCCAGGCCGCGGAGGCGATGGCCGAGGCGGACCGCACACAGGCACCAGGCATGGCGGTGCTGTACCCGTGGCTGGAGCAGGCGCGCGGGGCGGCGCTGGCCGCGGCCGGCGACCTGCCCGGGGCGGTGAAGCAGCTGACCGACCTGGTCGACCGGCTGCGCGCGGACGGCTTCGCCGGTCACGAGGTCCACGTCCTGTACGACCTGGTCCGGCTGGACCAGGCCGACGCACCGGTCGGTCCCACCTGCTCCGACGGCGGTCGTCGCACCGTCGCGCAGCGCCTCACCGAGCTCTCCGAGCGCGTCGACGGTGACCTGCCGCCGCTGCTGGCCCGGCACGCCCGCGCCGCGGTCTCCGGTTCCCCCGCCGAACTGTTCGCGGTCGCCGACGCCTTCGCGGCGCGCGAGCTGAACCTCTTCGCCGCCGAGGCGACCGCCGCCGTCCTGCACCGGCTGCGTCGGGAGCGGCCCGCCGCCGCCGGCGAGGCCCGGCAACGCCTCGCCGCGCTGCTGAACCGCTGCGACCTCGTACACACCCCGGCGTTGCGCGCCGGCACGCCGACGCTGACCGACCGGGAGTGGGAGGTGGCCCGTCTCGCCGCACAGGGGGCGACCAGCAAGGCCATCGCCGAGAAGCTCTACCTCTCCGCCCGGACCGTGGAGAACCACCTCCAGCGCATCTACGCCAAGCTCGGTGTGACCAGCCGGGCCGAGCTGCACGCGGCGTTGGGGGCGATCCCGGGGCACGAGGGCGGCGACGCCGACTGAACTCTTAGGCTGAGTCCCGTGAGCACCCTTCGCCCCGCCCTGCTGACCGACCACTACGAGCTGACCATGGTCAGCGCGGCGCTGCGCGACGGCACCGCCGACCGCCGCTGCGTCTTCGAGGTCTTCAGCCGCCGCCTGCCGGCCGGACGCCGCTACGGCGTGGTCGCCGGGACCGGGCGTCTCATCGAGCTGATCCGCGAGTTCCGGTTCGACGAGGCCGAGGTGGACTTCCTGCTGCGCACCGGCGTGGTCGACGAACAGGCCGCGGCCTGGCTGCGGGACTACCGCTTCACCGGCGACATCGACGGGTACGCCGAGGGGGAGCTCTTCTTCCCCAACTCCCCCGTCCTCACCGTCTCCGGCGGCTTCGCCGAGTGCGTGGTGCTGGAGACCCTCGTGCTGTCGGTGCTCAACCACGACAGCGCGATAGCGGCCGCCGCCGCCCGGATGGTGACCGCGGCTCGTGGCCGTACCCTCATCGAGATGGGCGCCCGGCGGGCGCACGAGGGGGCCGCGGTGGCCGCCGCCCGGGCCGCGTACCTGGCCGGCTTCAGCTTCACCTCGAACCTGGAGGCGGGCCGGCGCTACGGCATCCCCACCGCCGGCACCGCGGCGCACGCGTTCACCCTGCTGCACGACGACGAGCGGGCGGCGTTCGCCTCGCAGGTCGCCACGCTGGGGAAGAGCACGACGCTGCTCGTCGACACGTACGACATCAGCCAGGGCATCCGCAACGCCATCGCGGTGGCCGGGCCGGACCTGCGGGCGGTCCGGATCGACTCCGGCGATCTCGCGGTGATCGCCCAGCAGTCCCGGGCGCTGCTCGACTCGCTCGGCGCCACCGAGACGAAGATCATCGTCTCGGGTGACCTGGACGAGTACGCGATCGCCGCGCTCGCCGCCGAGCCCGTCGACATGTACGGGGCCGGCACGGCCGTCGTCACCGGCTCCGGGGCACCGACCGTCGGGCTGGTCTACAAGCTGGTCGAGGTCGAGGGACGGCCGGTGGTGAAACGCTCGGAGCACAAGGCCACCATCGGCGGCCGGAAGATCGCGGTACGGCGGCACAAGCCGACCGGTACGGCCACCGAAGAGGTGATCGTCCCGCAGGGGGTGCCCGAGCGGCAGCCCAACGACCGGCTGCTCCAGCGCCAGTTCGTGATCGGCGGCGAGCCGGTCGGGCTGCCCACCCTGGCGGAGTCGCGTGAGCACCTGCGGGAATGCCTGATCTCCATTCCCTGGGAGGGGCTCAAGCTTTCCGGCGGCGACCCGGCCATTCCGGTCAACGTCGTACCGGCGGAGTAGACATGGCCCCGCGGAGGGCCGCGGTCGTCTGGAGGGAGCACCGGTGAGCAACGCGCTGATCATCGTCGACGTGCAGAACGACTTCTGCGAAGGTGGCTCGCTGGCCGTGAACGGCGGTGCGGATGTGGCAGCCGGCATCACCGGGCTGCTCGCCGCCGACCCGGGCCGTTGGGCCCACGTGGTGGCGACGAAGGACTACCACGTCGACCCGGGGGCGCACTTCGGCAATCCCCCGGACTTCGTCGACTCCTGGCCTCGGCACTGCGTGGTCGGCACCCCCGGTTCGGAGTTCCACCCGGCGCTGGAGACCGGCCGGATCGAGGAGATCTTCCACAAGGGCGAGCACGCGGCCGCGTACTCCGGTTTCGAGGGGCACGCCGCGGACGGCGAGTGCCTGGCCGACTGGCTGCGCCGGCACGGCGTGGACTCGGTGGAGCTGGTTGGCATCGCCACCGACCACTGCGTGCGGGCCACCGCGCTGGACGCCGCCCGGGAAGGCTTCACCACCACGGTGCTGCTGGACCTCACGGCGGCCGTCGCCCCGGCCACCACCGACGTGGCGCTGCGGTCCATGAACGGCGCCGGGGTCACGCTACGCGGGGAACCTGTGATCAGGACCGCATGACCGGGTAATCGGTTGGCGACCGCCGTATCTCCGGCGAGGATGACGCCGGAGGTACGGACCGTCGTGAATTTGAAGCCTTACCGGGAAGCACTCGCCCTGCCCGGACTCCGGTCGTTGCTGCTCGTGGCGGTACTGGCCCGCATCCCGCTCACCGCGACCGGAGTGACGCTCACCTTCTACGTCGTCCAGGACCTGGGCCGAGGCTACGGGGCGGCCGGGCTGGTCGGTGCCGCGGTCACGGTCGGTGGCGCGATCGGCGGTCCACTGCTCGGCCGGCTGATCGACCGCCGGGGGCTGCGGCCGGTGCTCGTACTGACCGGGATCGTCGAGGCGGTCTTCTGGTCCACCGCGCCCTCACTGCCCTACCCACTGCTGCTTCCGGCCGCCTTCATCGCCGGCTCGCTCGCCCTGCCGATCTTCTCGGTGGTGCGGCAGTCCGTCGCCGCGCTGGTGCCCGAGGAGCGCCGCAGGCCCGCGTACGCCCTCGACTCGATGTCGGTGGAGCTGTCGTTCATGGTCGGACCGGCGCTGGCGGTGGCCCTCGCCACGACGATCACGGCGCGACACACCCTCTACCTCGTCGGAGCCGGCATCGTCGCCGCCGGGGTGGCGTTCTGGCTGCTGAACCCGCCCACCGCCGACGGCCTCGAGGAGCCCGGTACGCCCCGACGGCAGGTACGCCGACGCGAGTGGGTGACGCCCCGGCTGCTGGCCGTGCTGGCGGTCAGCCTCGCCGCGACCCTGGTGCTCGGCGGCACCGACGTGGCGGTGGTCGCCGTACTGCGGGAGAGCGGCGAGGTCGGCTGGACCGGCGTCGTCCTCGCCATGTGGGCGGTCGCGTCGCTGGTCGGCGGTTTCGCGTACGGGGCGACGCACCGGGCCATCTCGCCGCTGGCACTGATGGCCGCGCTCAGCCTCTGCACCATCCCGGTCGGGCTGGGCGGGTCACACTGGTGGCTGCTCTGCCTGGCGATGATTCCGGCCGGTGCGCTCTGCGCCCCCACCCTCGCGGCGACCGCCGACGCCGTCAGCCGGCTCGCGCCCGCCGAGGTACGCGGCGAGGCGATGGGCGTGCACGGTTCCGCGGTCACCGTCGGACTCGCCGTCGGCGCTCCGCTCGCCGGCGCGGTGATCGACGCTCATGCGCCCTGGTGGGGCTTCGCCGTCACCGGCGTGATCGGCGCGTTGGTGGCGCTCGCGGTGCTTCCGATCGAGTTGCGTCGCCGTCGCGCCGCCCCGGCCCGCACCGAACCCGAGTACGCCTCCGCCGTCCGCTGAGGCTCACCGCCCCGACCCCGCCGCCGATCGGCTCGCCGCGCCGAGTCGGTCAGCGTGCCGGCGTGTCGGATGGTCGGCCCGTCCAGCCGTCCGCGGACCGACCGACCTGCGGACCGACCTGTCGGCCAGCCGACGTGTGGGGCGATCGACCGGTGGGACCGATCGACCGGTGGGGGCGATCGACCGGTGGGGGCCATCGACCCGTGGCACTGACCGACGTGTGGGGCGATTTACCGGTAGGGCGATCGACCGCCGTGGTCAGCCCCGATTTCTCGCCGATCCGGCGGTAGAACGCGGTCGCTGCGTCCCCGTGGCACCGACCGACGCGTGGGGCGACCGATCGGTGGGGCCACCCGACCTGTTGGGTGACCTGATCTGTGGGGTGACCTGATCTGTGGGGTAACCGACCTGTGGCGCGACCGGCTCGCCCGGCGACCGAACGGTGGGACCGATCGACCTGTGGCGCCGACGGACGTGTGGGCCGGCCGACCCGCCCGGCGACCGACCCCTGGGCCGACCTACCCGTGGAGCGACCTACCCGGCTGGCGACCGACCGTGGAGCCGAGCGATCGCCGCGGTGATCGACCGTGGGGCCGGTCGACCCGCGCGGTGATCGACCCGGGGGTTGATCGACTCGTGATCAAGGAAGTCGGGCTGTCCCGGTGGCGATGACGCCCCGACTTCCCTGAAGTCGAGTTGATCAAGTGTCATGGCCGAGCGCGGCACGCCAGGGCACGGCACGGCGGAGCGAGGGCGGCCCGAGCGCGGCACGCCACGGCACGGCACGGCACGGCGGAGCGAGGGCGGCCCGACCGCGGCACGCAAGGGCACGGCACGCCCGAGCGCGGCACGCAAGGGGCAAGGCAGGCCCGGGTGAGGCACGCCAAGGCAAGGCGCGCCAGGGCGGGACAGGCCCGAGCGAGGGCGGGACGGAAACGGCGACGGGCGCCGCTCCCGGGTGGTCCGGGGGCGGCGCCCGTCGTGGGTGCCGTGGATCTGAGCGGTCAGGCCCGGTCGATGTTGGTGGTGGTGTCCTCGGTGTAGCGGGCCCCACCGTCCGACTCGCTGGTCAGCGGCTTGGCACCACCCTCCGGCGGCCCGGCCAGGCTCTGGCCGCCGGCGGCCAGCTCCGGGAACTTCATGTCGAACGCCGGCCGCTCGGAGCGGATTCGCGGCATCCGGTCGAAGTTCCGCAGCGGCGGCGGGGAGCTGGTGGCCCACTCCAACGAGTTGCCGTGACCCCACGGGTCGTTGACCTCGACCACCGGGCCGGTCTTGTACGACTTCCAGCAGTTGTAGATGAACGGAAGCGTCGAGATACCGGTGATGAAGGCACCGATCGTGGAGATCGTGTTGAGCGTGGTGAAGCCGTCGCCGGGCAGGTAGTCGGCGTACCGACGGGGCATGCCCTCGTTACCGAGCCAGTGCTGCACCAGGAACGTGGTGTGGAAGCCGACCAGGGTGAGCCAGAAGTGCACCTTCCCGAGCCGCTCGTCGAGCATCCGGCCGAACATCTTCGGGAACCAGAAGTAGATGCCGGCGAAGACGGCGAACACGATGGTGCCGAAGAGCACGTAGTGGAAGTGCGCCACCACGAAGTACGAGTCGGAGACGTGGTAGTCCAGTGGCGGGCTGGCCAGCAGCACACCGGTGAGGCCACCGAAGAGGAACGTCACCAGGAAGCCGATCGACCAGAGCATCGGGGTCTCGAAGCTCACCTGGCCGCGCCACATGGTGCCGATCCAGTTGAAGAACTTCATACCGGTGGGCACCGCGATCAGGAAGCTCAGGAAGCTGAAGAACGGCAGCAGCACCTGGCCGGTGGCGAACATGTGGTGCGCCCACACGCTCATCGACAGCGCGGCGATGGAGAGGGTCGCGGCCACCAGGCCCTTGTAGCCGAAGATCGGCTTGCGGGAGAAGACCGGGATGATCTCGCTGATGATGCCGAAGAACGGCAGCGCGACGACGTACACCTCGGGGTGGCCGAAGAACCAGAAGAGGTGCTGCCAGAGCATCGGCCCGCCGGTTGCCGGGTCGAACACGTGGGCACCGATCAGCCGGTCCGCGGCGAGCGCGAAGAGCGCGGCGGCGAGCAGCGGGAAGACCAGGATCACCAGGAGGCTGGTGACCAGGATGTTCCACGTGAAGATCGGCATCCGGAACATGGTCATGCCGGGCGCCCGCAGGGTCAGCACCGTGGTGATCATGTTGACCGCGCCGAGGATGGTGCCCAGACCGGAGATGGCCAGACCCATGACCCACATGTTGGCGCCGACGCCCGGGGAGTGCTCCACGCTGCTCAGCGGGGCGTAGGCGAACCAGCCGAAGTCGGCGGCGCCACCCGGGCTGAGGAAGCCGGCGGTCGCGATCGTCCCGCCGAACAGGTACAGCCAGTAGGCGAAGCTGTTCAGCCGCGGGAAGGAGACGTCGGGCGCGCCGATCTGGATCGGCACGATGTAGTTGGCGAAGGCGAACACGATCGGCGTCGCGAAGAACAGCAACATGATCGTGCCGTGCATGGTGAAGAGCTGGTTGTACTGCTCCGGCGACAGGAACTGCAGCCCCGGCCGGGCCAACTCGGCCCGCATGATCAAGGCCATCAGGCCACCGATCATGAAGAACGCGAACGCGGTGACCATGTACATGATCCCGATCTGCTTCGCGTCCGTGGTCCGCAGCAGCCGCGCGATGGCCGACCCCTTGACCGGTTCTCGGACCGGCCAGGGCCGGGTCACGACCGGCTTGGGTGCGACGGTGGTCACGAGTGGCCTCCGGTTCTCGGTTGTCCCGCTCGGCGCGCGCTGAACTGGCGAGCCGTCATCCGCAAGGAGGATAGTCCCCGGCAGGTGGCAGCGCCGCGTGGGGTGGCCAGCTACGATCATCGGCCGCGCCGGACGGCTCAGAGCGGACCCAGCAGCAACCGGTAGTGCTCACCGAAGATTCGGCCACCCCGGCCGCGCAGCAGCGGGTCGCGCAGGGCCGGCGGGACGTCGCGGGTCCGGTTGCGGTCGCGGGTGCGATCCCGCACCCATCGGGTACGCGGGCGCCGGCGACTCTCGTACGCCATCAAGGCTGCCTCGACGTCGCCCGCGGCCGTCAACGACTCGGCGAGCACGACGGCGTCCTCCAGGGCCATCGCGGCTCCCTGGGAGAGCGTCGGCGCGGTGGCGTGCGCGGCGTCGCCGACGAGCAACACCCGTCCGCGGTGCCAGCGCCCGAGTTCCACCTCGTCGGTGACACCCACGTTCACCCACTGCACCGCGTCGAGCACCTCGGACACCGGGCCGCCGTACGAGCCGAAGACCTCCCGTAGCCGGGCCACCGGGTCGGCGGGTGGTTCGGTGCCGGCCTCGTCGGCGTAGCAGTGCAACCGCCCCGCGCCGATCGGCACCATCAGGAAACCGGAGCGCTGTCCGAGCAGCGCGGTCCACTCGGTGATGGGCGGGGCGTCGCGCAGCACCGTGCGGTAGACCACATGACCGGCGAGGCGGGGCGGGCCGCCGAGCGCCGCCAGCGTACGTACCGACGAGCGCGGCCCGTCGGCGCCGATGACGAGGTCGTATTCGGCGCTGGTGCCGTCGGCGAAGGTCACCCCGACCCCGGCGGGCAGCAGGTCGAGGGTCTGCACCTCGGCGCCGTGCCGCACCGCTCCACCGGCGCCGGTGAGCAGCACCCGGTGCAGTTCGGCCCGGGGCAGGGCGCGGCACTCGCCGACCCCGGCCCAGAGCGTGTCGAGGTCGACCTCGCAGAGCGGCTCGCCGGCGGCGTCCAGGAAGCGCTGCCGGTGGACGACGTGTCCGAGCCGCCGCACCGGGTCGTGCAGGTCCAGCCGGCGCAGGGCCCGGGCGGCATTGCCGGGAAGGTAGAGACCCGCTTCGTGGGACTCCCCCGGCGGCAACTTCTCGGTCACGTCGGGGCGGAAGCCTGCCAACCGCAGCGCCCGGGCGACGGCGAGGCCGGCAATGCCCGCGCCGACGACGAGGATGCGCAGGGGAGAGCCACCCATGGTGGTACACGCCTCCGGAGGGGTTCGGCACGCGTTGGAGGCAAGACACTACTCGGCGCAATCGCCGCACACCAGAGTCAATCGGTCCCCTCGATGCGCTCTTCTCCGTTCCCGCCGGTTACCCGGACGACCACCAGTGCGTCCGTCCGGCTCCCGGTCGCGCGATCCGGTTGAGAACGGCGGGCCTTCCGCAGGTTCGGACTGTCCCCCCGGCCCGCGAGGACGCGGGTCAGTACTCGGACGGCCGATCCGGGTCAGACGCGGGTGAGGCGCACGGCGTCGGCGATGACCAGACCGGATGCCGAGCTCCACCGGCTCACCGCCACGCGGTTGGTGTCACCGGCCGGCAGGGCGAACGTCCCGAGGGTCCGCCACTGACCACCGGTGGTGCGCTGGTCGACGGTGACTGTGCGGTTTCCGCTGGCCGTGGCGACGATGTACGGCGCGGCACTGTTGTAGCCGGCGTTGGCCGGCCACCAGGCGTCGACCCGGTAGTTGCCGGCCGCCGGGACGTTGAACCTGTACCAGGCCGGATCGCTCGCGGCGACCGGGTCGGCGTACCGGTAGTCGGCGCCGTAGCGCTGCCCGGAGTACGAGGAGACACCCCAGTTCGCGCTCGCGGTGAACCGTCCGGCGGTCGAGTTGTCCACGATGGACGACCAGGCGGTGCCGCCGGCCATCTTCGCGGCGACGTCGCCGCGCATCACGTTCAGGTCGATGAAGGACGGGTCGATCTTGCCGGTGGTGCTCGTCTCGCGGTGGCCCCGGGCGTAGCTGGCGTCCTTGCCCAGCCGGGTGAGCACGGCGGCGGTCGCGGCGATCGAGGCGCTGTACTGCGCCGCCGTCATCTCCTGGTCGACCCCGTTGTAGTCGATCTCCCACCCGATCATCAGCGTGTTGCCGTCGCCGGCCGGGATCGGCCCGCTGCCCCGGCTGACACCGGCATGGTTGCAGCGGCCGGCGGAGATGACGTGGAAGACGCCGTGGTAGTCGACGAGGGCCTGGCAGAGCGGGCCGGCCAGGTCTGGCCGGCCGTTGATGCAGATGTTCAAAGCCGGGTGCGGGTTGGTGGCGCTGGAGGTGGAGGCGGTGTGGTGCCAGAGCACGCCGATCGGGTCGAAGCTGCCGGGACGCATCCGGTTGAGCCAGTCCCCTTCGACGACGACCTGGACGCCGGCGGACCGGAGCACGTCCACGAGCCAGGGAATGGTTGCCATCAGGCACCGCCGAGCAGGTCGGCGAGGCACTCGGCCTTCGGTGCGGCGGCCGGGGCGGGGGCCGCCGCGGGGGCGGCGGCCGCCGCGCCCGGCCGGGCGACGACCGCGGTGAGCGCGGCGGCCACCAACGCCGGGACGCCGAGCAGGCCGCGGCGCCGCAGACGGAGGGATCGAGACGTGACCATGAGGCTCCTTCAGCTGGTCCGGCGGGCGGAGGGGGTCACAACGCATCGACGTACGTGATGGCGGCACGCTACCGCCCCAGGTACGTACGTGTCGATACCCTTCAATGCCTGCGGTGCGGCTGAAGGAAATTGGCGAGCGATCAGGCCGAACCGAGCGCGTCCAGCTCACGCATCTCCTCGGCGGTGAGCGAGAAACGGAACACGTCGGCGTTGGCCTGGATCCGCTCCGGCGTCACGCTCTTCGGGATCACCACGATCTCGTGGTCGATGTGCCAGCGGAGCACCACCTGCGCCGGCGAGACGTCGTGCGCGGCGGCGATCCGGGCCAACACCGGGTGGGAGAGGTCGCTGGTGTCGAGCGGGCTGTACCCCTCCAGCACGACGCCACGGTCCCGATGCTCGGCGTGCCGCTGCCGGTCGTACAGGAACGGACTCCACCGGATCTGGTTGACCGCCGGGTTCTCCTCGGTGGCCTGGATGAGCTCGTCGATCTGGGAGGTGTTGTAGTTGCTCACCCCGACCGCCCGGACCAGGTTCTCCTCCCTGGCGGCGAGGAGCTCCCGCCAGAGCGGGATGCTGTCGCCGGGCGAGGACGGCGGCCAGTGGATCAGCCACAGGTCCACGTGGTCGGTGCCGAGCGCCCGCAGGCTCGCCTCCAGCGTCTCGCGCTCCCGGCCCACCCGGTCCGGCGGCAGCTTGGTCGTGATGAAGAGGTCCTCCCGGCGCAGGTCGCTCTCCCGCACCGCCTGGCCGACCTCCTTCTCGTTGCCGTACACGGTCGCGGTGTCGATGTGCCGGTAGCCGGCGTCGAGCGCGGCCAGTACGGCGTCGTAGCCGGCCTTCCCGGTGGCCCGCCAGGTGCCGAAGCCGAGCAGGGGCATCCGCACCTCGCCCGGCAGCAGGACGGTGGGCTGGTCGTCGTGGTCCATGACGACCGTTCTACCCGTCATCGCCCCGCCGTGCGAGCGAAACAACGCGCCGCTCCGCCCGGCGGAGACCCCCGGGTTGCCGGAGAATGCGGGATGTGACGGACCGGCTTGACGAGTATCGACGCCGGAGGGACGCGGCCCGCACCCCTGAGCCGGTGCCGGAGAAGAAACCGCGCGGCCGGCGGCGGGGCGACGACGAGACCGGCCGCTTCGTCGTCCAGCAGCACCACGCGCGCAGCCTGCACTGGGACCTACGGCTGGAGCACGACGGAGTGCTCGCGTCCTGGGCGGTACCGCGTGGCCTGCCCCGGGACCCGGGTCGTAACCACCTCGCCGTGCACACCGAGGACCACCCGATGGAGTACCTCGACTTCCACGGGGAGATCCCGGCCGGCGAGTACGGCGGCGGCACGATGACGATCCACGACCGCGGGACCTACCGCCGCGAGAAGTGGCGCGACGACGAGGTCATCGTGGTGCTCGACGGGGAACGGACGTCCGGGCGGTACGCCCTCTTCGCCACCGGAGGCAAGGAGGGCCGGGATTGGATGATCCGGCGGATGGACCCGGCACCGGAGGGCTGGACGAGCATGCCCGAGCTGGTCCGCCCGATGCATCCCACTCCCGCCGCCCGCCTCCCCCGGGACCGGACCGAATGGGGGTACGAGCTGCGTTGGGACGGAACCCGCGCGATCGCCTACGTGTCGGGCGGGCGGCTGCGGTTGCTCTCCGAGACCGACGAGGAGATCACCGGCGGGTACTCCTGGCTGCGCGATCTCGCCGAGGCGATGGCGCCGACCGAGGCGGTGCTGGACGGCCTCCTGGTCCGCATCGACGGCGGCGGCCGGGTGCGCCCGGCCCCGCCCACCTCCGGCAGCCGAGTTCCCGCCGGCGCCCAGTACCTCCTGGTCGACCTGCTCTGGCTGGAGGGCGTGACCTGTCTCGATCTGCCGTACGCCCAACGCCGCGAGCTGCTCGACGGTCTGGCGCTCGCGGGCGCGCACTGGCAGACTCCGCCGTGGTTCCCTGGTACCGGCGCCGAGGCCCTGCGCACCAGCCGAGAGCAGGGGCTCCCCGGGGTGGTGGCGAAGCGACTCGACTCGGGTTACGAGACGGGGCGACGCAGCCGACGCTGGTTGAGCATCGACGCGACCTGACGGCGAGGAGCGACGTGTATCTGACCCACCTGGAGTGCCCGCGCTGCGGCAAGGAGCATCCGGCGGACCGGCCACAGAACCTCTGCGACTGCGGCTCGCCCCTGCTGGCCCGGTACGACCTCGCCGCCGTGGCCCGCGCGGTCACCCCCGAACAGTTCCCGCTGCGTCCCGCCGACCTGTGGCGTTACCGGGAGGTGTTGCCGGTCGCCGACCCGCGGCACGTCACCAGCCTCGGTGAGGGCTGGACACCGCTGCTGCGCGCCCCCAGCTACGGCGCGGAGATCGGCGTCACCGACCTCATCGTCAAGGACGAGGGTCTCATCCCCACCGGCTCGTTCAAGGCCCGCGGCGCTGCGGTCGGTATCAGCCGGGCCCGCGAGCTGGGCGTGCAGCGCATCGCCATGCCTACCAACGGCAACGCCGGCGCGGCCTGGGCCACCTACGCGGCCCGGGCCGGGATGGGCGCGACCATCGTCATGCCACTCGACGCCCCCACCATCTGCCGGCGCGAGTGCGTGGCCGCCGGCGCCGACCTGCGCCTGATCGACGGTCTGATCAGCGACGCCGGCCGCCGGGTGGCGCAGCTCGTCGGCGACTCCGGCGGCGCGATCTTCGACGCCGGCACGCTGCGCGAGCCGTACCGGCTCGAGGGCAAGAAGACCATGGGGTACGAGATCGTCGAGCAGCTCGGCTGGCAGGTGCCCGACGTGATCATCTATCCGACCGGCGGTGGTGTCGGTCTGATCGGCATCCACAAGGCGTTGCACGAGCTGCGCGAGCTGGGCTGGATCTCCGACCGGCTGCCCCGGCTGGTGGCGGTGCAGTCCACCGGCTGCGCGCCCATCGTGCGGGCGTTCGCGGCCGGCGAGGAGCGCGCCGAACCGTGGGCGGACGCGCGAACTGTCGCGTTCGGCATCACGGTGCCGGCACCGCTCGGCGACGAGCTGATCCTGACCGCGCTGCGGGAGAGCTCCGGTACGGCCGTCGCCGTGTCCGACGAGGAGATCCTGACCGACCTGCGGGCCTTCGCCGCCCGCGAAGGGCTGCTCCTCTGCCCGGAGGGTGCAGCCTGCCTGACCGCGGCCCGGCAACTGCGCGCCGGTGGCTGGATCCGGGCGGGCGAGCGGGTGGTGGTGCTGAACACCGGTGCGGGGCTGAAGTACCCGGAGACGGTGGACGTCTCCGGCGTGCCGGTGCTGGCGTGAGGCCGACGAAGGCGTAGGGGCCGGTCAGAACGCGCTCGGGTCGGTCAACCGCCAGGCCGCGTTGATCTGGCCGATGTGCGACAACGCCTGCGGGGTGTTGCCGAGCTGCGCCCCCGTGATCAAGTCGATCTGCTCGCTGAACAGACCGACGTCGTTGGCGTACCCGGAGACACGCTCGAAGAGCTCCTCGGCCCGCCGGTGCTCACCGGTCATCACCAGACACTCGACCAGCCAGAACGAGCAGAGCAGGAAGCCGGCCGGGTCGGTGTTCCAGCGCCGGATCAGGCCGCCCTCGGTGCTCAGGTCGCGCTCGATGACGGAGATGGTCGCCCTCATCCGCGGATCGTTCGCCGGCAGGAAGTGCACCACCGGCAGGAAGAGCGCCGAGGCGTCCAGCTCGGTGGAGCCGAACGCGGCGGTGAACGCTCCGATCCGATCGTCCCAGCCTTCGCGGAGCACGGTGTCGCGGATCTCGTCGCGGATCAAGGCCCAGCGCCGTGGATCTGCCCGGTCCCCGAGCCGGTCGGCCAGTTTCACCGCCCGGTCCATGGCTGCCCAGCAGAGCACCTTCGACGACAGGTAGTGGCGCTCCTCGTCGCGCGTCTCCCACATCCCCCGGTCGGGCAGCCGCCAGGTGGACGCCACCTGCTCGGTCAGGCCCAGCACCATTTCGCACAGTTGCTCGTCGAACGTCTCGCCGAGGTAGTCGCGCAGCCGCCAGACCGCGGTCATGATCTCGCCCGGCACGTCGAGCTGCCGCTGGCACCAGGCGTCGTTTCCGATCCGGACCGGCCCGGCCCCGGCGTAGCCCGTCAGGTGCGGGCACTCGTGCTCGGTGAGGTCACGCTCGCCTTCGAGCCCGAAGACCACCGGCACGGGCTTGTCGCCGATGCGCCCGATCGAGCGGGTCACCCAGGCGAAGAGGCGGGAGGCCTCGTGCGGGCAGGCCGCCACCCAGAGCGCCCGCAGCGTCATGGAGAAGTCGCGCAGCCAGGAGTAGCGGTAGTCGTAGTTGCGCTCGCCGCCCAACTGCTCGGGCAGGGAGGTCGTCGCCGCCGCCGCGACGGCGCCGCTGCGCGCGTACGTGAGACCCGTCAGCACGGTGGCGCTGGGGCGGACCAGCTCCGGGTACCGACCGGGGTACTTGTGCGTCTCCCGGTACGCCTCCCACGCCTGGATCGTCTCGGCGAGGGCCATCAGCGGGTCGAGCCGGACCGGCGGCGTTCCGTAGGCCTCCCCGTACGCCAGGTCGAAGCCGACGACCTGCCCGTCGGAGACCTCGAACTCCTCGTACACCCGGTCCTGTTCGGCCTGCAACGGCAGCCCATTGGTGCCCAGCACCAGCACGACCGGGCCGGCGGTGGCGAGCACGCTGCCGTCCGGTTGGTCGTGCAGGTACGGGGTGAGCAGGCCGTGTGCGGGGCGCGGTACGTACTCCAGCGCCATCCGGACCCGGCCGCTCAACCCCTCGACCACCCGCATCAGCACGGCTGGGGAGTTCATACCGAGCTGATGCGCCCGAGCGCCGATCTCGGCGGCCAGCGCGTCGGTGACCGCGACGCTCCCCTCGGGGGTGTGGTGCACGGTGCGCAGCACCAGCGTGTCGGGGTGGTAGGCCCGCTCGACCCGGTGGCCGGGCCGGCCCGCGCCGACCGGGGCCAGCCGGAAGTGGCCGGCTTGCGGTCCGACCACCCTGGCGAAGACGGCGGAGCCGTCGAAGCGGTCCGGGCACCACCAGTCGACCGAGCCGTCCCGGCTCACCAGTGCGCCCGAGCGGCAGTCGGAGAGGAATCCGTAGTCGGAGATCGCCGGCTGACCCACTCGCCAGGGGTACCCGGATCGAGGGGGATCCAACGAGCCCGTCCCGGCTCCGTCAGTTCGGTGGCTCGTCGTCGCCGGCGGCTTCCGCGGCGTCCGCCTCCTCCTTCGTGCGGTGCACCGCCTGGTCGGCGTGCTCCGGCGGGCCGTAGACGGTGTAGAGCACCAGTGTTGACGAAGTTGTGCTTCGTACCTGCCGGCACGACCACAAGATCGCCCTGCGTCACCTCCCGCTTCTCGCCCGCCACGCGGGCCTCACCGGTACCGCTGACGAAGGTGAGGATCTGGTCGATGCCCTCGTGTACCTCTTCGCCGATCTCACCGCCCGGCGGGATCGTCATGATGACCAGCTGGGTGTGCTCACCGGTCCACAGCACTCGACGGAAGTCGGGGCTCTTCTCGGCGACGGTCGCGATCGTGAAATGCTCCATGTCGACGCCCATACCCGTTCGGTCGTCGTGCCACTCCGGGACTCGCAGATGGTGGAATTCGCCACTTCATCGAGGTTTGGAGTCGCAGCGGCCGGGGATTGAGGTTCCCAGACCGGCGATCCGTCGGTTGAGCCAGGTCCCCGCTGTCGTACCGCCGAACGGCTGCGGTGGTGGGAGACGGCCAGAGCGCGGCGACGTTCCGACCTGGGTCGGGCGGCGCCGTGCGCTCGTCCGCGCCCGATGCGGCCGCCCGGCAGCGCGTCGACTGTCAGTCGTCCTCGGCGGCGACCGGCTCCCGGCCGAGGCAGCGCACCTTCAGCTCGTACTCTCCGGCGCCCCCCTCGAAGCGGACCTCGACGTCGTCGTCCGGCCCGCGGTCGACGTCGCGCACCCGGAAGCCCTGCGCCGGCGCCCAGGAGACCAGCCGCACTCCCTCGGGCGCGCACTCGGCCACCGCGCTGCCGCCGCCCGTGGTGAAGGTGCGCCGGGCCGGCGAATCGCCCGTCGACGGCGCGGACGGCGACGAGGTGGCGGGGGCGCCGGACCGCGGCGGTGCAGGTGGGGCGGAGGCGAGCGCCCGAGCGATCTCGTCCTCGCCGCGCACCCCGCCGGGAGTCCCGGTGAGGCTTTCGCCGACCAGCCGGATCGCGCCGAGGCCGATGAGGGTGGCGAGGGCGGCGGTGGCCAACCACCCGACGGCGACGAGGAGCCAACGGCGACGCATGCTGCGAGTGTGCCCGACCGGAGGTTGGCCGCGGCACGGCGCGACGCTAAGAGACGGTTAACGATCCGTCCCGACGCGACGGCAGCGGCTAGCCTGCCAGACGTGGCCCGCCTGCTGCTCATCGAGGACGACCTCGCCATCCGTACGCCGCTGATCCGGGCGCTGCGGGAGCGCGGGCACGCGGTGGCCGCCGCCTCGACGGCGATGGCCGGGCTGCGCGACGCGCTGGAGGACCGGCCCGACCTCGTCGTGCTCGATCTCGGACTGCCTGATCTGGACGGCCGCGAGCTGCTGCGGATGCTGCGCGCGGTCAGTTCCGTGCCGGTGATCGTGGCCACCGCCCGCGACGACGAGACGGAGATCGTCCGGGTGCTCGACGCCGGTGCCGACGACTACGTGGTCAAGCCGTTCACCGCGGCGCAGTTGGACGCCCGCGCCCGGGCGGTGCTGCGCCGGTCGCCCGGCGGCGGCACAGCCGAACCGGCGCTCGTGGTCGGTGGGCTGCGCGTCGATCCCCGGTCCCGGCAGGTCACCCTGGACGGAACGCCTGTCGAGCTGACCCCACGGGAGTTCGACCTGCTGCACCACCTCGCCGCCCACCCCGGGCAGGTGGTGACCAAGCGTGAACTGCTCACCGAGGTGTGGCAGATCCCGTACGGCGGCGCCGACAAGACCGTCGACGTGCACCTGTCCTGGCTGCGCCGCAAGCTGGGTGAGAGCGCCCAGGAGCCGCGCTACCTGCACACCGTGCGGGGCGTCGGGGTGCGGTTGGAAGCGCCGCGGGCTGCCGGATGAGGGCCCGGCTGGCGCTCATGGTCGCCGCAGTCAGCGTGCTCATCCTGATCGCCTTCCTGGTGCCGCTGGCGCTGCTGGTGCGCACCGTCGCCGAGGACCGCGCGACCGTACGCGCCACCGCCGACGCGCAGAGTCTGGTCCCGGTGGTGGGCACCGCCGACGCGACCACCATCCGGCTGACCGTCGAGCAGTTGGCCGCCGACTCCGGTCGGCCGGTGAGCGTGTACCTGCCCGACGGCACCGTGCTCGGCACGCCTGTGCCTCGTACGCCGGCGGTCGCGCTGGCCGCCCGTGGGCAGAGCCTGACCGGGGAGTCGGCCTCCGGCCGGGAGGTCGTCATCGCCGTGCAGGGCCGGACCGACGGCACCGGGGTGATCCGGGTCGCGGTGCCCCGGGACGAGCTGACCGACGGGGTGACCCGCGCCTGGCTGGTGCTCGCCCTGCTCGGCCTGCTCCTGGTGCTCATCGGGCTGGTGGTCGCGGACCGGCTGGCGCGCACTCTCGTCCGGCCGATCGGGGACCTCTCGGCGGTGTCGCATCGGCTCGCCAACGCCGAACTCGACGCCCGGGTCACCCCGTCCGGACCGCCCGAGTTGCGGGAGGTCGCCGGGGCGCTCAACCATCTGGCCGGCCGGATCCAGGTGCTGCTGTTGCAGGAACGCGAGCAGGTCGCCGACCTGTCGCACCGGCTGCGTACGCCGCTGACCGCGCTACGGCTCGAAGCGGAGTCGCTGCGCGACCCGGACGACGCGTCGCGGATCACCGCCGCGGTGGACGGTCTCGAACGGGCCGTCACCGGACTCATCCGGCAGGCTCGTTGGCGGCGCACCCCGGCGGCCGGCCCGACGGGTTCGGACGCGGCGGCGATCGTCGGCGAGCGGGTGGCGTTCTGGTCGGTGCTCGCGGAGGACACCGGCCGGCCGGTGACGCTCGACCTCGCGCCCGGTCCGCTGCCGGTGGGCGTGCCCGCCGACGAACTGGCGGCCGCGGTGGACGCGCTGCTCGGCAACGTCTTCGCGCACACCCCGGACGGCACGCCTTTCACGGTGCGGCTGGCCGTCGCCGACGGGCAGGTGGTGCTGACCGTGGCCGACGGGGGCCCCGGCCTGCCGGCTGACGCGGCCCGTCGGGGCGCGAGCCCTGCCGGCTCGACGGGACTCGGCCTGGACATCGCTCGCCGGGCCGCGCAGGCCACGGGCGGGCGGCTGGAACTCGGTACGGCGTCGGGCGGCGGGGCCGAGGTGCTGCTCCGGCTGGGTCCGCCGACGGCTTAACCCGGCCTTAGTCTTCCGACAGCGCCGCCCTATCCGCCCCGGACCGATCCTCATTGGTAGGAACCGAGAGAGGTGGAGACGATGAAGCGCAGTTCAATGCTCCTGGCGTCGGCCGGCGGTGCGGCCGTACTCGCGGTGGCCGGTGTGGCGATCGGTGCCACGGTCGCCGACGACCGGCGCGACCGGGACACCACGTTGGCCGCCGCCACCACCGCCCCGACCGCACCGGACGACAGCGCCACCGGCGCCACCCCGGACGACAGCGCCAGCAGCGGCGCGCCGGGCACCACGGCCGGCACGCCGAGCGGCGCCCCGTCCAGCAGCGGCGCTCCGTCGGGGAACACCGGCGGCGACCGGATCGGACCGCAGCGGGCCGGTGAGATCGCGCTGGCGAGGGCCGGCGGCGGTCGGATCACTGAGATCGAGGCCGAGCAGGAGCACGGCCGCCCGGTGTGGAGCGTCGAGATCGTGTCGGGCGACGTCGAACACGACATCGACGTCGACCGGGACAACGGTGCGGTGCTCCGGGCAGAGCAGGAGCAGGCCGACGACGATGACGATGACGATGACTGACCCGGCACCCGCGCGTGCGGGAACCGGGCGGAATCTCGCGGTCGTGGCACCGTACGGGCGCCGCGACCGCCTGATTCACCGGTGGAGGCACGAGGCACCCCGCGAGGCCGTAGGGCCCGCGGGGTGCGACGGCGACGGACTACTGCTTCTCGGTGAAACCGAACTGAACGATGCCCTGGTCGTCGACGGTCGCGTCGACCGAAGCGTCGCCGAGGATCGCCACGGCGTCGGAATCCAGGAAGATCCGGGCCCCCTGGTTGTCGACCACGTGGTCACCCTGCGTGGGCCCGGCGACCAACTCGACGGTGAGCGAGCCCGCCGCGGCGTCGGCGGCGATGCGCACCCCGCCGTCCTCGCCGACGTCCTGTTGGTTGGCGAGATCGCGAATGACCAGGACGGCGTTGTCGGTCATGGTGAGCATGGTGGGAACTCCTCGTGGATTCTCTCGGACCGCGGTCGAAACGGCGCAGACCGGTGATGGGCACGCGTCCGGTGCACGTGGGAGGTGATTGCGCGGCACTCTGTCGCCGCCAACCGCATCGGGGCAGGTGAGAGCCCCGTCACTACCTACGTTGCACGCCGCCGGACGATCCGTCAAATAGACCCTGATCAGTCGAGCGCGGTCGCGGGGCCGAGCAGCGCTCGAATTTCCCGTACGGCGGCACGGCCCGCCCGGTTGGCCCCGATGGTGCTCGCCGAGGGGCCGTACCCGATCAGGTGAATCCGCCCGTCGGCGGCCACCCGGGTCCCGTCCATCACGATTCCACCGCCGGCGCCACGCAGGTGCAGCGGGGCGAGATGCTCGATGGCGGCCCGGAAACCGGTGCACCAGAGGATCATGTCGGCGGCGACGAAGCGTCCGTCCGCCCAGGCGACCCCGTCGGGTGTGATCCGCTCGAACATGGGTAGACGATCGAGCACGCCCTGCTCCCGCAGTCGGCGCACCTCGGGGGTCACGGCCAGTCCGGTCACCCCGACCACGCTGCTCGGCGGGCGGCCGGCCCGCACCCGGGCCTCGACCAGGGCCACCGCGGCCCGGCCGTGCTCGGGGGTGAACTCGATCTCGCGGAAGTCGGGTGGGCGACGACTGACCCAGGTCGTGCTCGCGGCGACCGGGGAGATCTCGCCGAGGAGTTGCACCGCGGAGGTGCCGGCCCCGACCACCACCACCCGCTGGCCGGCGAACTCCGCCGGGCCCCGGTAGTCGGCCGTGTGCAGTTGCCGGCCGCGGAACTCGGCGCGGCCCGGATAGTGCGGCCAGAACGGCCGGCTCCAGGTGCCCGTGGCGTTGATCAGGGCTCGCGCGGTCCAGCGCCCACGGTCCGTACGCACGTCCAGCCGCCCGTCGGGCAGCGAATGCACCGACTCGACCCGGACGGGGCGCTCCACGGGCAGTTCGAACTCCCGCTCGTACGCGGCGAAGTAGTCGCTGACCACCTCGGAGGCCCGGCGGTCCGGTGCGGCGGCGGGGAACGGCATGCCGGGCAGGTCGTGGAAGCCGTGCACCCGGTCCACCGTCAGCGTCGGCCAGCGGTGCCGCCACGCGCCGCCGGGGCCGTCGTCGCCGTCCAGGATCACGAAGCCGGTTCCGGGTGTGAAGCCGGTCCGGTGCAGGTGATATCCGGCGGAGAGGCCGGCCTGGCCGGCACCGATCACCACCACGTCGACCGAGCGCGTGTCCACGCACCGTGCAACGGGAAACGCCCGGCCGCTCTGCCCTCCGCGGTCGTCGTCTCGCTCACATCTGCGGGCCGACCCGCCGGGCGATCGCCACGACATCGGAGTCGGTGCCCATAAACTGCGGATATGACGGACATACGGCGCTACGCCGCGGAGTTCCTCGGCACTCTCCTGCTGGTCTTCTTCGGGGTAGGCAGCGCGGTGGCCGCCCGGGTCCAGGGCGGCGTGGTGGTGGTCGCGCTCGCCTTCGGATTCGTGATGCTGGCCCTCGTCTACACGATCGGTCCGCTCTCGGGCAGCCACGTGAACCCGGCGGTCACCCTCGGGGTACTGCTCTCCGGCAACACATCGGTGATCGGTGCGGTCGCCTACTGGATCGCCCAGTTCGCGGGCGCCACCGTCGGCGCCTTCCTGCTGTGGGTGCTCACCCGGTGGGGTGACATGGTCGACCAGACCGGGGCGCTGGGCAGCAACGGATACGGCGCGCACATCAACCGCTTCGGCGCCGCGCTACTGGAGACCGTGCTGACGTTCCTCTTCGTACTGGTGGTGCTGGTGGTGACCAACCGCTCCGAGCAGACCGTTGTCGCCGGAGTCGCCATCGGGCTGACCCTCGCCCTGGCACACCTGGTCGGCGTCGCCCTCGACGGCACGTCGGTCAACCCGGCCCGATCCTTCGGCCCCGCCGTCTTCGAAGGCGGCGCCGCGCTGCGGCAGTTGTGGGTGTTCATCGTCTTCCCGCTCATCGGCGGAGCCCTGGCCGCGCTCGTGGCACCGCTGTTCGCCAAGCCGGACACCCCGCCGCCCTCGGCCGGGGACGCCGGAGAGCCTCAGCCGGCCTGACGTCCAGCGTCACCGCACGACCCGTCCGGCAGCGCCGTACCGTGCGCCGACCGGACCCGGATCGGCAAAAACCTTCGCCATCGAGCCTTTCCCGGCGATTATCTCCATGACAGCATCGAGGCATGCAACGTCGTCTCTTCCCCCGGACGCTCGCCCTGGTCGCCCTGGTCGCCGCCGCCGCGACCGCCGGCGCCCCCGGTGCGACCGCCGAGTCCCCCGCTCCGTCCGTGACCCGCCTCAACGCGACCATCGACGCGATCCTCGCCGACCCCCGGCTGGCCGGCGCACAGGCATCGGTCGTCGTGGCGGACACCGCGACCGGTCAGACCCTCTACAACCGCAACGGTGACCGCCGGCTGGTACCTGCCTCCAACACCAAGCTGCTCACCTCCACGGCGGCCATGGCGCTGCTCGGCCCGGGCCACCGCTTCACCACCGACGTACACACCAGCGGCAAACGTGTCGCCGGCGTGGTCACCGGCGACCTCTACCTGCGCGGCGGCGGCGACCCGACCATGCTCGCCGCCGACTACGACGCGCTCGCGGCGCAGGTGGCGGCGGCGGGCGTACGCGTCGTGCGGGGCGACCTGGTCGCCGACGACACCCGCTACGACCACAACCGGCTCGGGCCGGACTGGACCTGGGACGACGAGCCCTGGTACTACGCGGCGCAGGTCTCCGCCCTGACCGTCGCACCGGACACCGACTACGACGCGGGCACCGTGATCGTGCACGCCGCACCCGGGAAACAGGCCGGCGCGGCACCGGTGCTCACCACCACCCCGCCGACCGACTACCTGCGGTTCGACAACCGCGCGAAGACGGTGGCCGACGGCGAGACGTCGATCTCGTTCGAGCGCGAGCACGGCAGCAACACCATCGTGGTCACCGGCCAGATCGCGACGGGTGGCGAACCGGCCAGCGACTGGGTGACGGTCTGGGAGCCGACCGGATACGCGGCAGACGTGTTCCGGGCAGCCCTGCAACGGCACGGCGTACAGGTTCAAGGGCGCACGCTGCTCGGGCTGCCCACCCCGACCGCGGCGGCCACCGTCGCCCGCCACGACTCGATGACGCTGGCCGAGCTGATGGTGCCGTTCCTCAAACTCTCCAACAACGGGCACGCCGAGGTGCTCGCCAAGGAGATCGGCCGGGTCGTGGCCGGCTCGGGCACCTGGTCAGCGGGGATCGCCGCCGTCAGCGGGTACGTGTCGAGCGTCGGCATGGACACCGACGCGCTGCGGCAGCGGGACGGCTCCGGCCTCTCCCGTCGCAACATGATCCCGGCCGGCGAGTTCGTCGACCTGCTCGCCGCCGTCCGCACCGAGCCCTGGTTCGACGCCTGGTACGCGGCACTGCCCATCGCCGGGCAGCCCGAGCGCTTCGTCGGCGGCACGCTGCGCAGCCGGATGCAGGGCACACCGGCGGCCGGGAACGTGCACGCCAAGACGGGCAGCCTCACCGGCGCGTCCAGCCTCTCCGGCTACGTCACCGACGCCGACGGCCGGGTGCTGGCGTTCTCGATCCTGCTGAACAACTACCTGGCCTCGTCGGTGAAGGGGCTGGAGGACCAGATCGCCGTCGCGCTCGCGGGCTACAGCGAGAAGAGCGCGGACACGGCGCGCGTCGCGCCGCCCGCGATGCCCGAGGCACCGCAGGTGCCCGAGGGCTGGGAGTGCTCCTGGGTCAAGCCGATCGCCTGCTGAGCGGGACCCGTTCGTCAGGTAACCCGTTCGCGTGGGGCGGTCCGTCGTGCCGGGCCCCGAAACAGGGGCCCGGCACGTCAGGCACTCGGGCGGGGCGGGAGCGGCGCCGCCGGGTCGCCGCGCTCGATGAGCGCGTCGATATCGGCGTCACGCAGCCCGCGCAGCGCCAACACGCGCGCGCCCCAACGGTGCAGGCGGCAGGGGTGTGGATTGGCGTCGTTGCGGCAGATCGTCCCGCCGGACCAGCGCTGGGGTGCGTGCACCACCACCGCCCGGAGGGCGAACTGCACGTCCTCGCCCGTCACGTACGGCGGCAGCGGAATCTCCCGGAGCGTGTCGTCGGACGACTCGGCGGGACCGGCCTGGGCGACCGGACGGACACGGTGGGCGGTACCGATGCTCATCTGCACAATCCTCCACACAGGACGGTCGGACCGGGACAGCAGAAAGTTACGACGCCATCGACCGAGGGCGACGGACAAACTGTCCCGCGTTCTGGGTGGGGGTTTCGATGACCGGTCCGGACGAGGGCCCGGCGCGGACGCCGCAGGCACCCGGCGGCGACCCACGACGGCGGGTCAGACCCGTTCCAGCACCACCACCGGGATCTCCCGGTCCGTCTTGGTCTGGTATTCGTCGTACGCGGGCCAGATCTTCGCCATCGTCGCCCACATGCGGGGCTTCTCCTCGGCGGTGGCGGTCCGCGCCCGGGCAGTGAACCGCTCGGCACCGACCTGCACGTCGACCTGCGGCTCGGCCAGCAGGTTGAGATACCAGGCCGGGTGCTGAGGCGCGCCGCCCTGCGAGGCGACGACCAGGTAGTTCTCGCCGTCGCGCCCGTAGATGAGCGCGGTACGACGCAGCTTGCCGCTGTGCCGGCCCCGGGTGGTCAGCAGCAGCGTGAACACGCCAGGTCGCCACTCGTGCCCGTCGGCCCCGTCGGTCTCGAGATACCGGTGGATGTGGCTGGCGACCCAGCTCGTGGGGCTGTCCAGCACGCCTTCGCTCGCGGTCATGGGCGACTCCTTTCGGATCTTTCGCAGTCGACGCCAACGCTACCGCCGGCCTACGGTCTCGGTCCGATGAAGGAACGGACGACGGTGCGCAGCTCGCCGCTTCCCGCGACGGCCAGTTCGAAGCCGTTCCGCTTCCGGACCGTCGAGTCCGCGCCCCGCAATCCCCGGTGCACCCAGTCCCGCGATGACCAGGTGGTGTCGGAGCTTCAGCGGATCTCGAAGCCGAGCGCCTGAGCGATCACCAGCGACTGCTCGGCGTCGATGATCGCCCCCGCCCGCTCCACCACCAGCGGATCGAGTGCGGTCAGGTCGGTGCCGCGCAGGTCGGCGCCGGAGAGCCGCGCGCTGTTCAACTGCGCGGCGGAGAGGTCGACTCCGGCGATCGTGGCGCCGGTCAGGTTGGCACCGGTGAGGTCGACCTCCCGCATCCGCACGTCGGTGATCCGTACCCCGCGCAGGTCGGCGCGGGGCAGGGCGACGAACGACCAGTCGCCCCCGGAGATCGTCAACGGTCGCAGGTCGCACTGGGCGAAGGTGCTGCCGACCAGCTTGCAGCCGGTGAACTCGGCCTCGAAGAGGTTGCACCGCTGGAAGGCACACCGGGTGAAGGCCGAGTCGGTGTGCCGGGAGCCGTTGAACTTCACGTTGCCGAAGGTGCAGCCGTCGAAGACCGCGCCCCGGCTGACCGCCTCGGTGAGGTCGACCTCGAAGAACGAGCAGCGGACGAAGCGCCGATCGGTCAGTTCCTCGCCGTACCAGTCCTCGTCACGGAAGGTCGCGTCCTCGGTCAGCTCGGGCATCGGGCCAGGCTACCGACGAACACCGACATGTGTGGTCGGCGGCTATTCCCGCCGGGAGCGCCGCCGGGTAGGTTCGGCGAGGTGAGTGTGGTGAAGAGCATCGATCCGGATCAGGTCGGCTTCGACCCGGCGCGGCTGGCGCGGATCGACGAGCACTTCGGCAGGTACGTCGACGACGGCCGGCTCGCCGGCTGGCAGGCGGTCGTCACCCGCCGCGGCGAGGTGGTCCACTCGACCGCGTACGGGCTGCGCGACCGGGAGGCGGGCACCCCGGTCGAGGCGGACACCCTGTGGCGGATCTACTCGATGACCAAACCGATCACCTCGGTCGCCGCGATGATCCTCTGGGAGGAGGGGCGCTTCGAGCTGACCGACGAGATCAGTCGCTGGCTGCCCGAGTTCGCCGACCTGCGGGTCTACGCCAAGGGCTCGACGCTCAAGCCGTACACGGTGCCGGCCGTCGAGCCGATCCGGGTGTGGCACCTGCTCAGCCACACCTCCGGCCTCACGTACGGCTTCATGCAGACCTCGGTGGTCGACGGTCTCTACCGGGCCGCCGGCTACGACCTGTACCCGCCGTCGGACGTCGACCTGGCCGGTGCCTGCGCCGCTTTCGCCCAGCTGCCGCTGCTGTTCCAGCCCGGCACGGCCTGGGGCTACTCGGTCGCCACGGACGTGCTCGGCCGGCTGATCGAGGTGGTCTCCGGGCAGAGCCTCGACGCGTTCTTCACCGACCGGATCTTCCGGCCGCTCGGGATGGCCGACACCCGCTGGTACGTCGAGGGCGAGGAGGCCGGCCGACTCGCCGCGCTGTACGCCCCGGACCCACGCACCGGGCAGGCCATGCGCTACGACCAGCTCGGCGCGCTCGCGTACCAGAAGCCGGCCCTGCTCTCCGGCGGAGGTGGTCTCATCTCCTCCGCCGCCGACTACCACCGCTTCACCCAGATGCTGTTGCGGGGCGGCGAGCTGGACGGGGTACGCCTGCTCGGCCCGCGCACCGTGCGCTTCATGACCCGCAACCACCTCCCCGGTGGCCAGGACCTGGGCACCCTCTCCACCGGCGGGTTCGCCGAGACCACGCTCGACGGGATCGGCTTCGGGCTCGGCTTCGCGGTGGTCGACGACCCGATCCCCAGCCGGGTGCCGAGCAGCGTCGGCGAGTACTACTGGGGTGGCGTGGCGAGCACCGCGTTCTGGGTCGACCCGGCCGAGGAGATCACCGCGCTCTTCCTCACCCAGCTGCTGCCCTCCAGCACGTACCCGATCCGGCCGCAGCTGCGCCAACTCGTCTACTCGGCGCTCGTGGACTGACCCGTCTCGGGTTCTCCCGGTAACGCCACCGGCAGCCGACCCGGTCAATAGCCTTGAGAACCGGAGGTCACGTCCGGCGGGAGGCGGTCATGAGCAGCATCGTGGTGTTCGGCGCGGGTGGCACCGCCGGCTCCCGGGTCACCGCCGAGGCGGTCGGACGCGGACACCGGGTCACCGCCGCGGTACGCCGCCCGGAAGCGGCCTCCTACCTGCCCGCTGGGGTGCAGGTGGTGACCGGGGACGCCACCAGCGAGCGGAGCGTACGGGAGTTGGCCCCGGAGGCCGACGTCATGTTGGTCGCGATCGGCGGAGGCGAGCGCGGGCTCTGGCTCGACGCGGCACGGGCGCTGGTCACCACGCTGCGCGGGCTGCCGGACGCGCCCCGGATCATCCACCTCGGCGGCGGGTCGACGCTGCTCACCCCGAAGGGGACGCCGTACCTGGACGAGCCGGACTTCCCCGAGGCGTACCAGGACTCGGCCCAGGGGCAGGCCGATGCCCTCGACTACTACCGCAGCCAGGCCGACGGGGTGACCTGGACGTACGTCTCGCCGCCGCCGCTGGAGTTCCACCCCGGCGAGCGGACCGGGCACTACCGCACCGGCACCGACGAGCCGGTCACCGACGATCAGGGCCGGTCGGTGCTCACCTACGAGGACCTCGCGGTGGCGATCGTCGACGAGATCGAGAACCCCCGGCACGAGAACATGCGCTTCAGCGTGGCCTACTGAGGTTCCTGCGCGAGCACCCTGACCGGCTGGCAAGCCGTGTCAATCATGGGTGTCGATCACCTGCCGCCGGGCTCCGGGCCGTCACCGGTGCTGTGCCTGTCGCCGGTGCTGTCGAGCTGCCCCATTTCTGAGACAGCGGGAGCCGGGTGCCGCAGGTATGGGGCGCAGACGCCAAATTTGCGGGCACGGCGCGCCGCACGCAGGGCAGGAGCGCACGCGCCGCACGCAGGGCACGAGCGCACGCACCGCACGCACCGCACGCAGGGAAGGAGCGTACGCACCGCACGCGGGGCAAGAGCCACGCCCGCACGCGAGGCAGGAGCCCACGCCCGCACGCGAGGGCACGAGCGCACGCACCGCACGCGAGGGCACGAGCGCACGCACCGCACGCGAGGGCACGAGCGCACGCACCGCACGCGAGGCAGGAGCGCACGCACCGCACGCGGGGCAGGAGCGCAGACGCCGCACGGGCGCAGCCCAGACCCAGGCGCGGCGCGGCCGGCTGCTGGCCCGGGTCGGCGAGAGGAAGAACAGATGCGCCCCATTTCTGGGGCAGCTCGACAGGCTCCGACTGGAACCCCGTCACCGCCAGGCGCACGCCGCCGTGGACGGCGTCCGCCCCCGGACGACGAGCAGCGCGACACCGGTCGCCTTAAGAAAAGGCGCAGACGCCGGCACCCGGCGGGAAGCCGGGCGTCAGTCGGCGAGGCGGGCGGGGAACCCGCCGGTGGCGATCGGGCTCCAGCGCTCGATGGTGACCCGGATCAGGGACTTGCCCTGCTGCACCATGGCCGCGCGGTACTCGTCCCAGTCGGGGTGCTCGCCCGAGATGCAGCGGAAGTACTCCACCAACGGCTCGAGCGCCTCGGGCAGGTCCAGCACCTCGGCCGTGCCGTCGATCTGCACCCAGGGGCCGTTCCAGTCGTCGGAGAGCACACAGGCCGACACTCGCGGGTCGCGGCGGATGTTGGCCGCCTTGACCCGTTCCGGATAGGTGGAGACCACCAGCCGGCCGGCGGTGTCCACGCCCGCGGTGACCGGCGAGGCCTGCGGGCGGCCGTCCGCTCGGGTCGTCATCAGCACCACGCGGTGCCGGGGGCGGAGGAATTCGATCAGGCCGTCGCGGTCGACCTTGGTGTTCGTCGCGATGCTGCGTGCCACGGGTCGTTTCTACCAGGCCCGCCGGCGGGCCGCCGCCGGGTGCCCGTTCAGTCCGGGCGGACGGCGTTGCGCTCCGCGACCTGCTGCGCGGGTACGCGGGGCCGCACCGATGGCCGCCAGGCGCGCCCGTTGGCGTAGATCACCCGGAATCCCAGGTACGAGGCGAGGGGCGCCCAGTGCGCCGAACCCATCCGCAGTTCCGCGGCGTTGTGCCGCTGGCCGTTGGCCAGTACGTCGAGCAGGACGGTTTCGAAGGCCGCCGATTCGACCCAGTCCACGTCCCGGGTGAAACCGCAGATCAGTGCGGCTCCGGTGATCTGGAGGAATTCGCGCAGCGCCGCGTCCGAGGCGCGCAGGACGGAACAGCTGCCGAAGTAGAGCCGCCGCCCTTCGCAACGCCCGGCCATCAGTTCGGCGACGTCGGAGAGTTCGACGGAGTTCCAATCGGTCAGGCGGAGCCGGCTCGGCTCCCCGTGCATCGCGAAGAATCCCACCCGATGGTCGGCGTACTGCTTGAGCAACCAGCGGTCGAGGAAGTAGAACAGCTCGTCGCGGGTCGCCGCGTCCTTGTGGATGAACCGGATCTTGCCCAGCCGCTCGAGCAGTTCGAGCGTGGGCAGCACGGACCCTCGCTCGTTGAGGTCCCGGTGCCACTGACCTTCGACGCAGAAGACGCCTCCCCGGGCCACGTCCACCTCCCCCGCGCGTCGTCCCGGAGGCTGACGTTACCGCTCACCGAGCCTGGGAGAACATCAGCCCCGATGGGGGTATTCCGCAAGTTTCGCCGTCTTTATGCCCACTCGGCGTTGCACAGCAGAAATGGCTGATTCACGGATCAACGACATTTTCGGCGATCGTCCAGCAACCGCAAATCATGAGGACGATTCTCGTTAATCGCCCCCAACTGGCCCGATAGCTGCCAGGGTGGAAATCACGGGACGCCCCGGTCAATGTCCCGAAGCCCACCCCATTCACGTTCCTATCGGGAGGACTTCTGTGCGCGTAAACACCCTGAAGCGGGCTGCCGTCGCTTTCGCCCTGGCTCTGCCAGGCGCCGCGATCGCCGCGGTGGTCGCCGCGCCAGCGGCTCATGCCGACGGCTGCTACACGTGGAACCGCAACCTCTACCAGGGGCGGTCCGGATCCGACGTCCGCGAGTTGCAGATCCGGGTGGCCGGTTGGGCAGGCAACCGGGACATCGTCGAGACCGACGGCATCTTCGGACCGAAGACCCACGCCGCGGTCCGGCGGTTCCAGCAGGCGTACGGGCTGCGGGTCGACGGCATCGCCGGCCCGGAGACGTACGCCAAGCTCTACGAACTCCAGGACAACGACTGCACGCCGCGTCACTTCACCTACAGCGAGCTGGACGGCGGCTGCGGCCAGGGCGGGTACAGCGGGGGCCCGCTGTCGGCCAGCGAGACGCGCGAGAACGCGCTGCGCACGATGTGGAAGCTGGAGGCGCTGCGTCGCAGCCTCGGCGACGAGCCCCTCTACGTGACCAGCGGCTTCCGCAGCAAGTCCTGCAACAACCAGGTGGGCGGCGCGTCGGACAGCCAGCACCTCTACGGCACCGCCGCCGACGTGGTGTCCCGCACCTCGTCGCTCTGCGAGGTCGCCCGCGACGCCCGCACCAAGGGCTTCAGCGGGATCTTCGGGCCCGGCTACCCGGACCACGACGACCACGTGCACGTCGACTCGCGCCGCGAGAACAACGACGACGGCGTCCGAAACAGCACGAGCTGGTCCGCGCCGGACTGTGGGGTCGGCAGCAACTGAGCGACCGCCGGAGCGACACCGGCCCGGTACGGGGATGGGGGGACCTCGCGCCGGGCCGGCGTCCTGCCCTCCAATCGGAGCCACCGGAGGTAAGGATCGGCGACGCTGTACCGGGTCTCCCGGGACGGCCTGGTGGAGAGCGGTGCGGCAACCTCGATCATCCGCTTCTCGGTCAGCAGCCGCAGCGCCCGGGTGAGGGATGCCTGCGGGAGGTCGCCGGCCGCCCTGACGATCAACGAGAACGTCCGTTCACCAGAGCCGATCGCCCGCAGTACCAATCCGGCCTACGACTGTGGCGGGAACTCGGCAGCCAACGCCCGCTCACCGCTGACGACCAACGCCGACGTCGGGTCGGTCACCGCGTCAGCGAGGTAGTCCCCCAGCGTCGCGCCGTCGGGCCACTCGTCGAGAATCAGGGGCAGCCCGCCGGAGACGAGGTAGGCGTCGAACGCATCGGGCGCCGGAAGGGCGAGCATCTCCGCGACGTCGGCGGGGCTCAGCGGCGGAACCCTCAAAATCAGACCAGACCGGCGTCGTGCACGAGCAGGGCCACCTGCACCCGGTTGTTCAGGTCGAGGCGGGACAACAGCCGGGACACGTACGCCTTCACAGTCGCCACGCTCATATAGAGCTGCGCGGCGATCTCGGCATTGGTCCGGCCCTGGCCGAGCGCGACAGCGACCTCCCGCTCCCGCTCGCTGAGCGTGCTCAGCAGCCGCAACGCGCGCTCCCGACGCGGATCCGGCCCGGCCGGGGCTGGCGTGGCGCCGGTGACGTGCGCGATCAGCGCCCGGGTGACCGCCGGGGACAGGGTCGCCTCGCCCGCCGCCACCCGGCGTACCGCCTGCACGATCTCCCCGGGCGGGGTGTCCTTCAGCAGGAAACCGGAAGCGCCGGCGCGCAGCGCCCGGAGCACCTGCTCGTCGGCGTGGAAGGTGGTCAGCACCAGCACCTCGGGCGGGTTCGGCGACGCGCGCAGAGCCTCGGTCGCGGCCAGCCCGTCCAGCCGGGGCATCCGGATGTCCATGAGCACCACGTCCGGCCGACCGGAGTCGACCGCCGCGGGCACCTCGTTACCGTCGGCCGCCTCCCCCACCACCCGCAGGTCCGGCACACCGCCGAGGATCATCGACAGCCCGGCCCGGACCAACGGGTCGTCGTCGACGATCAGCACCCGCACAGGCCCGCCGTCCGACGCCGGGCCTGCGGTATCCGACGCCCCGGCGTCCACGCCGCACGGGTCCGGGTCGTTCGTGCCGGCCCGACCCGGCCCGGTCACGCCGGCCACGGCAGCCACGCCGCCAGGCGGAAGTCGCCCGCCTCGTCCCGCCCGTACTCGAGGCGGCCGCCCGCCAGCGTGACCCGCTCGGCGATGCCGACCAGCCCGGTGCCCGTGCCGGGAATCTCCGCGTCGGCCGATCCGCCGACCGGCCACCGGTTGCGGATGTCGACGCTGAGCCCCGCGCCCGGCGCGCCGGCCACGTCGACGGTGACCACGGTGCCGGGTGCGTGCTTACGGGCGTTGGTCAGACCCTCCTGCACGATCCGGTACGCGCTGCGCCCGACCGCCGCCGGCACCGCGTCCACGGCGGCGACCAGTTGGGTGGCGTTGACCCGTACGCCGGCCGCCCGGGACTCCTCGATCAGTGCCGGGAGGTCCGCCAGGGTGGGTTGGGGACGCTCCGGACCCTCCTCGACCCCGCTCTCCGTACGCAGCACCCCGATCACCTCGCGCAGATCCTGCAACGCGGCGTGCGCGCTGCCCCGAATCACCCCGGCGGCCTTCGCCACCTCGTCCGGCGGCGCGTCGGGGCGGAACTCGAGCGCCCCGGCGTGCAGGCTCAGCAGCGAGATCCGGTGCGCGAGGACGTCGTGCATCTCCCGGGCGATCCGGGTGCGCTCCAACTGGCGGGCCTGCGCCACCCGCAACTGTTGCTCCGCCTCGGCCCGTTCGGCGCGCTCCCGCAGCGACACCACCAACTGCCGGCGGGCCCGCACGAACATCCCCCAGGCCAGCACCGTCGCGCTGATCACCACGCCCCACACGGTGGCCGCCCAGTACGGCAGGTTCGGCTCGGGCCGTAGATAGCCGAAGGCGAAGTTGGTGCAGAGTCCGGCGGCGGTCACGGCCAGCGCGACAGTGGTGCGTCGGTGCACCACCACGGTGAAGTAGATGATCACCAGTGGGAAGGCGCCGGCCATGGAGAACGCGGTCAGCGGCAGGGTCGCCACCGCCAGGCCGAGCGGCCAGCGCCGGCGCACCCACAGCAGCCCGCAGCAGACCAGCCCGATCAGGGCGTCCACGACGATCATCCAGCCGTGGGGCAGCCGGGTGGCGAGCTCGGGAGCCGGGGTGAGGGCGTCCAGCGTGGCGAACAGCACCCACAGCAGGGAGATCACGAAGGCCACGCTGTCGACGATCCAGTCCCGGGTGGTGCGCCGGGGGCGGGAGCGTGCGCGCTCGGTCGGCACGGCGAGCGCCCCGGGCAGCAGCCAGGGGTGATCCGGCACGACGACGCTGGTCACGGGTCAATGCTAGGCAGCGTGGAGACCGGCCAGCCAGCTACCAAAGTCGAGAGCCTCGCGTAGACCAAGGTCGCTGCGATAGGCGACCGTCGGCCGCTGCGGGCGGCCGGGTGGCTCGCGCAGGCTCGACGCATGATCAGCGTGGAGAACCTGAGCAAGCGGTACGGCCGGCATCAGGCCGTCGACGACGTGTCGTTCCGCTGTGAACCGGGCACGGTGACCGGGTTCCTCGGACCGAACGGGGCGGGCAAGTCCACCACCCTGCGGATGATCTGTGGGCTGACCCCGCCGAGCACCGGCCGGGCGACGGTGGGCGGACGCCCGTACCGGGACCTGGAGAACCCGGGGCGGGAGATCGGGGTGCTACTGGACGCCTCGGCCCAGCACGCCGGCCGGACCGGCCGGGAGGCCCTTGGCGTGGCCGCGTACACCATGGGTCTGGACCGGCGGGCGGTCGCGGCCAAGCTGGAGCTGGTCGGGCTCGACGGGGCGGCGGCGAGGCGGCGGGTCCGGGCGTACTCGCTGGGCATGCGGCAGCGACTCGGCCTGGCGCTGGCGCTGCTCGGTGACCCGCGGGTGCTGATCCTCGACGAGCCGGCCAACGGGCTCGACCCCGAGGGGATCTTCTGGATGCGCGGCCTGCTGCGCGACTTCGCGGACCGGGGCGGCACCGTGTTGCTCTCCTCCCACCTGCTGCGCGAGGTGGAGGCGGTCGCGGACCGGCTGGTGGTGATCGGGGGCGGGCGGATCGTGGCCCAGGGCGACAAGACCGAGTTGCTCTCCGGCAACGGCACGCTGGTGCGCGCCCGCGACGCCGAGGCGCTGCGCCGAGCCATGGCCGCCGCCGGGCTCACCGTTCGGGAGACCGGCGACGGGCTGCTGGTCCACGCCGGGACCGAGGCCGTCGGGCAGGCGTCCGCGGACGCCGGGGTGGTGCTGACCGAGCTGCGCCCGGCCGGTGGTGGCCTCGAGCAACTCTTCCTCACCCTCACCGCCGAGTCGACCAAGGAGGCCGGGAAGTGACCACCACGACGACACCCCAGGCAAGCAGCGTCGAGCCCGTGCCGCGTCCCGGCGTCCGGCGGCCGTCGCTGCCGCGGCTCACCGCGGTGGAGCTGCGCAAGCTCGCCGACACCCGGGCCGGACTCTGGCTGCTGATCGTCATCGGGCTGACCACCGCCGTCATCGTCACCCTTCAGCTCATCTTCGCCGACGCCGCGGACCAGACCTTCGTGAACTTCTTCGTGCCGTCGCTGTTGCCGGTCGGGGTGCTCCTGCCTGTGCTGGGCATCCTCTCGATCACGTCTGAGTGGTCACAGCGCACGGCGCTCATCACGTACGCCCTGGTGCCCCGGCGCGAACGGGTGGTCGCCGCGAAGCTGGCCGCGGTGTTGCTGGCCACCCTCGCGTCGGTGGTGACCAGCCTCGCGGTGGCCGCGGTCGGCACGCTGATCGCCGGGGCGACCGGCGCGGCGGGCCGGTGGGAGTTCGACGAGACAGTGCTGCTCAACTCGGTCGTCTTCCAACTCGCCAACGTGCTGATGGGCGTCGGGTTCGGGCTGCTGCTGCTCAACACGCCGCTCGCCATCGTCACCTACCTGTTGCTGCCCACCGTGTGGTCGATCGTCGGCGAGCTGGTGCCGGCGCTGCATGGGCCGGCCGGCTGGCTGGACACCGGCCGCACCATGGAGCCGCTGCTGAGCGGTTCCATGACCGGCGACCAGTGGGCCCGGCTGGGAGTGTCGCTGTTGGTCTGGGTGGTCGTGCCGCTGGCCGCCGGCCTGGTCCGGACGCTGCGCCGCGAGGTGGCCTGACCATGGCCGGCGACGCCCGCACCAGGGTCGGCGGCGGGGCGGCCGAGCTGGTACTGCTGTGGGGCGGCTTCCCGCCGCTCGGCGCCGGGGCCGGCTGGCTGCTCGCCTCCGCGGCGAGTTGGATCGCCGACCTGCCGTGGGTCCCGCTGCAGGGCCTGTTCGAGGCGCTGTCCCGGCTGCCTCAGCCGCAGGTCTCCATCGGCGCGGCGGTGCTCGGGGCGTTGGCCGGTCTGCTGCTCGCCGGTGCCGGCACCGCCGAACGGCTCACCGTGACCGTCGACCGTGAGCGGGTCGCCCTACGCCGGGACGGCAAGCAACAGGAGACGCCACGGCACCAGGTCCGGGTCGTCCTCGTCGACGGCGGCGACCTGGTGCTGCTCGACGGCGACGGCGGCGAACTGCTCCGGGAACGTTCGGAGCTGGATCGGGACCGGCTACGGGCGGCGTTCCGGACGCACGGCTGGCCGTGGGCGGAGGAGGATCCGCACCGGGCCGCGTACCGGCTGTGGGTGCCCGAGCTGCCCGGGCTGCCGGCCGGCGCGGACGCGCTGCTGCGAGCCCGGGAACGCGCGATCGAACGGGATCGCCGCGACGACGCCCGGGAACTGCGCCGGGAACTGGGCCGGCTCGGGGTGGTGGTGCGGGACGAGGAGCGGCGGCAGTACTGGCGGTTGACCGGGCGAGCCGTACTGCCCACCGCCGATCAGCCGACCGAGCCGGAGCCCGATCGCCGGTGAGGTGACCGTGCCCGGTCCCGGTAGCTGCCGGGACCGGGCGGGGCCTGCGACGGCTCAGCTACCGGGTGATACGACCGCGACCGGAGCGGGGCGCTCCGCCAGCAGCGACGGCCATGCGAGCAGGAGCGACACCCCCAGGCCGGAGAGCACCCCGGCGAACGAGAGCAGGAGGTCGGAGTCCGCGGCGTTGATGGCGAGGTTGCCGGCCAGCTCGGTCAACGGCCGGGCGATGGGAAGCATCATCATGATGACGACCGCGCAGAACAGCAGCACGGGCTGGACGATCAGCGCCGCGAGCGCGGCCAGGCCGTGCCGCGACCAGGCCGGCCGGCCGCCCGGCCAGTCCCAGGCCAGCAGCGTCACCCCGGTGAGCAGGACCCCGCCGAGCAGCGAGTACGGCAGCAGCCCGCCGCCCGGCGAGGTGGCGCGGACGAACAGGACGCCGAGCACGCTCACGGCGCCCACCGCCACGGCGAGCCAACCCCGAGCCCGGGTCGGCGCCGGCGCCGCCGTCAGGGCGCAGCTCACGGCCAGCACGAGCAGCAGCGTGGCGGTGCCGAACGCGGCGGGGTGCAGCTCGGGTTCCCGATCCGTCGGCGACTCGATGCCCGCGGCCACCAGTGTCACCGCCGCGGCCACGCTGGCCGCACCCGTCAACGTCCGACGGTGCACGCCCGGCTGGGCCGCGTCGCGCCGGCGGCGTACGGCGAGCGGCGCGGACACGGCGAACGCGGCGACCACCGCGCAGCCGGCGGCGGCGAGCAGCACCGTCGGCCCGGTGCCGGTCGGGTCGGCCCGGTCGACGGCCACGTCGGCGGCGATCCACCCGCCGCCCAGCACCACTGCCGCACGCGTCCACCAGCTGTCGCCGCGCCCGGCGAGCACCAGCCCGAGGACGACCGCGACGATGGTGGCGAACCGCAGGTCACGGGCCCAGTAGGCGTTGTTGCCGGGAAGCGCCTCCGGCCACGGTCCGACCGGCTCGGTCAGGGGCTGCAGGACGGTCATGTTGACCGCCCACAGCGCGGCGGCAACGGCGGCGAGAAGCAGCCCGGCCGGGCGCGCGAATCGCATCCCGGCACGGTAGCCGGTCCGCGTCGCAGGCGCTGTCCCACCCGCGACGCGGCAGCCGGGCGGGCGGCCCGTCATTCCGCGTCCGCAGTGGATTGTCGGCGGAGCAGTCGCCAGGCCGGTATCGCGCTCGACGCCAGCGCGAGCAGGAGGCACAGCCCCACGACCCCACCGACCACCGACCAGGGGACGACGAGGTCGACCGGGGCGCCGACCTGCTCGGCGAGGCCGGCCCGGAGGCTCAGCAGACCGACCAACGCGACCGCCCCGCCGAGCACGGCACCGACCAGTACCACCAGCGCGGACTCCGCGGCCACCAGTCGTACGACCTGTCGGCGGGTCGCCCCGACCAGCCGGATGAGCCGCAGGTCGCGTGCCCGGCCGGCGACCGCCATCAGCAACGTGTTGACCACGGCGATTCCGCCGTAGCCGGCCGTCACCCCGATCAGCAGCAGGGTGGCCAGCCATACCAGCCGGTCCTCGGCCCGATCCACCTCGGCAGCCCAGGTGGGTACGTCGACCACCCGCGCCCCGACCGGCGGGGCGATCGGGGAACTCAGGTACACCGCCTCGGTCAGTGCGGAGGGATCGTGCGCCCGGACTGCGGCCCGGGGCAGGAGCAGATCGCCGGGGAAGGAGTCGTCGGTCACCACGGCCACGATGCGCAGCGGCACGCGTTCCCCGTCGGGTAAGACCACCGGGTACGGCAGGTCGGGCAGCACGGTCGTGCCGGCCAGCGAGGCCTTGACCACCGCCGTGCCGTCGCCTTGCAGGTCGGCCAGGGATCCGGTGAGGACGGTGAGCATCCGATTCGCCGCGGTGAACGCCGCCGGATCGATGCCGAGCGCGGTCAACGGACGGATCCGCTCCGCCGGACTGTCGCCGTCGACGAAAACGGTGGTCGATAACACGGCCGCGCCGGAGGCCGCCTCGACCGCCTGGTCGGTGAGGCCGGGGGCCCGGTCCGGGAGGAGCACCCAGTCGGCATTGACGGCGTTGATCCGGTTCGTCGCGTACACCGGCGTGGACGTACGCACCATTCCCGACACCAGCACCGCGAAGGCCACGGTGAGCAGCACGGGCGCAGCGGTCGCTCCGGACCGCCGGGCGGCGGTCCGCGCTCCGGCGCGCAGCAGCAGCGAGACCGCCCCGCCGCGCCGCCGTACCGTCGGGGCGAAGAGGCCCGCGATCGGACCGACGAACATCGGGGCCAGCACGGCGGCGCCGGCGACCAGGGCCATGACCATGGGCAGGGCACGATCCGCCCCGTCCTGCGCGTCGCCGGCCGCGGCCGTCGCGACTCCGAACGCCACGCCGACCGCGACGAGGAGTCCGCCGATCGTCGCACGCAGCCATCCGAGGGGCCGCTGTTCCACCGCCGCCTCGCGCAGCGCCTCCAGCGGCCGCACCCGCGCGGCACGCCCGGCCGCCGCCCAGACGGCCAGTAGCGCCACCACCGGCCCGGTCGCGAGCGAGACGCCGACCGGCCAAAGGGTGTACCGGACGCGGAAGGTCGACGGTTCGAATCCGACGTCCACCAACAGCCGGCCGACGGCGGGAGCAAGCGCGGCACCGGCCAGCAGACCGACGAGCGCGGCACCGGCGCCCACCGCGAGTGCGTGCCGGTAGAGCAGGCGGCGGACCTGCCGAGGGGTGGCACCGACGGCGCGCAGCAGCGCCAACTCCCGGCGGCGCTGCGCGACGACGTACGCGAAGGTCGCGGCGACCACGAAGACCGTCACGAAGCCGGCGAGGGCGGCGGTGGCAGTGAGCACCTGCATGCCGATCCAGCGGGTACGGGCATCCTCCTGGGGTTCCAGCACGCCCCGGCCGTCGCCGGTGACGACCCGGCCGTCGCCGCCCAGCACACCTTCGGCGGCGGCTGCTACCCGGCCGGGGTCGGCGTCCATGGTCAGCATCAGGCCGATGACGCGGACTCCGGGTGCGAGCGCGGCGGCTACCTCGTCCGCGACGTGCACTCCGGGCGCGTCGAGCAGACCGGTGACGGTGTACGGCTGTGGGCCGGACGCCGTCAACAGGGTGACCGGTGCGCCGGGACGCAGGCCGAGCGCGGCATCGACGACCACCTCACCGGGACGGTGCGGAGGGGCACCGGCCGTCAACGTCAGCCCACCGAGCCGAGCACTGGACCACCCGTGCCCCTCGTGGGCGTCCTGCCGCTGGCCGTGGCCTTGTGCCGGGCGACCGTCCACGAGTGGCTGGGCGTAGAAGGTCCGGTCGGGCACGGCGGCCGCGACGCCGGGCAGGGCGGCGAGCCGTGCGACGAGTTCGGTGGTCCTCGCCGACGACCAGGGCCGCGCGGGCGGGAAGGGATCGGCGGGGCTGTCCGCCTGGGGACTGGTCACGACGATCGCCGCCTGCGCCAACCGGTCCGGCGTCTGCGGACGGCCGGAGGCGAGCAGCAGTGTGGTCGCGGCGACCAGCGCGACTCCGATGGCGACGGCGACGAACGCGCCGGCCGATCGTCGGGCGCTCAACATGACGGCTCCGGGGAGGTCGCGGCCGCGATCCGGGCGGCGACGGAGGAGGGGGTTAGCGAATCCGTCAGCTCGTCGGCGACGCGACCGTCGGCGAGCAGGAGGATGCGGTCGGCGTACGCGGCGGCGGCGGGATCGTGGGTCACCATCACGACGGTCTGCCCGTGGTCGTCGACGAGTCCCCGCAGCAGCCGCAGCACCTGGTGGGACGTGGCACTGTCGAGCGCGCCGGTGGGTTCGTCCGCGAACACCACCGACGGTCGGGTGATCAGCGCCCGGGCGACGGCGACCCGTTGCTGCTCGCCACCAGAGAGCTCGCTCGGGCGGTGCCGGGCCCGGCCGGCGAGCCCGACGGCGGCGAGCGCGGCGGTGACGTCCCGGTCGGCTGGACGTCGGCCGGCCAAGCGCAGCGGCAGTTCGACGTTCTGCGCCGCGGTCAGCGACGAGACCAGGTTGAAAGACTGGAACACGAAGCCGATCCGGTCCCGGCGCAGCCGGGTCAGGTCGTCCTCGGACAGGTGGTTCAGCTGGATCCCGTCGATGGTGACGGTCCCTTCCACCGGCCGGTCCAGCCCCGCGGCGCAGTGCAGCAGAGTGGACTTTCCGGAACCGGAGGGACCCATCACCGCCGTGAACGTGCCGCTGGCGAAGCTGGTCGTCACGCCGTCGAGCGCCGTCACCCGCCGGTTGCCCGAGCCGAACACGGCCCGGAGTCCGATCAGCGTGAGCGTGTCTGTGGTCATGCCGCCACGGTGCCCGCTCGGCGACGCCTGGCGCGTCGCACCGGGGACTGCATTCTCCGATGGTGCTCAGGGCGGAGAGTGGGTGCGGTCGTCGGCGTGCTGTCATCCTGGGGAATGACCTGCCTCGGGTGGACGCGCGAGGTTCGACCGGCGGTTACCGTTGCGCAGGTGAGCACCCACCTGCTTGCCCGGCGGCCTCGGTCGATCGATCTGTACCTGGTGGACGGTGTGCTGGCCGTCGTGCTCGGTGCGGCCCTCTGCGCGTACGCGGCGCTGGAGGCCCCGCAGAACGGCGGCGTGCGCGAACCGGTGTGGGTCTCGGTGGTCACGGGGCTGGTCATCGGATTGCCCGTGGCCGTCCGGCGACGCTGGCCGGCCACGGTGGCCGTCGCGGTCAGCCTGGCCGCCGCTGTCGCGCTGGTGACCGGTCTGATACCGAACTTCGCCGCCGCCGCTCCGGCCGTCGCCATCGGGCTGGCCTTCTACACGCTGGCCGTGGCCGAGCCCGCCCGCCGGTCGTTGGCATACGCCGTGGTCTGCCTGGCGGTGGTGAGCCTCGGGCTCGCGTCGACCGCCGGTGACCTGTGGACCCGCGGCGGCGCGGCCGGCTACGCCACCGTCATGATCGCGCCGGCTTGGTTGCTGGGCTGGTCGATACGGGAACGACGCGCGCTCGCCGCCAGGCAGAGCGAGCAGCTGGTGCGGCAGGCGGCCACCGAGGAGCGGCTGCGGGTCGCTCGCGAGCTGCACGACGTGGTGGCCCACACGATGAGCCTGATCGTGGTGAAGGCGGCGGTGGCCAACCATGTCGCCGACGCCGACCCGGATGAGGCGCGGGACGCGCTGCGGGTCATCGAGCGGACCGGCCGCAGCGCGCTGACCGACATCCGCCGAGTGCTGGGCGCGCTTCGCGAGGGCATCGAGTACGCCCCGGCGCCCGGTATCGGTGAGCTACCGGAACTCGCCGACCGCGCGGCGATCGCCGGCGTGGACGTACGGCTGGACGTGCGGCAGGACGTTCCGGACGTGAGCGCGGTGCCGGAGTCGGTGGGCCTGGCGGCGTACCGGATCGTGCAGGAGGCGGTCACCAACGTGGTCAAGCACGCCGCGCCGGCCGGCTGCCACACCACAGTCGTCGTGCAGCCCGGCGAGGTACGGGTGGAGGTCGTCGACGACGGCCGGCGGCCGGTCCGGATGAGCGGGTACGGCCACGGGCTGACGGGCATGCGCGAGCGGGTGGCGCTGCACGGCGGGGAGTTCTCGGCCGGTCCGCGCCCCGGCGGTGGCTTCGCGGTGTCCGCCCGCCTGCCGTATCGGGAGGTCGGATGATCCGGGTGCTCATCGCCGACGACCAGGCCCTGCTGCGCGGCAGCTTCCGGGTGCTGATCGACCTGGACCCCGGCTGCACCACGGTCGCCGAGGCGGGGAGCGGGGCCGAGGCCGTCGCGCTGGCCGCCCGGCACCGCCCGGACGTGGTGCTGATGGACGTCCGCATGCCCGAGATGGACGGCATCGAGGCGACCCGGCTCATCTGCGCCGACCCGGCGACGGCGGGTACCCGGGTGCTCATCCTGACCACGTTCGACCTGGACGAGTACGTGTACGGCGCCCTGCGGGCCGGGGCGAGCGGCTTCCTGCTCAAGGACACCCCGCCGTCCGATCTGCTGGCTGCCGTTCGGGTGGTGGCGGCGGGCGAGGGACTGCTCGCACCGACGGTCACCCGACGGCTGATCGACGAGTTCGCCCGGCGGCCGGAGCCGGCGCGATCGCTGCCGCGCCGGCTGGACGGGGTGACCGAGCGGGAGAGGGAGGTGCTCACCCTGATCGCCCGCGGTCTGTCCAACGCGGAGCTGGCCGCGCACCTCCAGCTCAGCCTCGCGACGGTGAAGACGCACGTCGGTCGGCTGCTCACCAAGCTGGCGGTGCGGGACCGGGCACAACTGGTCATCGTCGCGTACGAGACGGGACTGGTCGGCCCGGCCACGCCGGAGCGCGATCCCGGTGCTGGGCGGCTGACCCGCCCGCCGGGTTGAATAGGGCATACCTCTACGTCGCGTCCGGCACCGGTGCTGTCTGCCCGCCTGCTTGCGTCTCCGGTCGCCGGGCCGGCGTCTCGACCCGATCGGCGCGAATCACGCGGACGGCGGACCTCAGTTCCTCCGAGTACCACGTCATGTGGTTCTCCAATTGCGATCGGACTGGCGGGCTCGATTCGTAGAGCGATCGGAGCAGCGAAAACCAGGCAGCACGGTTTGCGGTGCTGACATTGCGGCTTTGGGCCGCAATCTCCTGCAAGTAGATGCAGCACAATTCCGCGATGGTGGCGATCCGGCCATACTCGGGATGGTCCGCGGGGACCGGACGGTTTTCGAAGAAATACGGGCGCAGGTGCGGGTGTTCGATGAACACATCCTTCAGGCGAACGCCGATGTTGTAGGTCGCACCTCGCGCGGTCGTCTGCAGACTCCAGGAGAGATGCCGCAGCTGAACTACCACGGCGGTCAACGCGATCACCGATGCCGCAGCGGCGCCGATGGCCGCCCAAGCCTGGGCTGTTTCGGTCCAGGGCATGACAACGACCCCCTGCCACCATCGATGACCTCGTATTCTATCTCGATTCTTCGGCTCGACACCATTCCGTTCAGGAATCACCCGTTCGCCTACGGGTTCCCGTCGCCGGGCGAAACGCCGAGCCACTCTCGGATCTCTGCGACCTCGTCGTCCGAGAGGACGATCTCCGCCTCAGCCCGACTGAGGACGTTACTGACGAATGCCTCGCCGATCTCCGCAGCCGTCGGTGCGGGTTGTCGGTGCAGCGGAGCTCCGCCGAAGGACGTGCCCCGGACTACGAACCCGACGGCGCTGCGGCTGATCGGCAACTCCTGGTCACGGAGGCGATCCCGAGTCCAACTGGTGCACTCCGTCAAGTTGAACCGGTGGGATTGGGCGTAGTCGGACAGGGTCTGGTAGACGGCCGGCCAGGACGACTGCGGCAGCCGCGGCAGGTTGAGCTGGTCGACAACGCGCTCCACGGGTTCCGGAAGCTCGATTCGTTGTGGTGTGGGCACAGCCAGCTCCGGCAGCTTCTGGCGGCTCTCGTCCCAGAGCAGATGTTGCGACATGCGCAGGTTCGGCAGGTTCAGGCGCGCGACCGCCCGGGCGAAGCTGCCAGCCCCGAACCAGCGGCTCTCATCAACCGCGTGGCCCAACTGGGTCCGTACCCGGTGCGCGAGCGAGGCCATGTTCAACGGCTCGCCCGCCTCCTGGTACTCGCGAGTCATCAGCGACCGGAACGCCTCGTACGCCTCGCTCGGATACTCAGCGGTGTCGCCGATGCCAACGACCGCGTCGTTGAGCTCGACGTCTGCCGCGCTGTCCGCATCGTCGTCGAGAGCCCGCTGAACACGTTGTCGAAGTCGAGATAGAGGGCGGCCCGAACATGATTCATGGGCGCAACATATCAACGCCCATCGAGCTCGCGCGGGCCCGTTCGGGCGGTAGCAACTGTTTGATCACACCCCTCAGCAGCGTGCGACGTTTCCCGGCCGGCGGGTCGGCGATCATCGGCAGCGTCGGCCAGTGGCGCGCCGCCACCACCAGCCCGGCGATCGACAGCCCGAACCCCAGCGGCCAGAGCCAACCGGGCACCAGGGACCAGTTGCCGAGCCGGTACCCGAGGCCGAGATAGATCAGGGCCCAGGCGGCGGAGCCGGCGAGGCTGACCCGGTCGGGCATCCGACGTGCCGTGCGCAGCAGGCTCAGCCCGCCGAGGAACGAGAACCCGAGGGCCATCGCGGCCCCGATCCAGCCGGCGAGCGGCACGTCCGGTCCGTCCTCCGTCGAGTCGTCGGGCACGCCGAGCAGGCGCAGGCCGATCCGGTCGACGTCGTGCTCGGTGTTGCCGAGCACCACCACGCCCCGGCCGGTGGCCCGCTCGATCGCCAGGTACGACCGGAACCCGCCGGTGCCGCCGTTGTGCCAGACGACCTCCCGGTCGCCGTGGCGACTGGTGAACCAGCCGTACCCGATCCGGGTGTGGTCGTCTTCGGTGAAGCGGGGGGTGGCGGCGTCGGCCCCGGGTGCGGTGCCGGCGAGCAGCCCGACGAGCAGCCGGGCCAGATCGTCGGCGGTCGACCAGACGCCGATGCCGGCCGGGGCGTACCCGCCGCCCAGCCAGGGGTCGGCGGGGCGGCCGCCCAGCTTCGTGCCGACCGCCCGGTCGGCCGGGAGCCGCCCGGGGTCGGTGGCGACCACGGTCCGGGTCATGCCCAGCGGGCGCAGCAGCTCACGGTCGAGCAGTTCGGGGTAGCCGGTGCCGGCCTGGGCGGCCAACGCCTGCCCGAGCAGCGCCACCCCGAAGTTGGAGTAGTGCACCTCGCCCCGCCCGTCGCCGGGGCTCTCCGCGCTGGCGGCGTCGACGATGCGGTCGACGTCCCAGCGGGCGTACGGGTTGCCTGCGCTGAGGTTCGTCCAGGCGAGTCGCGCCAGGTCCAGCGGGGACATGGCCAGCCGGGGCAGGCCGGAACGGTGGCTGGCCAGCTCGGCGAGGGTGACCTCGCGGGTCGGGCCGCTGACCTGCGGTAGTACGACGGCCAGCGGATCGTCCGGTCGCACCGCGCCGGTGGTGGCGCGGTACGCGAGCAGCATCCCGGTCAGGGTCTTGCCGATCGACCCGATCTCGAACGGAGTGCCAGGCTCGACGGGCGGGCCACCGGGGGCCAGGTCGCCGAGCCCGGCGGTGCGTACCCGGTCGGGCTCGACCAGGGCGACGGCGAGGCCCCGGTAGCCTCGGGCGCCGTCCAGGGCGGCCCGGGTGGCGGCGGCCAGCTCGGCGTCTCCGGTGTGCCGCCCGCCGAGGCTGGGCGCGCCGGGCGCGATGAGGAACCCTGCCGCGGTGGCGACGAGCCCGACGACGATCGTGATTGCGGTCGGCTTACGCATGATGCTCCTTCCGCCGTTCCGGCGGCCCGGGGGCGCCGCCCGGGGTCGGGTAGGGCGGGGTCGCTCAGCGGCGAGCGGCGGTGAGGATGGCCAGCAGCGGGACGACCCGTTCGGCCGGTACGGCGTACCGGCCGCGACCGGTGCTGCGCAGCCATCCGGCGGCGGTGAGCTGCCGCAGGTGGTGGTGTAGCTGGCCGCTGGTGCCGAGCCCCTCGATCTCGGCCAGCTCGGCGGTGCCCTGCCGGCCGCCGAGGATCTCGCGCAACAGGCGGAGCCGGACGGGATGGGCCAGCGCGGCCAGGGTGCCGGCCAGCTCCGCCCAGTCGGCGTCGAGGACGCCGTCGACGGTGAGGCCGTACTGCCAGTCGTAGTGCTCGTCGGCGAGGCGAACGGCGCCGGTGTAGAGCACCGCCCCGCCGCCGCCTTCGGGCAGACGTTGCTTGAGCCCGTCGAGCGCCCAGAAGGCGTCACCGGAAACCTCCGCCGCCGGTTGCCCTCCGGCGGCGAACCGCTCGACGAGGCCGGCGACCTGCGCCTCCAACGCGGCCAGCCGCTGCTCCACATCCGTCATAAGTCGATACTACGAAGTTACGTAGTTTCGTGCAATACAACCTCGCCACCGTCACCCGACGCGCCTAGGCTGTCGACAGCACCGCGCCTGCCAGCCACGGACGAGGAGGTCACCGATGGACCGGTACGTCGCCCTACTGCGCGGGATCAACCTGGGAGCCACCAACCGGATCGGGATGGCCGACCTGCGCCGGCTCGTCAGCGCGCTCGGGCATCACGACGTCCAGACGTACGTGCAGAGCGGCAACGTCGTCTTCGGCAGTGACGCCACGGACGCGAAGCGGCTCGCCGCCGGCATCGAGCAGGTGATCGCCGACGAGCTGGGGCTGAGCGTGCCGGTGCTGGTGCGCAGCGCCCGCGAGCTGGCCGGGGTCGTCGACGGAAACCCGTACGCCGACCGGGAGGCCGATCCCACACGGCTGCTGGTGGCGTTCCTGCGCACCACCCCGAAACCGTCCACCGTGGCTGCTCTCACCGCGCCCGGTGGGGAGAGCGTGGCGTTCACGGTGGTCCGGCGGGAGGCCTACCTCCACTTCCCCGACGGCGGGTACGGCCGGTCGAAGTTCACCAACGCCTACCTGGAGAAGAAGCTCGGCGTGGTGGCCACCACCCGTAACTGGAAGTCGGTGCGGGCGCTGGCCGAGCTGGCCACCGGATGATCCGGCGGGTGGTCGCGTACGCCGCGACCACCCGCACCCTCAGATCAGAAGTGGTACGCCGTGCCGTACTCGGGCACCAGCACCCGGCTACGCGGCGACGACTCCCGCACCGCGGCGATCAGCTGGTCGAGACGGGTACGGTCGCTCGGCGCCACGGTGGGTGGGTTCCGCAGCTCGGTCTCGAAGTTGTCGAAGTGCACCGGCACGACGACGTTCGGGTAGTCCAGCGCCGCCATCAGCCGGGACACGTAGTCGGCGGTCACCGTGGTGCTGTTCAACGCCACCATGGCCACGTCCGGCGCGATGCCGGCCAGGTTGCGCGCCACGAAGTCGCTGGCGCCCATGAAGAACACCGTCGGCCCACCGGCGACCCGCAGGACGTAGTTCAGCGTGTCGCCCTCGGGCAGATCGGCGATGGTGGCCGGCTTCGCCGGCGGGTTCACCCGCACTCCGGGGAACGCCACCGCGTACGACGCGTTGCGGCTGTGCAGCGAGGCGACCACCTCGACGGTGTAGTCCCCGAAGTCCATCACCTCGCCACCCTTCACCGCGCTGAGCTGCCCGGACGGCACGCCGTACGCGAGCCCGAGGTGGTACGCGGTCAGCGTCCCGAAGACGCGGGCGCCGGTGCGGCCGGCGATGTACGGCACGTCCATGAAGTGATCCCAGTGGGTGTGCGTCACCAGCACCGTCTCGGCCCGGTCGACGTACGTGTCGACCACACCGGTGCGAACAGTCAGCGGGGTGGACTCGGAGAAGGCGCCGGTGAACAGCCCGGTGTCGATCCGGCTGAGGAACGGGTCGACCAGGACGGTCCGGTCACCGATGTCGATGCGCCATCCGGCGGTGCCCCACCAGCGGAAACCCGCCGGAGCGGGGCGGCGCCGGGTCGCGGTGGTGGGCGTCGACGCGGCCTGGGCCGGAGTGCCGAGCGCGGTCGAGGCGAGCCCACCGGCGGCGACCAGGGCGGTGGAGGCGGCGGCGTCGCGTAGGAACCGGCGGCGGTCAAGACTGGACATACGGATTCGCTCCCTGTGAACTGGGCGATCGGTCGGTGCAGAGCCAACCAACGCCGGTGCCCGCACGTCCAAGATGACCCAGCCGTACCGTCGATATGTCATCGCGTATCGGACCTGGTCAGGCCCGGCGACCAAGGCGATTCCGCCGCCGAAAACTCATTTACCGCGCAGCGCCTCGACCGCCGTACGGGCGGCGTCACCCATCGCCAGGTCGACGTCGATGCGCCGGGTGGCGAGTTGAGCGGTGCGGGCGAAGACGGCGATCGCGTACCGGCCCCCGTCGGGGTACTCGGCGACGCCGGCTTCCAGGTGCAGACCGGGCAACGTGCCGGTCTTGCCGGACACCCGCACCCCCGGCGGGAAGCCGGCCGCCAGCCGGGTCCAGAAGAGCTGACGTGCCATCCAGCCACGAACCATGGCGCAGGCCGCGGCGGGGCCCGCCTCGTCCCGCCAGATCAGGCCGAGCAGCCGGGTGATGTCCCGCGCGGTGCTGGACGTGGTCCGCTCCGGGTCGAAGACCCGCATGGCGCGGACCCGTTCGGCACTCAGCGTGGGGAAGATCCGCGCGAACTCCGCCTCGGTGCGCGCCCCGACATCGGCGAGCATCACCTCGACGAGCTGCCGTGGCCCACCGAGAATCCGGGTCCGGCCCAAGCCCAGCTCGGCGGCGAGCATCGGCAGCAGGTCCGGACCGACCCGGCGCAGCAGCAGGTCGGCAGCGGTGTTGTCGCTGACCGACATGGCGAAGTAGGCGAGGTCGCGCAGCGACACCTCGGCATCGTCGTCGCAGCCGGCCAGCCCCCAGCCGCCGAGCCGGTCGGCGGCGGTGACCAGCACCCGTTCGGTCGGGTCGAGCTGGCCGTCGGTGACCTGCCGGGCGAACTCCAGCACCAGCAGGATCTTGAAGATCGAGGCGATCACGACCTGCTCGTCCGCCCCGACGGCGATCTCCCGGCCACCGGCCCCGGTCGCCGCAGCGGGGTCGTCGAGATCCACCACGTGCAGGTTTCCGGTCACCCCGGCCCGGGTGAAGATGCCCTCGACGCGCTCTACCGTTGCCACCCCAGCACGGTATCCAGGTGGGACGGCGGCCCACGGCCGGGACGACGACCAGCCGATTGCCCACTGCGCTGGCGTATGGTCCGGCCCGTGGACCTGCTCCGACACCTGCGGCATTTCGTGCTGGTCGCCCGTGAGCTGCACTTCGGGCGGGCCGCCGAGCTGCTCGGCATGGCCCAGCCGCCGCTGAGCCAGTCCATCCAGCGGCTCGAGCGGGAGCTGGAGGTCGAGCTCTTCGACCGGTCCCGCCGCCAGGTACGCCTCACCACCGCCGGTGAGCTGCTGCTCGGCGAGGCGGAGGAGCTCCTCGCCGCCGAGGGGCGGCTGCGCAACCTGATGCACCAGGTGCGCGCGGGCGCGCTCGGCGTGCTGCGCGCCGGGGTCCCGCCGGACACACCGGCCGTACGACTGCACACGCTGCTGGACCGGCTCGCCGACCGGGCGCCCGGGCTCGACGTGGAGCTGCACGAGCTGACCAGCGGCGAGCAGTTGCGGATGCTCGCCGAGCGGCGGCTCGACGTGGGGCTGGTGCACCACCCGATCGAGGCGGAGGGGCTGCGCTTCGGCGCGCCGGTCGACGTACCCCTGGGGGTGTTGTTGCCGCGCACCTCCCCGCTGGCCCGGCAGCGGGAGGTGGAGTTGGCGGCGCTGGCCGGGTTGGATCTGGTGACGGCGCCACGCGCCACCGCGCCGGGCTGGCACGACCACCTGCTGGAGGTGTGCCGACGGCACGACTTCGCTCCCGGCCGGGTCCGGCCGGCCCACAACCCGGAGTTCCTCTTCGGGCTGGTGCTGGCCGGTGGCGCGGTGGCCGTCGAGCCGGCCACGACGGCGCGGCGGGAGCCGCGGATCGCGTGGCGGCCGATCGCCGGTACCCCCTTGGTGAAGCGCATCTCGGCGGCCTGGCCGGAGCGCTCCGCGCATCCGGCGGCGCTGATGTTCGCGCAGGTCGCCGCCGAGGTGTTGGCCGACGCCGAGCCGGCGGCCGGCGCGCCGCCGCAGGCGCCGACGCAGCGTCCGTGGCCGGTGCTCTTCGACGCCGCCGGCTGACTCGCCCGGCGCTTCGGTCAGCGGGTTGTCTCGGGAACGAGGGCGGTCAGCTCGGTGACTTCGGCGTCGCTCAGCGCGATCCGTGCCGCCGCGAGGTTCTCCCGCAGATGGGTCAGGCTCGTGGTGCCGGGGATGGGCAGCATCGCCGGGGATCGGTGGAGCAGCCAGGCCAGGGCGATCTGCTGGGGCGTGGCCGCGTGCCGGGCGGCGATCGGCGCGAGGGCGGCGGCGACCTGGTCGGCGTTGTCCCCGCCGTCGCGCAGGCTGACCGGGTGCCAGGGTGAGAACACCGCGCCGGCCCGCTCCGCGGCCGCGAGCAGGTCCGCACCGGTGCGGTTGCCGATGTTGTACAGGGCGGTCACCGCAGCGATCTCCGCGATCGACCGGGCGAGTTCGAACTGCGCCACGGTGACGTTGGACAGCCCGATGTGCCGGATCCAGCCCTCGTCCTGCAGCTTCCGAAGCTCGCCCACCTGCTCCTCGAACGGGGCGTCGGTCGCGTACCCGCTGTGCAGGTAGTAGAGGTCGAACCGATCCAGACCGAGGCGGCGCAGGCTGAGCATGGCCGACTGCCGCAGGTACTTCGGGTTGCCCACCCAGCCCAGGGTCGAGTAGTCGTGGCCGCCCCGGACGAAGCCGCCCTTGCTCGCCACCACCAGGCCCGCCGGGTAGGGGTGCAGCGCCTCGCGGATCAGCAGCTCGTTGGTGTGCGGCCCGTAGACATCGGCGGTGTCGATGAAGGTGACGCCCTCCGCCACCACCGCGCGCAGCAGCGCCAGCCCGTGCTCGTGATCGGGGTACGGGCCCCAGACCTGGTCGCCGGTGAGCTGCATCGCCCCGAAGCCGACCCGCCCGACCGGAAGGTCGCCGCCAATGGCGATCGTGGACGGGAAGCTGGACGTCATGGTCATCTCGATTCTGGATCGCCGGGGGCCCGTCGCCAGCGCGGCGCGCAACTAGGCGGGAGATCGGTACTCTCGACCATAACTGATCGAACCAGGAGGGAACGGTCGGCCTGGTCGGGTCCGACGCTCTCCCGCAGGCGTTGTCGCAGCTCATCGGGGCAAGGGGTGGCCGGCGCGGATCGGGCCCGGAACCTGGTGATTTCGGCGGATCGCGAGTGAGGCGGCGACCCCATCGGGTATGGGACTTGATTGGTAGGTTCGGCCGGGCAGCGCGCCCCACGGCCGGACGTTTCCGAACGACATGTGAAGGAGCCGCAGTGGCGAACACGATTCCCGCCATCAGCCTCAACGACGGCAACACCATCCCGCAGCTCGGCTTCGGGGTCTTCCAGGTCAAGCCGGGAGAGACCGCGCAGGCGGTCGCGAAGGCGCTGGAGGTCGGCTACCGGCACATCGACACCGCGGAGATGTACCGCAACGAGGCCGAGGTCGGCCAGGCGATCCACGCTTCCGGGCTGGACCGCCGCGATGTCTTCGTGACCAGCAAGCTGAGCAACGCCGCGCACCGGCCGGACGACGCCCGCCGCGCGTTCGACGCGACGCTCACGGCACTGGGCATGGACTACATCGACCTGTTCCTCATCCACTGGCCGCTGCCCACGCTCTACGACGGCGACTTCGTGTCGACCTGGAAGACGCTGGAGGAGTTCCAGCGGGACGGGCGCGCCCGCTCGATCGGCGTGTCGAACTTCCAGGTGCCGCACCTGGAGCGGCTGGCCACCGAGGCCCAGGTGGTACCGGCGGTCAACCAGATCGAGGTGCACCCGTACTTCACCAACGACGAGGTGCGCGAGTACGGCCAGAAGCACAATATCCTCACCGAGGGCTGGTCGCCGATCGCCCAGGGCAAGGTGCTCGACGATCCGACGATCACCGATATCGCGGAACTGGTGGGCCGTACGCCGGCGCAGGTGGTGCTCCGCTGGCACGTGCAGCGCGGCGACATCATCTTCCCGAAGTCGACGACGCCGGCCCGGATCGAGGAGAACTTCCGCATCTTCGACTTCGAACTGGACGACACCGCGATGGAGCGGATCACCTCCCTCGATCGGGGCGAGGCCGGACGGCAGGGCGCCCACCCCGACACGTTCGACTGGGTGCCGGCCTGACGTAACACCCGGCAGGGCCGTGGCGCACACAGGAGGGGGCCGGTCAGGCCCCCTCCTCGCGTACGAAAGGATCGCGCCGCCGCGATGTCGCTCCGCCGTGCCACGCTCCCCCTGCTGTCCTCGCTCCTCCTGCTCGGTCTCACCGCCTGCGGCCCGAGTTCGGCCGCCGGAACGCCCCGCTGGGCCGCACCGGAGTCCCCGGCCCCGCCACCGCCCCCACCGGCACCGACCTCCACGGCGGAGGTGCGTACCAGCGTGAAGACCGCGATGTTGGACCTGGATGAGAAGTTCAACCCGGAGACGGCGGCGTTCACCGAGGAGAACAGCGACGCCTGGAAGCTGATCTCGCTGTGCAAGGACAGCCTTCCGTCGGACCGCAAGCGGACGGCCTACCGGGAGCGGGTCTGGGACGGCGACACGGTGTGGATCCGGCAGTACGTGGTCGGCTACCTGAAGGTGCCCGGGCGCAAGCTCGCCGACGAACTGCGGTCGGTGCTGAAGAACTGCACGCAGTACGAGGTGCCGAACGACGGCCGCATCTCCACGATCGTGCGTCCCTCGCCGCCCCCGGTCCCGAACGGGCCGGACGTGATCACCTTCTGCGAGCGCCTGAAGGGCAACTCGACCCGGCACCAGTGCACGCTCTTCATCACGCGCGGCAACTTCGTGATGGAGTTGGACGTGTCGGGTGAGAACGGTGACCTCGCCGCCGCGACCGAGCTGCTCACCAAGATCGCCCCGCTCGCCACGACCGCGCTCGGAAAGATCGCCTGAGCAGCCCCGGGCGGGCGCGCCGGACGCGCCCGCCCGGGATGTCGCGTCGCCCGGATCAGGGGGCGACGCGCTCGGCGAGCCGCCGGAAGATCGCCTGGGTGGGCGAGCCGGGCTCGGGGACGTACGTGATCAGCCGCTGGTCGGTCTCCGGCACGTACAACACCCGGCACTCGAACTCCAACGGCCCGTGCTCCGGGTGCGCCACCCGTTTGACGACCGGGCGGCGTTCGGCCACGTCGTGTTCGGCCCACAGCCGCGCGAACCGGGGCGAGGTGCCGAGCAACTCGGTGACCAGCTGCCGGATGCTCGGGTCGTTCGGGTAGCGGCCGTAGGCGGCGCGCAGGTCGGCCACCGAGGTACGGACGAAGCTCACGACGTCCCGGTCGCTCCAGTGGGCGTCGTCGTCGCGTTGGCGGAACGTCCAGCGGATGGTGTTCCGCTCGGCCGGCGGCACAGTCGACAGATCCCCGATGAAGTGGCGGGCCAGCCGGTTCCACGCGAGCACCTGATAGCTGGCGTCGACGAGGTACGCCGGGGTCTCCGTCATCGCGTCGATCAGGTGCTGCAAGCCGGGGCTCACCTCCCGGCTCGGTCCCGTCGACGGGGGCGGGCTCTCCCCCGCCACCCGGAACAGGTACGCCCGCTCATCCCGGCTGAGCAGCAGCGCCCGGGCCAGCGCGGCGAGTACCTGCCGGGACGGGTGCGGGCCGCGCCCCTGCTCCAGCCGGATGTAGTAGTCGACCGACATGCCGGCGAGCTGGGCGACCTCCTGCCGGCGCAGGCCGGGCGTGCGGCGGCGTGCCCCCTCGGGGAGGCCCACCTCGGCGGGGCGCAACCGGGCGCGGCGGGTACGCAGGAACGCCGCCAGTTCGTCGCGGCGCAGGCCGGTGCTCGTCACGCAGCCAAGCATGCCCCGGTTGCCGGTCGGCTGGGTGGTACGGCCGAAACCAGCATCGCCGGGTCTCTCCCGCGCGTAGCGGCGGGGCGGCAGCGTCGGGGGCATGACGACGAACATGATCGCCCTGGTCACCGGGGCCAACAAGGGAATCGGGTACGCCACGGCCCGCCAGCTCGGCGAACGTGGGATGACCGTGCTGGTCGGCGCGCGGGACGCGGCGCGGGGCCGGGAGGCGGAAGAGAAGTTGCGCGGCGACGGGGTGGACGCCCGCTTCGTGGCCTTGGACGTCACCGACGAGGCGTCCTGCGCCGCCGCGGCCGAGCTGGTCGAGCGGGAGTACGGCCACCTGGACGTCCTGGTCAACAACGCCGGCATCGTCCGGGCGGACGGGTCGGCGCTGCCCAGCGAGACCACCGTCGACACGTTGCGCGAGGTGTACGAGACGAACGTGTTCGGGGTGGTGGCGGTGACGAACGCGTTCCTGCCGCTGCTGCGCAACGCTCCGGCCGCCCGGATCGTTAACGTCTCCAGCGAGGTGGGCTCGATCGCCGTGATGACCGACCCGCAGGGAGCCCTGTTCGCGCTGACCTCGGTGCCGTATCCCTCATCGAAGACGGCGTTGAACATGACCACCGCCATGTACGCCAAGGAGCTGCGGGACACTCCGATCAAGGTGAACGCCGCCAACCCGGGCTACTGCGCCACCGACTTCAACCACAACAGCGGCTTCCGCACGGCGGAGCAGGGCGCGGAGGTCAGCGTGCACCTGGCGACCCTGCCGGCCGATGGACCCAGCGGACTGCTCTGGGGATTCCAGATGGATGCCGGCGGCGGCTACGGCGTCCTGCCCTGGTGACGTTCCGGGCGCGGGTGAGCCGGACCGCCCGACTTCAGCGAAGCCGGGCGGTCCGGCTCGCCCGGTTACCCCGACTTCCTTGGACGCGGCGCCATTTCCGCGCCGGCGGGGCCACCTAGACCCCGACGGTGCGGGCGGTGGCGCGACGCACCAGCACGAGGCACCCGGCGATCGACAGCGCCGCCTGCACGATCACCGTCGACCCGTCGAGCTGTTCCGGGGCCGGCACGCTCACGAGGGCGATCACCGCCGGCAGCATCAGCACGGCCAGGACGTCCAGGCCGTTGACCAGCCAGAGCAGCAGACCGCTGGGGAACCCGCCCAGCGGCGTGTCGATGAAAACGTGGCCGATACTGCTGGCGCTGACTCTCGCACGGTGGAGGGCGGCGACGGCGGCTGCCGGGCCGGCCGCGAGGCCGAGTGCCCACCAGGGTCCGGAGAACGACCCCGTCGCCTGCACGGTGCCCAGGGCGAGCGCGCCCCACAGGGCGGCGATGACGGCGGGGACCACGAGCCGCTGCGCGTAGACCTGCCGGAACGTGAGGCCGAGCAGCCGCAACGCGGCGGGATTCGAGGCGTCGGTGTGCGTCGCCTCGCTGGTGACGCTGGCAGCGGCCAGCGCGCCCACCAGGACGACGCCGATCAGCAACCAGACCGGCCCATCGGCGACGACGGCGGGAGCCAGGGCGGTGCCCACCAGCCAGGGCAGCCGCCCCGGCTTGCGCCGGGCCTGGAGCAGATCCTGGGCCGTCAGCGGCGGCAGTCGGCGGCCCCGCAGCAGCTGCGAGGTGCGGATGCCGGTCCGGTTCCGCCAATACCGGCGGCTGCTCTGCTCGGAGAGGAACGACGGCTCGATCGCATAGGCCGCGTCGGCGTACGAGCCGGCCGCGGCGGACGCCTCGGCGATCCGGTGGGTGGGCCAGCTGCCCAACTGCCACCACAACCTGGCGAGGGCGAGAACGGCGAGCACGAACACCACGACCGCCACCACCAGCATCGCCGACGCCGACGGCAGGACGTCACGCGGTGGGGCGTACCCACCGGCCAGACGCTCGCCGACCGCGGCCGCGACGAGCGCCGCGGCGACCACGCCGGCGGTCACGTCCACGGCCCGGCCGGTACGCGGCGCGTTCTGGGCGCGCACCGCGAGCAACGCCAGCAGGAGGCCGACGGCCGCGCCCCCGGCGAGCCCCGCGAGGACGACGCTCGACGTCGCGGGTCGTTCGGCGACGCGGCCGGCGACGGCCAGCCCGACCAACCCTCCCGCGACAGTCGCCGAGAACGCGGTGAGCAGCAGCGCGGGAGTGAGCAGCGCACGCCGGGGCACGGGCGCGGGCAGCAGCCAGGTGGCGTCCGCACGGGTGACGACCACCGGGCCGAGCCGGCGGAGCGCACCGAGGAAGGCCAGCAGCACCAGGGCGGCACCGACCAGCGCCGGCACCGACGGACCGGTGGCCTCGGCCGGCCAGACGACGACGCCGAGCGGCCGCCCGAACAGCACCACGGCCATCACGATCGCGAGCAGCACGCAGTAGACGCTGCTCGGATCGACTCGGCCGACGGCGGCGATCCGCATCCGCCGGACGCGGCGGCGCATGTCGACCGGAGCAGCCGGGGTGGGAGCCGGCAGGCCGGTGGTGGTCACCGGCTCAGCCGCCGGGCGGGCATGCTCGCTCGTACGGGGGTGGTGGTCACCGGCTCAGCCCTCCGCCCTGTGCAGGCCGACCTCGTCCGCGCCGACGTCGTGCCAGAACTGCTCGTCGTGGCTGGCCATCAGCAGCGTCCCGCCGGTGGCCAGGTAGTCGCGCAGGTGGGCGGCGAGGGCGCGCTTCGCCGCGGTGTCGAGGCGCTGCTCCGGTTCGTCGAGCACCAGCAGCCGGCTCGGGCGGACGAACGTCGCGGCGAGCAGGAACCGCTGACGCTGACCGGAGGAGAGGGTGATCGGCAGGCTGTCGGCCAGGCCGGCGATGCCCAGCAACGCGCACACCTCGTCGATACGCCCGTCGGCCGGATCCTCCCCGTTGGCGACCCGCACCAGATCCAGATGTTCCCGCACGGTCAGGCCGTGGTACCAGGTCGGCGACTCGACGGTGGTCGCCACCTGCCGCCAGAATCCGGGACCGCTCTCGGGCGGCGCACCGAAGACGGCGACCGAGCCACCGGAGGGTTTCTGCAGACCGGTGACGCAGCGCAGCAGGGTGGACTTGCCGACCCCGTTCTCGCCGGTGAGCGCGACCACGGCCCCGGTCGGCACCTGGAGATCCACCTGGTCGAGCACGGTCGTCGACCCGTACGTGACGGTCAGGCCGGTGACCTCGACGGCGTTCCCACCCGGCGCGTTGCCGCTCATCTCGCGGTCGCGCGTGGCGCTGACCTGACCGTCTGACATCCGCCCACTCTAACGGCGGTCGGCTGCTCGCCGATCGTGTCGGGGCCCGGCCTGGCCTGATGGGGCGTTGATCGCCCCTTGTCCGGTCGTTGCCGGCGCGCTTCCGGCCTTCGTGCGCGGGCGAGCCAGCCTTTCAGCACGGGCCAAGCCGGCCCGCCAGCACGAGCGAAGCCGGCCCGCCAGCGCGGGCGAAGCGGGCCCGCCAGCACGGGCGAAGCCGGCCGACGACGGCCGGAAGGGGCCTGGCAGGTCCCTTCGGCCACGTCACAGGCGCAGCGAGGCCGGCCGTCAGGACACCTGCTCGATCTCGGCACGCAGTCCGGGGAACTCCGCCCGGAACTTCTGCTGGCTCTGCAGCGCGTGGACCAGCGCGCCGGTGCTTCCACCGTCGGACCAGACGCAGACCGCGGCCGGCACACCGTTGATGTTGCCGTCTCCGCAGAAGGCCTGCCCACCGAGCGGGCCCGGGTCGGCCTCGGTGAAGTTGCCGACGCTGAGTGCCTTGGTGACCCCGGAGATGAACAGCGAGAGGCGGCTCTCCCGGGTGGCGCCCGTCGACGCCACCGCGTTGACGATGACGATGTCCTGTTTCGCGATGTCGCCGTAGAGACCCTGCGCCTTGGCGGTCACCTCCGGCACCCCGGAATCCTCGGGGAGCCCGACCTCCTCGGTCACCCCGCCGTCCTCGGACCCGAGGTCGATCTTCGGGCGACCCCCGAGGGCCTGCGGTGCGGCGATGGTCACCACCCGACCGGGCACGTCCGGGTCCGCCCCGGCGGACTGCGACGGCACCGGGCTCCCGGTGCCGGTGGCCGTCCCGGCCGTGTCCCCGGAGGCGCTGTCGACCTCGGCGGGGCTGGCGATGACCATACCCACGAAGACCGCGGCGATGAGCACGACGACCGCGCCGACCGCGATCAGCATCTTCTGGAGGAACGTGGTCCTGGCCGGCGGCCGCGACGGGGGGCCGTAAGTGATGGGCGCGGGCGGCGGTCCGGACGGTGCGGGCGGGTAGCTCGGGTAGGGGTTCTGCGACGGGTCGGCCGGCTGCGACATCGGTTACTCCAGTTAGCGGAACAGGGTCACCACCGGCACGGATGACGCGGCCAACCGGTTCACCGTGGACCGCCGACCGGGTCAGGTCCGCTCGACCGCCGTGGTCAGGTCGAGGCGCCAGTCGTTGGAGCGCATGAGTTCCCCGGGCGGGTACTCGAAGTCGATCTCCCCGAGCAGCGTGAACCCCGCCTTGCGGCAGACCGCGTTCGAGGCGGGATTGCCGACCGACGGGTAGGCGTGCGCAAACCGGCGGGTACGCCGGTCCCGCGCCGCCGCCGCGACCGCGCGCACCGCCGCAGTCGCCAGACCCCGCCCCTGGTGCTCGGGCAGCACCGCCCAGCCCATCTCGTAGACCTGCTCACCGCGCCACTCCCGGTCCCAGTAGCCGACGCTGCCGACCTTCGCACCGTCCGGCAGCACCACAGTGAACATGCAGCCCTTGCCCGTTCCGGCGAATTGTACGTAACGCTCGTGCCGGGACAGAACCTGCTCGTCGGTCTCCGAGCCACCGGTGTGCGCCCGGACCTCCGGCGCATTGAGCCTTCGCAGCAGAGCCAGGTCGTCCTCGCTCCACGGCGTGATCCGCACCTGCGCCATGCCCACCCCTCTCGTCATCGGCCGGCAGTCAACCGCATGCCACCGACAACGCGGCGACGCCCCTCGACGATGCGGTCGGACTTCCGCTAGAACGATCTGGCGGCCGTCTCAAGCCACCAAAGTGGAGCACCCGAGAGGCCGGGAGGGGGCGCATCGACATCGGTGCGGCCCGACGTGATCATCAGCAACACCGACGAAGGGCGTGCGGGGCCAGCAGATCGCCCGCTGCTTCGCCGAGCAGGCCAACTGCCGGGACGACATGCGCGTTCGGGGTGGTCCCGCCCGAGTACAACCACAGCTTTCCGGCCTCGTTGAAACAGGCGACCGACTTCGCGTACGACGAGTGGCAGGCCAAGCCGGTTGCGGCGCGCCCCTATGTCTCGTGAACGCAACCAAGGAAGGTTCGGATGATGAGTGAGCGCACGACCGGCCTGGCCGTCGAGGCCGAGGGCCTGACCCGCTCGTTCGGGCAGACCCGGGCGTTGGCCGGGATGGATCTCCAGGTGCCGGCCGGCACCGTCTACGGCCTGCTCGGCCCGAACGGGGCCGGCAAGACCACGGCGGTGCGGGTGCTGGCGACGTTGCTGCGGCCGGACGGCGGCCGGGCGCGGATCTTCGGGCACGACGTGGTCACCCAGGCCGACAAGGTTCGCGCCCGGGTCAGCCTGACCGGCCAGTACGCCTCGATCGACGAGGACCTGACCGGCGTCGAGAACCTGGTGCTGCTCGGCCGGCTGCTCGGGCTGCGCAAACCGGCTGCCCGGGGGCGGGCGGACCAGTTGCTGGCCGCGTTCGGGCTGACCGAGGCGGGTGCCCGGCAGGTGAAGAAGTACTCCGGAGGCATGCGGCGGCGCATCGACATCGCGGCGAGCATCCTGAACACCCCGGACCTGCTCTTTCTCGACGAGCCGACGACCGGCCTGGACCCGCGCAGCCGCAACCAGGTATGGGAGATCGTCCGGGCGGTGGTGGCGCACGGCACGACCGTGCTGCTGACCACGCAGTACCTGGACGAGGCCGACCAGTTGGCCGGGCGGATCGCGGTGGTGGACCACGGCCGGGTGATCGCGGAGGGCACCCCGGGCGAGTTGAAGTCGTCGGTCGGCTCCGGCACCGTCCACCTGCGACTGCGGGACGCGGCGCAGCGACCCGAGGCCGAGAAGGTGCTCCAGGTGGCGCTCGGCGTACCGGTGCAGCTGGAAGCCGATCCGCTCGCGCTCACCGCCCGGGTGGGCGGCGAGGGCAACGACCTGGCCGCGAGTGAGCAGGCGGCTCGTGCGCTGGCGGACCTGGCCCGCGCCGGCATCGTCGTCGACGACTTCTCCCTCGGCCAGCCCAGCCTGGACGAGGTCTTCCTGGCCCTGACCGACCACCCCGCCGTCCCGGCCGACGAGCGGGACGAGCAGCTGGAGGCAGCACGATGAGCAACGCGGCGACCACGAGCGGCCGCGCGCCGTCCGTCTACGTACCGTCCGCCGAGGCGCTGGCGACCGTCCTCGCACCAGGAGAGCGGCCGGCGAGACCGAGCGCGTTGGCCGCGTCGCTGACCTTCGGCTGGCGTGCGCTGCTGAAGATCAAGCACGTGCCGGAGCAGCTGTTCGACGTGACGGCCTTCCCGATCATCATGGTGCTGATGTTCACGTACCTGTTCGGCGGGGCGCTCGCCGACAGTCCGCGTGACTACCTGCAGTTCTTCCTGCCCGGCATCATGGTGACCAGCGTCGTCATGATCACCATGTACACCGGGGTCGGGCTCAACACCGACATCGAGAAGGGCATCTTCGACCGCTTCCGTACGCTGCCGGTCTGGCGGCCGGCGGCGCTGGTCGGCATGATCTTCGGGGACGTGCTCCGGTACGTCCTGGCGGCCGTGGTGATCCTCAGCGTCGGGTTGGTGCTCGGCTTCCGCCCGGACGGCGGTGTGCTGGGCGTGGCCGCCGGGATCGGCCTGCTGGTGGTCTTCTCGTTCGCGTTCTCCTGGGTCTGGACCTTCTTCGGCCTGGTGCTGCGCAGCGAGAAGTCGGTGATGGGGGTGAGCATGATGGTGCTCTTCCCGCTGACCTTCCTCAGCAACGTCTTCGTCGAGCCGAGCACCATGCCGGGCTGGCTCCAGGCGTTCGTGAAGGCCAACCCGATCACCCACCTGGTGGCCGCGGTACGTGCGGCGATGGCCGGCGAGTCGGATCCGACGAACATGATGTGGCTGCTGTTGTGGAGCGCCGGTTTCGTGGTGGTGTTCGGCACGCTCACCATGTACCGCTACAACCGCCGCTGACCACTGATGGACGGGCGTCGCCACCGCCGTGGCGGCGCCGGCTGACGACCGGATGGGCCAGTAGCGGGAGCTTCGCTCCTGCTCGGGATGAATGGCAGCTCAGCGCGGGGCGACGTCGGTCGGAGACGCGAGGGACCGGACGTTGTGCAGGTGGCGCAGCGCCTCGGCCCAGGAGCGACCCAGCGTGGTTTCGTGGTAGTCGATGCCGCGCTCGGCGCAGAATCGCCGGATCAATGGCCGGGCGCGGCGCAGGTTGGAGCACGGCATGCTCGGGAACAGGTGGTGTTCGATCTGGTAGTTCAGGCCGCCGAGCACGATGTCGAGGAGAACTCCACCGCGAACGTTGCGGGAGGTGAGGACTTGGCGCCGTAGGTAGTCGAGGTTGTCGTCGGCGCCGAGGATCGGCATGCCCTTGTGGTTCGGGGCGAACGAGCAGCCGAGGTAGAGGCCGAGCAGGCCCTGATTGACGAGAATGAACGCGACCGCCTGCGCGGGGGTCAGGAGCAGGAAAACGGCGGTGAGGTAGCCGCCCAGGTGCAGGGCCAGCAGTCCGGCTTCGCCGGGCCGGCGGGCGATACGACGCGGGCCGAGGACCGCCTTGACGCTGTTGGCATGCAAATGCAGGCCTTCCAGCAGGAGCAACGGAAAGAACAGATAGGCCTGGTAACGCACGACCAGTGCACCGAGGCCGTGTTGTCGCCGGGCCTGGTCGGTGGTGAACGACAGGGGCTCGAAACCTATGTCGGGGTCCTTGCCTTCAGTGTTGGGATGGGCGTGGTGCCGGTTGTGCTTGTCCACCCACCAGCCGTAGCTGATCCCGGTCAGGAGGTTGCCGTGCACGAGGCCGATCAGGTCGTTCACCCGCCGCGAGCGGGTGATCTGCCGGTGCCCCGCGTCGTGCCCGATGAACCCGGCCTGGGCGAAGACCACGGCGAGGGCCACCGCGACGCCGAGCTGCCACCACGATTCACCCAGCCTGACGAACAGGACGCATAGTCCGGTGAAGGAAGCGACGACAAGGCCGATGCGCAGCGCGTAGTAGCCGTGCCGTCGCCCGAGTAGACCCGCTGCGCGGACCAGCCGGGACAGGTCCGCGTAGTCGCTCCCCCGCTGCCGGTCTGTGCCGAGGCTGGTATCGCTCACGATGACTGCTCCCGCTGATCTACTCCGTCGGCTTGTCTCAGCTACGGCAGCTCGCCAGCCCGGACCGAGCAGAGCATCCCTCACGCTGGCGGCGGGTCGACGAGATCGGCTGGATCGAGATGCAAGGTGGCGAGCAGCCCGGCGTGGTCGTCGGGGTCCACCCAATCGGGTAGCTCGCGCTCGACCCAATCGGCCCTGACCTGCTGGCCACGTTGGCGAAGAATGCTGACGATCCGCTGCCTGGCGATCCTCATCCGATGCTCCCATGGGAAGCCGCCTGGAAGGGTCCTGTTCACGGACGGCGGTGCGGACGCGCTACGGGAGCCCGAGCGCCAAGCTCACCGTACGCCTCACGGCAGGTTCTCGGGCCATCTGGAGGTAGTCAGCCCATGTGAGCCGATAGGGACAAATCCCGTGTTCACGGCAGCCCGCGTGATACGACCGAAATTCTTGAGGCTTTGCCACCCGACTCGGCCGGTTCCCGCCTGCCGTAGGCCGCTCTCCAGTCTCTACGGGACCCGGAGCGAATAGACGGGAAACTGATGACGATCGACCAAGCAGTAGGGCTGGCCTGGAAGGGTGAGGGGCCTCAGCGGGCAACGCTGCTGGAGCTCTTTCTCGACCTGGTGTTCGTCGCCGCGCTCGCTCTGACGTCACGAACCCTGGCGCTGAATCTCAGCTGGGCCGGTGCCTTCCAGACCGTGGTGCTGCTGATGGCGATCTGGTGGGTCTGGTCCGTCACCGCACTGGCGACCGACCTCTACCACGCGCAGCGGCCCCCCATCTTCGTCATGACGCTCTGGGTCATGCTCGGAACGATCCTGATGGCTGGCACACTGCCCACCGCCTTCTCCGACCACGCGCTCGTCTTCGCGGGCTCATACGTGGCGATTCAGGTGGGGCGTGGCATCTTCCTGGTCGCCGCCCTGCACGGGCGCACTGTCCGACTGCACGCGAGCCGGTTCATCTTCTGGTTCGTCGTGTCCGCAGTGCCGTGGCTCGCCGGCGCGCTCGTGGCAGGCTCGCCGCGGGGCCTGCTGTGGGCCGCGGCGCTCGCCATCGACTACGGGGCGGCCTTGCTCCGTTATCCCACGCCCCGGCTCGGTCGGGTGCCGCTGTCCCAGTACAGGGTGGCAGCCGACCACCTGGCGGAGCGCTACCAGCAATTCTTCACTCTCGCCCTCGGCGATCTCATCCTCCTCACCACTCTGACCTACGCCGAGCACGGGGTGACGGCCGGCCGTACGGCGGCGCTCGCGGTCGCGTTCGGCACCACCGTGCTGCTGTGGCAGATCTACGTCCACCGCGCCGGGGCCCTGCTACAAGCCACCATCGAATCCTCCCGGGATCCGGGCGGCTTCGTGCGGTCCGCGCCCAACACCCACCTGATCATGGTGGCCGGCGTGGTCGTCGCCTCCGCAGGTTTCGAAGTCGTCATCGCTCACCCCGCCGAGCGCGCTACGCCCTGGCTGGCCGCCATCATGGTCGGCGGTCCCGCACTGTTCCTGGTCGGACGAGCCCGATTCGAATACGAGGTGTTCAGTCGGGTGTCACCGTCCCGACTGGTCGCGCTGCTGGTGCTGATCGTCACCGGGCCCGCCCTGATGCTCGCACCCGCATTGGTGGCCGGCCTCACCGCCACCCTCGTCCTGCTGGGCGTCGCCATCGCAGACGGCATCCGAGCCCGCGGAGGCCCACCCGAGCAACCAGCCCCTTCCCTGTAGCCGGAGGCCGACGACCACGCGGCAGAGCCGTCAGTGCCCGGACGCCGCCAGGTACTCGCCGAGGCGGGCGGCGGCGGCCAGCATGGCTCGGCCCCGGGAGGTGAGTCGCTGCCGCCACCCGTCGAGGGACGCGGCCAGCGGTTCGGGGCCGTCGGCCGCGCGTACCTGCCGCATGACGGTGGCGATGTGGTCGAGCAGGTAGCCGCCCCGGCGCAGCAGGTGGGCCAGTTCGGCGTCGCGTACGTCATCGGGGCTGTAGTGGCGTTGCCGGGTGACGCGGTCGCGGGCCGGGATGAGGACGCCCGCCCGCTCCCACTTGCGCAGCGTCGCGGGGGTCACACCGAGCCGGTGCGCGAGAGCGCCGACGGGTAGCGGCCGCTCGGGCCGGTCACCGGTCGGCGCGGCGGTGAGCAGGCCCACGGTCGTCTCGACGGCGTCGAGGGTTTCCCGGTCCCGTAGCAGCTGCGCGTGGCCGTGATCCACGGCGCGCAGCGCGGCATCGACGTCGCCCCGGTTCGCCGCGCGCATGATCTCGGCGCCGACGGCGTAGCCGTACGCCGGGATGAGCGCCAGGTAGGCGCGGAGCGCAGCGGCGTGCAGTTCGGTGTACGCGCGGTAGCCGGTCGGGCTGCGCCGGGCGGCGGGGATGACGCCGTCGCGTTCGTAGTTGCGTACGGCCTGCGTGGAGATGCCGTGCTCCCGGGCCAGGTCCACCGGTCGGTAGGAGTGTCCAGCGGTTTGAAGGTTCGGCACGCTACTCCTGGCTACTCGTCGTGAGAAGTTTCAAAAGCAAGTTCAACGATACGGTTGAGGTCATGACTGCTGAACCATCCGGGCTCGGATCCGGCCCCAACGCCGACGAGATCGCCGAGCGGATCCTCGCCCTGCCCGGTGTCGAACTGCTCGTGGCCACCGAGGAGTCGGGCGCACCCGAGGTGGCGTGGGGCTGGCGCTTCTTCTACGTGGGTCCGGACCGCCGTCGTCCGTTCGCCACCATCGGTGAGCGTGACATGGCGGGCTTCGACGAGGAATCGCGGCTGGACCGTCCCGGCGTCTTCCGGCTCAACCTGGACCTCGGCCGGCGCGAGTTCGAACGCCTCTTCGGCTACCCGCCGGCGGAGTCCGACGACCGGCGGGCGTCGATCGACTCGAGCGCCCTCGACGAGGTGCTGCCTCATCCGGTCTACGGCACGGCCGGCTGGGCGTGCGTGCTCAACCCGGGCCCACGCAGCCTCGCCGAGGTCGAGCGACTGATCGCGTACGCCCACGACCGGGCGACCGAACGCGACCGCCGGACGCATCGCACGCCCTGACCTCCCGGCCATCAAACGTCGGGTCCTGCACCTCGCCATCGCCCGCACACCCCGCCCCGGATCGCGTCTCCGAACCAAAACACCACGCCGCTGCGGTACCGCAGTTCGGCGTCGTCGGGCACGCCGACGAACCGGCACGCGCGGTTCAGCTTGATCATCTCGCCCGTTCACCCGCACGTGATCGGCTCATCGGGACGTTTCCGCTGGTCCGGCCACCGGCCGGACCGGCCCGAACTTCCGGGCACCGGCCCGGACCCGAGAATGAGAGGAGCGGCGATGAGGTCATCGACCCTCGTACGCCCCGGTCTGGCGCTGCTGCTCGCGGCGGGACTGGGCGCACTCACGCCGACCGGCGCCGCCCAGGCCGAGACGATCAGGGCCGCCGCGTCCACTGCGGACGCCCCGATCACGTTCACCTCGACCGAGCAGCTCGCCCCGGGCGTGACCTACAGCCCCTTCCAGGTGGACACGCCGCGCGGCGTCACCGTCGGCTACCTGCTCACCGCCGACCTGCGGAAGAACAAGGTCTCGCTGGACCTGCTGCACCCCGACGCCGTCGCGCAGCGCCAGGTCGTCTCGGCGATGACCAACCATCAGGGTGCCGTCGCCGGCGTGAACGGCGACTTCTTCAACATCAGCGAGACCCACACCGGTGTCGCGCCGACCGGCTCGGCGTCCGGCCCGGAGATCGCCGACGGCGAGGACCTGAAGTTCGCCGTACCGACCGCGCAGCGCTTCGGCCCGGGCCTCGCCCCCGGCACCTCGACCCGCGACGTGTTCGGTGTGGGTGTGAACGGCAAGGCGCGCGTCGACACGCTCAGCCTGGCCGGTGAGGTACGCAGCGACAAGGGCACGATCGCGCTCGACGGCCTCAACCAGTACGCGCTGCCGGTCGGTGGCGTCGGCGTCTTCACCTCCGAGTGGGGCACCGCGAACCGGGTCCGGGCGACCTGCGGCAGCGACACCAGCCGCCTCGACCCGTGCAGCACCCACACCTACGAGGTGACCGTGCGCGACGGCGTCGTGACCGCGGTGAGCAGCACGCCCGGCACGGGCGCGATCCCCAGCGACACCGAGGTGCTGGTCGGCCGCGAGGCCGGCGCGGACGCGCTCGACGACCTGATCGTCGGCGACCGGGTGGAGGTGGACGAGAAGCTCGTCTCCGCCGGCAAGCCGAAGCTGACGTTCGCGGTCGGCGGCGCCCCGATCCTGCGTGCCGGGCAGCCCCTCGCCGGGCTGGACACCAAGACCGCCGCCGTGCGCAGCGCGGCCGGTGTCAGCGCCGACGGCAGGACCGTGTACCTGGTCGCGCTGGCCGGCCGCGCGCCCGCCAGCGCGGCTTCACGATCGCCGAACTGGCCGACCTGATGCGCACGCTCGGCGCGGACGCCGCCGTGAACCTCGACGGCGGCGGCTCCACCACCGTCGCCGTGAAGGAGCCGGGCCAGACTGCCGCCACGGCCCGCAACAACCCCTCCGACGGTACGGAGCGCGCGGTCGCCAACGGCATCGGCATCTTCATCGGCCGCCACTGACGGAACGGATCGCGCCCGGAGGTGTTCGGGCCCGATCAGCCTCGGGAGGTACCTCGGCCGGTCAGCCCCGGCCGGGGCACCGTCCCGCGACGGGGCCGCATGCCCGGCGGCGCGGACTGGCCGTCGATGCGGAACCTTCCCGTCGATGCGGGCATGAGACGGCCGCCGACGAAAGGCCTCCCGTCGTTGCCGCCGGTCAGACCGGAGCGTGCATGGCCCCCAGATAGGCGAGGGCTTCCGCGCTCCGGCTGCCGGCGTCCGGGGTGCCGACGAGCAGCTGCTGGCCGGGGGCGTCCCGGACGTCGAACGTCTGGTAGGTCAGTTCGATCCGGCCCACCACCGGGTGGTTGAAGATCTTGAACTGGCGGGTGAGGCCACGCACGGTCTGGTCGGCCCAGAGGGACCGGAACTCGGGTGACGCGTCGCGGAGTTCGGCCACGAGTGACCGGATCCGTTGATCGTCCGGGTGTTGGCCGGCGTTGAGGCGGAGCGCGTGCACGACGTTCCCGGTAAGCGTCGGCCACTCCACGAAGACGTCGCGCGCCTGGGAGTGGAGGAACAGCACCCGCACCATGTTGGTCATCTCGCCGAACGGTGCGAGCAGCGCGGCCGCGACACCGTTGGTCGCCAGCACGTCGAAGGCGGGGTTGAGCACGTAGGCCGCCGAGGTGGGGAACGCGTCCAGCAGCTGTAGCAGCGCCGGGTGGACCCGGTCCCGTGCACGGTCGGGGGTCAGACCGGGGTTCAGCCCGGCGAGTCGGAAGGCGTGCCCGCGCGCGTCGAGGTCGAGCCGGAGGGCCCGGCCGATCGCCTCGAGGACCTGCGGGGACGGGCTGCGTTCGCGGCCCTGCTCCAGCCGGGCGTAGTAGTCGACGCTCACTCCGGCCAGCACGGCGACCTCTTCCCGTCGCAGTCCGGCGACCCGTCGGTCCCCGCCGCCGCGCAACCCGACGTCGGTCGGGTCGACCCGGGCGCGGTGCGCGCGCAGGAACTCCCCGAGCTTGCTGGTGGCGGCCTTGGACACGCGCACCAGCGTAGGTCGGGGGCAGGTGCGCTGCCAGGGTGCCGCGCACCCAGGAAGTCACGGCCTTCTCCGGCCGGCCGAACCGCCGCAGTCTGGACCCACCGGCCCGATGGTCCTTACCGCCGGCATCTGCCGTGAGCACACTTTTCCGCCAGGAGCATCCATGACAAGCACTTCGTCCAAGATCGTCCTGATCACCGGGGCGAGCAGCGGCATCGGCGAGGCGACCGCCCGCCGGCTCGCCGCTGACGGCCACCACGTCGTCCTCGGTGCCCGCCGCGTCCACCGGCTCGCCGCCCTGGTGGCCGAGCTGCAGACGGCCGGCGGCTCAGCCGAGTACCGCGAACTCGACGTGACCAGCATCGACAGCGTGCGCGGCTTCGTCGAGGCCGCCCAAACGCGCCACGGGCGGGTGGACGTGCTGGTCAACAACGCCGGGGTGATGCCCCTGTCGACGATCGACACGCTGCGTGTCGACGAGTGGAACCAGATGATCGATGTGAACCTGCGCGGCACGTTGTACGGCATCGCCGCCGTCCTGCCTCTCATGCAGGCACGGCGCGAGGGGCACATCGTCAACATCGCCTCGACTGCCGCGTACCGGGTCGACCGGACCGCGGCCGTCTACTGCGCCACCAAGTACGCCGTCCGGGCACTCTCGGAGGGACTGCGGCAGGAGAACCAGGATGTCCGGGTCACCGTCGTCAGCCCCGGGTACACGCAGTCCGAACTCACCGACCACGGCGGTGACCCGCAGGTGCAGGCGGCGGTCCGAGCCGCCGCCGAGCGGCTCGCGATCCCGGCCGCCGCGGTGGCCGATGCCATCGGGTACGCGATCGCGCAGCCCCGCAACGTCGACGTGAACGAACTCGTCGTCCGCCCCACCGCGCAGCAATGACCACCGGACAAGGAGTACGACGATGAGCGAAGCGCTCGAAATCACCACGTTCCGGCTGGCGCCCGGACTCACCGGAGCCGACTTCGTGGCCGCGAACGAAGACATCGACGCCTACCTGCGCCATCAGCCCGGCTTCCGCTGGCGACGCATCACCGAGGCCGACGACGGCACGATCATCGACGTCGTCGCGTGGGACTCCGCCGCGGACGGCCGGCGCAGCGCCGCCGGCATCATGACGGAGATGGCAGGCTCACTGGTGCACGACACGATCGACCAGAGCACTGTCGAGTTCCGGATCGCCCCGGTACTGCACCACACGCCCTGACCACTCGCCCCACCTTCGGGTCGGCAGCCGCCGGTAGGCAGGGTGGGCGGGGACTCAGCGCCGCCGGCCGTACGTCTTCAAGTAGTTGATCATCGAGTGGTTCGCCTCCCAGCCGTCCGGAAACTTGACCGGCACGTCGAGATGCATGGGCTCGGTCGACGGGTGGGCGTCGAGCAGGTCGGCGATGCCGTCACGGGCCACCACGATGCAGGCGTGCCGATGCCGGGACGCCAGCACACAGAGCCGCCCCGACTCCAGGTGGAACGCGGTGGCGTCGCGCCGGCCGGAGAGCGGGTGCAGCACGATCGTCACGTCGTACTCCCGGCCCTGCAGCCGATTGGCGGTGTCGACGGTGATGCCCTCGCCCGCCGCGCCGAGCTGCGCGCGGATGACCGCCGCCTGGTCGCGGTGCGCCGCCCCGACGGCGATCCGGTCGGCGGTCACCGGCGCGCCCGCCGGGTGGTGCTCGGAGACCGCGACCGCGCCCCGTTCCAGCAGCCGCACCGCGAGCGTCGCGCACGCCGCGGCGGCCTCCACGTCGGTACGCAGGCTCTGCCGCTCGGGCAGCTCGTACAGCCCCCAACCGGAAGCCGCGGCCACCTCGATCGTGCTGTCGACAGCGTCCCCCGGCCCCGCCTTCGTCAGCGACAGCGCCCGGTCGTCGGGACCGGTGCCGGCGCGGAATCCGGTGAACGGGTAGAACGCCCGGGCGACCACCGGCGCGGCCGACGACGGCAGCCGCCAAGAGACCGGCAGCCGGTGCACGGGAAGCTCGGGGTTGTGTCGCAGCAGCACGGCCACCGCGGACTGCATCGGATCCCAGCTCAGGCCGGTCCAACGCGCGGTGTCCACGGTGGAGAACGGGTCGAGCTGGCCGGGGTCGCCCACGAACAGTGCCCGCTCGAACCGGCCGGCCACGCGCAGCAGCGCGTCCGAACGCATCTGGTACGCCTCGTCCACGATCGCCCACGGCCAGCAGCCCTCGCTGACCGTGGCCCACTTGGCGGCCGTACCGACGATGACGGCCGGGCCGCCGAGGTCCGTGACCTTCGCGGCCACCCGCACCGTCGCGTGCCCCCGCACCCGTTCCGAGGGCTGGTAGTCGGCGGCGGAGAGGCGGCCGATCCGCAGCTCGGGGGCCTTGCGGGCGAGGCGGTCGATGAGGTCGTCGACCTGCTCGTTGGTCTGCGCCACGATGATCAGGCCTTCGCCGGCCTCGGCCAGCTCGACGGCGGCCCGGACGACCAGCGTCGACTTCCCGGCGCCGGGTGGCGAGTCGACGACCACCCCGCGGTGCTCGCCGGAGCGCAGATCGGCCAGGACCGCCCCGATGACCCGTTCCGCCTCCACCGCGGGCGGCAACGTCAGCCCAGCCAGCACGCGCCCTCACCCCCACTCGCCGCTGCCGGAACCCTACCGCCCGGCACCGCCAGCCGAGCTGAGCCGTCGCCGTCAGCGCGCTCGGGCACGCCCTGACGCCCGTGCTCTTCCACGGCGTCGTCCCACGGGTGCGCGCCGCCCGCCCCGGCGGGCGACAGCACATCGACGTCGACAACGCTCCTCGGCTCAGTCCGCAGCGGCGGAGGACTAGCCGCCGACGGAGCGGGTACGCGCCGGCCATGGGTAGCCAAAAGCCGAACAAGCACGATCCTGGCGGCGAGTCGGCGCGCGGCCGGCGTCATCCGGGCAGCGGGGCTCGGGGCCGGCAAGGCTCGGAGGTGGAGCGCTCGCCGGAGCGCCGGCACCTGCGCGCAGCCACCGGCACCTCCGGCTCGGAACGGGACCACGGGCGGGCCAAGGTCGAGGGCAGCGAACGGGTGCAGCGCCAGGGAGGCTGACCGCAGTCGTGGTACGCCGCAGAGCGCGGCCCGGAGCCGGCGCGCCCGTGCGGCGCACCGACGCGTGGAGAGGTGACGTCGAGATGGCGAAGTTCCTGCTCAAGTCGACCTACACCCTTGACGGGATCAAGGGGCTGCTCATGGACGGCGGCAGCAAGCGGGCCGAGGCCGCCACCAAGGCGATCGAAGGGCTCGGCGGACGGGTCGAGTCGCTCTGCTTCGGTCTCGGGGCGCACGACACGTACGTGGTGTGCGAACTGCCCGACCACAAGACGGCGGCCGCGCTGGCCATCGCCATCCGGGCGGCCGGCGGCGTCGATACCCGGGTCACTCCGCTGTTGACGCCGGAAGAGGTCGACGAGGCCACCCGCCAGCAGCTCAAGTACCAGCCGCCGGGCGCCTGACAGCGCGGTGGCCGATGGGTCACGTTGAGGGGTGCGACCGGTGCCACGACCGGTCGCACCCCTCACGCTGCTGACCCCGTAGCCACATCCCTGACCACAGCCGGCATTTCGGGGAATCGTGTCGTAAGGAGGGGGATCCGGGCGGCCCGCGGGAGGCGGAGCAGGAAACTTCCTCACACCCGGCAACATTCGTCGACACCCCCACCGTCCTACCCGCGTGAGAGCCGAGGACGAGGACCGTTTCCGGGAGTTCGTCGCCGCCCAACTGCCGGTGCTGCGGAAACTCGCGTACGTCACCTGTGGTGACTGGCACACGGCGGAGGACGCGGTGGCGACCGCGCTGGCGAAGCTGTACCCGCGGTGGCCGCGGCTGGAGCGACCCGACCTGTACGTGAGGACGATGGTGGTACGTGCCGCCATCGACGAGAAGCGCCGTCCGTGGCGGCGGGAACGCGCAGCCGGCGATGCCCTTCCCGACGTGACCCGGCGCGACGAACTGACGATTGTCGACGACCGGCTGCGGGTCTGGGCCGCCCTGCGGGCCATCTCGCCCGGGCAGCGTGCCGCTGTGCTCTGCCGGCACTACCTCGGTATGAGCCTGGAGGAGACGGCCGACGCGCTCGGCTGCCACATCGGTACCGCCAAGAGCCAGACCTCCCGCGGCCTCGCCCGCCTGCGCGAGGTGCTGGGCGCCGAACGGATCGACCTCGACGAAACCATGAGACCAGAACGGGAGAAGACCAGTGCACGTGCATGAGCTGGTGGAGACGGCGGCGTCGGACGCGCCGCCGCCCCGGTACACCGTCGACGACATCGTGGCCGCCGGCCGGACGGTGCAGAGGCGTCGCCGCACGGGGTGGACCGTGGCCTCTGCCGCGCTCGCCGTCACCGGCGTGCTCGCGGCGATCAGCATCGGCCCGCCCGGCACCGCGTCCCGTCCGCCCGCCGGTGAACTGCCCGCCGCGGACACGTCCCTGGCGGCGACGGCCTCGCCACTCACCCCGGCCGCCGACTGGGAGTTCCCGAAGGACCCGTTCAGCTACGTCTTCCAGCGGTTCGACGTGGGCAAGCTCCACGTGCAGGACCCGGTCGTCGTGTCGCGGGCGTACCAGATCGCCGCGCTGCACATCGACGGTCTGGTCACCCACGACCGCGCCGTCGACTCCGCGACGATCCCGCAGCCGGACGAGGGCGAGGGGAGCCTCTACGCGTACCTGACCGTGTACCGCCCGGGCGCCTTCGACCCGCAGAAGTTCAGCGGGAGCCGGGTCACCATCGAGGGGCATCAGGCGATCGAGCGGGAGGGGCCGTCCTACGGTCAGAACCTGCGCCGCGCGCTCGCCTGGGAGTACACCGACGATGCCTGGGCGGTCGCGGAGACCTTCGCGGACCCGTCGGATGTCGGCTTCGCCGACCTGCGTGGCCTGGTGGGCGGGCTACGGCCCAGCGTGCCGACGCCGGCCCGGGTGCCGTTCAACGTCGGGTACGTGCCCGCCGGCTACCACGCCGCCGCGGTCGGCGAGCACGCCTTCGCCAGCCTGAACGGCATCGCCAGCGCCGGCGACGGCAACTACGGTGGGGCCGTTTTCGCCGCCCCGGCCCTGCCCACCACCGGGCTCACCGAACCGTACGGCGGTCCCGAGGGCGAGGACCCGCCCGGCAGCTTCCAGATCCTCGTCCTGCCCAACGCCAGGTCCAACCAGTCACTGAGGGACGGTGAGCAGCCGCCGCCCGAGCCGAGGTGCGGAAACGGCGCCTGCACCGGGTGGACCTCCGACGGCAGGACCACCATCCAGGTGGCCAGCGACGGCCGGCTCCCCGACGCGGAGATGATCAGAATTCTGAAGGGGATCGACCTGGCCGACGTCACCGACGAAGGCACCTGGCCGCCGGCCGCCACCGCTCTCCGGGCCGGCTGATCGGCCTGTCAGCGCGGGTCACTGACCCGCAGGCCGCACGGCGGGCCGGGCCCAGCGTTGCAGCCGGGCCCGGCCCGCCTCTGTGGACGGTGCTGTGGATCATGCGGGTAGATCATTGCCAAGAGCAACGATCTGGCGGTACGAACATGAGCGATATCCCGGTGGCCTGCAACGGAGCGTCGGCCACCGAACCTCAGCCAACCCAAAGGGGGGCTAATGGCACGCACCCGGATAGCCGGTGCCGCAGCCATCGCACTCGTCCTACCGCTGTTGGGCGTCCTTCCCGCGTCCGGCGCGGCGGCCGCTCCCGCCCAACCGACGGCGAAGAACGACCGGCCCAGCGACGACACCCGCGAACTCGCCCGCAAGACGTACAAGGTCGACGGCCACGAGGTCACGACGCCGAGCCGCTACCAGCCGCGCGCCCAGGCGCGTTCGGGGGCCAAGGCCGCGGCGCAGACGCCGGCGGTCGGCACGGTCCGCCAGTGGCTCGGGCTCGACGACATCCAGGGCACCTACTACCGCAAGGACTACACGCTGCGGGGTGTCGGCGACAACATCGAGGTGTGGGTCGCCAACGACGTCTCGTTCCCGGCGAACGACTGCCGCAACCAGGTGGCCTCGACGACGCAGATCACCGACGAGCAGGTGCAGAACTTCGTCCACGAGTTCGACACCAACATGTACCCCAAGGAGACGGCGGCGTTCAGCCGGCCGCCGGACCGGGACGGCACGAACGCCCAGGTCGGGCCGGACGCCGACGGCAACGGTGGTGACTACACCGGGGCCGGCAACAAGACGGTCACGCTGGTCGACAACGTCCGGGACGACAACTACTACGACTTCCCGGCAGCGCCGACCTACATCGCCGGCTTCTTCTCGGCGCAGCTCAACGAGCTGTTCGACCGCAACGTGATGACCATCGACGCGTTCGACTGGCTGCACCGTACCGGGGCGAACCCGCCGAACGAGCCGACCGACGGCCTGTGCACCAGCCGCCCGGCCCGCCCGTTCAGCTACGAGGGCACCTTCGCCCACGAGTGGCAGCACCTGGCGCAGTACTACACCGACCCGTTCGAGGGCGTCTGGCTCAACGAGGGCCTGTCCGACTTCGCCCAGACGATCACCGGGTACGTCAACACCAAGGCGACCGTGTTCGACCCGGGCGCCGACGGTCACCTCTTCTGCTACCAGGGCTTCGGCACGGTGCAGACGCCGTACAACGCGAACCCGCGCGACTGCGGCGGCCCGGAGAACTCGCTGAACCTGTGGGACGAAAGCCCCAACGCGAACGCGGTGCTGGCCGACTACGGCAACGCCTACGCGTTCATCCAGTTCCTCTACGACCGGTACGGCAACGACATCGTCCACCGCCTGCACAACGACGGTGACCGGCAGGGCCTGGCGAGCCTGAAGGAGGCGCTCAAGGCCGAGGGCGCCAAGGACATGTACCAGGTCCTCCACGACTACCAGACGATGACGCTGGTCGACAAGATCGTCGGGGACTCGAGCCGCGGGACCATGCTCGGCGTGCCGAAGAGCCGGGTGACCAGCGAGAGCCTGCGCTCCACGGTCAACCTGGACAACCCGGCCGCGTACGCCACCCCGGGCGCGGCCCCGAACGGCGCCGACTACGTGCCGCTGCAGAAGGCCAACGGCAAGCTGCTGCGCGGTAGTGACCTGAAGACGCTGTCGTTCCAGGGCGCCAAGACCCTGCCGGCGCAGCCACTGGCCTGGACCGTGGTCGACAACGACGCCGACCGTGCCGGCAACCCCGTGCTGTTCTCCGGCAACGGCAACAACACCGACGCGGCCGCCGTCACCCAGGTGACCGTGCCGACGGCCGACCCGACGCTGCGTTTCGTCGCCAAGTACGGCGCGGAGCTCGGATTCGACTACGGCTACGTCACGGTCTCCACCGACGGTGGCGCGACCTACACCGCCATCGCGGGTGACAAGACCGTCGACGGGCCGCTCGGCCCGGGCGTCAACGGCACCACCAACGGGTTCGAGGCACACAGCTACGACCTGTCCGCGTACGCCGGCAAGTCCGTGCTGCTCGGCTTCCGCTACCTCAGCGACGGCGGCGTCAACGAGGGCGGCTGGCTGATCGACGACGTCACCGTCGGCGGCACCACGGTCAGCGACGGCAGCAGCCTCGCCCCGTTCGACTCGCCCACCGAGATCAAGCCGGTCGCCGTCGACAACTGGAACCTGCGCCTCATCGGCATCGACGAGAAGCACTCCCGTGCCTCGCAGTTCGAGTTCGACGGCAAGTCCGACCTCACCCTCAACCGGGCGCAGCTGGCGAAGCTGAGCAAGTTCCCGAAGGTCGTCGCCGTGGTCGCCTACGACGAGCCGACCGAGCAGGTCACCCAGTACGCGCCGTACACCTTGAAGGTCAACGGCGTCGTCCAGCCGGGCGGCACCGCCTGATCTGAGCTGTCCGCGTCCAGGGCGCCTGTCACCGATCCGGTGGCAGGCGCCCTTTCCATCGGGGCTAGGTTCGCAACCATGAGCGTGCACGTCCGCGTCGTCGCCGACGACTTCCCCGCCACCCTGCGCTTCTACACCGACCTGCTCGGCGAGCCGGAGAAGGTCGTACCGGACTTCGAGTACGCCAGCTTCGACCAGGGCGGCGAGACCGTCCTCGCGATCCTCGGCCGCAGGGCCGCGGAAGCGGCCACTCCGGTGGGCCGGGGTGACGGTGGCGTGCTCGTGGTGGTCCCCGTACCGAACGTCGATGCGACAGTCGCCGCCCTCCCGGCGGAGGTGGTGGTGGCCGAGGCCGCCGACCGGCCGGGGTGGGGCGTACGTTCGGCATACCTGCGCGACCCCGAGGGCAACCTCGTCGAGGTGCAGACCTGGACGCCCTCCTGAACCACGGGCCCTCTCGCACTCAAGGAATCTCCTACCATGAGCCGTCGTCTCATTGGTGAGGATGGATTCCGTGAACGATCGGCCCATGGCAGGCAGGACCGTCGTGATCACCGGGGCCAGCGCGGGCCTCGGCGCCGAGGCGGCCCGCCGGCTGGCCCGGCTGGGCGCGACCGTGGCGGTGGTCGGCCGGTCACCGGAGAAGACCGCCGCCGTCGCCCGCGAGGTCGGCGCCGAGCCGCTGGTCGCCGACTTCGCCCGGCTGACCGACGTACGCGAGCTCGCCGGCACCCTCCTGGACCGCTACCCCCGCATCGACGTCCTCGCCAACAACGCCGGTGTCGTACTGACCAGGCGCAGCCGCACCGAGGACGGCCACGACACGATGTTCCAGGTCAACCACCTGGCCCCGTTCCTGCTCACCAACCTGCTGCTGGACCGGCTCACCAGCGCCGGACGGGCCCGGGTCATCGCCACCTCCAGCAAGGCCAACCGGTCCGCCGGCATCGACCTCGACGACCTGGAAGGCGCACGCCAACGATCCGAGATGCTCCGGTACGGGATCACGAAACTGCAGAACATCATGTTCACCCGCGAGCTGGCCCGCCGTACGCAGGGCACCGGGCTGACCGCGGCGGCGTTCCACCCGGGCGTGGTGCTCGGCACCGAGCTCAACCGGAGCAGTCCCCTGATCGCCGCGCTGGCCCGCTACCGCCTGCTGGGCCGGGTGGCCACCGTCGCGGAAGGTGCCGCGCCGCTGGTCCACCTAGCCACGATGCCGGACCCGGAAACGGCCAACGGCGGCTACTACCACGGCCTCAAGCCCAACGGCCCGGTGCACCCGCATGCCAAGGACGGCCAGCTGGCGGCCCGGCTGTGGGACCGCACGGCAGAACTTCTCGGCCTGCGAACCATGTGAGGCAGTGGAGCCGACCGTGCGTCGCGGTGCCCCAACTGCCGCATCCCGGTACCGGCCGAAAGCATCCTCACGACGCCCTCGGCCCTCAGCGCGGGCCCCGGCGGGGGCGGTCCGTGCTACCCGAGGGTCCGCCGACCGCCCGAACCGTCAGGCGAGCCGGCGCGGCTTGGGGACCTGCCGGTTGAAGCAGGGCATGAGGGCCAGGACCAGCGCGTCCTTCGTACCCTCCGGGTTGTCGGTCTCCTGCCAGCGGACCTCGCGCCGGCCCAGCCAGCCGGCGATGTCCTCGGCGGTCGCCGCCCGGGTCGGGGTGTCGAGGAGCTGACCGACCTGCTCGTGCAGCACCGACGAATCGCGGCTGCCCGTCAGGTGCTGCCGCAGCCGCCGACGCAGATTCGCTGTCCAGCCGACGTAGACGACTGTGCCCCCGTCGAGGACCACGTGCACGCCGCGCGCCGCCGGGGCGCTGGCGGCGGAAGCTGCGGTGTACGGCTGTGCGGGCGTGAAACCGTTCAACAGGTCGTCGATCAATGCGGCGGGCATCCCCGGAGGCTACTACTCCGCGATCCGGCACGGTCCGCCGTGCTCGGCGCGCCGCCGGCAACGCCCGCCGCCGTCGAGCCAGGCGTCACACCAGAGGCTTGATCCGCCCGGCGGTCTATGTGACGCGGTACGACGGCGAGACGCCGTACTCACGGAATGATCATCACGGGGACCGGAGGACGCCCGATGGCGCACACACCCACCCGCTTACGACGGCTCGGCATCGCCCTGGTGGCGGCGCTCGTCGCCGTGACCCAACTGACCGCGGCGCCCGCCCAGGCCGGGCCGGCGATCTCCCCACCGCCGGCGACCAGCGCGACGGCACTCTCGTCCACCCAGATCCGGGTGAACTGGCAGGCGGCGCCGCAGGCCTCCGCCTACCGGGTATCGCGCTCGACCGGGTCGAGTGGCCCGTACACCCAGGTCGGCAGCAGCACCAGCCTGGAATTCCTCGACTCCGGGCTCGCCCCGGCCACCACCTACTACTACGTGGTGCAGGCCGAGTACCGGAACAAGCTCTCCGGCCAGTCACCCCAGGCCAGCGCCACCACCCTGCCGGTGCTGGCAGCACCGAGCGGCCTGCGGCTCACCGGCACCCCATCCACCATGGAACTGACCTGGGCGGCGGTGCCCGGCGCGGCCCGCTACGAGGTGTACCGGCACCACCCGATCGACGGGGACAGCCTGATCGCCACGACCACCGAGCCGTCGTTCCGCGAGACCGGACGCTCGGACGGCTACTACTACCAGTACAAGGTGCGCGCCCTGGCCGCGAACGGCGCGGCCGGCCCGTTCACGTCCGGGGCCGCGTACACCGGCCTGGCGACCACCACCACGATCGCCGTCGACCCGACCCGCTCCGAGCAGGGCCAATTGGTGGCGCTGTCCGCGCGGGTCCGCACCGCCGACGGGTCCGAGCCGTGGGGCAAGGTGGTTTTCGTCGCCGGCAGCGAGGTCATCGGCCAGGCCACCCTCTGGCACGGGTACGCCGCGACGGTGATCACCCCGACGGCCAGCTCGGTGACCTACTACGCCCGCTTCGAGGGCTACGGCACCAATCCGAACAACGGTGGCAGCTCCTCGGCTGACCTGCCGTTGCAGGTCGACCCGGCGTACGGCGAGGTGTCCTTCGGCCCGTCCGAGGCGGCCCGGGCGGGCTCGACCGAAACGGCCATCGCCGCCGGCGACCTCACCGGCGACGGGCTCACCGACGTGGTGCTCACCACCGGCATCGAGGCCGACGCCGGGGACCTCAACCACTCGGCGTTCCTCTACGTCCAGCTGCCGGAGCACCGGCTCGCTTCGCCCGTCCGCTACGCCACGTCGGTGCCGACCGGCGGCAGCATGGTCCCGGTCATCGCCGACATCGACGGCGACGGCCGCAACGAGCTGCTGGTCGCCTCCGGCAACGGGCTGGACCTGTACCGGCAGTCCGCCGGCGGGCTCGCCGCGCCGGTGGCGCTGCCGTTCGGCGCGGCCCTCGGCGACGTACACGTCATCGACCTCGACCAGGACGGCAAGCTGGACCTGGTGGCGACCACCAACGAGTCGGTGCTCGTGCGCTACGGCACCGGCCCGGGCGAGTTCGCCGCGCCGGTTGCCGTGACCACGCCGCTTTCCGGTCCGGTCCTGGGAGTCGCCGACGTGACCGGCGGTCCCGGCCTGGACCTGGTACGCCTCGACGGCCGGAAGGTCATCGTCGTGGAGCAGACCTCCGCGCGCACCTTCGCCGCTCCGGCCGGCATTCCCGTGCCGGAGGGGCAGGAGATCGACGCGCACTCGTTCGCGACCGGCGACGTCACCGGCGATGGCCGGGCCGACGTGGTCGTCACCGTCACCGGCAACATGCCCGACCCGCGGATCTCCGTGCTGACGCACAACTCCTCCGGGGCGCTCGGCGCGTGGCAGGTCTACGTCGCGTCCGACATGCCCGAACCGGTCGTCCTCGAGGACATGGACGGCGACTCGCGGCTGGACGTGGTGGTCGCCCACGGCGGCTGGTACCAGGTGGGCGTCATGCTCCAGCGCCCCGACGGCCGCTTGGGCCGGGAGCAGCTGGGCTACAACGCGTACTACGCCTCCCACTACGAGCACCGCGGTCTCGCGGTCGGCGACATCAACAGCGACGGCCACAAGGACGTGCTGCTGGCCGACTACAACAACGGTCTCGTGGTGATCCCCGGCGCGTAGCGAAATACGTCAGACGACGGGTGGCGCCGCCTCGGTGCCACCCGTCGCTGCTATCGGGGGCAGCTCCTCGTCGGCGAGGCCGCACGGCCCGGCATGCCCGTCGCGCCGCCGGCAGCGGCCGGCGCCGTCGAGTCGGGCGTCACACCAGATTCGGGTACGCAGGAACTGACTGTCCTCCTCGCTGAGAGTGGTCTCGCCGAAGTCGATGGCGGTCACGTGACCGAGTGAGTCGCGCAGCGCCGTCGCAAGGATCACGGCGCCATCGAGGCTGGTCAGCGTGGTCGGCAGATGAATGATCCAGCGCGGCGCGGTCATCGGTGACACGAGTTGTCGGCCATACTTGGCTGCCGGGGTCGGCCGTCAGCGTGGCAGTACATGGGGCCCTCCTCTGCTGGTCGATGTCGAGGTTCAAGTACGGCGCCGAGGCGGGCGGGGGCGGCAGGCACGGCCGCGCGTCCTTACCAGCCGGAGCCCGGCACCCGCCCCGGGCCTGTCTCGCTCAAGGCCAGGCTGTCTCCGGGCTTCCGACAACAGCGCTTGTAGAAGCAGGTAGGGGCGTCGGAGCAGCACGCCGTTCAGGCGGGCTCGGGGAAGGCCGTCTGGCGACGTCGGGATGCTGCTCCGCCGAAGGTCCACCACAGTGCCTAGCTGGGGTGTTTCCTCGTCAACAAACCTTACCGGCATTACTGGTAAAGTCAACGTTGCCCTTGAAGTTCTCCCGGCGCCCGTGATCAGATGTGTGGGCCTAGCTGGGAGTCCTTCGCATGCCCGCACGACAGTTCGAACCGCACTACCGACGGATCATCGCCGACATCCGGGCGCGTATCGCCTCAGGCGAGTGGCCACCCGGCCACAAGCTGCCGTCAACCAAGGCGCTGGCCGAGATGTACGAGGTCGGCAGCGCAACGACGGTGCGCCAAGCCATCACGATCCTCATCGAGACCGGCGAACTGTACGGCCACCAGGGGCTAGGCGTCTTCGTGGCCGACCGGGACGGCTGAGCCAGAGGGGCAACGAGGGGCAGACGGCCACCTACCTCGAACTGTCACCGCCGAGGCTTTGATGCCTACGGGCGACGGGGCCGCCGCAGTGCTGCACCTGCTCGAGGCCGAACGAGTCGCTGCCGAGTCGGTCCACGTCACCGTTAAGGCATGTCGACTGCTGCTCCACCTCCTGCCCAGGAACCGACGAGCGGCGACATCCGGCCTGACGCCCTGGCGGGACGCGCTTGGGCTGCTGATATGACCCAGCGAGGCTCTGTTCCTCTGGCCCCCGGTGCGGCGGGGCGACCGGTGTCGCCTCAGCTCAGGTGTTCGAGGGACTGGGGAGCTCGCCCCAAGCTGCGTCCGTCAGCGTTGTGCAGGGTCGGTTGGGTTCAGGACCTTGTCCTACTCGCGTTGCTGCAGAGATCATGAGTTCTGGCCTGTGATTCGTGCTGACGTCGAGGAGGAATCTGTGGCACGTGTACGTTCGTTCGGGCCGTCCCAGCAGCGAGTCAAGGCACATCCGACAGAGGTGGACTGTGAACACGCCGTAATCGACGACGGCTCGGGACGCCTACTTCATCTGAGCACCTTCGGAAGCGACGACCGTGCCAGCGAGCGCAAGTCGAGTCAGAGTATCCAGCTGGACTTGGAGTCCGCCCGTCGGCTCGTTCAGATCATCGAAGATGCCTTCCCGGAGCTCCGTCACCGATGACTGGTTGAATAGTGCCTGGCAGCGCCACGAGCCACCGAGGGTGGTTCTCAAGTAACAACCGGCAAGGAAAAGTCGACCGATGCCGCAGCTGGTGAATCCCCGGGGTAGCGGAATACGTCAGACGACGGGTGGTGCCTCCTCCGCGCCACCCGTCGCTGCTATCGGGGACAGCTCCTCGTCAGCGGGGCCGCACGGCCCGACATGCCCGTCGCGCCGCCGGCAGCGGCCGGCACCGTCGAGCCGGGCGTCACACCACACCACACTCGGGTACGCAGGAACTGACTGTCCTCCTCGCTGAGAGTGGTCTCCCCGAAGTCAATGGCCGTGACGTGACTGAGCGAGTCACGCACCGCGATGGCGCAAGGATGACTGCGCCCTACTCCGGCCACCGGTTCGGATCAGCGAGGTCGAGGCGGTGACCGACGCGAGCATCGAACACCTGGCGCGGCTGTGTTCATCACCCAGCCCGAACCTCATCTCCGCGCAGGGCGCGCTCCTGCTCCTCGCCGCCATCATCGCGGCACGACGGGGTAACGCGAAGCAGGCCGGGCGTCACCCCGAACAGGCGCAGACGGTCGCCGCGGACCTCGGATCCGACCAGAACCGGCTGTGGACCGTGTCCGGCCCGACCAACGTCGCCATCGATACGGTGTCCGCGGCCGGGGCGGCTGGCAACGCCGAACGCGCCATCGAGATCGGGGCCCGGTTGGACACGTCCCGGCTGCCGATTGCCCTGGTCGGCCGGCTGGCACAAGTTCACCTCGACCTGGCAGAGGGAAGCGCGACGGGCAGCGACTGCAGCGCGATTAAGGCGATGCGAGGGGGCAGGAGAAAATGCTACTAGCGACACAGCGTCGCTGGCGTGCCCTTGGCAGCAAGCGCGGGATCGTGGGTGAATGCCGCTAGCGTGCCAAGCCCGGCAGGATAACGTCGGCGACAGCGTACGGTGCGGGCCGCCAGGCTTCGGGCGGCAGGTTGATCACCGCCGAGTCGGTCCAAGCGAACTCGCTGGTGTCTGGCGGTATGGCCGACGCAATCTCGCGGGCGCTGACCTCGAAGATGCCGGTAATGTGCACTGGCTCGAGCCGCGGCACGACAAAGGCAATGTTGGCGAAGACAACCTGGGTCAGCAGCCATTCGTCGCCGTAAAACCGGCTCTTGTCATACTCGTTGCGGCTTAGGTGAAAAGTGCCGCGGCTGTTCGCGCTACACCCCTTGACCTCAATGCGGAGCCTAGGGGGACCGGCGAGCTCGAGGTCATAGCCGAACGCGTCGGAGATTGACGCGACATGGGTAGGATGCCGGCCGTCGGCTCGCAGCGCCGCCAGGACCACCGCCTCGGCGGCGTCGCCAATACGTTTACGGACTTCGGTGTCGTGAGGGCGGCTCACCGCGCGACACACGTCGACGAGCATGTCGTCCAGCTCGGGGTCGAGCCATTCCAGCGCGCGCAAATCGGCCGTGGGGATGTACTGGCGGGCGACCCCTTGGGGCGACACCGCGATGCGTAGCCAGGGCGGCGGGTCGGCGGTTAGCAGCACTCGCGCAATGTGGCGCAGCGTCGCGCCGTCGGCGATGTCGGCGATCCCGGCCAACTGGGGAGCCAGCACGATGGTCTCGGCCTGCTCAGCGAGCCCGGAGGCCAGAAGGTGCTCGGCCGGGGTGGTCAGGTCGGTGGCGGCCGCGACGAAGGCGCCGTGGGCGCGGGCGGCGTGGACCCAGTCGGCGACGTCCTGGCGTGCCGCAAGGCGGACGGCATGGCAGAGCAGCAGAACAGCGTGCGCCGTGCCGCGGCTAGGCACCATCGAGTCGTGCCTTGATATGTGAGACGACGGCCTGCATATCGTCTGATACCGCCGGCTGTTCGGGCGTGCCCTCGTCAGGCTCGGGAAGAGCGACGCGCACCAAACCTCGGTCGTTCATCAGCGCGGACAACGCGACGATTTTCTCGCGTAGCCGGGAGTTGACGGACTCGTCAATGCTCTCCTCGCTGAGCAGCAGCGTGAAGCGGGTTGTCACGTCGTCGCCGAGCCCGAGCCGGTGGATGCGGTCTTGGCTCTGCAGGAAGTGGCCGGCGTTGAACGTCCGGTCGAGGTAGATGGCGTGGTGGCACCAGTGGTGCAGGCTGACGCCCTCGCCGCAAGCAGCCGGGTTGGCAAGCAGGACGTGACAGTGCGGGTCGCGTCGAAAGCGATCCAGCTCGGCCTCGCGGGTCAGCGCCCCGGCCGGCGCGCTGTCCTGCGTCGGCACCCCCCCGTGCACGATGGCTGGCTGGAAGCCGTTTAAGTAGGTGGCGAGCGACCGGATGTTGCGAACGAAGGTGGACCAGACGATGACTTTCTCGCCGCGGTCGCGCGCCTGCTCGGCCATCGCCTTGATGTGCTCGTATTTCCAAGGCGTCTCGTAGTCGCGATAGCGGCTCAGTAGCTCGGCGAGTGGCTCGCTGCCGTTCAGGGCGAGCGGCGGGTGCAAGAACCCGCGCTCGTCGGCGTGGTCGGAGCCGGCGACCAGCAGCATGGGATTGGTCGCGGCCTCCAGCAGGTACATGACGACCCGGCCGAGCCGGTCGAATTGTCGGCGGGCCGGGCGGTCCAGCTCAAAGTCGCCGCGGTAGCGGCCCAGCAGAGCGTCGTAAATGGCCTGCTGGATCGGGCTCATCGACCGGGTGACCACGTCGAAGGTGGTGCCGGGCAGCCCGAGGCGCGACTTGGGCGTGCGGACGAAGTACCGCTTGATTGCCGTGCTGGTCTCACTCAGCACGTCGTCGTCGCGGCCAGCGCGCTCGTTGTAGGCGCTGGCCGGCAGAATTTTCTGGTCCTGTCCTGGGTAGAGGAAGCGCATGAGGGCGATCAGGTCGAAGGCGCCCTGGGGCGCGGGGGTGCCGGTCAGGATGTCGCGGCGCCGGGCGGCGTAGGCGAGGTCGAGCACCGCGCGGCCGTGTACACCCTGCGCGCCGCGTTTGACCCGGTGCGCCTCGTCGAGGATGAGGTGGGTGGGGCGGCGGCCAACGTACTCTCGGATGCGGTCGTAGTCGGAGGCGACGCGGTTGTAGTTGGTGAGCAGCACCTCGACGTCGCTGTCGATCGACGCGGTGCCGGCGTGAACGGTGATGGCCGGCGGGCGCTCGAAGCAGGCAGCGGCGTCCTCCCGCCACGCCTCAAAGGCGGCGAGGGGCGCGATGACGAGGAGCTGCTCAACCTCACCGCGGGCGCGGGCCAGGGTGTGGTTCGCCAGCGCGACCGTGGTCTTGCCGGCACCCGGCACGGAGAAGTCGGCACCGTGCGGCAGCTGCTGGATCAGCGCGAGGTTCTCCAGCTGGAAGCCGCGCAGCTCGCGGCGGAAGCCGGCGGCGGCGAGCTCGGCCGCGAGCGCTTCGGAAGTTATCCGGACACCGGCGGCGACGTCCTCGCGGCGCTTCTGGTCGCCGATGAGCGAGCGGACCTGTTGCTGCAGCATCGGGCCGAGCTGGATTTGCTCGTGGAAGATGGTCCGGACCTCGCGCAGCGCCGGCAGCTCGGCGAGGAACACATCGACGCGCACGTCAATGCGGTGGGGAGAGCCGCCGACGATGCCGCGGGACATGGCGGCCTGGAGACGGGCCCAGGCACCGGCGACGGCCGGTGCCTGCCGAGTGACGACGACGAGCGGGCGGCCCTGCTGGTAGAGCTCGGCGACGATCACGCCCGGCGGCCCCCGGCCTCGTCCAGCAGCCCCTCGATCTCGGTGATCTTGAGGGCGAAGGCGCGCTCGTCCCACTCGGACTGGGCCCGTGCCTTGGGGAGGTCCTTGCGGATCCGCTTCAAGCTGTTGATCACCTTGTCGGCCTGGACAAGCGGCGCCTTGGCAGCAGACTGGTCCGCGGCCTCGTCGGCGGCCTCGTCGGCGACGGCGGTGATTGCACTGCGCAGCGAGCTGAGCACTTGGCGGGCGGAGACCTTGTCGCCGTCGCCGAGCGGCAGGCTCTCATCAGGCGTTCGGGCCGCGACCAGGCCCAGCAGCTCGTTCAGCGGCTGCGCGGGAGGGTCCTCGCCGAGGAGGTCGTCCAGCAGGTCGTCGCTCGAAGTGGGAGCCGGGGCGGACTGGGCGACGTCGAGCACTGGCTTGAGCGCCGGGTCACGCTCAATCTCCCGTTGAATGAGCTCGGCCGCATCGGCGCGTTGCAGGTGCCGCAGCTTGCGGTACTCCACGTTGGCCAAGGTGCCGAGAAAGTACGCCGACCGTACGCTGTCGGCCTCGGCCGGCGGCTTGTTCCGAATGTGCCGGGCGAGCTCGGCGAAGGCCGACTCGTTCTCGGTGAAGTCGACGTGCAGGCGGGCGCCCTTCGCCAGGTCGACCAGCTGGTGCACCTGCTGGAGCTTCTCGTGCAGATCCCGCACCTTCGCGACTTCGCTGTGCATGCGCCGGGCCACGCGTCCGAAGTCCTTGCCCTCGCGGTCGTAGAGCTCCTCGATGAGGAACGCTTCGTTGATCCAGGAGTACCCCTGCTTGAAGTCGCGCGCGATCTGCAGCTCCGCCTCAAGGTCGACCAGCTCGTCGGGCTGGGCATCGTCCGGCAGGACCAGGCACTGGACGTAGCGCGCCTTAAGCCAGTCGTCGTCCTGATAGAGCGAGCGGAGGGCGGCGGTGCGTCGGTTGCCGTTGATCAGGACGCCCTCGGCGGTGATGATGGCTGGGTCCTGCTGGCCTCGGTCCCGCAGGTCTTCCTTGAGCTCCTTGAAGCCCTCCTGCCCAGTGAGGATGCGGTACTGCGCGTCCTGGGCGGCCGGGCCCAGCGGGTCAGCAGTGAACAGGTTGGGCTGGGCAGCCAGGTGGATTTCGCGGCGCTGTTCGGCCTGGGTGCGATGGTTGAGCGTGGAGAAGCGCACCCAGGTGACCTCGACCTCGACCTGCGGGAGATCCTTCTGCTCGCGTGGCCAGGCCGGAACCAGCACGTGCCGGACGGGTTTGCGGGCATGCAGCATCGCCACACGGTCCTGGTCCAGCATCGGGTTGGGCAAGCGGATCATCTCCTGTACATAGTGGAACGGCCGACGCCGAATCTAGCCGATATGGTGGTGTGGACTTCGCCGCTCTTGCGCTGGAATCCGACGTGTCCGACGTACGCCGGCAGGGCCTGCTCGTCGATGCCGAAGAGGCTGAGCAGGATGCCGGGGAAGATGCGTTGCTGCCTGCCGTGCCAGTTCAAGTCGGTCGCCTGAGTATCGCTGTCGGGCGTGAGGTAGACGCAGGGCGGGGGCACCAGTTGCGTGCCGATTTCCACGGCTCGGTCCTGTTTCGGACAGAGGCGCTTAGGCGTGCCACAGAGGTGGTTGTGGAAGATAACGCCATCCACCGTACGATCGGCTGGGTCGAGGAGGCGGCTACGCATGCGCTGGATGCCCTTGGCGACATGCTCGCCGGGCTCGGCCTTCATGCTGTCGCACAGCCACCAGAGGTAAGTCTCGCGCGCCCAGTCTGGCACCGACCAGCGGATGCTGCTGTGTGTCCCGTCCGGGCAGCCCTTCTGAATGATCGCCACGGGACCGAATCCGGGGACCGAGAGCCGATACACGGTGTCGTCGCCGTAATGCGGCTTGGTGACGCTGTCCACCAGGCCCGCCTGCTGTAACGCCTCCAGGATGTTAAGCAGGAACCGGCGGCGGCCAGCGTTGCTCGCGCTCGTTCTCCCGCGCATCGCTTCGATCGTCGCAGGCAGGGCATCGCGATATTCCTCGGCGGTCAACCCGTACCGGGCTAGGATCTCGGTCTCGGCGACGAGCTGTTGTATTAGGTCGTCCACCTTGTGCACCACGGCGGGCGGAGGTGCCCCCGCGTGTCGACATGGCGCAGCGTCTTCCGGCAACACTGTCTCCAGCCCTCCCCTCGCGTGTGGTCCCGGTCAGTCCATCATCAGCCGCTGGGCGATCCGCATCGGATTGCGGTCCAGTTCGAACAGGTCACCCTGCTCGATCCGGTAGCCGAGCTCATTGGTGACCCAGGTTGCTACGCGCTCGTGGCGCGGCGTCCGCAACTCCGGCTCGGGACGCCAAAGCGGGTGTCGCAGGATTACGGCTTTGCGGCTGCCCGAGTGGGCGAGCACAGCGATGCCCTCAACCTCATGGTGCTGGATGCCCACGGGGGTGAAGGAGCTCATAAAGCCGGCGACCAGTGGCCCGGTGCGACTCAACCACCGCTCCCAGTCGATTGGCCGGCCCAGCCCCAGCTCGGCCATGTCCAGAGCCAGCCGCCAGTCCAGGGCACCGTGGATGCGCTGGTTATCGAAGGAGCGTAGGCAATCCGGGCACGACGCGGTGCACTCCTCGGCGTGGCGCCGGCTCCGCCACATCGCGCCCAGGTCGTCGATGGCGCTTGCCAGCACCTTGGAGAAGAACTGGGGATCGCCGAGCAGGGTCGCGTACCCGGCACCGTTCTCGAGGGTGTCGGCCAGGAAGACCCGGTGCACCTGGTCGTCGCCGATCCGGGCCGGGTGCAGGCCCGCCGACAGCTCGTTAGGGTCGATGTCCAGCTCGGCTTGCACGCCCCGGCGCAGCACCTCTGCGAACGACCACATCGCCGGCAGGCCGGCGGGCAGCACGGCCGGATCGGTCGGCACGATGCTGCCGGGAATGTCCAGGTGATCGGCGGTCACGACCAGCACGTCGGTCTTGCGAACCTCGCCGATCGCGGCGTCGATACGGTGCCCCTGGGTGTTGGGAAGCTTGACGTCGTTGCCGTAAAGCGAGCTGTCCCGGACGACGATCGACCGGCCGGCCGCCTCCTCCATCGCGAACAGCCGGCCCAGATTGTCGTTGATGCGCAGGATGTCGGCCAGCTCGTACACGTCGACGCGCAGGCCCTCCACCGTGCCGGAGCGGTCGGGGTTCGAGGCGACGCCCAGCTCCGGGAAACCCATAACGGCCACAGTCTCGCCGTCGACGTCGTAGTCGCGAGCGTGGTAGTCAGTGCGGAAGCCGAGCGGCTGGAACATCACGAATGTGGTGAGCTCCCCCTGGCAGGCCGGGCAGGCCCCGGCGTGCACCCCGACCGACGTACGGCCGCAGTTCTGGCACTTGGTGATGTCGATGGGCTTGCCAAGCGGGTCGACGGGCAACACCCGCGGCCCCTTGACCTCGTACGCGGCGAAGCCCACGGCCGTGTGGATCTCCCCATCGCGGACGACCTCCGCGCCGGGCACGAAGCTGGCCACCGCCATGTCCAGGGACCTGTCGGACACGGCCAAGTCGGTGAGGTCGCGCTTGTCCTTCGGATAGTCCTTATAGAGGTTGCGGACGCGGGTGGGGAAGCCGAACATCGGCAGGACGCCGGCGTTAGCGAGCACCTCGCTCAGCTCATTCTGCTGGTAGAACGGGTTGTCGAGGGCGGCGTCGATGTCGGTCACGAGGTCGTGGCGGGCCCACCGTTCCAGCTCCGCGGTTTCCGCCGCGGTCATGCCAGTGCGCACGGTCAGCGCGGCGATGGCCTCCGGCACGTCGGGCGCTTGGTCGAGCCACAGCTCGATCTGCGGCCGGTAGGTGTCGGCCCACTGGTCGCGGAGGCCGAAGATGCCGTGGATACTTTCGCGGGTGCGTACCGGCCTGGGCAGGCACAAGCCGAAGGCTCGGCGCAGTAGCTCGGCCGCCACTACGCGACGGGCGATGCGGGTACGTTGCAGGTCGAGGAACGGTTGCGGCGGGACGTCGCCGGTCATCCGTTCGGTGGCGTTGAAGTAGTAGTCGTCGTGGGTGCGGGAGCGGGCGACAGTGAGCGCGTACGAGTACGGCTGTCCCTGACGCCCGGCCCGGCCGACGCGCTGCTGGTAGTTGAACCGCTGCGGCGGCACGTTAGCCATGACCGTCGAGCGCAGCGATCCGATGTCGACGCCGACTTCCATCGTGGTGGTGACGCTGAGCACGTCCAGCGGCGTCGTTAGCCGGTTCTCCAGCGGTTCCTTGAGCAGTGCCTCCTTAAACCAGCGTTGGCGCTGCCGCTGGACCGCCAGGGGCTTCGTCTGGCCGGTTAGCTCGGCAACGGCCATGCGGCGCGGCTCGAGCTCGGCGAGCCACGCGTAGTAGTCCTGTTCCTGGTCGTCAGCTTTGCGCCGCTCAAGATCGGGGTGGTGGCAGCCTCGGGCGGCGCATACCCCGGCCGAGGCGTGCAGGTGTCGGTAGCTGCACCGGCGACAGCCCCAGACCTCCGCGCCGGCCTTGGTCAGTAGGAACGGCGCTTCCACACTGTCGACGCGCAGCCCCCACTCCGGGGCGACCCGCCCGCCAATCTCGCGCGTCACCCAGGTCTCCAGGATGCCGGAGCCGGCTAGCCCGTGCCGTTCGGCGACCGCTTTCAGGTAGCCCTTTACCGAAGCCGGCATGTCGAACGCCGGTGAGAAATACCTATTGCCGGCGTAGCGCCCCTGAATGCCGAGGATTCTGATCACCGACCGAAGGATCTGCAGCGCGATGTCCTCGGCTACGCCGGCGTCGTCCAGCCGCGGGTTGCGCGGATCGACCACCACTAGGCCGGTGGACTCCAGGTCGCGGGCGGCGCGGTCGAACACCGCCTCGGCCATCGTCGTGGCCAACTCCCGGCGGTAGCGCTCATAGCCCTTCATCTGGATCTCGGGGTGCAGTGGCGTCCAGAGGCCTGGCTGCGGCGGGTCGTACACCCGGTACCAGGGCTCCCCCTGCCATTTCTGCATCGAAGTGCCGGGGCCGGCGGGGTGGATGCCGCGCTGCAACATGGCCTTCTCGAGCCGGGTGGCCGCGACCGACCACGGCAGCTGGGCCAGTGCCTTGCTCGCCCGATACGCCCGGATCAGCGCTTCGGTCTCTGGTGGGGCTACGCCCAGCGCCGCCTTTGTAATCAGCGCCTGGAACAGCTCGGGATGTTCGCTCTGCATGGTGACGAACGCCGCCTGCCCCTCCGGCGTCGGCGCTCCGGTGAGCATCCCCAGCACGGCGTCGACCGCGTCGGCCTCGGGCTGCTCCAGCTCGTGCCGGATGAGCTGGCGCACGAGGTCGCGGTGGTGGTTCTTGGCGACGCCGGCCGCGGTGCGGGCGGCGTCATCGCGGCTGTCGGTGAACAGGATGGTGCGCGACTCAGCGGCGGTCGTGCCCATGCTGCGGAACAGCTGAGCGAGGTAGAGCTGGATCGACTGCGACTGCCCGGAGCGGTGTCCCCGGATCGGCGACCGCACGATGCCGCGCCAGAACTTCTGCAGGTCGTTGTTGACGTTTTGGGCACCGCATCGCGGACACTTCTCCGGCAACGCGGGTGCCTTGGCCCTGGTCTCTCCCATCGGGCTGACCCGCAGGACGTACCCGGTCGGTTCCTGGTCGTCCTCTACGATCAGCCCCGAGGTGGGGTCCAGCCGCGCCTGGGCGAACGAAAAGCTGATTTGGCGTCCCTTGGCATCCGGACCCTCCAGCTTGTGGTTCCACGGCTTGCCCGCGGATGGCTTCTCCGGCTCTGGCCAGTACCAGATGTACTCGCCGTGCGAGCGGCGGTTGACCGGGCGGGTCTGGTCCGAGGGGATCTTGTCGGCCAGCGAGCCGAGGGCGACTATCGGCGGGACGCTGTCGGGGACGCGGTCGATGACGTAGCCGCCGAGGTTGACCTCGCCGCAGTCGAAGCAGTACAGCAGCTCGAGAACCCGCCCGCCGCAAGCGCACGTCGTGGCCGGCCGACTGTACAACCGGCCAATCTTCCGATTCGCGTACGCGTGCTCCGGCCGCACCTCAGTGCAGGCCCAGTTGGCGCAGGCCCACAGCCCGCTTGCCGTGCGGACAAACATGTGGGCGCGCAGCGGGATCGTGGCCGGATCGCTCCAAGCTTCCGCTCCGGCTTCCAGCACGAGGTCGAACGCCTCGCTTGTGACGCCGTCGGCGGTGGCCGGCGGCTCGTCGAAGAGGCGCCGCTCAATGTCGGGCAGCCGGCTCGCGCGCATCGGCGCGCCGGCGTCGGCGCGGCACGCGGCGGCGACGGCTTCGGAGAGCCGGTGCTCGGCGGCTAGGGCGCTAAGCGCGGCCGCGCGGTCGGCCCCGCCCGCGGGCAGAGTCTTGGCGTGCGCCTCGAACGCGGCACGCGACAGCGGCCTGCGATCGGGGATGGCACGGGGCGTGCCGGCGGTGACGAAGAAGCTCGACCGGTCGACGCCGAAGAACTCCTCCAGGTAGCCGCGGCCATTGTCGTCGTCGGTGAGCGAGGCGCTGGTGGCCAGGCAGCGCAGCTGCGGGGAGTCCCCGTCCAGGCCCAGCCGCGACAGCAGGTTGCGGACCACCATCGCGACCTCGCTGCCCTGCGTGCCGCGGTAGAGGTGCATCTCGTCGATGACGATGGTGAATCTATTGTTCTCGTCGGCGGCGAGCCAATGCGCGGTGGCATCGAACAGCGGCTGTTCGATGTCGCGCATCAGCATCGCGTTGAGCATGGAGTAGTTGGTGACCATCAGGTCGGGCGGCGACGCAACCATGTCCCATCGGGTCGTCATCTCAGCGTGCTGAGGATCGGCGAACTGGGCGAGCATCTGCTCCACGGCGCGGCGGTCGGGGCCGTCCTCGTACGCCTTGGCCAGCTGCTGGAAGTCCTGGGCGGCGCTGTTGATCTCGGCGGCAGCCTCGCGCACCTTGTCCTTGTCCTTAGGTCCGGGTAGCTCGCCTGATCCTGGCGTGGCGCCCGTGTAGCGGCCGAACCACAGCGGCGGCACCTCGCTGGTGTCCGCGATCCGGCGCAGCGCGCGGCGCAGTCGGGAGACCTGGTCCTCGACCAGCGCGTTCGTGGGGTAAAGCACGACGGTGCGCAGGGCCGCCGGCCGGGTCTCCGGGGCGCGCAACGGCCGCCAGCTTGGGACGTTGCCTTCCCACCAGCGGTCCGGCTCCGGCTGCTTGGTCCAGGTGAGCGCCTCCTGTACCAGCCGGGCGAGCACGGGCAGCAGGAAGGTCTCGGTCTTACCCGAGCCCGTGCCAGAGGTGACGACCACGTTGCGGGGTTCGCCATCAGCGGCGCTAAGCGACCGGATGAGCGCCTCGGCCTGGTGGCGGCGCAGCATTATCTGCTGTCCCGGCTCTACGAAATCGCCGAACAGCGCCTCGCCGACGATGCGTGCAGCGACCGGGTCCAGGCCGGCCTGCTGCGCTGCCTCCGCCAGCGGGTAATCGGCGTCGTAGGGGACCACCGGTTCGAGCAGCACGTCTGTGAACAGCAGCCCGGGCGCCTCCAGCAGCTGCCGGCGCTCGTCGCGCAGCGGCTTGTCGCGCAGCCAGTACGCCGTGTCGAAGTATCGCAGGTACGCGTCCCGCAGCTCCCGGTAGACCTGCGTCGGCATCGGGAAACGCGGCCTCGACGTGGCGGTGCCGTGTGGCGACATGACGGTCCTCATCTCGGTGCGGTTTCGTGGCTCAGCTGGTGAGGCGGGCGGTCAGCATCTCGGCGATCTCGGCGGGCACGCCGGAATAGCGCAGCACCCGCCGTGGGCCGTACGCGGACGGCGGGCGGCCGCTACAGAGCACCGCGGCCCGGCCGTACAGCCCCGGCAGCTCGGCGCCCAGCGGCACGTCGAGGGCACGTTCCTCGGCGCGGTACGCCAACAGCGGGCGGCTCACCTGCAGGGCGGCAAGGTGCTTGACCAGGTTCGCAGCACCGATGCGTGCGGTGCCGGCGCCGACGTCCTCAGCGTCGCGGAATACGTACGTCTTGCCGAAGGACTCCAGCGCGTATGCGCCAGGCTCGTCCGGCCGGGGCTGCGTCACCCAGGCAGCCGAGCCGAGGTGGAACTGCTGTACGGTGCGCGCCCCCGGCATGCTCACCCGAGGCAGCGCGGCCAGCACCTCGCTGAGCCCCGGCGTCGCGCCGAGGATCGCCGCCGCCGGCCGGGCCGCGACCGTGACCCCGAGTTCGGCGGCCAGCTCGTGGACCCGTTCGGCGGTCAGCCCGCGTAGCACCCGCCGGCTCGGGCCTTCCGGGTCAGGTTCCACGTCGAGGCGGCCCGGCGTGCCGGCGATCGCGTCCTTGACCTCGGCGACGTACCCGGCGGGCCAGTAGCCGACCAGCAGGTACGAGCCATCGACGAGCTCGGCCAACGCGGACGGGGCAATCTCCCAGTCGAGCGGCTCGAGGGTCCGCGGGTCCCGGCGGATCTGCACGTGGCCGAGGGATTCCAGAGTACGGGCGAAGATGTGGGTGAACAGCAGCGAGCCCTCGATCTGCAAGGCGATCCGCTCGAAGGAGGAGTATCCGCCGCCACCGGCGTGCATCAGCGCATCCAAGCCGATGTCCCAGGTCAGCTTGCTCGGCTGCACGGGAGCGACCCGGTGAACATCCACGTGGTAGGAAGATTCGAGCTGGGCGCGCGCCTTCTTCTTGGCCTCGGCCGCCCACGGGGTGTTTAGGAAGCGCTTGACCAGGCCGCAGTGACGGCAGGTGCCCTCGACGGCCAGCACCTTGTCCCCGGCGTACGGCAGGTCCCAGTGGTGTGCCCGGGTGACCAGGCACGAGTTCGGGTCGGGCGCGGTCAGCGTCGTCGCGGGCAGAGCCGCGCCGGGCTGCGGACGCGGCTCCGTCCACCAGACGACCTGCGGCGCCGGCCGGCGCGGCGCGGCCTCTTCCCCAAGGACGATGACGCCGTCGACCACCCCCACCGGCTCCTCGGTGTACGCGTCGGCGCTGAGCACGCCCCGCCCGCGCTGGGACCCGGGCAGGTAGGCGAGCCGGGTCGCGCGCGCCCACATAGCCAGGTCGACGTAGTCGCCGGAGCGCAGGAAGAAGGGCAGCCGCTGGGTGGCGTCCTTCGAACGATTGACCAATAGCAGGGCCTCGTAGTCGCCCTCGGCGAGGTCGACGTCGGCGAGCGGGAACACCAGGGCAGCGTCGTCCGACTCGCGAGCGGCGATCACCTGGTCGAGCGCGATCGGCGTGGCATCGTCGAGGGCACCGAGTGCCCCAGTGTCCTTGCGGATGATCTCTAGCTTGATGTGCTCCGCGGCCACGGCCACGGCGCGCAGCTCCGGGGGCGCCTGGACGGCGTACTTGCGCATCCGGCCGGGCAGCTTCATCCCTTCGGCGAGGGTGAGTTGCGACGAGACCAAGGGCTGCAGCACGTTGAGGTCGTCACGCAGCTTGGCGCGGGCTTCCGGCGGAAGCACCCCCAGCACCTGAACGTCGGCGAACAATGTCCAATGCGGAGGCACACCTTCCTGGCCCCCTGGGACACGCCGGTAGCCAGGGCGAGCGACCTGAGCGAGCACGTCGTCAACCTCGTCTGCCAGCCCGTCGAAGGCGAAGACGATGCCGTCGCCGGCGAGCTGAAGCCGTTCGGCTTCGAGAAATTGTCCGAGCACTTCGTCCTTGAGCATCGGCAGCACCTGGCGAGGACGGCGCACGGCGGGCGCTCCGCCGTCTATGTCGATCAGGCGCAGGACGCCGTCGAGGATGGAGGTCTGGGCCAGGTCTGCCGGGCGGTGCAGGCGATGCCAGCCGTTGACGCCGGGCATGAAGTCGAGGACCGGTTGCTGGTCACCGACCGCGCTGGCGATCTGCAGGCGCCGCGGCCCGTCGTGGCCGGGCAGCTTGACCACCAGGCTGAACTCGACCTTGCGGCCGAACAGGTTGGAGCGGATGAGTGCGACCAGCCGGGCTTCGCGGCCGCGTGCGCCCGCCGCCTGCGATCTGGGCGCGGCGTCCCGGTCGTTGCCGTCCCAGGTCTGCAGCTCGAGCGCGACGACGCTGGCGATCCGCTCGCGGGCGGCGGGCTGTCGGGCCCAGAGGGTGGCCAGGTTCCGGCTGATCGGCGACGGCGTGCGCTTCATCCAGTCGTCGAGGTACGGCTCGATCTCGCGCGGCGTGACCTCTCGGCCGGGTTCTAGGCCGTACGTGGCGAAGAACCGGGGCAGCTTGCCGCGGTCGTGCTCGCGCACCAGGGCCTGCGACATCGACAGCCCGACGTAGCGGTGCGACAAGGCCACCGCAGAGGGCAGCCCAAGCATGCCGTCCAAGCCGGTCAGCCACAGCCCGAGCACATTCCAGAACAGCTCGACGTTCTGCCGGTACTGGGTGGCCAGGCGCTCCTTCTGTTGGGGGTCCTCCAGCCGTAGCAGCCGAGAGAGGGGGCCGAAGTAGTTGCTCGCCGCCATCGTGACGTCGCCGCCCATGCGCTCCGCGGCCATGCTGAAGACCGCGAGGAGAGTCAGCACAGGGGGAGGCGGCAGGTCCATCCGCTCGCCGCGTGGGGTCTGCTGCCACCGGCGCAACCATTCGCGGGTGCGCTGCAAGGGCAGGCCGAAGATGTCGCTGTAGCGCGTGCGCAGCGACAGCACGCCGATGACCGAGCGTGCCAGGGAGTCCCACACCTTGTCGGTGGGCAGTTTCAGTCGATGCCCGATGCGGGCGAGGGTGTCCTCGTCGAAATCGAGGTAGACCGGAAGTCCCGCCGCGTCCTGGGTAAAGAACACGTCCGCGATGGCCCTGTTGAAGGCGCTATAGATCTTCCATCGATCTACCGGCTGAGGTTGCATGTGCTGACCAGCTGCGCTTCCGTATCGGCGGAACCAGGTCTTGAGGTGTAATGGAAGGGTCACGCTCCGAACGGTGACGGGTCGCGACGACGCGGACACCGAGAAGTATCAGCGGTGTGATGAGCTGACATGAATACCCGATTCGGGTCGACACCTCCGCCGCCTAGGCGACCTGGCTCGGCAGAACGGATGACCGACCTCCAGACGGGGTGTCGCGCATCGTCGAGCGCGTACCCCTATAGGCTGCCCAGCGACGATCGACCGAGGAGGACGCGTGGAAGGTACGGCCATCCGGGCGGCGGAATTTTTCGCTGGCATCGGGCTGGTGCGAACCGCCCTCGAGCCGCTGGGCATCAAGATCGTCTGGGCCAACGACATCAAACAGGCCAAGTTCAACACCTATCAGGAGAACTACCCGGACGCCGACAAGCACTTCAAGGTTATTGACATCCGCAAGGTCGAATCAACGGATCTACCACCCAAAATAGAATTGGCCACAAGCAGCTTTCCTTGCATCGACCTGTCGCTCGCGGGAAATCGACGCGGCCTGGATGGCGCCCAATCTGGAATGTTCTTCGAGTTCGCGCGGATTCTAGAGGGAATGCCACAGCGCCCGTCGGTTGTGCTGCTTGAAAACGTGCACGGATTCGCCACCAGCCACGGCGGCAAGGATATTGAACGCGCCTTCGAAAAGCTCTCCCAGTTGGACTACTCCCTCGACGTGCTCGCTATCGACGCAAAGCACTTCGTCCCACAGTCACGGCCACGCATGTTCATTGTCGGAATTTCCAAAGACAAGTTGCCGAAGAACTCCCACGTCGGCATCCCGGCCCCCTCCGATGTGCGCCCGACCTGGGTGACCGCCCTGCACGAGCGGCATAGCAGCACCTACAATATGCATTACCTGGATCTACCGCCACTCCCGGACGGCCCCAAGGACCTCAACGGGATAGTTGACCATGACGTCCCGGCGAGCGCGTGGTGGGATGCAAACCGTGTGAGGGCCTTCGTCGAATCGCTCAGCGATGGGCAACGCATCCGATTCGAGGCGCTGCGCGACGCCGAGACCATTTCTTACCGGTCCGCATATCGCCGCACCCGGCAAGGTATCTCTATGTGGGAGCTGCGCCGCGACGCCATCGCGGGTTGTCTGCGCACGACCGGCGGAGGCTCCAGCAAACAGGCGCTCGTCGAGGTCGGCATGCGTCGCGAGCCCCGGGTGCGCTGGATGACACCCAAGGAGTACGCGCGGCTCATGGGTGCCGGCAACTACAAATTAGTGGCGGGTACTCCCAATCAGCAGCTGTTCGGCTTCGGTGACGCGGTCGTGGTCGATGTTGTTCGGTGGATCGGACAGCATTACCTAATTCCGGTCCTCAAACCCGAGACGACCGACGAAGGTTAATTTCCCGGTGCCGCTACCGCCTACCCCACCGCCGTCGTCCGCCACCAAGACGATGAAGGCGAACCGCAGCACCGGAACCAAGCCGGAACTCGCGCTGCGCCGGGCGCTGTTCGCGGAAGGCCTCCGATATCGCGTGAATTTGAAGGTGCGGGTGCCGGGCCGGACTGTCCGGCCAGACATCGTCTTCACTCGAACACGCGTGGCCGTCTTCCTCGACGGTTGTTTCTGGCACGGATGCTCCGAGCACGGGCGCATGCCGAGCGATCCAAGCGGCTACTGGCATCAGAAGATTGCCCGGAATCAACTGCGGGACAGCGCGGTTGATCAGGCGCTACAAGAGTCCGGCTGGCAAGTGATCCGACTCTGGGAGCACACCCCCACTAAGGAAGCGTCGAAGCTGGTACTCGCCGCTATCACCGAGCGATGCATCGCGCAAGGGTAATGCAATGGGGTGGGACAGGTCGGGGGCGGAGCCCGCGAGGACCTAACCGCTTGGCCTTCCGTCGTCCGGTGCCGACCAACGCGGGCGCGAGAACTCAGGGGAGATCCGAACATCCGCCCTACCGGGAAACCTCACACCGACGATTCCCAGTTACCCTCGGGCTGCGGCCGCACGTGCCTACGCAGGCCATCCACCCGCATAGACGGCTATTGCCAGTATAAAACAAGTGTATGCCAGCGTGGGCCGCGTCCTAACCGCACCGCAGGACGTAATCGACCGGAATCTAGTCTCACCGACGGTGGTCATCGGGGTCGCGCGCCATCACTTCGACGTGCCGGACGACCGCAACCCTCCCTTGCCGGGCCTCGCCAGTCACTCGGACGTGCCGACGCGACCGGTACGCCTCGATGGCGAGCTCGTGTTGGGTAGCGGTGAGTGGCACCTTAACGTTTTGCTCGGCCTCGCCGTACCGGGTATGGACGAGACCCGAGATCACCGCCATACCCGCCTGGGTGCCCTCACGGCTAAGCCGTGCCACCGGACCGGTTATCTCAACCGGCCCCTCGGGCATCGAATTGCGCAGCTCCTCGCCGGCGGACCGGATCGTTCTGATCACCTGGGAGTCAAAGCGGAAGCGTCCCGCTCCGATTGACGACGGCAGCCGCTGCGCCCATTCGAACCGCACCTCAAATGGGGTGTTATCTCGACCGAGACTCGCGAGAGCGTCACAGACGTTCGCCGATACGCCCTCCTTGGCGCGCCGCAAGAAGGGTTCTAAGGAGTTACCTCGCAGCGCCTCCCCGGCGGCGGCAAATGTCGCCCTTACCCCGCGATGCACCTGCAGGGAAACTCGTCGGGCGAATGGTTGACTTCCGTTCGCGCCGGGGCCCAGGTCCGCCTCAGGAATTGCCACTTCCGCGGCAATTACCCAACTTCCCGCCCGCGGGGTACCCAGCCGGACCTCGCGCGCAAAGTCCCACACGATGGCTGGGCGCTTGCCTTGCACTAGCAACGGCCGATCGAGGGTGCTGGCGTACGTGGATGCTATAACAATTTCCCGCACGCCGCGCAGTGCCTCGGTCCCGTTAAGGAGCGGAATTGTGCCCGGCGGCCCGGACGGCAGCAGCCGGAAGATCATTCGGTCGGAGCCGGTGTTCATCAGCTCGGAAATGACGGCCGAGAGTGGCCGGTCTTCGATCACGGCTAGCGTGCGCAACACGTCATACATTCGCAGTGAGAAGTCACGCATGCGCCGGTCAGTGGGGACCATGATCTCGAACTCATCGGCACCTTCAGTCAGGGTCCACAGACTGGCTTCGCGGGCGGCGGTGCGCGCCCGCCACCCCTCGCTAGCCAGGTGAGCATCGACGGCCTCTGGCGAGAGCTGCTGGATCGCCTTCAGTTGCTCGGCACTCGGTCCGGACCACGGCTCGCTCATCGCGTCGCCCGCTGAGCCGGGATAGGCATCATCAGGTCCCGTAGAGCTTGCACTGTGAGCAAGTTTCGCTTCGGCACTCGGACTGTTACCCTGCGCCGCCGGGACGAGTCGATCGGCGGCCGGTCGGCCAGCGAAACCCAGTAGCCGCAGTGGTGAAGCCGGAGCACATCGGCGTCAGCATCGGTATATCGCTCGATGTCGTCAGGTACAACGATCAGAAAGAGGTACCGCGGTATGTGGTAGTCGCGGCCTGCAAGGTTGTTGAAGTGAGCAACTTCCATCTCGTAGTGCCAGGCATCCAACGAACCGACCGCACGCGACCAGGACTTGACCTGAACGTCGATCTTTGGAAATCGTGTCGTCCCTCGACTGCCCGGAAAGTCGAAGGTGAAGTCCACCCCAGTGACATCCAGATCGTGTTTGCTTGCGACCAACCCCGCTGCACTGGCCAGGACGCGCACGAAAGACTCACCAAAGTATCCCTGCAGGTTGAAGCGCCCGTACCCCATTCGCCGCCTTCAAGGTCCTACTTGATCGATGCCAAGGTGCTACCTGCACGATACGAGCAGAATGGCACCTAGGGAAAGGCGTTGTCTGGCTGGTGCGGACGGCCATCCTGGGCGCGCCGCTGACCGGAGTGGAGGTGCTCGCGTCTTTTCGACGCGGGTACCCTGGCTTGACTTCACCGCCCGGCGCGCCAACCATGTCTCGCACACTGAGTGCTCCACCGTCAGCGCCTCGCATTTCCATTTGCTCGGACCGAGCGATGATCGACATCATTTCTCAACGACCGTGCCGGCGCGAGCGCCAACTGGCACGTCGCTGTACGAGCTGCGTGACGGGCAATCCGCTAGGCCAGGGCGACGGGTTGTCGCCATAGCGAGGTCGCCTAGCGCACGCCACGGACATGAAAGGCCTGCTATCAGGGCTTGCGGCCGACAGCGGCGTACCCGTCCACGGCGGCAGGGGCCCCGTCGCCCTCGGGTCGCCACTGGGTGAAGGGCACCAGGCCAGGCTCGACCAGCTCCAGCTCGTCGAAGAACCGCGCGATCTGCTCGGGGCTGCGCAGGTGGTACGGCATGGCGCCGCTCTCGTTGTACTGCCGGTGTGACTCGACGACCGCCTCGCTGGTGTCGGTGCCGTCGGACATCGCGAGGTAGCTGCCGGAGGGTACGGCAGCGAGCAGCGTACGGATGATGGAGACGACCTGTTCGTCGTCGCCGATGTGGCCCATGACGCCGAACAGCAGCACGGCGACGGGCTGCGTGAAGTCGAGGTGCTCGGCGGCCTGGCGCAGCACCGCGTCGGGGTCGCGGAGGTCGGCGTGGAGGTACTTCGTCTGGCCCTCGGGCGCGCCGACGAGCAGTGCACGGGCGTGGGCGAGCACCATCGGGTCGTTGTCGACGTAGACGATGCGGCTCTCGGGTCGGACCCGTTGGGCCACCTGGTGGGTGTTGTCCGCGGTGGGCAGGCCCGTACCGAGGTCGAGGAACTGCCGGATGCCGGCTTCGCCGGCGAGGAAGCGTACGGCGCGGGTCAGGAACGCCCGCGATTGCCGGGCGGTCTCGACCATCGCCGGGAAGATGGCGCGGACCTGGTCGCCGGCCATCCGGTCGGCCTCGAAGTTGTCCTTGCCACCCAGCCAGTAGTTCCAGATGCGTGCGGAGTGCGGCACGCTGGTGTCGATCGTCGTGATCTGATCGGTGACGGCGGGCGGGGCGGTGTCTGCCACGAAGCTGTCTCCCAGCGGGATCGGAACCGTGCACAACGGACGGACCATGGTCCCACAACCCACGCAGTCGCCGTGGTCCCTAATCCGCCGCGATGCCCAGCTGCGGCCAGGCTGCCGCGAACCGGTTCGTCGTCGCCGCCGAGGGCAAGAGCATGTCGGACCCGGCTGATACCACGAGGCCGTGATCACGATCCGGCATGGGAACCTGCTCGATGCGGACGCTGAGGCCCTCGTCAACGCCGTCAACACCGTCGGAGTGATGGGCAAAGGCATCGCGTTGGCGTTCAAGCGGGCGTACCCCGCGAACTACGCTGCCTACCGCACCGGCTGCGCTGCCGGCGCCGTCCGCCTCGGGCAGATGTTCGTGTACGACTCGGGCGTGCCCGGCCCCCACCGCTACGTGATCAACTTCCCGACGAAGCGCCACTGGCGCTCGCGGTCGCAGCTGGCCGACGTCACCGCGGGCCTTGCCGACCTGGTGCGCGTCCTCTGCGAGCACCGCATCACCTCGGTGGCGGTGCCGGCGCTGAGCTGCGGCAACGGCGGCCTCAACTGGGCCGCCGTCCACCCCCTCATCGAGGCCGCGCTCGCCGACCTGCCCGAGGTGCGAGTACTCCTGTATCCGCCGACCTGACCGGCTCGTCCTCGGCACCCACCGCGACAGGCTTTTTGTCGCTCGTAACCAGTGCTGTGGCTCAGGGCGTGGCGAGGCGGCGCGGGAGATTGTGTCGTTCGACGGTGGCGCGGTACCTGTGTCGTACATAGGTCCGCTGTTCGGCGGCCAGCATCCCGTCCGTCGCCCCGGCGCGACCCAACAGCGACACCTACCATCGAGTCAGGCAGCCTCGGAACGAGGCGAGAACCGCACATCCAGCTTTCGGTCCAAAGCTCGAGCCAGTCGTTCGAGAACAGCCAAGGTGGGAACGGTGCCGCCGGCCTCGAACCGGGCGATCGCAGACTGCGTCATGCCCGCGGCACGCGCCAACTGGCTCTGGCTCCACCGGTTGTGCTCCCGCAGGTGACGCACCTCCTGACCCAGCTCAAAGGCGATGCGTGTCGCTTCGTACGCCTCGGCGACGCCCGGCTCGGCCATCCGACGTTCCCGCAGGTCGTTCCAGTCAACGCGGTCACTCATCGCTCTGCCCCCTCGATCACGGTATGCCGCTCGGCGATGCACCGCTCCAACGCCCGGCGAGCCCGTTCGATCTCGCGGTTCTCCCGAGCCCGGGTTTTCCGGAACACCGTCAGCAAGATGATCCTCCGGTCGGAGGCTATCCAGTACGTCACACGCACCGGATCGCGCTCCAGGTAGAACCGCAGTTCTCGCAGCTTCCCATCGAGCTGCTTGGTGTACGGCTCGTCGAGCAAGACGCCGCGGCCGGCAAGCAGATCGATGTAGAAGGCGGCCCGCGCGAAATGCTCGCCCGGCAACCCCTCCAACCAATCTCGGACCTCTGGTTCCAGCTCAACCCTACCCCAGCCCATAGCATCAATGCTATGGGCTTCGCGATCACTAGGCTCGCTTATCCACGGCGTGTCGGAACGGCAGCACGTCACAACACCCGGTATCCGCCGGCCTGAAACCTGACAACGAGAAGCGGGGCCGGCCCGTCCGGACCGGCCCCGCTCAGGGGGTTCAGCGCTCGATCAGTTCCGGCGCTCGACCACCTTCAGGGTGAATTCGGTGTACGACGCCGCGTGCTTCTTGTCGCCGCCGTAGACCACCCGGACCTTGTGGGTGCCGGGGCTGGGCAGCCGGTCGACGGTGCAGGTGGCGACGCCCCTCTTCAGCTTGGCCTCGCACAGCACGTCCTCACCGATGAGGAACTGCACGGGGCCGGTCGCCGAGCTGGGCTTGACGGTGGCGGTCAGCTTGGCGTTCTTGCGCCAGGTGGCCGTCACGTCGTCGGCGCGTACCGTCGTCTGGATCCGGGTGTCGACCGGGGCCTTCGTCACGGTGACCACGCGGTTGGCGACCGCCTGGTTGCCGTTGGTGTCGGAGACCAGGTAGGTCAGCGGGTAGCTGCCCGGGGTGTTGGTGTCGACGGTGCCGACGACCTGGATCCGGTCGGTGACGTCGCCGTCGGTGTTGTCCACGGCCTTGACCCCAGCGAGCGGATCGAAGGTCTTGCCCTGCTCGACGGAGGTCGAGGCGGGGACGGTCAGCACCGGCGGGGTGACGTCGGTGCCGGCCGCGGTGGCGAGGAAGACACCGCCGAACTGGTCGGCGGAGCCGACCTGGTCACCGTCGCCGGTGCGGCTGGTGCTGGTCCAGGCGTACAGCTCGCCCTCGGTGAGGCCCTTCCACTCGACGCTGGCCGGCCAGCCCGACTTCGCGGTGGCCGAACCGATGACGGTGTCGGTCGGGGTGACGACGACCAGGCTGTCCGTGCCGAAGCTGGTGGTCCGGCTGGACAGGTCGATCGGCAGCACCATGTTGTCCTCGGCGCCGTTGTAGCGCTTGCGGTCGTCGTACTCGGTGGCGCCGAAGTTGTTGAGCATCGGCGAGTAGGTGTCGATGCTCATCTCGGCCCGGTCGACGTCGATCTGCAACAGCCGCAGGAAGCTGGCGCCGAACTGGAGCAGGTCGGTCGACTTGTGGTCGACGGTGCCGTCGCCGTTGAGGTCGAGGTTGCCGTTGGCGTCGACCTTCTCCGGCCACAGCTCACCCGCGGTCATCTTGTAGAACTGGTAGTCCGCGAGCAGCTCGACCACGTCGTGCGCCACCGTCACGCCGACACCGGTCTTGAGGTTGGTACCGACGCCGTGCTCGTGGCCGGCGAGGACCAGGAACACGTTCGGGTTGGACTGGACGATGGCCGAGAAGGCCCGGGAGCCGTCGGTGGAGAAGTTCGCGCCGCGGCCGTCCGGCGTCGTGGACGGGGCCAGGTAGGCGTGGGTCAGCAGGATGCCGTTGCGGTCGTGGTACCGCTGGAAGATCGAGCTGGCCCAGTCGGCCTCGGCCTGGGTGACGCCGTACGACAGGCCCACCGCCACGAAGTCGAGCCCGCCGGCGGAGAACAGGACGTAGTTGTTCTGGTTGTCCTTGCCCTGGGTGACCGTGTTGCCCGCCGCGTCGGTGGTCTCGTCCCACGCGTGGTACGACGCCTTCGTAACGGCCGGCCACTTCTGTGCGCCCTCGTAGTACCGCTCCGGCCCGTAGTACTGGTTGAAGCGGGACGTCGGGCCGGTCTCGTTGCCGCCCTGGTTGTCGTGGTTACCGGCGATCACCTGGTTGACCAGCCCGGCCTCGTCGAGCGTCCGCTGCGCCTCGGAGGTGAACTGGAACTCGCGGGTCACCTGCTCGTCCAGGCCCGGGTAGAGCAGGTTGCCGCTGGAGTCCTTGGCGAGCGGGTCGGAGTAGTCGTTCTCGATGACGTCACCGGTGTGCGCGGTGTACGCGATCTTCTTGCCGGAGGTGTTGTCGGCCAGCCACTTCGTGGTGTCCTGGTACGACTTCTGCCACAGCGCCCGCTCCTCCATGGTCATCTTGTCGGTGGGCTCGTCGACGCCGTCGAAGTCGTCGTACGTGCCGCCGGCGGCACCCTCGGCGAGGTACTGGGTGTCCGTGAAGTGGGCCAGCGAGAAGTCGTACTTCGACGGGTCGTCGAAGTGGTCCCGGTTCGCCGGGTCGTCGGCGGAGCCGTCACGGGGCCCGAGGTCGTCGGCGAACGGGTCCTCACCGACCACCAGGACATGGACGGCACCGTTGTCGACCAGCTCGGGCCGCACGGCGGCCTTCACCGAGGTGTCGCCTTCGGCCTGACCACGCGCGGTGGCCAGCTCGGTCCACGCCTGCGTGGTCGGGTTCCACGCGTACAGGGCGACCGCCCGCTCGGGGTCGACGACGCCGCTCCACAGGATCTGGCGAGCCGCGCCGGAGGCCGGCACCTGGACGTCGTACCGCTGGAACGGGATGTTGCCGGTGGACGGGCTGTTCGCCAGGTTGCCGTCGGGCCGCGGGGCCGCGCCGACCTGGCCGCCCTCGGTGTACGAGAAGTCCAGCGTGGCGGGCATGACCGGGACGACGCCCTGGAAGCCGCCGGCCGGGACGCTGGGGGTGGCCTGCTTGAAGGTGGTGGTCACCTCACCGCCGTCGGGGTTGTGGGCGATCGCCGACAGGGTGACCCGGCCCTTGCCCTGACCGACGTCGGTGCCGCCGCCGGTCGGGATGGCGTCGGAGGTGAACCGGACCGTCTTGCCGACGGGCTTGCCGAACACGTCGGTAGCCGAGATCGTCAGGGTGTGGTCGCCGGACCTCAGGCCCGCGCCGACCTCCTGGCCGACCTGGACCGGCACACCGTCGAGCAGGTAGGTCCAGCCGGTGGCGTTGCCCTGGTTGGTGACGGTCACCTGCAGCTCGGTCGGGCGGCTGAGGTGGCCACCCTCGGCGGGCACGGTCGAGGTGATCGTGACGCCCGCGTCCCGGACGTCGCCGAGCGCGGCGGCGTTGAGGGTCTGCACCTCGTCCAGGGTGAGTACCCGGGAGAAGATGCGGGCGTTGCGCACGGTGGCCGGCGTCCAGAACTGGTTGACCGAGTCGGCGCCGACGTAGAAGGAGTTGCGGGCGGCGCCGCTGGGCAGGCCGAGCGGCGCCGGCGCGGCGACGGAGGCGGCCAGCGCGCCGTCGACGTACAGGCGGGCGGTGGCGCCGTCCCAGGTGCCGACTGCGTGGTACCAGCGGCCGGAGGAGATCTGGACCTGGGCGTTGCGGTACGCGCCGTTGGCGTACACGGCGAAGGTCAGTTTGTCGCCGTAGACGACGATCGAGTATCCGCCGCTCTCCTTCTCGGAGCAGATCGAGTGCTCACCGGAGTTGGGCAGGGTGCCGTTGTCCTTGAAGGTGCACTCAATCGTGACCTGGTCGCGGATCTTCGCCCACTGCGCGTCGCCCATCGCGTAGGCGTACGCGTCGTTGGCGCCGTCGAAGGAGGCGACCGGCACCTTCACGGCCGGGTCCTCGGCGATGACCGGCTCGCCGACGGTAGTGACGGCGAGGCTCTGCGCGTCGTCCTTCGGCGTGCCGTCGGCGAAGTCGACGTCGAGGATGTCGGCGACCGGTACCGGTGGCTTGAGGCCGTACGCCGACGCCAGTTCGGCGGCCTGGGCGGCGTCCAGCGCCTGGCTCCAGACCTTGCCGCCGGCGAAGGAGGACGGCGGGGCGACCTGCCCGATGCCGGTGGGTGCCGCGTCGGCACCGATCACGAACCGGCGGGCGGTCGCGGCCGGCGGGGTGAGCGCACCACTGGCGGCGGTGGAGCCGGCGAGCCGGCCGTTGAGGTAGAGGCGCAGCGTCTGGCCGTCCCAGACCGAGACGGCGTGGTACCAGCGGTTGCCGGTGATCGGGGTCAGCACGGACTTGTAGCCGCCGCCGACGTGGGCCATCGTGCCGAGGTTGCCGCCGTTGACGTAGACCGAGAAGCCGCCGCCCTCCTTGTCGGAGCAGAGGTCCTTCTCGCCGCTGACGGGCATGGTGGTGTCGACCCGGAACACGCACTCGATGGTGAAGCCGGTGGAGATTTTGCCCCACTGGTCGGCGAAGTCGAAGGAGACGGCGTCGTCGACGCCGTCCACCTTCAGGGTGTCGTGACCGACTGTCGCGTCGGTGGCGTAGCTGGGCGCGCCCCAGGTGGTGGGGGTGAGGTTCTGGGCCCGATCGGTGGTGGTGCCGCCGGTGAACTCGGCGTCCAGCACGTCGGGAGCCGGCACCGTGACGGCGTTCGCCACCGGGCTGGTTGCCGAGGTCACGGCGTCCCGGGCGGGCAGCAGCAGTGCGCTGCCGGCCACCACGAGCCCGAGGGCGGTGGCGCTGATACGGCGCCACCCTCGGGCGGTCGGATGGAGTCGCGTGGTCACGACATCTCCTTCGGTTGGGGGTGTTTTCGTTGTGCCGGGTCGGCACCGGAGGTGGCTGAGGTCAGGTCCCGCAAGTCCCGGCGCGGACGTCGACGCCGGCGGTACCAGAAGGTGGCGGCCACGGCGGTGACCGCGGCCAGCAGGACGGCCCCGATGACCAGGAGTTGTCGGGCGCTACGCGCCACGCCCACCGCCGGGACGGTCCGGGTCGAGGCGGGGCCGAGGCCGGTGGCGGTGCTGATGTGCCAGTCGGCCGACTCGTGCGCGCCGTCGTAGACCGCCCGTTGCCCGTCGGGGCCACTGGCGAAGGTCCGGTACGCCTCGTGCAGGTCGGTGAGCATCCGGGACGTCACGGTCACCGTACTGACCGGTGCGGGGCAGGTGAACAGCAACGCGGCTCCGCCGGCCGCGAGATCGTCGGCCACGTCGACCCGGCCCGCGCAGGGTGTCCCGTCCTGCGTCACCGCGATCCGCTCGGTCAGGTACCTGGCGAATTCGGGGGCCCCGGCCAGCGCCTCGGCGTCGGCGGGCTCGTAGGTGACGGCGCCGTCGAGCAGCACCCGGTCCTCGCCGAGTACGCCGAGGGCGATGCCGAGCATGCTCAGGTCGTCCGTTCCGCCGACGACCCAGCGGACCCGCACACCGTGGTCTCCCTCGCCCGCCACCTCGATCCGCTGTGGAGCGCCGAAGGGGTGAGCTGAGGCGGGGTCGGGGACGAACACTCCGGTGAGCACCAGGGGCAGGACCACCCAGGACCATCGCCGGGCCCGGTGGAAGGCACCGTCCAGGGCAGACACCAACAGAACCTCACTCGCTCAGGAGAGATCGACCGAAACGCAGTGATGCTTTCGGTCGGAGGTGACGAGCGAGGTCGCGCGAATTGAGCGAGGGTTGACGCGGAGATTGCTGAACCGAGAAGTCTGGTGGCACCGATCCATCCGCTGCCCGGCCGCCGATGCTGTGAGCACCTCGGCGGGCGGGGAGGGCACGACGAGGTCGCCGTGCCCTCCCCTCGACGAACTCAGTCGTTGCGGGCGGTCTCCGGGCCGGTGATGCGGCGCAGCAGGGGCAGCGTCGACGCGACGATGGCCAGCGACAGCGCCAGCCCGCCGGCCACCATCAGGTAGAACGACGGCTTCGGTGCGAGCAGCGTGTAGTCCAGCTGGGCCCGCAGGAACAGGTACGCGGCGAGGAAACCCATTCCGATCGCCACCACCGCGACGGTCAGCAGCGGCACGACGGTCTCCAGCCCCACGACCCGGCGCAGCGTACGCAGCTGCACCCCGGTGAGCCGCAGCATGCTGAAGGGCCGTTTCCGATCGCTGAGCCCACCGGCGACGCTCACCGCCAGGCTGCACCCGGCGATCGGCAGGCTGGCCAGCATGACCACATTGGCCAGTTGCTGGAACTGCACCAGTTGCCGTGCCGAATTGGCTTCCCACTCGCCGTCGCTCGCGGGGAAGCGCCCGAGCGGGAACGCGTTGGTCAGTGTCGTCCGGGCCTGTTCGAATCCGGATCGGCTGGTGGTGTCGACGACCACCGACAGGATCGGCTGCCGGTCGGCTTCCCCCGGGGTCAGCCCGGAGGGTTCCCAGACGTGTCGGCCGCCGGCGAGGTCGTCGGCTTCGGGGCCGATCAGGTCGACGGGCACCTGCGCGACCTGCGCCCCGGCGGGGCAACTGCCGAACACGTCGAGGCGGTCCAGTTCGGCGCAGCTGACCAGGCCCTGCCAGCCGTTCTCGTCCGGGTTGGCGCGTACCACGGTCACGCTGCGTACGCCGGGGATCGTGGCGAGGTCGGCCGGGATCTGGTCGGCGGTCGGTGCGGGGCCGTCCTCGGGCCAAAATATCTTCGACAGTGACGTGACGGCCACCGAGGCGGTGCTCGGCGCGCTGCGGTTGGCGACGAACGTGGTGATGGTGCCGGTCGCCACGCTCGTCACGAACAGGGCCACGATCAACCCGCTGACGGATCGGAAGCCGGCCTTCGGGTTGTCGGCGAGGCGCCGTCCGGCGATGAGCGCCGCCGGTCGGCTCGCCCGGCCGGCCATCACCCGGGCACCCATCATGGTCAGCCAGGGTCCCGCCAGCACCAACCCGATGAGGATCAGCAAGAACCCCGAGAGGTACGCGGTGAGCTGTCCGTTGGTGGTGACGGGCCGCCGGCCGATGAAGTACGCCAGCTCGGCGAGCCCGGCGACCAGCGGGATGAGCCGCCAGGCGCGCGGCGGCTTCGGCGTGACGCGGCGGCTAACGCCCAGCGGTGAGATCTGCACCCGGCGCAGCGCCAGCCAGGACGCCACGATCGCGCCGAGCGGGATGCCGAGCGCCACCAGCAGGACGTCGACGATGGTGAGCGAGAGGTCGGCGGCGAAGAACCGGTCGCCGGTGAACGGGATGGTCGCGACGGCCGGCCGGAGAGCGAAGAACAGGACGTACCCGATGACGGTGCCGACGGCGGCGGCGACTGTGGACTCCACGGCCGAGATGACGGAGATCTGCCGTGGCGTGGCGCCGACCAGCCGCATCGCGGCGAAGCGCTGCTCGCGGCGGGTAGCGGCCAGCCGGGTGGCGGTGCCGATGAAGATGAGCACCGGGAAGAGCAGCGCGGCGGCGACGACCGACAGCACGAGTGCCATGGCGTTCTTGTTGAAGCCGATGTAGCAGCCGTCGGGGCAGCCACTCGGCGAGGTGGTCATGATCTGGGTGACCTGTTGGCCGCCCAGTTGTTCGACCTCCCCTGGGGTGCGGCCGATGACGACCAGCAGGGAGTCGGGGGAGGGCAGCGCCGCCCGGCCGATCGTGCCGATCCGGTGGCCGGGGAACCGGTCCGCGAGCTGCGCGGCCGGGGTCGTCCGCAGCAGTTCGGCGAGGGCGGGTGAGGCGTAGTACTCGCCTGGTCCGGGTAGGCGCGGGATGCCCGGTGGGACGGGCGAGTCCGGGCCCGACGCGGCCACGTCGACCCGGCCGATGGAGTCGCCGTGGTAGTAGTCCTCCCGGATCAGCCACCACATCGGGTCCACGGACGCGTCGGCGGAGGGCGGGGCGACGGCGGTGTTGAGCCAGGCGTACCGCTGGTTCTGCGCGCCGACCGCGTTCATCCCGGCGAGCGTGGTGAGGAGCATGCCGACGCCGAGCGCCACGGCCGTGGCGATGATGACGAGCCGGGCGGCGGCTTCCCGCCCGCCGGCCAGCGACAGCCGCAGCGCGAAGCGGATCATGAGAGCACCAGCGCGTTCACCTTGCCGTCGCGGACGATGACCTGCCGGTCGGCGTACGCGGCGACGCGGGCGTCGTGGGTGACGAGGACGACCGTCGTGCCCTGCTCGCGGGCCGAGGAGACCAGCTGGTCCATGACCTGCTCGCCGGTCAGCGAGTCGAGCGCCCCGGTCGGCTCGTCGGCGAACAGCACGCCGGGCCGGGCGACCAGCCCGCGGGCCAGCGCGACGCGTTGTGCCTGCCCGCCGGAGAGCTCACCGGATCGGCGCCGTTCCAGCCCGGCCAGGCCGAGCCGATCGAACCAGGGCCGGGCCTCCTTGAGCGCGGCGGCCCGCTTGATGCCGTTCAACAGCAGGGGAAGGGCGACGTTCTCCTCGGCGGTCAGCTCCGGAACCAGCTGGCCGAACTGGAACACGAATCCGAACTGGTGCCGGCGCAGGAGGCTGCGCTCGTTCTCGCTGAGAGTGTCGATCCGGTGACCGTCGAAGTGGATCTCGCCGCCGTCGGGCACCAGGATCCCGGCCAGACAGTGCAGCAGGGTCGACTTACCGGAGCCGCTCGGGCCCATGACGGCGACGATCTCGCCCGGGGCCACGGAGACGCTGGCGCCGCGCAGCGCCGGGGTCTCGCCGAAGGACAGGACGACGTCTCGCGCCTCGATCGACTTCATCGCCGCACCACCGTCTCCCGCAGGGCGTCCAACCGGGCGACCGTGGTGTCGATCCAGTGCAGGTCGGCCTCCAGGTGGAACAGGCCGTGGTCGGCCAACATGGTGTCGACCAGGTTGCCGGCGCGCTTGATCTCGGTGAGTTCCTTCATCCGGCGCAGGTGCGTGGCGCGCTGGACGTCGAGGTACTCCTCGGCGGGACGGCCGAGCATGAGCGCCAGCACGACCTTGGTGAACAGCACGGTCTGCAGGTTGGGTTCGGCCTCGACCGGCTCGGTCAGCCACGACTCGACGTCGGTCGCGCCCCGCTCGGTGATGACGTAGCGCTTGCGTTCGGGACCCACGCCCGGCTCGACCTCGCCGACCACGATCTTGCCGTCGCGGACGAGGCGGCTGAGGGTCGCGTAGACCTGGCCGAACGGCAGCGGCTTGCCGCGGCTGAAGAAGGTGTCGTAGTCACGCTTCAGGTCGTAGCCGTGGCTGGGCTCGCGTTCTAGCAGGCCGAGAAGAGTCATGGGAACGCTCATGCCGCTCACCATACGCCGGGTGTATACCTCGCGTATATACCTCGGGCGTATATCCGGGACGACTTGGGGGCGCGGACCGTTGCGTCCGCGCCCCCGACAAGTACCGGGCCCGACGTCAGTCGACCGGGCCCTCGTTGACGCGGCGTACGTCGACCTCGACGTCGATCCCGTCGGCGATGAAGAGGTCGACGAACCGCTTCGCCCACTCCATCGCCTCGTCCTTGGAACGCACCTCCAGCAGCGCGAACCCGGCGATGAGCTCCTTGGTCTCGGTGAACGGGCCGTCGATGACCGTGGTCTTGCCCTTTTCGACGGTGATGCGGCCCGACTCCTTGCTGCTCTTCAGCAACCCCTCGCCCGCGAGCAGCACGCCGGCCTGCGCCGCCTCGCCGACGAAGGCACCCATCCGCTCGATGAACTCCGGGCTCGGGTCGAAGGTGCCGGGCTGGTCCTCGTCGAGCTTGTGCATGAGCATGTAACGCATCTGAAGGTCTTCCTCTCAAACGGCGAGTCTTGGTGGCTCTCACCGACGCGTCGATCACGTCGGCCGCGATCCGACATCAAAGCCCAAGGTTTTCCTGTGACGGCCGTCACACATCGATCGAAGGGGCGGACGCGGACGAATCGGCGCAGGCGGCAGCCCGTCCGAGCAGCAGTTCCCGCTCGCGCGCATTGCCGGTGAGGGCCGCCGCCCGCTCGAACTCGTGCCGGGCCTCGTCGTGGCGACCGAGCTTCGCGAGCAGATCGCCGAGCACGCTGGGCAGCAGGTGGTACTGCGCGAGCGCCGGCTCGTCGGACAGCGCCCGAGCCACCTCCAGGCCGGCAGCGGGGCCACGGGCCTGGGCGACCGCGACGGCCCGGTTCAGTTCCACGACGGGCGAGGGTACGAGCCGGGCCAACTCCGCGTAGAGCGCGGCGATCCGCTCCCAGTCCGTCTCCTCGGGCGTGCGTGCCCGCGCGTGGCACGCGGCGATCTCGGCCTGGAGGGCGTACGGGCCGGGGTGCTCGGTCGCCGCCCGGTCGAGGGCGGCGAGCCCGCGGCGGATGAGCAGCCGGTCCCAGCGGGTCCGGTCCTGGTCGTTGAGGAGGATGGGTTCCCCGCCGGGACCGGTACGGGCCCGCAGCCGCGACGCCTGGATCTCCAGCAGTGCGGCGAGGCCGTGCACCTCGGGTTCGCCGGGCATGAGGCCCTGCAGTTGCCGGGCCAGACGCAGCGCCTCCTGGCACAGGGCGGGGCGCATCCAGTCGTCGCCCGCGGTGGCCGCGTAACCCTCGTTGAAGATCAGGTAGAGGACCTCCAGGACCGAGCCGAGGCGCGCGGCGCGCTCGGCCGGGTCGGGCACCTCGAACGGCACCCGGGCATCGGCGAGGGTCTGCTTGGCGCGGGTGATCCGCTGCCCGACGGTGGACTCGGTGGTGAGGAAGGCGCGGGCGATCTCGCCGGTGGTGAGGCCACCGACCAGGCGCAGGGTCAGAGCGGCCCGCGCGATCGGCGACAGCACCGGGTGACAGGCCACGAAGATCAGCCGGAGCAGGTCGTCCTCGATCCGGTCCTCGACGGCGGCGTCGAAGTCGACGGTGACCTGCTCGTCGAGGTCACGGCCGATCGCCTCCACCACTCGCTCACCGGTCTGCTGGCGGCGTACCAGGTCGACCGCCCGCCGTTTGCCCACGGTCGTCAGCCACGCGCCGGGGTTGGCCGGTACGCCGTCGCGCGGCCACTGTTCCAGGGCGGCGACCAGCGCGTCCTGCGCCAACTCCTCGGCGCGCCCGACGTCGCGGACGATCCCGGCGATGGCGGCGACGATCCGCCCGGCCTCCATGCGCCACACCGTGTCGACGGTGCGCCGCACCTCTGACTCCTCCACGGGCTACATGACAGCACGCCGCCGGCGCTCCGGCTCGCGGGAGGTCGGCACGGTGCGCCGGCTGGCGCAGCGAGCTACCCGGTGATCGTCACCTCGACCGGCGTGCCCTGCTGCGTCTCGAGCACCGCCCGCTGCCCGAGTGGCCGGTCGAGCCGCACCGTCTCCGTACGCCACGCCGCGATCGCCGGACACATCTCAGCGGTTCCGCGAGCACGGCCCGTGACGATGACGGCCACCGCTTCGGCCGACTCGACCGCCTCCGTGGCGTAGTCCGCCCCGCACGGCTCACTCGCCGGACCCGGAGAGCCGTAGAACGTGACGGCGAGCTCCCGCCCGTCCCGGGTGGTGGAGGCGGACTGGACCGCGTGCGCGCCCAGCGCCTTGCTCGGATCCCACGGCGGCGGGTCCACCGTGACCACGGCCTGGTCGGCGACGGCCAACCGGGTCAGCCGGACCTTCGAGCCCTCGACGGGGTACTCCCAGATCGGCACGGTCGCCGGGCCGAGCATCGTGAGGATCCGCGCGGTGGTCAGGCGCGCGCCGGTGACCTTCAGCGGTACGCAGCCCGGACAGTCCCCGGTGCCGGTGGCCTTCAACCGGTCCAGTGCCGCATCCGCCGAAAGCAGCGGAACCTCGCGCGTCCGCCCGTCCTCGAAGGCCACCGTGCCCGTCGGCTCCGGAGCCCCGGGCAGCGGCCCGGCGGCGACGAGGCTGCCGGTGCTGAGCTTCAACTTGTTGTCGCCGTTGTGCGGTTCCCAGTCGCCGAGCTGGCCGCTGAGCCCCCCGATCGGCGCGAACCTCGGCTCACCCCCGGCGTCCTGGATCGCCTCGTGGTACCGGGCCAGCGCCTCCCGCGCCTGCTGCCGCAGCGGCTCCATGCTCGCCGGTTTCGCGACGCCAGGGTCGCCACCGGAAGGGCCGGGCGCCGGCCCGCAGCCGGCCATCAGCACCATCGCCACGCCACCCAGCAGAAATCCGTGCACGAGCCTCCCACGCATACTGCTTGGACGTACGTCAGGCGGGCCCGGTTTCCATCCCGGCCGGGGTTTCCGCGTGCCGCCTGCGGATCCACCGGCTGTTGTCACAGCCAGGGCCTAACGTGAGGGCCGTCGGAGCCGTCTGCCACAAGCCGGAGTGACCATGGAGCAGCGGATCAGTCTCGTCACCCTCGGCGTCGCCGACCTGCCGCGGGCCCGGGCCTTCTATGAGCGGCTGGGCTGGCGTGGCCAGGAGGTCGAGCAGACGGTCTTCTTCCAGGCCGGCGGCTCGGCGCTGGTGCTCTGGGACCGCGCCAAGCTGGCCGCCGACGCAGGCGTCAACGATCCCGGTGGCAGCGGGTTCGGCGGGATGACCCTCGCCCAGAACGTCCGGTCGCGTGCCGAGGTCGACGAGGTGATGGCCGCCGCGGCCGCAGCCGGAGCGGAAGTGACACAGCCAGCCCGCGAGACGTTCTACGGCGGTTACGCGGGTTGCTTCGCCGACCCGGACGGGCACGTCTGGGAGATCGCCTGGAACCCCGGATTCCCGCTCGCGCCGGACGGCACCCTCACCGTCCCCGACTTCGGCGCCATGGGGTGAGGACGGCGACCAGGCCACCCCTGGCCATCCCTGACCTCGGCGCCAGCGGGTGACCCGGAGTCAGGAACGGCGATTCCCCCGCGTCAGTTGTCGCGCGGGCAGAGCAGCGGATCCAGCAGCGGCAGCCTGAGCGGGTCGAGGCAGACGGTCAGCAGGCGGTTGTCCGCGTCGGGTGCCGCGGTGCTGGGCTCGGGCTCGGGCGAGGACGTCGCCGGCGGGGGCGGGGGCGGGCTGCTGGTCGGCGGCTTGCTCGGTGCCGGCGCCGGGCTCGACGGTGCTGCCGTGCTGGGCGAGGCGGGGGGTCGGGCGGTGGGCGTCGCGGCGGGGGCCGCGGGCACCGCGTCCGGACGCGAGCCTCCACCGGTGCCCCCGGCCGCCGGACGGTCGGTCGAGCCGGAGCCCGCCGATCGCGCCGGGCCGGTCGGGTCGTCCTCCGGCGCACCACCGGAGGTGCCTCCGGGCGCCGGGCTCGTGGGCGCGACCGCCCCACCGCCGGGTGAGCCGGGCACCGGGGCGAGGGTCGGGATGACCGCGCCGATCCCCAGCGGCGGGTCGAGGTCGCTCCTGACATCGGCCTCGGCCCGGTACTGCGGGGTGCTCTCCCCCGACCCGTACGCGCCGGCGGTCAGCGTCCCGAATGCGGCGGCGGCGACGGCGACGGCTGCGACGGCCGCAGCGCGGCGGTCGGGTCGCCGCGCGGTCAGCGGCGCCTGGCACGGCTCGACCGGCACCGGCGGCATCGGCCGGTTGCGGTGGTGGGTGGCCAGCAGAGCGTCGAGTTCCGCGACGACGGCGGCGCGCTCGTTCCGGGCGGAGGCGAGGGCCAGGGCGAGGTAGAAGCGGGTGTTCGCGACGACGACCGCCGGCACCCGCAGGCCGGCGAGCCGACCGGGCCGCCTCGGGTGCAGGAGGGTGAGCGGCACGTCCGGGTGGTGGGCGGGCGCGTCGAGGTCCTCGTACCACCACTCGCGACGGACATCGCGGCCGGCGAACGCGATGCGGTGGCTGGTGACGATGGCGACGCCGGTGTCCGCGACCCGCAGGCCCTTCGGCAGCGTACGGCCCGACGGGTCGTGCGGTCCGACGCTGAGCACGGGCTGCGGCAGCCCGGGTAGGTGTCGGGCCACCACCTCGATCAGCTCCGCGGTGGGGATGATCCGGAAGACGAGTTCGTACGGGCCGAGTTCCACGGGCAGTCCGGTGCGGGGTTCGGTGCAGCCGAGGAAGGTGGCCGCCTCGATCCGCTGCCGGGTCAACTCGTCGGCGCGGTGGCGCCACATCTCGAGGTCGGCGTGGTGGGCGCGGCGGCGTCGGTCGTTCTCGCGGTCGGCCCAGGCGACCCGCCAGGTCGGCAGCGCGGTCGCCGGTACAAGGGTGCCGGGTGATGTGGTGGTCACGGGCGGTACAACCGCTCGCGCAGGCGACAGGAAACGCGCCAGGAATCGATGCTTCCCTTTGTTCCGGTAAGAGAGATTTGGCCTGCACGCCGCAATGTGTCAGGAGATGACCCGTTGTGGGTACGCCGCAACCTCCCGCGTCCACTGCTCGGCCGCCACGGCGAGAGCGTCGGCCGAGACGGTCAGCGGAAGCGGGTACACCGCGGTCAGCGGGCGGCGCATCCACGGCGGCAGCGACTCGTAGGAGAACTCGACGGTCAACTCCATCCGCCGACGGCGGATGACGCGGGTGCGGAACGCGAGGTTGGGCTCGGCGAACCGCAGCAGCGCGGGCAGCGCGGTGGGTGAGGTGCCCAGCTCGGCCTGCAGGCGCAGCCAGTCGGCGAGGATCCCCGCCTCGGCCACCGTCAGGCACGGATCGCAGTGGGACCAGGCCTGGCCGTCCGCGGTACGGGCATCCGCCTCGATGAGGAGCCAGTCGTCCCAGTCCTCCGCCTGCTCGACATCGACCGGCGGCTCGACGCCCGGCTGGTAGCCGACCGGCCGGATCCTCAGCCGCGCACCATCGTCGGAGCGTATCTCCATAACACTATCATCTCGGACAGAAGCCCTGGCAAGCACGAAAACGGGCACATGATCAGCTGCACCCATCTCGCAGCGCCGATCCCCGACGGCCCCGAGCAGGGTCGGGGATGCCGACTCCGGGCTGGTTCCGGGGAGATCCCGATGGTCCGCCGAACGCCGTCCGGGCAGGCTGGAAGAATGACCGTCGCCAATACGCGCGTCACCCTACGGCCCGTGCCCCGGCTGCGGCTGGCCGCCGTCACCGCGCCGCTCCTGCTCCTGCTCTACGGGGTCTGCCGCCTGGCAGACGGCCTGGACGGCGATCGGGGACCCGGCCGGGCCTGGAACATCGGCCACACCAGCTTCCTCATCTCGATCGTCGTCTTCGCCGTACTGGCCGTGGAACTGCGCCGCATGCTGCTGGCGGGCACGCCGCAGCTGCGTACGCTCACCGACACCGCCGCCGGGGTGACGCTGCTCGGCGCCGCGAGCTTTATCTGGGTGATCCTCGGCGACCTCTTCGCCGGGTTCGCCGACGCAGCGCCCCTACCGGATCCCCTGTACATCGCGGGGCCACTGCTGTTCCAACTCGGACTGCTGACGCTGCTCGTCCAGGCCGCCACCCTCCGGCCGCGCCGCCTGCCACGGTGGGCTCCGCCGCTGGTCCTGGTCGGCTTCCTGGCGCTCGCTGCGAACCTCGACCTGCTGCCGGTCGGCGCCGCGCTCATCTTCGCCGGCCTGCTGCCGCTGCGCGCACACGTCGACCCGCACAGCACGCCCGATCGCGACTAGATGGCACCGACGCTGGGGGCCTCTCGCGTGCGACCTCCTTGGCGGTTCGCTACCCGAACGACCTGCGGCGACTACGACCGACAGCCTGATACCTCTGAGGCATATTTATGACTCAGAGGTATCAAGCTTGAATTCGCCTACTGTCCGGGCCTCCTGCGCGGCCTGCCGCGACCGCCTGCCGGCCTGGAGAGCCTGGTCAGGTCCAGACCGTACGGCGCACCCCGCGATGTTCGGCGCACGCGTTCCGGTAGCCGCCGGTCAGGCTCACCACACCGTCGCGGCACTGCACCAGGTAGCCCCGGCCGGCCCAGAACTCCTGGGCGCAGTCGAAGTGGTCGCAGATCTCGACGGCGGGCTTGCGGATCCGGTTGCCGCCGCAGAAGTCGTACCCCATCGGGTTCCGCGGGGCGCCGCAGAGCCGCTCCCGCCGGGGTGTCGGTGACGGGCTGGTGCGCTTGGGCCGGGGCGTCGCCGAGGCCGGCACCGAGGCCGCCGTCTCGGCCTTGACCGGCGCGGGTGCCGCCGCACGGACCGGCGGCGCGACGTTGGGAGTGGCGACAGGGGTGGCGGCGATCGCGACCTCCGCACCCGGGTCGGACGGCCCCGTCTCGATGAGCGCGGCGGGCACCAGCACGGCGATCGCAGCGGCGACCGCGACCGTACGCCGGCCACCGGGCACCAGTCCGGAGAGCCGAGCCTGCGCGGGCGTGGCGACGGCCGGCCGTATCGGTTTGAGTTCCGCATGCTCGGCGATCAGGTCGTCGAGCTGGCTGATCACCGCGTCGCGCTGCTCGATCGCGTCGGCGAACGCCAGCGTCAGCTTGAACCGGAAGTCGCCTGCCGCCTCGACGGGCAGCAGCACGCCGCAGGTGCGGCGGCGGTCGAGCGTCTGGATCAGAGTGACCGGTGCCGCCGGGTCGTGCGCGAGGCCGGTCATCTTCCCGTACGCCCAGTCGCGCCGGCCGCGCCCGCCGAGCAGCACCAGGCGGCGACTGGTGATGACGGCCATCCCGGCGTCGGCGACCCGCACCCCGTCCGGGCGGCGGGACCGGAGCGGCGTCACCTCGGCTCGGACGGCCAGGTCCGGCGCGGGCAGCACGCCGGTGTGCCGCACCTCGGCCAGCTGCACGGCGGGCCACACCCAGAGGACCACCTCGTCGGGTGCGAGTTCGAGCGGCAGGCCGCCCCCGGCGGCCGCGGTGCCCTGGAAATCGGCGGCGAGCGCGCGCAGCCGGCGCAGTTCGTCGTCCCGCCGCCGCCAGTCGGCCTCGGCGCTGCGGTACGTCCGGTGCCGGCGCTCGTTCTGCCGGTGCGCCCATCGGTACCGCCAAGTGGAACCCGTCGAATCAGTTCTTGCCATGCCGACTCCTTCGCCGTGCAGGCCACCAACCGGGGTGTCACAGGTGTCAACTCCGGCGGCGATCGGCCCGCATTCGTCGACGTGGACGAAATGTCCGATCGGCGGAGCAACATGGACGATAGGGCGGTTTTGTCGCAGTAGTTCGTCCGGTTCGGGCGTGTCGGGCGACACCGGCCCCAGACGCGCCACGCCCGCCGGCCCGAGGCGGGTCCGGCGGGCGCGTCGGTCGGCGGGTCAGTGGCCGCGGCCCTCCCCCACCCGGTACGTGCGCAGGTTCGGGTCGGCCTTGATCTGCGCCTCGGTGAACTTGATGGTGTCCCAGCCCTTCTGCGAGTAGAGCTCGGTCTGGTCCGCGTACCAGGGCGAGTTCGGGTTGGTCGACTGCGAGTAGGTGAGGATCTGCCGCCCCGACGGGCCGTTCGGGCCCAGCTCGACGGCCATCACGAACGAGGAGCCGTGCACCACCTTCGGATAGCCGACGCCCGGCACCCGGTTGTTGACGATCATGTTGAAGATGCCGGCCTCGGCTCGTCCGCCGTGGATCGGGATACGCCGGTCACCGCGCGGTTCGGTCTGGACATCACCCAGCCGCGCGTCGAGCGCGATGCCGTCGAGGCGGCGCACGGCGTCGGCGAGCGCCGCCAGCACCCTCGGGTCGGCGGTGGCCAGCCGACTCGGCGTACGTACGGGATCGGCGGCGTTGAAGGCGTCGGCGAACCGCAGGCCGCCCGCGAGGACGAACTCGGTGAACAGGTGCGCGCCTCGGCTGTTCAAGTCGGCGTGCAGATCCCACCGCCTCAGTGCGGTGCACGCGGCGCGCAGGTCCACGGTCGTGCCGTCGGCGGCGGTCGCGGCGGGCTGGGCGGTGCAGAGCGCCACCAGGTCGTCGCGGACCAGTTCACCGCCGTACACCCGGTTGCCGAAGACCGTCTGCCACAGCCGCTCGGCGGTGAACCCGCGCCCGGGCAGCCCATCCGTACCGGCCAGCCGCTGCTGCACCTGGTCCAGACCGAGCCGGGTACGCAGGCTGCGCGGAGTGCCCTCGTCACCGATGATCCGCGGATAGCCCTCGAGCGGCGCCTTCGGGTTCGCCAACCAGTAACTGTCGTTGGAGTTGGTCACGTAGTCGCTGCGGAAGCGGACCGGAAGGCGCGACGGGCCGAGGATGCCGGGCACGGCGGCGTCCCGGTCGGAGCCGAGCGCGCACGCCGACCGCGAGCCGTCGAGCACGGCCTGGCCGCTGCTGGCGTACATCGGTTGGAACGCGGCCGGGATGCAGGCGGCGGCCAGCGCGTCGGTGACCCGGGGGATCACCGAGTGGTCGGCGTAGAGCGCCTCGCCACGCGCGTCGGCGGCGATCACATTCACCCACGGCAGGAACTGGTAGCGGTCGAGCACCCGCTTCAGCTCCCGTACGTTCGAGGCCCGGCCCATCTGGAGCCAGCCGTCGAAGGCCCGGTTGTTGGTGGCGTTGACGTCGGTGATGGCGTACGCGGTGCTCGTCGTCCAGTCGAAGGTGCCGGGCACCACCACGACCGGCCCGTAGTGGGTGTCGTGGAAGGTCCGGCTGACCGGGACGAGCCGGCCGTCCGGGCCGGGCACCTGGGCGGTGACCGTGCGGGTGGTCATCTTCCGCGGCTTGCCGTCGAGGTAGTACGAGGTCGGGTCGCCGGGGACGAGCGCGAGCCGGTGCCAGACGAAGCGGCGGGCCGTCGAGACGGTGTGGCTCCAGGCGAGGCTGCGGTTGTGTCCGATCTCGATGATCGGGTCGCCGATCAGCCCCGCGCCCTCCACGTCGTACCGGCCGGGCACCTTGAGGTGCATCCGGTAGAAGCGGTCCGGACCGTCCCACGGGAAGTGCGGGTTGGCGAGCACCATCCCGCCCCGGTTGGCGGTGGCCGCCTCACCCAGCCCGTACGCGTTGCTTCCGATGCCGGCGGTCGTGCCGTCGGCGGCGGCGAGCACCGCTGCCGCGCCCGGCGCGTCCTGCACGGCCGCCGGCCCGGTGGCGCCCGGCGGGGCCGCCGCCACGATCCCGTCCAGCATCGCCGCCGAACCGGCCCGGACCATGCTGGCCCAGCTGGTACGCCAGACGTCCAGCTCGGTGAGGGGGCGTACCCACGCCCGGCCCCGGCACGCCGGATCCGTCAGCTTCCCCACGCCGACCTTGCGCAGGTAGGAGTTGTAGCCGGCGGCGAAGCCACGAACCAGGTCGCGGATGTCGTCGGTGGGCGCGTGCACCCCGTCGCGGCGGCCGTCGAGCATCCGCTCGACCGTCCGGTCCGCGATCGCCTTGCGGTAGAACAGGTCGCTGCGCACGTTGGCGTCGGTGGGGCCGCTCGCCCCGAACCACCGGGACCGTTCCCCGTTGACCGTCACCGCCGTCTCGGCGATCACGCAGATGTTGTCCTCGGCCTGCACGTGGCCGACACCGAAGCCGAGGCTGGCGAAGTTCGCCGCGGTGATGTGCGGCACCCCGTACGACGCGCGGCGGATCTCGGCCGAGTAGCCGCGATCTCGCTGGTGCGCACCGGCCGGGGCGGTACCGAGCCCGGTGACGATCAGCCCCAGGGCGGCCACCGCCGCGCCGAGGCGTACTGAGGGACGTGTCATCCGAATCCTCCCCCGTGGCGAACCCCCGCACCTCACTGTCCGAGGGACATTCACGATGATCGCTCATTCTGGTCGCCGACGGCGGGCTCGTACAGCCCCACGGCGTCGAACGGTCGGCCACCACCGGCCGACGCCCGACGCGACCAGCGGTGATCGCCCTCCGTGACGGCTTGCGCCTCGGTAACGTCAGCCACAGCCGGCGCAGGAGGGAGTTGACGTCGATGGCCGGGTCGGGCGGCGCGCCGCCGGTGGTGCTCGGCGTGGACATCGGCACCACCAGCACCAAGGCCGTCGCCTACGACACGACCGGGCGGCAGCTCGCCGGCAACTCGGCCGGCTACCCGTTGAGTGAACCGCAGCCCGGGTACGCCGAGCAGGACCCGCAGCGCATCCTGGACGCGGTCGTCACGTCGGTGCGCGCCACGGTGGCCGAGCTGGACCGCCCACCGGCCTGCCTGTCGTTCGGCACCGCGATGCACAGCCTGATCGGGCTGGACGGTGACGGCGCCCTGCTCACCCCGTCGATCACCTGGGCCGACTCGCGCGCCAGCCGGCAGGCCGAGCGGCTACGCGCCGTACCGTCCGGGCTCGCCCTGCACCGGCGAACCGGCACACCGATCCATCCGATGGCCCCGCTGCCGAAGCTGCTCTGGTTCGCCGAGCAGCAGCCGGCGCTCTTCCAACGGGTCGCCCACTGGGTGGGGATCAAGGACTGGGTGCTGCTGCGGCTCTGCGGGATGCTGGTCACCGACCATTCGGTCGCCTCCGGCACCGGCCTGATGGACATCCACCGGCTGGACTGGGACACCGAGGCGCTCGCGATCGCCGGAATAACCGCGGAGAAGCTGCCCCAACTGGTCTCCACCACCGCCGTGCTGCCCCGGCTCACGGCCGAGGCGGCGGCCGCCACCGGCCTGCCCGAGCGCACCCCGGTCGTGGTCGGCGCCGGCGACGGGCCGCTGGCCAACCTGGGGCTCGGCGCGGTGCGCCCCGGCATGGTGGCCTGCTCCATCGGCACCAGCGGCGCGATGCGGGTCATGGTGGAACACCCGGGCGTCGATCCGCTCGGCGGAGTGTTCTGCTACGCGCTCACCGAGAACCGCTGGACGGTCGGCGGCGCGATCAACAACGGTGGGATCGTGCTGAGCTGGGCCGGCGACGCGCTCGCCCCGGAACTGGGCGCGCACGCCGAGGACGAGCTGGTCGCCCTGGCCGCCCGCGCGCCCGTCGGCTCCGGCGGGCTCATCATGCTGCCGTACCTGCTCAGCGAGCGCGCGCCGCACTGGAGCGCGCTGCCCCGCGGCGCGTACGTGGGCCTGACCCACGGGCACCGCCGGGAGCATCTCGTCCGGTCCGCGATGGAGGGCGTCTGCCAGCAGCTCGCGCTGGTGCTCGCCTCGGTACGTTCCGCCGGCAACGAGGTACGCGAGGTCCGGGCCAGCGGCGGGTTCGCCCGCAGCGGGCTGTGGCGGCAGATCCTCGCCGACGCGCTCGGCGTCTCGGTGAGCTTCCCGGCGGGGCACGAGGGATCGAGCTTCGGCGCGGCGCTGCTCGGCATGCAGGCGCTCGGGCTGATCCCCTCCATCGACGTGGCGGCCGACCTGGTCCGGATCGAGGAGATCGTCCGACCCGACCCGGCCGCCGCCGCCACGTACGCGACGCTGTTGCCGCTCTTCGCCGAGCTGTACGACGCGCTGGTGCCGACGTTCACCTCGCTGCGCCGGCTGGCGCCCAGCCTGCCCCCGGAACCCGTCCCCACCCCACCCCCGATGTGACCGGCGGGCCTTCGACCGGCCGGCCGTCGCATGGTTCGCCGCCCGGACGGGTGACCCGGGCCGCGTCGACGCCATCCGTCCAATGGGCTTCATATCGTACGAACGTGAAGAAAACCGACAAGAAGGTCTCATCTTCCCGACGGCTCGCCTGGCGCGTACGCCTCACGAAGCTGACCGCCACGGGCGTCGTCCTCGCTCTGCTGCCCACCGGACCGGCCGTGGCCGACGGCGGCGGACCGGCCCCGACACCGGGACCGCCGGACCGGCGACCACCGGTCAGCACCCTCGCCTGGCTGGCCTTCCCGGGCGGAGTCTTCTCCGTCGACAGCGAGACGCGCACCGTGCGCTACCGGGCCTGCGACGGCGACACCGGCCGGATCGCCGACCCGGACATGCGGGTACGCGGCCGGGTGGCCAGCGGCGAGGTCACAGTGGACGGAACCACCTACGCGTACGACGTGCCGCTGGTCGGCCGCAGCCGGGGCATCGTCGTGGTGACCCGACCCGAGGCCGGGCCGGACGGGCTGGTCGGTGAGGTCGTCACCGAGCCGCAGCCGCCCAGCGACCCGGCCGCCGGTCGCCGGCTGCTTCCACTCACCGGGCAGCTCCAGCAGGTCGTCGACGCCTCCACCGCCAACCCGGCGGGGGTCACCGTGCGGGACCTCTCCGGCCGGTACGGCGACCAGCAGATCGCGGTCAACGGCACGTTCCGCCCGAAGGCCGCCAGCGTGATCAAACTGTGGATCCTGGTGGAGCTGCTGCGCCGGGTCGACTGCGGCCAGGTCTCCCTCGACGACGGTGTGCTGGTCACCCCGGCCCAGGTCGTCGACGGCACCGGCGAACTACAGCACGAGACCTTCCCCCAGGTGGTGACCCTGCACCGGCTCGCCGAATACATGATCAAGTACAGCGACAACACGGCCGCGAACGTGCTGATCGACTACTTCGGCGGCTTCGCGCCGGTCAACGATCTGATCGACTCGATGAACCAGCGGGAGACGATCCTGGCCCGCAAGATGCTGGACACCGAGGCCGCCATGCGCGGCGAGGAGAACTACACCAGCCCCGACGACGTGGTCGCGCTCCTCGGCGCCGTCTGGGACGCGCAGATCCTCACCCCGGCCTCCCGCGACCTGATGATCGCGTTCATGGCCGAACAGACCCTGAACACCAAGATCCCGGCCGCGCTGCCACCCGGGGTCCCCGTCGCGCACAAGACCGGCGACCTGCCGGACGCCTCGCACGACGTCGGCTACTACCTCATCCCCGGCTCGCAGGTCGCTGTCGCATTCCTCACCTCCGGCCCGATGGCCGGCGGCGACGAGACCGTACGGCGGCTGGCCCGCACCGTCTACGACTACCTCGTCGAACCGCAGGCCGGCACCTTCGGGCCGTGATCCGGGCGTCCCGGCCCGGCGCACACCCTCCTCGGGTACGCCGGGCCGGAACGGTCCGCGCTCAGGCGCGGCTGATCGCGTTGGCGTGGATCGCCTCACCCAGGTACGCGGTCAGGCCGGGCGCGATGCTCTCGTAGTGCGCGGTGAACCGCTCGTCGGCCAGGTACATGTCGGCCAGGCCGGTGTGGATCTCGTACGAGCACTCGTAGAACCAGCGGCCGATGATCTGCCGGTGTTCCTCGGCCAACTCCATCGCCTCGGGGCCGTCCGCCGGCGCGCCGGAGGACATCACCGCCACGATCCGCCGCGCCCAGTCCTCGTTCTCCTGCCTGATCCGCAGCCAGTCGTCCCTGCCGTACCGGGAAACCCGCCGGTTCGACTCCGCGTACGCCTCGCTGCCGCCCCACCGCCGCTCCGCCTCGTCGGCGTGCGCCTCCGGCTCGAAGTCCCCGAACACCTCGAACCGCTCCTCCGGGGTCAGCCGGATGTTCAACTTCCTCGCCTCCAACGCGAACTCGATCGCCGAGACCATCTCCTGCAACCGTTTGATCCGTACCGTCAGAAGCTCGTGTTGACGGCGCAGGTGCGCGGCCGGATCGGCCGCCGGATCGTCGAGGATCCCGGTGATCTGCTCCAAGGGGAACCCGAGCTCGCGGTAGTGACGGATGAGCTGCAACCGTTCCAGGTCCGCGTCGTCGTACCGGCGGTAGCCGGTCGAGCTGCGCCCGCTCGGCGAGAGCAGCCCGATCTCGTCGTAGTGGTGCAGCGTCCGCACCGTCACGCCGGCGACCTTCGCCACCTGACCCACCGTGTACGCCATGGTCCCCTCCCTTCCGGAAACCAGGCTGCCGCCTGCCGTTACGTGAGGGTCAAGCCTGATTCTGCCCGAGCGAGCAGCGAATTCAGCTGCACCAGGCCACCGGGGCGGCCGTACCGGTAACCCTGACCGTGCAGGCAGCCGATCGCGGCGACCGCCGCGTGCTGCCGTTCCGTCTCGACCCCTTCGGCCACCACCGACAGGTCGAACGCGTTGGCGAGTCGGGTCACCATCTCCACCGTGGCGTACGCCCGGTCGTCGTCGAGGTCGAGTCGGGCCACGAACGAGCGGTCGATCTTCAGCTCGGTGGCCGGGATGCGGTGCAGGTAACTCAACGACGAGTAGCCCGTGCCGAAGTCGTCGATGGCGATCCGGATGCCCAGCTCACGCAGCTGACGCAGCCGCTCCAGCACCGCCTCGCTGCCGTCGATCAGCGCCGACTCGGTCAGCTCCAGGGTGAGCGTCCGGGGCGCCAGCCCGGCGGCAGCGGTGGCCGCGGTGACCGTGGCGATCAGGTCCGGCCGGCGCAGGTGCGCGGCGGCGATGTTCACCGCCACGGTGGCCTCGGTCGGCCGGTCCCGCCAGGTCGCCGCCGACCGGCACGCCTCGTGGATCACCCACCGGTCGATCTGCACGATCAGCCCGGTCTCCTCGGCCAGCGGCAGGAACCGCGCCGGGCTGAGCAGTCCGAGCCGGGGGTGCCGCCAGCGGACCAGCGCCTCCGCGCTGCGTACCGCCCCGGTTGCGAGATCGACGATCGGCTGGAACTCCAGGTGCAACTGGCCCTCGTCGACCGCCCGGCGCAGGTCGGCGATCAACTCCGCCCGGGACACCGCCGCCTCGCGCAGCTCCGGCGTGCACACCCGGTACGCCGACTTCCCCGCCGCCTTGGCCGCGTACATGGCGATGTCGGCGTCGCGCAGCAGATCGGTGTGGGAGGTGTGCTGCGGGCCGTACTCGGCGATGCCGATGCTCGCCGACGGATGCACCCCCGCGTGTTCCTCACCGTCGGAGGGTTGCAACGCGTCGAGCAGCCGCTCGGCCAGCCGCTCCGGCGATGCCGACCGTTCACCGTCGACCAGTACGGCGAACTCGTCCCCGCCGAGCCGGGCGATGGTGCCGTCGCCGTCCACGGCGCTGCGCATCCGCGCCGCCAGGCGGGTCAGCAGGGTGTCCCCGGTGGCGTGACCGAACCGGTCGTTGACCTGCTTGAACCCGTCCAGGTCGAGCATCAGCACCGCCACCGGACCCTCGACGCGCAGCGCCCGCCGCAGTTGGCGGGTGAACATCAGCCGGTTCGGCAGCCCGGTCAGCTGGTCGGTGTAGGCGAGCGTGCGCAGCCGGGCCACCAGCCACAGGTTCTGTTTGGCGGCCAGGCTCTGGCGTACGGCCAGGGCGGCGAGCAGCGCCAGCATGCCCACGAACACCAGGTGCGGGGTCTGGCCGGTCGGCTTCCGGGCCAGCATCACCGCGACGATCGCTCCACCGACCAGCAGGTACGGCAGAGCCACCTGCCACCACGGCGGCAGCGGAGCGTCGGCGGTGTCGTCGGGATCGGTGCAGGCCGGCGGAGGCGGATACCAGGTGGCGGCGACGATCAGCAGGTAGCTCACCGCCCAGCACACGTCCAGGAGGTGGCCGGCGAAGTAGTCGCCCCGCGCGGCGAGCGCGACGTACGCCGTGTCGGCCAACGCCCGCGTCGCCAGGCTGCCGGCGATCATGGTCAGCGGCCGCCACACCGGACGCGTCGTGCCGGCCGCCGCCACCAGGACGGTCAGCTGCACCAGGTCGAGCATCGGGAAGAACAGCCCGAGGGTGCGGACCGGATCGGCCAGTTCCGCCGCGTCGACGTCGCGGAACACCACCACCCAGACGATCGGCACCAGGGCGAGCCCGACGATCACCCCGTCCAGCAGGACGCGAGCCCGGCCGACCGCGCTGCGCGGCGCGGTGAGCACGCAGAGCAACGCGACGGTGCCGGCGATGATCCCGGTGAGGTAGACCGCCGCGACGAGCGCGATGTGCGGCAACTCGCCGCCGGTGAGTCGCTGTGCCGCCCAGAGCGCCCGGCCGACCGCGGCGAGCCCCGTGCTGGCGGCCAGCAGCGTCCAGAACCGACGCAGTGGAGCCGGCTGCCGGCGCGCCGCGCCCACGCAGGCCGTCACGGCCCAGCCGGACACCAGCAGGGAACCGAGGTCGCTGGCCAGGGCCGCGCCCGGCAACGCCGCCACCAACCAGATCGCCAACAGCAGCACGCCACTCAGCGCGACCAGCAGCCCGACCCGGCGCGGGCGGGCCGAGCCGGACGACACGCGGCCGGTCCGGCGACGGTCGGGCGACCCGCGGTCGGCGGACGCCGGGCGGGCACAGGCGGGTGCCTGCTCCAGGTCCTGCGGCGGCACGCTCGCTCCGGCTCCCTCCCGTGCGGGCACCCCTACGGCGCGGACCGCCCCGGCCAAACGCGAAAAGCCTAGCCAGCGTTCGGGTTGCCCCGCCAGGGGCCAACCGGCTGGTTCCCGATATACGGAGCGTCACCCTTGCGCGACGGCGGCGGCCGTTGCGGCCTTCCGCGCTGTCGCCGCCCCGTCCCGGTCGACCGCGTTGACGCGCATCCGGACGCACCCGCGCCGCTGCACGGACCGGCGGCGCCGCAATCACGGACCGTGGTCACGACCGCGGTGTCGCAACTGGACCAGCGGTCTGTCAGACCACCACCTGGCCGCCCTGCCGGGGTGGGGTGAGGCGATCGGCATCCCGCGCCCGCCGGTGTCGAGCTGCCCCGGATCCGGGACAGCTCGACAGCGTTCGCGCCGACCCACCCGGACTTCTGGCGAGCGTGACGGGAGGGCCCGCACGACTGCTGGGCGTCAGGTTGGCCGCCCGGTCAGGCCCACTCCTCCCCGGGGTCACCGTCCGAGCCGGGCAGCTCGCCGGAGGCGTCGGGCAGCCCGTCGGAGGCAGCAGCACCGGCCACGGAACCCGGCGGGCCGCCGTGGGTCCACGGCGTCTCCTCCGGTGCGGGGAACGCCCCGGACGGCAGGTACGCATCGGCCAGAGTGGTGTAACAGAGCCGCTCCCCCACCTCCGGCACGCTGCCCGGCGGCGCGGTCAGCCCGCGCCCCATCCCGCCGGAGAGCTCCAACACCACCTCGGTCTTGCCGTCCGCGCCCGGGGTCACGAAGACCACCCGGGCCTTCTGGGACGGCCGAGCCGGGCAGTACAACGTCGCTCCGACCGGCACGAGCACCGGCTCGGTGGTGATCAGCTGGATCCGGGGACGTAGCACCGGCCGCTTCCCGCTGTCGTCGACCCGCTTCGGATCGGCCAGCGTCACGTCACCGACGAACGCCTCACCGGTCAGCCGGTGCTCCGCCATCACCAGCGGATCGTCGTAGGCGCGCTGCACCGCGTACGAGGTGAGCGCCCGCTCCAGCCGGTGCAGCCGTACCGCCGCGGCCACCGCGCCGTCCCGGCGGGGCTGCGGGCCACCGCCGGAATCCACATGCTCCGCGTGCGCGGTGACCGCGTCCCGGTCGCCGGCCCAGCGCCCCTCGACCCGGGCGCCGGGCGCCAGCCCACGCAGCAGCCCGACGCCGCGCCACATCAGCTCCCAGGTGGGCGCGAGCTGGTCGCGCAGCAGCGCTTCGAGCTCCGCGTACGCCTCGGCGCGCGCCTTCGGGTCCTTCTCCGCCTCGGCGTACGCCTCGATGGCCGGGGCGAGCCGGCGGTTGTCGAAGTCCGGATCGGTGGCCGGGCCGGCCGGCGGGTGCGTCGACGGGCCCTCGGCCCGGGCGGCCGCCTCGGCGCCGGTAAGCCCGGCCGGCGGCTCGATCCAGCCGAACAGCGCCGGCAGGTGCAGGTCCTCGACCGCGCTCTGCCCGGTCGCCCAGTGCAGGGTCAGGGCGTCGGTCATCGCCAGCAGCGCCGACGAGCCGGGATGTTCGGCCCGCTCGGCGAAGAACGTCAGCCAGCGCCCGAGCAGCGGCACCGACGGATGCACCGGATAGTCCCCGTCCGGGCGGCGGAACCGCGTCGACCGGCCGAGCAGCCGCAGGAAGGTGATCCCGGCCGGGTTGGGCACCAGCAGTTGCGGCGCGTCCACGTACCGGTAGCGGACGTCCCGCCCCCGGTCGACCGCCACCGCCTCGCTCACCCCCCGGTACGCGTCCAGGTGGGGCAGCACGACCGAGGCCAGCTCGGCGGCGAACGCAAAGCGTTGGTTCCGGTTACGGGGCTGCGGCACGATCAGCAGCTTCGCCTCGTCCGGCGCCGCACCGACCAGGGCGGCCAGCGGGGCGTTCGCCTCGCCGGCCAGGGCGAGCGGCACCAGCACCAGTGGGCGTTCGTGCAGGTGGACGTGGCGCACGGTAGCCACCGGTTGGGCCACCCCGGCGGCGACGGCCTGCGCCTTCGCGAGCGCGCGCAGCGTACTCATGCCGGAGCGCCGAGGGCGTCGGCACGCAACCGGGCGGCGGCGCGCAGCAGAGCGGCGGCCTCGACCTGCTCCGGCTCGGGGGTGCGTTCGCCGGAGGCGAGCGCCATCACCTCCGCCACCGAGGCGACCCCGCCGAGCGCCTCCCGGACCGGCCGCCCCATCGCCCCGCTCTGGCCACGCGCCTCGTGCCGGCAGAAGTAGGACAACTCGCAGCTGGCCAGGCACTCCGGCGCGTACCGGGCCTCGACGCGGGCCAGCGCAGTGGTCAGCGTCGCCGGGTCGGCCGTCAGGTCGGCGGTGAAGTCCGCGGGCACCGCGGCCAGCAGGTCGTCGAGGCGATCCATCCGGGTCAGCTGACGGCGCAGCACCAGCAGCTGCTTTCGTACGTCGAGCAGGCTCGCCACCGGCTGGTTCGCGAAGTCCCGCGGGCAGATCAGCACCACATCGTGTGACACCAGCTCGGGATCGTGCCCGGCCGCGGCGAGCAGTTCGCGCAGCGCCAGCACGTACACCGCGGACTGGGTCGCGGCGGCCGACACCTTCGCCGGATCGGCCTGCCCGTCGATCACCGGAAAAGACTTGATCTCCACGACGTGGAACCGGCCGGCCAGTCGGGCGGCGACCAGATCCGGTTCGAGGTGCACGCGCCGCCCGGCGACCTCCAGGCTGAGCAGCGGGTGATCGAAGAGCGCGGCCGGCTGGCGCGGACCGGTGGGCACGGCGGCCGTCAGCAGCTCGCGCGACCGGGTGTGCCGCGCGGGCAGGTCGTCGGCGGCGCCGAGATCCGTCCAGTCGGCCCGGTCGCCGGGCTCGACGCCGAGCCGATCGGCGACCAGGCGGAGCAGTTCCACACCGCCGTCGGCCTTGAGCTGTGCCTCGAAGGTGTTGCCGCGGGTGATGGCGAACCTGGACTGGCCGAAGCGGGCGGGAAAGCCGATCCGCTCAGCCAGCCCGGTCTTGTCGACCCCGGCGCCGTCCAACACCGCCCGCCGGGTGCAGCCCGGGTTGCCGGTCAGCGCGGCGATCGTCCGGGCGTTGTGTCGGCGCGGCGGCACGCCGCCCCGGATGGCGGCCAGTCGCTGCTCGCTGCTCGTCATGATCCGCCAGGATAGGCCGCGATCGCACCAGCCACGGGCACAGCCACGCCGTCGTGCCGCACGCACCGGCGGGTACGTCAAAGACGATCGCGCTGTCAGCTTGCCGACTACGCATCCAAAAATGTCCGCTCCCACTTACCGCATCGACGGAACTCCACCCGTGACTCACTGCACCGACGACGCAAGGCCGTGAAAGTCCACCGGGGAGTAGCCGATCGGTCATGTGCCGTAATAGGCGACCCTAGTAGCGTTTGACGCCCGAGCCATCCATTGACTGGTCTCACATTCCACTCAGGAGTTCCGATGGCGTTTCTGGATCACCGGCGGACCTGGCAGTTCACGGTCCAAGCGACACCCCAGGACTGCGTCGAGGCGTTCATCACCGGACTGACGACCAACAAGCTGCTGCGGCTGCTCGGCTCGAAATGGGACGTACGCCGGAAGGTCGTCGCGGGCTTGCCGTCGGCGGCGGGCCTCTACCGCGGCCGCACGGGCGCCGGCGCGGCGGCGGCGATCCTGTCCCGCCGCTCCGACGAGGAGCGGCAGGCGGCCCTGGGATCCGAGTTGAGCTTCCGGATCACCGGCCACGACGCGGAGAGCGGTCGGACCCGCTGCGCGATGGCCCTCACACGGTCGACCCAGGTGATGTTCTTCTTCATCGCGGACGCACGATTCCTACGGGCCGCGATGAATCGAGTCGCCGCCCAATTGCGATCGGTCGACCCGACCATGACCATCACCAAAGTGTGACAGCGGTCGAGCGAAGGAAAGCCGGAATCCGTGTCGCGGAATCAACGGGGGAATCGCATGTTCGTCGGCCGTGACCGTCAAGCCGAAGTTCACCAGCTGGAAGATTTGTTCGATCAGGTCCGGGCGACCTCGCGGCCCCACCTCACGGTCTTCTCCGCGCCGCCCGGCTGGGGCAAGACGCGGGTCGTGCAGGAGTTCTACCGCGCTCTCGCGGCACGCCAACCTGATCCTCGGTACTGGCCGCCGGCCCTGGTGCCGCGCGCCGACGAGTCGGCGAACGGCTTCGTCGCCCTCACCGCGGAACGGAAGACCGTCCGGCATCGGCAGTTGGAGATACCGGCCGAGGCGCAGATCCCCTGGTTGTGGCTGGCACCCGCGTCCGGGCGGCTCGGCGACGGATCACCGGCGCCGATACTCGACAACCTCACGAACCAGATCACCCGGCATCTGCCGCACCTGCTCAACCGGCTCGAACGTAGGAAGTTGCTCGCTCGCTCCACGTACCGCCTCATCGCCGCCGTACTCCCCCTGCCCGACATCCTCGAACTCGCCGAGACGGTCGCGGACGTCGGCGACGAGCTGATTCAGGCGCACGCCGAGTGGCGCCGTGAGCGGCGGGCCGGCCAGGGGCCACGACGGGTCGACTACGGGGACGAGATCGACCGCGGCGCGCAGGTGTACCAGCTGCTCCGGACGTTGATCGATTCGAGCGGCGAGGAGGACCGGCTGCCGATCGTGCTGGTCTTGGACGACGCCCACAACCTCGACCCGGCGGCGGTCTCCCTGGTCGCCAACGCGCTCACCGGTGACCTGCCGTTGATGGCCATCGCCACGACCTGGCCCGAGCGGCTCGCCGGCTCCGACGAGCCCTTTCCCCGCTACCTCGCGGGGGCCAGCACTTCCCTGCAGATCCGGACGGTGCAGCTGGGCCGGTTGACCGACGACGACCTGATCTCGTACGTGTTGGCCGGTCACCCGTCGACCGACCCGCAGATCGCCGCCCGGCTGGCCGAACGCGCGGACGGCAACCCGTACGCGCTGCGTCTGCTCCTCGACGCGCCCCGGCTGCGCGCCGTCACCCGGGGCGGCCGCATCGCGCTGCACGCCCAGGACGTGGCCCAGCTCGATGGCGGCCTCAACAGCCTGCTCGCCCAGCACTGGGCGGAGCTGTCCCTGGGGGTACGGCAGGTGCTCGTGGCCGCCGCCCTGCTCGGCGAGTCGTTCCTCGACCACGTACTCGTCGCCGGGCTCGGACGCGTCCGGTCGTCCGAAGGGCTGGACGCCGCGATCGCCTCCTCCTGGATCAGACCGACCGACAGCACGACGGGCACGCTGGAGTTCGTCGAGCGGCTGCGGTTCCGGGTCGCGAAGGACAACGTGGAGGACACGCTCTCACCGGAGGAGCGAACGAAGATCCTCGGCGGCGCGCTCTCCGCCGTCCACGCGCTGCTCGCCGACGACGACCCCTCCGACGCCCGGCGGGTGCTGCTCACCCTGCACGTGACGCTCGCCCTCGCCGGCGTGGAGAACGATCTGCAGAAGGCGGCGGCGAGCGCCTACGAGATCGCCGACGGCATGCGCAGCCAGCACCGCCGCGCGGACGCGATCAGGTACCTCCAGCACGCCGTGAGCTGGCTCGAGGACTCGGGGCACACGGGCAGCCGCGAGCACATCCGCTGCCTGCTCGCGCTGAGCGCGGTGGAGCGGATCGAGTATGACCGGGCACGTGGTGAGGCGTCGGCGGAACGCGCGTTGAAGCTCGCGGACACCCACTCGGCACCCGACGACGAGCAACGGATCAGCGCCCGCTGCGTGCTGGCGTGGGCGCGCCGCCGTCGCGCGGAACCGACGGTGTACGCGTCCAGCGGGGCCCTCATCGACGAGGCCAACCGCATGCTGGAGGAGCTGCCGGCGCCGTCACCCGGTCTGATCCGCGAAGTCGCGGCGGCGCGCGCGGCCCTGGCGGCCAGCGACGGCGACCACGAGCGGGCGCTCGCGCTCCAGCGCGTCGTGTTGGCCCGGTGCGAAAACGACTTCGGGCGGTTGCACCGCTACACCCTCGGCGCACTGGAGGACGTCGCCTTCCAGTCGTTGCGAGTGGGTGCCGTCGACGACGCGATCGCCGCCCGCCGGCAGGTGCTGGCCCGGCGCACCGAGCTGATCGGCCGGATGGGGCAGTTGCAGACGGCCTCGGCCCGCAACAACCTCGCCTTCACGCTGCTTCAGCTGGACGACGACCGGTCGCTCGCAGAAGCCGATCAGCTCGCCAACGAGGCGTACGAGATGTGGTGCCGGGCATACGGCACCGACGGCATTCCCACCCAGCGGGCCCGGTTGGTGCGGTCACGGGCGTGGATCCGGCAGGGTCTGCTCCGGGAGACGCGCGGTGATGAGGCCGCCGCGGAGGAGCTCTTCTCCCGGGCGCTGGTGGAGACCACCGCCGTCGTCGCCCTCCGGCGGGACCGGGGACCCGAGTCCCTGGCGATCGCGCTCCAGCGGCACGGGATGGCCCTGGCCGCAAAGCGGGACCCGGCCGCCATCGGCCAGTTTGAGGCCGCGCTCGACCTGCACAGCCGGCAGCTACGGCGGGACCGGAGCTTCTGGCTCGTCCGCCAGTGCGCGGTGGACCTGCACCGCGCCCACGTGCGACTCGGTCGCCGCGCCGAGGCGCAGGCCGTGGCCCGGCTGTACCGGCTGCCGCAGGGCTGAATGGACGAACGAGGTGGCGGTGTCCCGACGGCTCGGGACACCGCCACCTCGGCGGAGCGGGTCAGCCGGCGGCGGTCACCGTCTCAGGCTCGGCGCTCGGCTCCTCGGTGAGCCACATCGGCTGCCAGTCCGTCATCTCGTTGTAGCGGCGCAGCTCGTACAGGCCGCTCAACGACCCGGCCCAGCCCGCGTACGGCGGCTGCGCCTCGTCGAAGCCGCTCTGCACGAAGGTGAGCTTGGTCTTCCCGTGGGACTCGGCCAGCTCCCAGGTGGTGACGCCGCCGGGACCCCAGTCGACGGAGATCTTCCGGCCCGGGTCCAGGTCGACGACCTTCGCGGCGTGACCCGACTCGAACCCACCCATGGCGTAGCGGCCGCCGACCCACGGCTCGATGCCGATCGGGTGGCCGAACCAGGCGCTGGCCTGCTCGGAGTCGGTCAGCGACGTGAACACCTTGGCCATCGGCGCGTCGATGACGATCTCGCCGCGCATCTCGGTGGAGGTGAAGTCGACCTTCGGCAGCAGCGGCCGGCCGTCCAGGTGCAGGGCGAGGTTGGCGGTGGAGAGGCACCAGTACGTCTGCAACACCCCGCGGATCCCGCCGCTGATCACGTCGGCGAAGTCCCAGTGGCTCTGGCTCACGCTGAGGAACGTCGAGTCGGCGCTCTCGGCCCGCAGCCGGAACTCGGTGGTGGTCTCCACCCCGTCGAGCGTCCACGCGAAGCGCAGCGTCTCGTCGTCGACGTGCAGCGGGCGCTGGTGCGGCGCGTCACCCTCGGGCGTGTAGCGGCCCCAGAACTCGTACCGCTGGGGCAGCTCGACCTCGGCGTGCTCGGCCAGCCAGACGCGCAGCTCGGCGGCGTCGGTCAGGGCCCGGCGAACGGCCTCGACGGGGGCGGCGAGGCGGGCGTGCAGCTTCATCGGTTCACTCACGGTCTTTCCCCTTCGGGTAGCAGGCCACGGCGAGCTTGAACGCATCTCCCTCGGCGCCGCCGTAGCGGGTGAAAAGGTCCTGCAGAGTGGTCTGCAGGTCGTGCAGGAACTGCTGGCGTTGCTCGGCCGGCACGCGGATCTCGCCCGACACGCCGACCGAGGGCAGCTCGGGCGCGGCCCGATCGAGGGCGGCGATGTCGGACTGGACCTCCTCCATGAGGTCGAGGAGGTAGCCCAGGCTGAGCTCGTCGCGAGCCCGGCGCAGCCCGATGCGACCCACCAGCCGGGGTGAGAGCCAGTAGGACCGGGCGGCGGCCTGGTAGATGCCCTCGGTGATGCCGCGGACCTTGCGCTCGGCGACCAGGTCGACGAGGCCGGCCGCAACCAACTGCTTGACGTGGTAGTAGACGCGTTGCGGCGTCTGCTCCAGCCGGGCGGCCACCTCGGTGCAGGTGCGCGGCTCGGCCAGCTGCCGCAACACCTCCACGCGCTGCGGCTTGAGCAGAGTCTCGGCCTGCTCGATCTGTTCCAGGTACAGGACATCTCTCATGGCAAAATCAGTTTGTACGTACAAAACTTGTTTGTCAATCGGTTCGACGAAAGGCCGCGCGTGTCGCGCGGCCTTTCGTGCGGATCAGGCGCCGGTCACGGCAGCCAGTCCGGACGCAGCGGATAGCCGTTGCTCCCGTCCGGGTTGTTGCGGGTGGCCAGCACCTGGTGCAGCTGGATGTTGTTGCGCTCGAACGCGAGCCGCGACCCGGCCATGTAGAGCCCCCACACGCGCGCGGTCCCAACGCCCACCTCGGAGACGCAGAAGTCCCAGTGCTCGACGAGGTTGCGACACCAGCCCGCCAACGTCAGCGCGTAGTGCTGCCGCAGGTTCTCCTCGTGGTGCACCTCCAGCCCGGCGTCGTGCACCTCGCTGATCAACCGGCCCGGCCCGGCCAATTCACCGTCCGGGAAGACGTACCGGTCGATGAACGCGCCGGACCGGTGCGGAGCCCGGTTGTCCGCCCGGGTGATGCAGTGGTTCAGCAGCCGCCCGCCCGGACGCAGCCGGTCGCGCAGCGCCCCGAAGTAGGCCGGGTAGTTTCGCACCCCGATGTGTTCGGTCAGCCCGATCGACGAGATCGCGTCGAACTCCTCGGATGGCGCGTCCCGGTAGTCCATGTGCCGCACCTCGGCCAGCTCGCTCAGGCCTTCCCGCTCGATCGCCGCCTGCGCCCACTCGGCCTGCGCCTTCGACAGCGTCACACCGAGCGCCTTGACGCCGTACTCGCGAGCCGCGTGCCGGACCATCCCGCCCCAGCCGCAGCCCACGTCGAGCAGCCGCATCCCCGGCTTGAGCGCCAGCTTCGCGGCGACCAGGTCGTACTTCGACGCCTGGGCCTGCTCCAGCGTGTCGTCCGGAGAGCGGAAGACCGCGCAGGTGTACGTCATCGACGGGCCGAGCACCCGCTCGTAGAACGCGTTCGAGACGTCGTAGTGGTGCGAGATCGCGGAGCTGTCGCGGGAACGGGAGTGCCGCAGCCCGCTCATCACCCGCTTCCAACGCGGCTGTGCCTCCTGCGGCGGGGCGGGCGGCGGCCGCAGCCGCTCCCAGCCCAGCCCGCGTACCAGCGTCAGCGCCTCGCTCAACGCCGGCAGGCGCAGCCGCACATCGTCTCTGAGCACCCGGAACGCCTCGTACGGGTCGCCCGGATGCACCCCCTCCAGCCCCAGGTCGCCGCTGACGTACGCGCGGGCCATACCCAGGTCACCCGGAGCGGTGAGCAGGTAGGACAGCCCCCGCTCGGAGCGGACGGCCAGCGTGATCCCGGCGTCGGCCGGGCCGACGGCGCTGCCGTCGTAGCCGGTTATCCGTATCGGCAGGTCGCCGATGGTCACCGCGCGGACCACGTCCGCCACGGTCGTACGCGACCGCCGGCCCCCCGCCGGCGGCGTGTCGGGGACGCTGGTGGCCCCCTGGTCACGATCGGTCAGGCTCATGCTCTCGCCACCGCCTTCTCGTACAGTCCGGTGAGCCGGTGCTCCGGGTCGTAGCGGTCCCGGACGGTGCGCCACGTCGCGCCGCCGTAGAGCCGCTCGAAGGAGTCCCGGTCGTAGTACGCGTCGGAGTAGAGCGACTTGTGCCCGCCCATCTCCGACACCACGCGTTCGATCAACCGGTTGACGTCACCGTCGGTGGCGCCCTCGGCGATCGGCACGCTCCCCCAGAAACCGATGTTGACGTAGTCCTGGCCCGGCCGCAGCGGATACAGCGGCCAGGACCGGGTCGAGCCGGGACCCGCCGGCTCACGGAGTCGCAACGGGCAGAGCCAGACCGGGGTCATCCCGACCGCGCCCGCGAACCAGCGCAGGAAGTCGGCCGTCCGCTCCAATGGGATCTCCACGTCCTGCACCACCCGTTCGCGGGCGGGCCGGCCGCGTAGCCGCTCGATCCGGGCGGCGACACCGTGGCGGTGCTCGAGCCGGACCAGGCGGTGGTAGACGTCGCTGCGCCGGTAGCGCGCGGGCCAGAGCCGGCGCACCACGGGGTGCTGCACGCCGAACGCCGAGGAACACCAGAACCAGTCGGTGTCCCAGCGCCAGAGATAGTCGTACGTGGTGAGCGTGTCCCGGACGCGCCGGCGCAGCGACCGGTAGTAGATGTCCTGCCCGGTGTAGTCGCTGGGCCGCTCGCTCTCGTCGGTGAAGGTGCCGAACACCAGGTACGCCTCGCCGGGGCTGAACATCACCCCGTCCATCGCGTCCACCGGCACCCCGTCCCAGGATCGGGTGGCGGTCACCTCGGCGACCGCGTCGGTGAGCGCCTCCAGCCGGGTGAACCGTACGTTGCGCAACGCCACGTACCGCCGCACCGGCTGGAGTTCGATGCGCAGCCGGGTGGCGTAGCCGAGGCTGCCCATCGAGTTCGGGAAGGCCGCGAAGAGGTCGGCGTGCTCGCCGTCGGGGCGAGCGGTGACGATCTCGCCGGAGCCGGTGAGCACGTCCAACTCGGTGACCGACTCGTGTGGCAGGCCGTTGCGGAACGACGTCGACTCGATGCCCAGCCCGGTGACCGCGCCGCCCAGCGTGATGGTGCGCAGCTGCGGCACTACCAGCGGCATCAGCCCGTGCGGGAGGGTCGCGTCGACCAGGTTCTCGTAGGTGCACATGCCCTGCACGTCGGCCGTGCGGGCGGTCGGATCGACCGAGATGACCCCGGTCAACCCGCTCACGTCGAGCCCCGGCGTCCGCACCTCGGTACGCGGCCGGAACAGGTTCGAGGTGCGTTTGGCGAGCCGGATCGGCTCGCCGGACGGCACCGCCGCGTACGAGCGTCGCAGCGTCGTCACCGCACTGTCATGGTCGACCGATTGAAGATCCACACGGACCGCGCCCATGTGATCACTCTACGCCCGATGACGGCAACGGCACCGGATGTCCACGTTGGCCTTTTCACACTTCCCACCAGCCCGCCACGAGTTACGGTGCACCACATGCCGTCACCCGCGCTCGCCGCCCTCGACGCCGCCGGCCTGCCGTACCGGGTGATCCGGCACGGGGCGGTGGCCAGCCTCGCGGAGGCCGCCGCCGTACGCGGGGTCGAGGTCCCCGACGTGGTGAAGACGATCGTGGTGCGCCGTGGCCCGGACGATTACCTCTTCGTGCTCACCCCCGGCGGCCGTGTCATCTCCTGGCCGAAGCTGCGCACCCTGCTCGGCGTCAACCGCATCTCCATGCCGGACGCGGCGACCGCCAAGGCCGTCACCGGCTACGAGCGCGGCACCATCACCCCGTTCGGCGCGACCACGGCCTGGGCGGTGATCGCCGACGAACGGGTACGCGGCAGGACCATCACCCTCGGCGCGGGCGAGCACGGGGTGGCCGTGGCGGTGGACGCCGACGCGGCGCTCGACGTGCTGGGCGCCACCGTCGCCGACGTCACCGACCCGGAGCCCACCCGCTGACCCGATCCCGGCCGGCACCCCGGGTACGCCTCGGGGCGCGGGCAAGATCAGTGGTCGCGAGCGGGCCGGGCGACATAGCGTGGAACGCATGCCGAAAGCCGTCTGGAACGACCTGGTCATCGCCGAGAGCGACGACACCGTCGTGGTCGAGGGAAACCACTACTTCCCCCGCTCCGCGCTGCGCGACGACGTGATCCGCGAGTCCGACACCCACACGGTCTGCCCGTGGAAGGGCACCGCGTCGTACTACTCCCTGGAGCACGACGGGCGCAAGAGCGCCGACGCGGTCTGGTACTACCCGGACCCGAAGCCGGATGCCGAGATGGTCCGCGACCGGGTGGCCTTCTGGAAGGACGTCCGAGTCGTCGAGTGACCGTCCGTGCGGCGCGGGGTCACCGTTCGTCGGCGACCCCGCGCCGCTTCCGGCACCACCGCCGGAAACCCCGGTCAGCCCCGGTAGCGCCACACCCTGGGTGCGGCCGGTCCGGCGGTGACCAGCGCCGCGGCGGGCACGACCCCACCCGGGCGGCGGCGCAGCGACAGCGACAGCGCCGCCGCGCCGATGGCCAGCGCCCCGGCGACGTACCAGGCGAGCGTGTAGTCCCCGAGCCGGTCACGCACCACCCCCGCCGCGCTGGCGGCGAGTGCCGCGCCGAGCTGGTGGGAGGCGAAGACCCAGCCGAAGACGACCGGCGCGGCGGCGCCGAAGTACTCGCGGCAGAGCGCGACGGTCGGCGGCACGGTGGCCACCCAGTCCAGCCCGTAGAAGACGATGAAGACGAGCATGCTCGGCTCGGTCGAGCCGCCGAAGAGACTCGGCAGCAGGAGCAGCGACACGCCGCGCAGCGCGTAGTAGACGCCGAGCAGCAGCCGGCTGTCGACCCGGTCGGTGAGCCAGCCGGAGAGAATCGTGCCGACGATGTCGAAGAGCCCGACGAGCGCCAGCAGGCTGGCCGCCGTGGTCTCCGACATGCCGTGGTCGTGCGCGGCCGGCACGAAGTGCGTACCGACCAGGCCGTTGGTGGTCGCGCCGCAGATCCCGAACCCGCCGGCCAGCAGCCAGAACGGCCGTGTCCGGACGGCCTGGGTGAGGGCGCCGACCGCGCGGGCGGCGGCCCCGCCGGTCGTGGGCGGAGGCGGGGTGACCTCGGTCGCACCGTAGGCGGGCAGACCGAGATCCGCCGGGTGCTCCCGTAACAGCCAGACCACCAGCGGTACGACCGCCAGCGCGGCCCCGGCCACGACGAGCGCCGCCACGCGCCAACCGTGGTCGCGCACGAGCACGGCGAGGATCGGCAGGAAGACCAGCTGCCCGGCCGCGCCGCCGGCGGTGAGCACCCCGGTGACGAGGCCGCGATGCCTGACGAACCAGCGCCCGGTCACGGTGGCCGCGAAGGCCAGCGCCATCGAACCGGTGCCGAGCCCGACCAGGACCCCCCAGCAGAGGACGAGCTGCCAGCTCGCGGTCATGAAAACGGTGAGGCCGCTGCCCGCGGTGACCAGCAGCAGAGCGACGGCGACCACCCGCCGGATGCCGAAGCGCTCCATCAACGCGGCGGCGAACGGCGCGGTGAGCCCGTAGAGCAGCAGGTTGACCGAGACGGCGGCGGAAATGGTGGCGAGCGGCCAACGGAACTCGGCGTGCAGCGGGTGCAGCAGCACCGACGGGGTGGCGCGGAAGCCGGCCGCGCCGACCAGGGCGACGAAGGCGACGGCGGCGACGATCCAGGCGGGATGTGGGCGGCGTGTGGTCACGCAATGAGTCTCGGCAGCGGCCACCCCGGCGGCGAGTGGCCGGAAAGCCATCATGCGCAATAATCGGGCCATGACCACTTCCCGGCACCGGATCGCCGTGCTCGCCCTCGATCACGTCGTCGGTCTCGACCTCGGCACCCCCGCCCAGGTCTTCGGGACCGCCCGCGACGCCGACGGGCGACGCGCCTACTCCGTCGAGGTCTGCACCCCGGGCCGCCGTCCGGTCCGTGCCACCCCCGGCTTCCAGGTGCTCCCCGAGTACGGCCTGGAACTGCTGGAGACCGCCGACACGGTGATCGTGCCCGGCATCCACGCCGGACCGGCCGTGACCGACGGCACGATCGAAACCGAGGTGTCCACGGCACTGCGCGGCGCGTACGAGCGGGGAGCCCGCATCATGTCGATCTGCACCGGCGCCTTCGTGCTCGCCGCCGCCGGGCTGCTCGACGGCCGCCGGGCCACGACCCACTGGGCGCACGCCGAAGAGTTCCGCCGGCTCCACCCGGACGTCGACCTCGACCCCGAGGTGCTGTTCGTCGACGACGACCGGGTCCTCACCTCGGCCGGGGTCGCCGCCGGGATCGACCTCTGCCTGCACGTCATCCGCACCGACCACGGCAGCGAGGTGGCCAACCGGGCGGCCCGCAGCTGTGTGGTCCCGCCGTGGCGGGAGGGCGGCCAGGCCCAGTACATCGAACGGCCGGTGCCGAAGGTGGCCGACAGCAGCACCGCCGCCGCCCGCGAGTGGGCCCGGCAGCGACTTCACGAGCCGGTCAGCCTGCGCGAGATGGCCGAACGGTCCCGGATGAGTGTGCGTACCTTCACCCGGCGGTTCCGCTCCGAGACCGGGCTCAGCCCGGCACAGTGGCTGCTCCAGCAGCGCACCGACCACGCCAGGCTGCTGCTGGAGACCACCGACCTGGGCATCGACCAGGTGGCCCGCCGCGCCGGCTTCGGCACCGCCGCCGCCCTGCGCCAGCAACTGCACCAACGCCTCGGCGTGGCCCCGTCCACATACCGCCGCACCTTCCGCCAGCCGGCACCGGCCGAACCGACGCCCGCCTGAGCACGGGAAGCCGGCGGGTGCGGTCAGCCGGCGCGCAGCATGCGCAGCTGCGCGAGATGCTTCGGAAGGTGCACGGTGGTGTGCAGGTCGAGAGTCCTGCCCCAGGGCAGGACGTCGTCGACCCGCAGGTCGAAGCCCTCGCGCAGGTGGGTCTCGACCGGGGTCTCCGCAGCCAGCCCGAGCCGGTCGGTGAGCGCGCAGAGCTTCCCGCTGGTGGCGCGGAGCAGGGTGGCCAGTCCGTTCAAGCCATCATGCTCCGCGACCAGGGCGTCCACCTGCGGGCGGTGGATGGTCTCCAGGTCGTAGTAGGCGAACGGCGAGCCGGCCAGCACCGCCTCGGTCGCCTCGACCATCAACTCGTCGTTGGCGGCCAGGTGCGCCACGATCTGCTCGGCGCTCAGCTGACCGGCGGGCGGCGCACCGAAACCGCCCGCGTCGACCTCGGCGAGCACCGCCTCGTACGCGCCCCGCAGCCGCCCGCTCTCCACCAAAACAGTCAACCCCGCGCCGCCCCGCCGAGCACACGATTGTGGTGGCCGGTTCACCCGGACGGGCGCCCCCGCCACCCCAACTCGCGTGATCGACGACGTGCGGCGTCAGCGGCGGCGCTGGCGTGAGCGCAGGTAGTCGGAGACGACGTACTCGCCGAGATCGTCCGGATCGGGAGTGAACATCCGGCCCTTCGAACGGCGGGCCACCGCGTCGACGAAGCGGCGCAGCCCCGGGTCGTCGCCCAGCATGAACAGGTTCAGCGTCGCCCGGTACCGGGCCAGGCGGTCCACCTCGCGGATCGTCGCCTCGATCGTCTCCGGCAACGGTGGCCAGTGGAAGTACGCCTCCCCGTCGTCCGGGTCCAGGTGTGCGGTCGGCTCCCCGTCGGTCACCACCAACACCACCGGCTCGGCGTCCGGGTGCCGGCGCAGGTGCCGGCCCGCCAGCCGGAGGGCATGCTGGAGATTGGTCCCCTGCTCCATGTCCGGCTCGACCGCCGCGAGCTCCTGCTGGGTCAGCGGCATCGCCTCCCGGCCGAACCCGATGATCTGAAGCGCGTCCTGCGGGAACCGGGTCGCCATCAGGTGCGACAGGGCCAGAGCGGTCTGCTTCATCGGCCCCCAGCGCCCCTGCGAGATCATCGAGTACGACAGGTCGACGCAGAGCGCCACCGCCGCCGAGGCGCGCCGCTCGGTCTCCACCACCTCGAAGTCCTCGACCGCGAGCTGCACGGGCACCGACGGACCAGCCCGGCGTACCGCCCGGGTGAGGGTGCGCACCACGTCCAGCGGCTGCTCGTCGCCGTACTCCCAGGGCCGGGAGGCGCCACTCACCTCGCCGGCGGCGCCCGCCGAGCGCAGGTCGTGCTGACCCCGTGGCCCGGCCGTCAGGTCGGCGAAGACCCGCCGCAGCGCGGTACCGCCGAGCCGGCGCAGCGCCTTCGGGCTCAGCGTCAGGCCCTCGGCGTCGCGGGTCACCCAGCCCTGCCGGCGCAGCTCCCGCTCCAGCTCCCGCAGCCGGCGTACGTCGTCGGCCGCGTCCCGCCCGAGGGTACGGGCGACCGCCTCCACGTCGACGTCGTCCAGCGTCGCCCCGGGATGCTCCTGGTCGAGCTGGTCGAGCAGGTCGTCCAGCTCGGCGATCTCGTCGAGCACCCCGGTCGCCTCGCCGTAGCCGAGCGGCTGCTCTCCCCGGACCCGCTCGCCCCGTCCCCAGCCCAGGTCGGGCCGTAGCGCCCGCAGGTGCGCGTCGAGCTGCGACATCTCCCCCGCCAGCTGCTCGCCGAGCGACTGCTGCATCAGCCCGGCCAGCTCCTCGCGCTGCCGGTCCGACAGGGAGCGCATCAGCCGTTCCCCGGCGGCCGCCCGGCGGGCCAGTGCGTCGATCAGCTCGTCGACGTCCTTCGGCTGCTCCGGGAAGAACTCGCCGTGCCGGCGCATGAACTCGGCGAACGCGTCGCCGGTGTCCTCCGACCGGGCGTGCCGGGCCAGCAGGTCGTTCAGGTCGTGCATCATCTCGCCGAGCCGCTGCTGGGCCTCCGGGTCCGCGGTCGCGCGGACCGCGTCCCGCAGGCCGGCGAACCGCTGCCCGAGCACGTCGTCGCGAAGCCCGTCGAGGATCTGCTGGTACGACCGGCGGGCCTCCTCGCTGGCCCACTGGTAGCCGGACAGCTCCTGCACCGCCCGGGCCGTGGAGCGGGGCAGGTTGTCCAGCACCGTCTCGGCGAACCGCGCGGCGTCGTCGTCCCGGCCGCGCAGCTCGTCCCGCTCGGCCGCGAGTGCCTGGTCGAGCAGGGCCTGTGACCGGGTCACCGCCCCGTCCAGGTCGCCCCGGCGCAGCGCCTGCCGGCGCATCCGCCGCGCCCGGGCGGCCAACTCGTCCAGGCCGCGCCGCCCGTTGGGGCCCCGGCGCAGCAGGTCACGCAGCGTCTCCCGCAGGCTGCCGCCGGCCAGCACCTCGGCGCCGACGGCATCGACAGCCTCACGTACGTCGTACGGGGGCGCGAGCGGATCCGGTCCGCCGCGCCACTGCCCGTACCGGAACCGGTTGCCGGCCACGCTCAGCTCCGGCCGCCGTAGACGGTGCGGCCGGACTCCGTCACGTCCTTGCCCAGCCGGCGGGTCAGGTGCAGCCCCTCCAGCACGAACTCGACGCCGGCGGCAGCCTCCGCCGGGATGGGCGCATCGCCCATCCCGAGCCGGTCCAGCACCTTCGCGAGCCCCGGCACGGTGCCCACCTGCCGCAGCAGGCTGGCGGAACCGACCAGCTCGCCGGTCTCGATCACGGTGCCCTCGGCGACCAGATCGGTGAAGCCGGAGAGGTCCAGCCCGGCCAGCCGGGCCCGGAACGTCTCCGCGGTCGCGGTACGCAGCAGGTGGGCCAGGATCTCGATCTCCCGCCCCTCCTCGCCGCTCTCGAACTCGACCTTCCCGCGCAGCGTGGACGTCACCGAGACGGCGTCGCCGATCCGCGCCACCGGGGCCTCGGGGCGTGCCGCCTCGTCATCCGGTCCGGGGGCGAGCAGGGACGCCCGGCGTAGCGCGGCGGCAGCCACGGTCTCGGCGGCGGCGATCGCGAACCGGGCGGACACACCGGAACGCGGGTCCACCGACGGCGACTCGCGCACCGCGCGGGCGAACCGGGCCAGCACCTCCAGCACGTGCTCCGGCACCTCGGCGACCAGGTCGGCCTCCTGCCGGATGAGGGCCAGCTCCAGCTCCAGGTCGACCGGGTAGTGGGTGCGGATCTCCGCGCCGAAGCGGTCCTTGAGCGGCGTGATGATCCGGCCGCGGTTCGTGTAGTCCTCCGGGTTGGCGCTGGCCACCAGGAGCAGGTCCAGCGGCAGCCGCAGCTGGTAGCCACGCACCTGGATGTCGCGCTCCTCCAGCACGTTGAGCAGCGCCACCTGGATCCGCTCGGCCAGGTCGGGCAGCTCGTTGACGGCGAAGATGCCACGGTTCGTCCGCGGCACCAGGCCGAAGTGGATCGTCTCGGGGTCACCGAGGGTCCGGCCCTCGGCGATCCGGATCGGGTCGACGTCGCCGATCAGGTCGCCCACGCTGGTGTCCGGCGTGGCGAGCTTCTCGCCGTACCGCATCGATCGGTGCAGCCAGCCGACCGGAAGGTCGTCGCCGGCCTCGGCGACCTGGGCACGGGACGCCGGGGTGAGCGGGTGCATGGGGTGCTCGTTGAGCACCGAGCCCGCGATGACCGGGGTCCACTCGTCGAGCAGCGCGCCGAGGGAGCGGATCAGTCGGGTCTTGCCCTGGCCGCGCTCGCCGAGGAGCACTAGGTCATGCCCGGCGAGCAGGGCCCGCTCGACCTCGGGCAGGACGGTGTCCTCGTAGCCGACGATGCCGGGGAACCGGTCGGCGCCGGTACGCATCCGGGCGATCAGGTTGTCGCGGAGTTCCTGCTTGACGGTGCGGTATCGGTGACCGGCCGCCCGCAGCTCGCCGAGCGTACGGGGCAGGTCGACCGGTGGAACCGGGATTACCGGGTTGGGCGCAGTCACCCGACCCACGCTAGCGCGGTGCGGCTGGGGGCGCCCGCGCGTTGCCGGGTACCCCCACTCCCACCCTGGCTCAGCCGCGACCGCAGCGCCGGCAGGCTTCCCGGCGGCGCAGGTGGTACGCGTACGTGGCCGCGCCGAGCGCCACGCCCCACACCGGCCACAGCAGGGCCGGCGCGCTGGCCAGTTTGAAGCCCTCGTTCATCGGCCAGAACTGCGGGTCGCTCATGAGTCCGAGTGTGGCCGCGGTCACCGCCACCGACACGACGGCCGCCGGAATCACGGCGAGCTTCACGGGCACCCGCCGGCCGGCCAGGCCGAGCATCCAGCGGGGGAACCGTTCGCCCCAGCGCTGGACCAGGCCGAGGGTGAGCACCGCCCCGACGGTGGCGAAGGCACCAAGCCCGAACCCGGCCCAGACCAGTCCGGTCTCCCGCATCTCGGTGAGGAACTCGCGGGAGATCCCGAGCGGGACGCCGGCGGCCCAGGCGAAGCGGGTCGAGGCGTACGCCAGCGGGATGGCCGCCGCGATGCCGACCGCCCACCGCCCCCAGCGGGCGGCGGCGCTCGGAGTGGTCCAGCCCCGCTCGCCGCGGCCACGACCGCAGGCCACGCACACCCCGGCGGTGCGGCGCTGCCAGACCAGCACGGCGCCGGCGAGCAGCAACCCGCCGATCGCGGCGGCGAAGCGGGCGAAGAGCGCCCAGCTGAAGATCTCCGCGTAGTCGACCGGCGGCCAGCCGAACGGCGCGCCGATGATCAGCATGGGGGCGTAGCCGAGGATGACCAGGATGCGGGCGTCCGGGACGACGAGGGCCAGGACGGCCGCCGCCGCCCAGCCGTAGCCGGCGAGCAGTATCCGCAGCGGGCGGGACGGACGCCCGGTCGGGCGGCTCATGGCCAGCGCGGCGACCGCCGCGGTGAGCAGGAGAGCGGCGAACAGCGGCGGTCCGAAGCGGACGGGGACCAGCCGCAGCAGATTCACGTCGCCGTGCGGGTCGTTCGCACCGAACGGGTAGCCGGCGCCGGTGATCGTGCCGAGCAGGGCCAGGAGACCCCAAAGGCCCAGCCAGCCGGCCGCCAGCGGGGCGAGCCGGTCGGGCCGGCGGGTGCCCGGGTGAGGCGGTGCATCGAGGATTGTCATGTCCTCAGCGTCGGCTCGCGCGGCCCGGGGACCCTCCCGTGCCCCGGGGAACCTGTTCCCCCTCCCGGGGGAGCCGGAACTCCCCCGGACCTCGGTGTCCTCGTGGAACCCGTCGCACCGGTCAGCCGGCCGGGGTGACGAAACCGGACTCGTACGCGGCGATGACGGCCTGGGTACGGTCCCGCACCGCCAGTTTGGCCAGCACGTTGCCGACGTGGGTCTTCACCGTCTCCACCCCGACCACGAGGCGCGCGGCGATCTCCGGATTGGACAGTCCGGCGACCATCAACCGCAGCACCTCGGCCTCCCGCTCGGTCAGCCGGGCCGCGCGTAGCCCGTCCCCACCCTGCCCGCCGTACGCGCCCACGAGCCGCCGGATCGCCGCCGGGAACAGCAGGGACTCGCCGGCGGCGACCACCCGCACCGCCTCCACCACCTCGGCCGGTCGCGCCCGCTTCAGCAGGAACCCGCTGGCGCCGGCACGCAGCGCGTCGTAGACGTACTCGTCGTTGGCGAAGGTGGTGACGACCAGCACCCGGGGTGGCTCGGTGGAGGCAGCCAGCAGATGCCGGGTGGCCTGAATGCCGTCGATGCCCGGCATACGGACGTCCATCAACACCACCGCGGGCCGGTGCCGGGCGACCAGCGGCAGCACCTCGGCACCGTCCGCGGCCTCGGCGAGCACCCGCAGGTCGGGCTGGGCGTCGATGATCGCGCGCAGCCCGACCCGGATCAGCTCGTCGTCGTCGACGATCAGCACTCCGATGCTCACGGCGCCTCCCGGTACGGCAGTCGCACACCGATGCGCCACCGGCCACCCGCCGGTCCGGCGGCGAGCTGGCCGCCGAGCAGCAGCACCCGTTCCCGCATGCCGTCCAGGCCACGGCCACCCCCACCCTGGTCGGGGCGGCGCGGCGCGGGCAGCAGCTCGTTGACCAGCTCCAGCTCCAGCGCGTCCGGCCCGACGTGGAGCCGCAGCTCGACCGGCCCCCGGGCGTAGCGCGCCGCGTTGGTCAGCGCCTCCTGCACGATCCGGTACCCCTCCCGGGAGACCGCCGCCGGCACGGCCGCCGGGTCGCCGGTACGGCGCTCGTCCACCGGCAGGCCCGCCGCACGGGTGTCCGCCACCAGCCGGTCCAGGTCGACGAGCGTACGCTGCGGCACCGGTGCGGGCCGACCGTGTTCGGGCTCCCGCAGCACCCCGAGCACGTGGTCGAGGTCGTCCATGGCGGCCCGGCCGGCCTCCTCGATGGCGGCCAACGCCCGGCGGACGAACTCCGGGTCGGTGTCCAGCACCGATCGAGCAGCCCCGGCTTGCAGGGTCGCCACGGTGAGCGCGTGGCCGACGGAGTCGTGCAGTTCCCTCGCCAGTCGGTTGCGCTCGGCGAGCCGGGTAGCGCGGGCCTCCAGCGCGGCGATCCGCTCGGCCTGCGCCGGCCCGAGCAGCACCGGCGCCATCGTCGCGGCCAGCGCGCCGAGCCCGGCGACCGCGTAGCCGAGGCCGACGAGCAGCAGCACGCCGGTGAGGGTGAGCCAGCCCGTGTCCCGCCCGTCGAGCGGGCCGAACCGTTCCTCCCGCAGCAGTTCCCCGCCGATGCCGAACTGCTGGGCGATGAACGCCAGCGCCATCGGCACCGCCATGAGCAGGGCGACGATCAGCAGTCCACCGACCACCAGGTGGGTGGCGATCCAGAGGGCGGCGCGCAGCCGGGTCTCCCGGTCGGCCCCTTGGGTGGGCGCGGGTTCCGGCAGGTCCACGCCGAGCAGTGCCCGGGCCGCCGCGATCTCCAACGCGCGGCTCCCGTCGAGCAGCAGCGGCACTCCGGCGATCAGCGCGGCGACCAGGAGCAGGCCGAGCGTCAGTGGCCAGGGGGTCGGCGTCCCGGTGAAGACCTGCCGGAACGCGACCACGAGCAGCACGTACGGCAGCACGAGCACGCCGCCGAGCAGCAGGAACACGCCGCGCCGCCAGGTGCTGGCGGCGACCAGCGGTGCCAGGGGCCTCATCGACTCATTCTCAGGCCGGCGCACCGCGCGGCGACTCCCCCGCGCCGGGGAGATCTATCGGTGCTCGCGCACGTACCCCTGGGGGTCCTTGTCGTGGAAGACCAGGTTGCGGCCGTTCTTGTGCTCGCCGTAGAAGGTCAACCATCGGTGGCCCAGTTCGGCCCGCAGCTCGGCGCCGGCGTGTCGGCGGAAGTCGGGCAGCGCCTCGTCCTCCTCTTCAGCGAGGTGCTCGCTGTTCTCCCGGCGGGCCCGCCAGACCGCCGCCCACCACTCGTCGGAGCCCACCGGGTGCAGCTTGGACTCCGCGATCGCGTCCCGGATCTTGTTGTGGTCGCCCACCGCGTCGACCGTCTCGGCCTCGCCGTCGTCACCGTGCCGCACGAGGTGCGGGTAGAGGATCGCCTCCTCGGCCTCGGCATGGATGTCGAGGTGCAGGGCGAGCGCCTCCCAGATGCCCAGCAACTCCTGCTCGTCCCGCGCGTCGTCCAGCCGCGCGAACCCACGCCGGAACGCGGCGTGGTCATCCATGATCATGGCGGTGATGTCGTCCATCTGGCTCCCCGTTCTCTTGCCGGCGTGGTGGTCAACTCCGCGCCGGCCGGGCGGGTGACGCCGGCCGCCGCGACCTGGTCAGCGCCGCTCGGCAGCTCGCCGCCACCCGGCATAGGCTCATGATCGTGAACTATCTCGCCGCGGACGACCGCTACCACACCATGACCTACCGGAGAAGCGGCCGCAGCGGCCTGCGGCTGCCCGCCATCTCCCTCGGCCTGTGGCACAACTTCGGCCCCGACCGCCCGTACGAGCGGCAGCGAGACATCGTCCGCCGCGCGTTCGACCTCGGAGTCACCCACTTCGATCTGGCCAACAACTACGGCCCGCCGCCCGGCACCGCCGAGGAGAACTTCGGCCGCATGCTGGCCACCGATCTCAAGCCGTACCGCGACGAGCTGGTCATCTCCAGCAAGGCCGGCTACCTCATGTGGCCCGGCCCGTACGGGGAGTGGGGCTCCCGCAAATACCTGATCTCGTCGCTCGACCAGTCGCTGCGCCGGATGGGTCTGGAGTACGTCGACATCTTCTACTCGCACCGGTTCGACCCGGACACTCCACTGGAGGAGACGATGGGCGCGCTGGACGCCATCGTCCGCTCCGGCAAGGCGCTCTACGTCGGCATCTCCAACTACAACTCCGAGCAGACCGCCCGCGCCGCCGCGATCCTGCGCGACCTGGGTACGCCGCTGCTGATCAACCAGCCGTCGTACTCGATGCTCAACCGGTGGACCGAGACCGACGGCCTGCTGGACACACTGGAGGAGGCCGGGGCCGGCTGCATCGCGTACAGCCCGCTGGCGCAGGGCCTGCTCACCGACCGCTACCTGGGCGGCATCCCGTCCGACTCCCGGGTACGCACCAGCGTCTTCCTCAATGAGAGCGACCTCGATGAGAAGCGGATGGCGACCGTCCGAGCGCTCGGCGCGATCGCCGAGCGACGCGGCCAGTCGCTGGCCCAGCTCGCCCTCGCCTGGGCGCTGCGCGACCCGCGGATGACCAGCCTGATCATCGGGGCGAGCAGCGTGCCGCAGTTGGAGGCCAACGTCGCCGCGCTGAACAACCTCGACTTCAGCGCCGAGGAGCTGGCCGAGATCGACCGCCACCTCGGCTGAGCGGACCCAGGGGTGTCGGTAGGGGGCGGGGAATCTGGGGCCGAGCCCCGGCGTTGATACCGGCGGAACCGAAGACCCCACCCCGAGGAGGGTCCGAGATGAAGGTACGTAGCTCCCTGCGCTCGCTGAAGCAGAAGCCGGGTTCGACCGTGGTGCGCCGGCACGGCCGGGTGGTCGTGGTGAACCGCGCGAACCCGCAGTGGAAGGGCCGCCAGGGCTGAATTGACGCAAACGGCGCCGTCGCGAGCAGCGACGGCGCCGTTGTCGTATCCCCCGTCACCGCATCGGCGCCGTCGTGAGCAGCGACGGCGCCGTTGTCGTATCCCCCGTCACCGCATTGGCGCCGTCGTGAGCAGCGACGGCGCCAATGTCGTCTTCGGGCCCCGAATCCTCCCGAGAGGGTGCATAGGTGACGTCGCGGCACGCCGCCCCCAGAGGTGGCGTCCGGGCGAGGCGTGGCGCGGCTGGAGCGGGACGCGCCGGCTGCGCGACTCAGGCGGTGGCACCGCCATCGACGACCAGGTCATGCCCAACGACGAAGCTGGCGTCCTCCGACGCTAGCCAGACAACGGTGGCGGCCACTTCGGCGGGGTCGCTGACACGTCCAGCGGGCACAGCGGATTTGATACGGGCGTCGCGGTCGGCCTGACCTTCGCCGGGCCGGTACGACATGGGGGTGTCGCTCGCGCCGGGGCTGATGGCGTTGATCCGGATGCCGTCGGCGATGTGATCGCGTGCTGCGGTCCGAGTCAGCACGCTGACGGCAGCCTTGGAAGCGGCGTAGGCGGCGAGGCCAGGGCGGCGTCCGTGGGCGCCGATGTTGGAGGCCATGTTGACGATGACGCCACCACCGTTGCCCCGCATGTGGGCGATCTCATGCTTCATCGTCAGGAAGACCCCGGTCAGGTTGGTGTCCAGCACCGCCCGCCAGGTGTCCTCGTCGAGATCGGCTACCGGAGCGCTCGTGCCGAAGATGCCGGCGCTGTTGAACGCGACGTGCAGTCCGCCATGCCGGCGTACGACCTCGGCGATCATTGCCGCAACCTGGTCGCTGTCGGTGACGTCGGCCGTGACCCAGTCGACCTTGCCCCTGCGGGCATCGATCCGGGCGGCGGTTTCAGCCAACTTGCCCGCATTGCGCCCGACGAGCACCACGCTGGCACCAAGGCCGGCGAAGGCCTGTGCGGTGGCCCCGGCGATGACTCCGGCTCCGCCGGTGATCAGGACGACCTTGCCGTCGAATCGTGCGCTCATGATCAAGTGCTCTCCTCATTACTGGCCGGATTCGTAGCCGCGGTACTGATGGCGCGACCCACGGCGATAGCGGTACGCCGAACGACCCCTGGCCCGCGGCGCCGTCACCAGGGCCCGCTGCCCCCGTTCAGGTGCCGGAGATGCCAGATGACATTCGAGACCGATCGGTCCGGATACCGTGCCACTGTCGAGCCGGGCCCGTGGAGCGCGTCAGCCGAGCACTGAGACGGCGATCCGGGCCGCATCACGCAGTCGCACACCGGCGTCGGGCGCCCGCCCGAGCACCCGTACTCCCTGGAAGAAGACCAGCAGGAACCGCGCCAGCGCCCGAGGGTCGGCCTCGGGCGGCACCTCGCCCTGCGCTCTGGCCCGCAGCAACGCCGAGGTCAGCGCCGTCTCCAGATGGGCCCAGCTGGCCTCCACCAGCCGCGCCACCCGCTCCTCCCGGCCGGCGAGTTCGACCGCGCTGTTGACGACCATGCAGCCCAGCTGCCGCTCGTCCTCGGCCGCCTCCGTCACATACCGGTCCACCAGCGCCCGAACCGCCGGCAACACGGGCCCCGGCTGCGACAGCTCCGTCATGATCTTCGGATCGGTGGCGTCCAGATACCGCCGCAGCGCCAGGGCGTAGAAGTCCTGCTTACTGCCGAAGGTCGCGTAGATGCTCGCCCTGGCGATGCCCAGATGTTCGACCAGATCCGTCATCGACGTCGCCTCGTATCCGCGCTCCCAGAACAGCTCGAGCGCCCGCTGCAACACCGCGTCCGGATCGAACGCCTTCCTCCTCGCCACCTGCGGGACCTTACCCTATCCAGAATGATCGGTCTAAAACGGCGTCCTGCTCCGCCACCCGATGCTGGCCGGCGATCACTGCGAGGAGCTGTCCGGCAGCTACGTGACCGCGGGCCTGCGCTACCGGATCCGGGGCCGACCCTCACGGTCGGCGAGCGCGTGCCGGGCCACGGCCAGATCGCCGGCGACAGCCCCGGCGAGGCGTGGCCGGGACGGTATCCGGCCCAGCAGGACCACCTCCGGCAGAGGTCTTCCACGCCGGTCGCCGCTCGCTCAGTGACCGCCGCGATCCCCTGCGCCGGCGCGCACTGCCGTAGCGCAGCGCCAACGTCGTCGAGCAGCACCCGCCCAGGATCGGCCGGGTCAGCGCGGCCGGGCCGGCCCCGCCGCTACGCCCGGCTCGGCGGAACGCGGCAGCCGCGACGGGCTCGACTTACGAGAGGTATTTCCAAAGCGACCGGCATCGGTTATAGCGGCGATAAGTGGGGGTGATCGCCGCATCGGAATGAGCCGTTTCAACGGCTACTTGATGCTTCTGCGACCTGGTACGACGCTCCCCGGCGCATTCCTGCCGGGGCCCGATTTGACAACCGTGAGGCGTCAGCCAGGGCATTCAGTACCACCTGAATCCGCTCAGGTAACGAGCGTCACCATATCTAAGAAGAGGTCATGTCGAGTCATAGCACATCCCACCGCTCACCCCAGCGGTCCAAGAACTTGTTGTTGGCCGTCGTACTCCTCTCCGTGTTCGTGATGCCGATCAGCATCTCGGGCACAGCGATCGCGATTCCGGCGATCTCGCAGGATCTGGGGAGTTCGGCCACCGGGCTGCAATGGGTTGTCAACGGCTTCAACGCGGCGTTCGCCGTCTTCACTCTGCTCTGGGGCGTACTGTCCGACCGAATCGGTTACCGGGCGACCTTCCTCGCGGGGCTCGTAATCATCCTCGCGGCGTCGATCGTCAGCGCCGTGTCCGGAAACCTGCTGATCCTCGATGTCGGTCGAATCCTCGCCGGAGCCGGTGGCGCCGCCGTCTTCACGGGCGCGGCGGCACTGCTGTCCAACGCTTTCGACGGCCCACAGCGGGCGCGGGCCTTCGCCCTGTTCGGGACCACCATCGGCCTCGGGCTGGCTCTCGGCCCCACGATCTCCGGAGGGCTCGTCGCCGGTATCGGCTGGCGTGGGGTCTTCGGACTCTTCGCCGTCGTCATGATCGTCGCCCTTCTCGGGTCTCCGACGATCCCGCACCTTCGGCACGAACGTGAAGCGGGCCAGAAGGCCATCGACTTCTCGCTGCTGGGCAACAAGAAGTTCCTGTCGATGGTCCTGGTCCCCGTCGCGGCCGCCATCGGATACGTGACGGTGCTCAGCTACCTGCCGGTCGCGCTGAGCGCGGTTCACGGCATGTCGGCGGGAACCGCGGGCCTGTTCATGCTTCCGATGACCGTCCCGGTCCTCCTCGGCCCCATGATCGCGTCTTTCCTGGTCTCACGCTTCAAGCGCATCGGCCCCATGACGATGATCAACGTGGCTCTCGTCGCCCTGGTGTTGGGAGATCTCGGGCTGCTGCTGCTCGGCGCCGACTCCTCGCCGCAGCTGCTCATCGCTCCCATGATCCTGCTCGGCTTCGGCTTCGGCTTCCCCATCGGCCTGGTCGATGGAGAGGCGCTGCTCGCCATCCCGGCGCGGAGCAGCGGTACGGCCGCCGGTGTCCTCAACTTCATGCGGCTCGGCAGCGAAGCGGTCGTGGTGGGTGCCTACGCGGCCGTCCTGGCGGCCCTGTTGCGATCCCACATCGCCGATCCGGCCGTCGCTGAGACGACCGCGGCCGGCGCCCCGGGACACGGTGCGACGTACGCCTCGCAATTCCACCTCATCGTGATCGCGATGGCGATCCTCACGGCCGTCTTCACCGTCGTCATCAACCTGCTGCACAAGGCCCACGGTCGGGCCGGCGCCGCCCAGGAAGAACTCGGTGGACCCGTGGTCGTCGAGGAGACCCGGGACCAGCGGGTCGAGCGGCTCGCCTGACGAGCCGCCGGCACCGTGCCAGGTCATTTGATCAACGCCTGACCTGGCACGGAGCCGGTACACATCGACCCTGAAAGATCAGAGATGACAAACGCCCTGGTGCGGGATACCTCCCGCACCAGGGCGTTTCGCAAGAGTGGACCCGATGTGGCAGCACCCGAACCGCATTCCAGCGGCTCAAGGCCCAGCCGTCATGGTTGTACCGGTGCGTCAGCGGTTTCGCCGCGGGGTCAGCGCAGCAGCAGTGCCCAGTACAGCGCCCAGGGCAGGAACACCGCGCCGCTGGTGAACAGCGCGCCCATCCGCACCCGGTCGGCATCCGCGCGATGGCTCTGGACCGCTGGTGGGCCGGCACCATGTTAGGCGTCCGAGTTCTCCGAATGAGTAGGAAGATGCGTCTATGGCGCATATCTTGGGAATTCGGCGACCAGTGCCGATTGGCGAGGCCCAACGCACCACCCCTTTCGAGATCTTCTTCGACCTGGTGTTCGCGTTCGCCTTCATCCGCGTGGCCACGTTCATGGCAGGGTCACCGACGCCGCTCGTCCTGGCGCAGGGCTTGATATTCCTGATGCTGCTGTGGTGGCCCTTCACTACCTTCGCCTGGCTGGCCAACCAGGTCCGCGCCGACGTGGGCCTGGTCCGCGCCGGGCTGGTCGTGGTGATGGCCGCAATGTTCGTGGCCGGCTTGGTCATCCCGTTCGCGTGGAGGCACGGCGGGTGGACGGTGTCCGAGGCGCTGACGGTGGCGGTGGCGTACATCGTGATCCGGACCGTGTTTTACCTACTCAACTGGCACATGGCCGCCAGTAACCCGCGAATCCCGGCGCCCGGCTTCCGCTATGCCATCCCGATCGCGGCGGGCTGGATTCCGCTGCTGCTCGGGGCGGTGCTCGGCGGCGCCACCCAAACGCTGTTGTGGGCCGCAGCGTTCCTCATCGACTGCCTCGGCACCACATGCGTCTCGGTGTACAGCCCAGAACGATTTCAGTTGCGCAGTGCGAGCCACCTGTGCGACCGGCATGGCCTGTTGCTGATTATCGCCCTGGGCGAGTCGCTGATCGCGGTGGGCGCCGGAGCCGGATCGGCGGTCACCCGCGGGCCGGTCCTGATCGCCGCACTGCTCGCCGTGGCGAATGCCACGGCCCTGTGGTGGCTGTACTTCGAGAACGCCGCCGCACCGGCCGGACAGGCCCTGGCGCGCCGCACCGGCCATGACCGCGTGCGGCCTGCCGTCAACGCCTACAGCCTGGCCCACTTCCCACTCATCGCCGGGATCATCTACCTGGCCCTGGGCATCGAACTCGTCCTCGAGCACCTGGCCCACCACCCGTCGCAGCATCCTGCCGGGGCGCCGCTGGATTGGACCTCCACAGCAACCCTGTTCGGCGGGCCGCTCGTCTACCTCATCGGCCGGGGCCTGTTCCTCCGTTCCACCGTCGGACACACCCCACGCGCCCAAATCGTCGCGGCCGGCGCCATGCTCGCGCTGCTTCCCGTCGCTCGGATCCTGCCCGCCCTCGGAGCCTTCGGCCTGATCACCGCCGTCCTCGCCGCGCTCGTCTGCTACGAACGCATCAGGTGGCAGCCGACCGCAGGTGCGAGATGATCACCCACCCACACCCCTCTACGGCAAGCGGCCCGGTCAGGCGCACTGAGCGGCAGCACCCAGCCGCGAAAGGCTTCCCGATTCCCCTCTGCTCCCCCGCCCTGCCAGGGCTCTCGCGGATCTGGCCCGGCCGACCCGACGTACCGCCGCAGCACCCTCACGCTGTGCTACCCATTGACGCAGGCGGGACGGAATCGGGAAGCTGTCTCGATGCCTGCTGCGTACGCCGAGAGTGACCAGTTCCGTGGTGCCCGCATCCACCTATGCGATCTTTCCGGCCTTGAGATTCGCGATTGCGAGGTCAGCGGCCTGAAAGTCGTGGACTGCTACGGGGGCGAGGTCTACCTGGGTGGCGCCTTCGAGCGTGTCGTCGTCAACGACGTCGACGTGACCGCCTACGTCGAGGCCGAGCTCGACCGGCAGCATCCCACGCGGGTGCTGGCGCGTGACGCCGCGTCCCCCGTCGACTACCGGGCTGCTTGGGATGCCATTGAAACGCAATGGCAGGCGACGCTCGACCGCGCCAGGCTCCTGCCCGAGGCCAAGCTGCACGAGCAGGTCGACGGCGAGTGGTCGTTCGTCGAGACTCAACGGCATCTGCTGATGGCCAGCGACGCCTGGCTCGGTAATGCGGTGCTCGAGGAGGAAGCCCCGTATCACCCGTTGGGCCTTCCGCACGGCGGGATGCCGCCCGAGGCGGCGGCGAAGCTCGGGTTCACCCTCGAAGCCACCCCGACGCTCGACGAGGTACTCGCGCCGCGGCTCGCTCGCATGGCCACGATGCGGCGTGTCGTCGACGGGCTCACCGAGGCCGAGCTCGATCGGGTGTGTGGCCGCAAGCCGGCGGACCCATATCCAGACCGGGAGTACGTCGTGCGCCGCTGCCTCAAGGTGGTGCTCAAGGAAGAGGCCGAGCATCACCGTTACGCGGTACGCGACCTCGCCGTGCTCGAGGCCGCCTGAACCGGGTGGAGACGTCCACCGGCAGGAGCGCTGACCGGTCGGGCGACTTCCAGCCGCAGCGCTGCTGCTACCGAGATCCGTCTCCGCCGGATCTGACATGCGGCGGAGTGGATGGAACTCAAACGACGAACGCCCTGGTGCGGGATCCCCGCGGGTCCCCGCCCACCCCGACAAAAAATGTGCGACGGCGGCGCCAGGAATGTAGACCGCAGGAAGCTCGGAGCCTCGCCCCGTCGAGGCCGGCAAGCGTCCCACGGAGGGCTACCACTCGGGGATCGGGGTGCGGGCTCGGACCACGCTGATCCCGACCGTCGGGCCTGTGGCGATCTGGCCAGCTCCGACAGTGGCTGCTGGGTGATCAGTTCTCCGTGATCGCTCACGACTTTCAGTGGCCGAGACTCTTGCTCAGCGCCCCGGCGACCGGGCCGTCGGCGATCGGCCGAACGGTCGCCACCGTTACGGCGGTCTCCGAGGATCGCCCTTGTGTGTTCCCCCTACGCCCCCAACGCGTCTTACCGCCGGGTTTGAAGACGGAGAGGATTGTCGCGGTCCAGAGCAGGACGACGAACAACGCCATGGCGCCGACCAGCAGGATCCCGGTACCGCCGGGTTCGGCAGCAGGGTCCTCGCTGCGCGCCGCCAGTTCGTCGATCCACGGGCCCTCGAATGTGGCGAGGACCGGAAGGCTGAGCGCGATGATCAACTTGGCGAGTACCCAGCGGTGTTTGATCAGTCCCCAGGGGGTGCCGAGCGATACCACCACACCGGTGATGATCGCCAGGAAGACGCTCGGGATCGCCAGAGCGATGTTGAACGTGTCCATGAGCACGTAGGCGCCTTGCCGCACTTCGTGCCTGTCCGTGGTAACCCCTACGACGGACAGAGCGAGCATCGCGAGGGAGATGCCCAGCCAGCCGACGCCGATGCCGATGTGTAGCGTCAGCCACACCTTGCGCGACATCCGCCCGAGCCGCGGGAAGCGCGGCTTCAGCCCGATCGTGATCATTGTCGACATCAGCATGCCGAGCCACGGCATCTGGTGGGCGAGCAGGAACAGGAACTGCGCGGGAATGAAGAGCAGATGGAAGACGATCAGGATCCGCCGGACGCGCATGACGCTCGCTACGCGGCCGAGTGCGAACCAGCTCCCGAACGAGAGCACCGCGGCAACTGCGTACCCCACTGTCCCGGCAGCCTGGAACAGGGGATGGTGAGCATCCTGCCGCAGCGCGATCAAGGTCCCCGCGAGGACTGCGAAGACCCCGAAGGCGAGCTGCAGGGTTCTGGGGCTGAGCCATCGGCCGAGCCGTTCTTGAATGACCATGGGACCAGCGTTGCCGGAGGTACCACGCCGGAGCGTCGGCCGATCCGGGAAAGCGGATCATTGGATCGGCCACGATTCCCCGGTGTTGTGTACAACTTTCCGCTGACGCGCACATCGGTCACGGCGCCTAGCCTGGAGCACGATGAATGCGCGCGACCTGCACCCGACGACACCCCGGTCCGGCCGCCGCCCCGTGACTGATACGGCAGTGGCGCTCGTCGTCGCGGTGTTCACGGCGACAGGCGAGTTCGGTACCGACTTCTTCGGGCCAACCCTCGCCGGACTCGGCGACCGCGTCCCGCCACTGTGGCTCGGCGTCCCGCTCGCCGTGGGAGTCGGGCTGCTGACCAGGTGGCGGCGCAGCCTTCCGGTGATCGTGCTGGCGGGATCACTGCTGGCGAATGCTCTCGTGCCGGCCCATGTGGCCGTCGCGGTCGCGCTGTACACGCTGGCCGAGCGCACCACCGCATGGCCCGAACTCACCGCCGGCACGCTGGCATCCACTGTCCTGGTGGGCATCCCGATCTGGGGGTTCGCCGGAGCCGACGGCGCGATTCCCGTCAGCATGGCGGTGTGCGTCGCACCGGCGCTGCTGGGAATGTATGTCGGCACCCGGCAGGAGCTGATGGAACGCATCCGCGAGCGGACCGAACGCATCGAACGTGAGCAGCAGCAGCGCGTCGCCCGGGCCCGAAGCGACGAACGGGCTCAGATCGCCCGTGACATGCACGACCTGGTCACTCACCGGGTCTCACTGATGGTGCTGCAGGCCACGGCCCTGGAGGTGTCCAAGGGCGAGGAAGCAATCACCATCGGAAAACAGATCGGGGCGACCGGGCGCGAGGCACTCGCCGAACTCCGCTCCTTGGTGGCGGTCTTGCGCAACGACGACGACGCCCCGCTCACTCCGCAGCCGGGGCTGGCCGATCTGGACGTCCTGATCGAGGAGTCCCGACGGATCGGTATCCCCGTCACCCTCCACCTGGCGAACCACACACGGGAACGGACCCCGCTACTCGTGGAGCACACGGCCTACCGATTCGTACAGGAGGCGCTGACCAACGTGCACAAACACGCACCGGGAGCGCGGACCCGGGTGTGCATCCAGCAGACCCCGCAACTGCTGCGACTGTCGGTCAGCAACGGCAGGGGGCGGCGGGTCGCCGATGCTTCACTGCCGGTCGGCGGCCACGGGCTGCTCGGGCTCGCGGAGCGGGTGCGGCTGATCGGCGGCGAGCTCACTGCGGGCCCTACCTCCGACGACGGCTTCGAGGTGATCGCCGAGGTACCGATCTTCCGGGAGGCGGAACGATGACCTTTCCGGTCGGTCCGATCACGACCCTGATCGTCGACGACGAGTGGATGGTGCGTTCGATGCTGCGCACGATCATGGAGGCGGCGCCTGACATCACGGTAACGGGCGAGGCGTCCGACGGCGTCGAGGCCGTCAACCTCGCCTGGACACTGCAGCCCGACGTCGTACTCATGGACATCCGGATGCCACGAGGCGACGGGCTGACGGCGACCGAGCGGATGGCACGGCTCGACCGGCCGCCGTGCGTCGTCGTGCTCACCACGTTCGACCTCGACGAGTACGTGCACACCGCGCTCCGCAACGGCGCCGTCGGGTTCCTGCTGAAGGACGCATCGGCCGACGACATGCTCGCCGCGGTGCGCAGCGCAGCGCGCGGCGACGCGGTGATCTCCCCACGCATCACCCGCAGGCTGCTCCGGAGATTTGCCGAGCCGGCGCCCGAACGGCACAGCGATGCCGAGCAGCGGCTCGCAGTGCTCACAGACAAGGAACGAGAAGTGCTCGTCGCTGTCGGCGGCGGTCTGTCGAACACCGAGATCGCAGCCACGCTCTACATGAGCGAGGCGACGGCGAAGACCCACGTCAGCCGGATCCTCGCGAAGCTGGACCTCACGAACCGGGTGCAGGCGGCAATCCTCGCTCACCAAGCCGGCTTGCTCGACTGATCCCTGCCTCACCGCGTGCGGCACACGGCTGCCACGCTGCTGCCGGCTCAGGGTGTGCCGGCCCGAGTGCTCATGGAACTCCTGGGCCACTCGCAGATCGGCGTCACCATCGACATCTACAGCCACGTCATGCCCACACAGCTCGTTCAGGCCGCCGACGCGATGAAGAACGTCTTGTGGGACGAGGGGCAGTAGCGTGGCTACTCGCTTGGCTACTTTTGGCGTCCGAAATGACAAAGGGCGTCCGTCTTGTCCGACGAACGCCCTTTAATCACGAAGGGTGGAGCCGAGGGGACTCGAACCCCTGACCCCCACACTGCCAGTGTGGTGCGCTACCAGCTGCGCCACGGCCCCTTGCTGCTGTCCCGGTCGCCCGGGCACTGGCGAAACTATACACATCCCGGCTGCCGGGGTCATCTCGCGGGGTCCCCGGTCGCCTAGCGAGCGGCCGCACCCCGACGCCCGACGCGGTGGGCGATCCCGGCCCCGAGCGGGGCCGCGCGTCAGTTCAGCGCCACGTCCGGCGGGAAGTGGGCCACCGCGGCCATCATCCCGCCCTGCCGGCGCAGCACCATCGGCCACAGGTCGTCGGGGCGGTCGACGAAGGCGTCACCGGGCAGGGCGTCCAGCACGAACCAGGACCCCTCCTCGATCTCCTGCTCCAGCTGCCCCGCGCCCCATCCCGAGTAACCGGCGAAGACCCGGATGCTGCCGATGTGCTCCCGCAGCCGCTCCGGGTCGACCGAGAGGTCGATCGTGCCGACCGCCCCGGAGATCTGATGGAAGCCCTTGACCCGCCTGATGGGGTGCCGCAACCGGGCCAGGCAGATCGCGCTGTCCGGCTGCACGGGGCCGCCCTCGAACAGCACGGCGGGGTGGCGGGCCAGATCGTTCCAGCCGCCGAGCACGTCGGCGACCGGCACCTCGGTGGCCCGATTGAGCACCACACCGAGCGCCCCGCCCGGCTCGTGCGCCACCAGAAGCACCACCGTGCGGTCGAAATTCGGGTCCTTCAGCGCCGGCGTCGCGACCAGCAGCCGCCCGGTCATCGACTCCATCGCCCGCCCGCCGATCGCCTGGCCCTCTCCGTGCATCTCCACACCCGTCACCTGTGCACCGCGGCGCAGGAATCGTCGCCACTCACGCCGGTCGGCTCCCGCGCTGTCAACGCCATGCCTGGCACCATAGCCTGCGGCCGGGGTGGTGGCTAAGGTCTGAGCGGGCGGTGATCGCGCGCTGGAGAGGATGCGACAGATGGGCCCTACGGCCGAACTCGCGGTGATCGGCGGCTCCGGTCTGTACAGCCTTCTGGACGGGGCCACCGAGCACGAGGTGGAGACGCCGTACGGGCTGCCGTCGGACAGGATCACGATCGCCGAGGTGGGCGGCCGACGGGTGGCGTTCCTGCCCCGGCACGGCCGGGATCACCGGCACCCGCCGCATCTGATCCCGTACCGGGCGAATCTCTGGGCGCTGCGGTCACTCGGGGTGCGCCAGGTGCTCGCGCCGTGCGCCGTGGGCAGTCTGCGCCCGGAGTTCGGCCCCGGCACGTTCGTCGTGCCCGATCAACTCGTCGATCGCACCAGCGGGCGGCCCCAGACGTACTACGACAGCGGTGCGGTGCACGTCCCCTTCGCCGACCCGTACTGCCCGAACGGCCGCCGTACGCTGCTCGCTGCCGCCGCGGGCCGGCAAGTGGCGGCGGTGGACGGGGGCACGGTCGTGGTGGTCGAAGGGCCACGGTTCTCCACCCGCGCCGAGTCGCGGTGGTACGCCTCCCTCGGCGGAACGGTGGTCAACATGACCGGCCATCCGGAAGCGGTGCTCGCCCGCGAGTTGGAACTCTGCTACACGTCCATCGCGCTGGTCACGGACCTGGACGCTGGGCTGGTCGCCGGCGAGTCGGTGACCCAGGCCGAGGTGTTCCGGGTCTTCGGTGAGAACACCGACCGGCTGCGGGAGGTGCTGCTGGACGCGCTCGCGGCGCTCCCGCGCGAGCGGGACTGCCCGTGCGGGCACGCGTTGGCCGGGATCAAGCTGCCCATCGCACTGCCCTGAGGGCCTCGCGGCCCACGCCCTGCCGACCGGGCCCGCGGGACGCGCCGACGCCGACCACCGTGCGGGCGAACGGAGAGCGGCCCGAACGCGACGGCGGAGACCAAAACCACAGCGCCGACGAAACGCCCGAATCGCCTGCCCTGTGCCGATAGATTCGAGGAGGTCGGGGGCAGCCAGCCAACTCCGGCGAGCCGCAGCACGCGCCGCGACACGGAGGCAGGTGGCGATGGCAACGGTCCGGGACACTACGTACGACCTGTTGCGCGACCTCGGGATGACCACCGTCTTCGGCAACCCCGGCTCCACCGAGGAGCCGTTCCTGCAGGAGTTCCCCGCCGACTTCCACTACGTGCTCGCGCTGCACGAGGCGTCCGCGGTCGGTATGGCCGACGGGTACGCCCAGGCCACCGGCCGCCCGGCGCACATCAACCTGCACACCGCCCCGGGCACCGGCAACGGCATGGGCAACCTGGTCACCGCCTGGCACAACAAGACGCCGCTGATCGTCACCGCCGGCCAGCAGACCCGGGAGATGCTGCTGCTCGAACCCCGGCTGACGAACCGGCGCGCCGCGGAACTCACCCAGCCGTACGTCAAGTGGGCCTACGAGCCGGTCCGTGCCCAGGACATCCCGGCCGCGCTGCTGCGGGCGTACGCGACCGCGGTGCAGCCACCCGCCGGCCCGGTCTTCCTCTCACTGCCGCTCGACGACTGGGCGCAGCCCGCCGACCCGCCTCCGCCGCTGCGCTCGGTGGCCACCCGGTACGCCCCCGACCCCGAACAGCTGGGACACTTCGCCGCCGTGCTGGCCGCGAGCCGCGCCCCGGCGCTGGTGTTCGGCGCGGCCGTGGATCGGGCCGACGGCTGGGCCCTGGCGAGCGCGCTGGCCGAGCGGCTGGCCGCCCCGGCCTGGTCGGCCCCGGCACCCGAACGGGCCGGCTTCCCCGAGGACCATCCGCACTACCGGGGTGTGCTGCCGTTCGCCATCGGTCCGCTCGCCGAGGCGATCAAGGGACACGACACCGTACTGGTGGTCGGCGCTCCGGTCTTCCGCTACTACCCGTACGTCCCGGGGTCCTACCTGCCCGACGGGGCCCGGCTGCTGCACGTCACGGACGACCCGGACGAAGCCGCCCGAGCACCGGTCGGGGACAGCCTGCTGGCCGATTCCGGACTGGCCCTGGCCGCACTGGTCGACCTGCTGCCGGCGGCGGACCGCCCGCCCCCGGAGCCCCGACCGACGCCGACGCCGCCCGAGGTCACCCGCCCGCTCAGCGCGGACGCGCTCTTCGCGGCGTTGGCCCGGTACTGGCCCGAGGACGGGGTGCTGGTCCAGGAGACACCGTCGAACCTGCCCGCGTTGCGCCGCCATCTGCGGATCACCCGACCGGCGTCGTACTTCACCATGGCCAGCGGCGGACTGGGCTACGGGTTGCCGGCCGCGGTGGGAGTGGCCCTGGCGGAGCGGGACACCGGACGCGAACGGCCGGTGGTCGCGGTCATCGGCGATGGTTCCTTCCACTACTCCGTACAGGCACTCTGGACCGCCGCGCGACTACGCCTGCCGCTCGTCGTCGTGGTGCCGGTCAACCAGCAGTACGCGATCCTCAAGGCGTTCGCGGAACTCAAGGACGCCCCAGGGGTGCCCGGCCTGGACCTGCCCGGCCTGGACATCACGGCGGTCGCCAGCGGGTACGGCTGCGCCACCGCGGTGGTGGAGACACCGGAACAGTTGGCCGACGCGCTCGCCACCGCGTTGCGGCACGACGGCCCCACGGTGCTTCCGGTGCCGATCACCACCGACCTGCCCCGGATCATCTGATCCGGCGACCGTCCGGCGGGCCACCGTCCGGCACGTCAGCGCGGTCCGATGCGCAGCGGCGTACCGGTGAACACGTCCAACACCGGCCGCGCGCCCAGCGGCGATTCGAGGGTGACCTCGACCGGCTGAAGCTTGAGCTGATCGGTGCAGACACCGGGGCTGCGGGTGACGCCGCCACCGACGACCACCACGTCGTCGCGCTCGTACACGAACGGGGTGATGTCTGTGTCGCAGGCACCGACCCCCAACTGGTACGAGATCCGGTTGCCCGCCACCGTCTGGAGGTGCTGTGCCCCGACGACCCCGTCCGGGGCGGCTCGGGGCAGGAGGATCGGCTCCGGCACGTCGGTGACCGCGTCCGGGGCGACCGCCAGCCGGGCCACCGGACTGGTCAACTCCTCGACGGTGAAGAGCCAGGCGGGCACCTGCGCCTCGCCGCGGCTGGTCCAGACGGGTGCGGTGCCGAGCCGTACGGCCGTGACGGTCAACGGGGTGCAGGCCGCCTGTGGCGCACTGGTGGTCCAGCCGTCCGGTCCGGGTTCGATGGTCGGCCCACCCTTGGTACGCGGTGGCGCCGCCGGCCGGCCCGGGCAGGGCGGCGGGTCGCCCTGGTCCAGTTCGCGGTACGCCTCGGCCGCGCTGACCAACGGAACGTCCAGAGTGCCGTCCGGGAAGCTGATGGTGGCGTCGGCCGGGCGGGCGGTGGGCATTGCGATCTGGTCCCGGTACCAGCCGTTGCGGAACGCCGTCTCGGTGTCGCTGGTGAAACCCGGATCGCCGGTCAACAGGGTCGGCCCCTGTAGCGGCACGTACCCCTGCGTCCACTCCGGGATGGGCTGCCAGGCGTCGGCGACCTCGGCCGCCTGCTGCTCGAAGCCCGGGCTGGTGCCGGGCACGTAGCCGGTCGGGGCGGAGACGCGCAGGGCGTCAGCGGGCGCACAACCGCCCATCAGCAGCAACGGCAGACCCAACAGGAGCACTGAACGACGCATACCCGGTTCGACGTTGCGACGGGCCTGTCGGTTCCGGGGCCGGATACGACTGTGCGCCCCGGTCCGGGTGGACGGGGCGCACAGCTCATCTGGTGGAGGTGCCGGGAATCGAACCCGGGTCCTTCGCCGGTTTGTCAGGGCTTCTCCGAGCGCAGCTCGCTATGCCTCTACTCGGCCCCACCGCTCACGCGAGCAAGTTGGTGTGACGGGCCCAGTCGCTGATTGATCTCGCCGCACGGACCCCGCGACCGGGTCCGGTTGGCCAGCCTTCTAGCTGATGCCGGCAAACTGGGACGAAGGCGTTCCCAGGCCGACAGACTCGCTACTCGCCTCAGGCGGCGAGAGCGAAGTCAGCGCGATTGTTCTTGGCGCTTATAAGTTTCCGACGACCGATTCTCGAGACGACGTCGGCTTCCTCGGCTCGCTTCCCCTGTCGCTGCGTACGAAGTCGAAACCAGTCACCCCCTCGACGGGCCACCGTTGTTGGCGGCACCGACAAGCCTAACGCCTGCCGCAACGGGTTTCATCCCCGAGCCTCCACCCGGCGAGTTCGACCCGTGCAAAGCAGACAAATCACTCAGACATTCCCTTACCGCGCCGGCCGCTCACCCGGGCGATCTCCCGGTCCGCGTCCCGCTTGGCGAGATCCTGCCGCTTGTCGTACGACTTCTTACCCTTGGCCAAGCCGATCTCCACCTTGGCCCAGCCGTCGGAGAAGTAGACCTGCAACGGCACCAGCGTCAGACCGGACTCCCGGGTCTTCCCGATCAACCGGTCGATCTCCAACCGCTTCAGCAGCAACTTCCGCGTACGCCGAGGCTCATGGTTGGTCCAGGTGCCCTGCGTGTACTCCGGGATGTGCATGCCGTGCAGGTAGAGCTCGCCGTTGCGCTCCTGCGCGAACGCGTCCACCAGCGAGGCACGCCCCGCCCGCAGCGACTTGACCTCGGTGCCGGTCAACGCCATGCCCGCCTCGTACGTGTCGAGGATGGCGTAGTCGTGCCGTGCCTTGCGATTGGAGGCGACGACCTTCCGTCCCTGTTCCCGTGGCATCGGCGCCACCTCCCTTCCGGACGTGCCGACGACCGGGGGCGGCCCGGCCGACAGCGGAGATCATGCTACCTAACCACAAGGGCCCTCCCACGCCGAATATTCCGGCGCGGGAGGGCCCTGGCGACGATGCCGGGACGACCCGTACGGCAGCTAGACCCGCAGGTAGAAGCGGAGCGTGACCCACGCGGTGACGGCGCTGACCAGACCACCGACGCCGGCCATCAGCGGGAAGATCAGGAAGATCTCGCTCCAGGACACCGGCGTGATCAGGCCTTCCAGGGCCGCCAGCGAACTGCCGGCAGCCGTGACCTTCACGACGGCCAAGGCCACCAGGCCGAGGATCGAGCCGAGCAGACCCGCGACCACGGCCTCCAGCACGAACGGCGCCTGGATGAACCAGTTGGAGGCACCGACCAGCTTCATGACCGCGACCTCGCGCCGCTTGCTGTAGGCGGCCACCTGGATCGTGTTGGCGACCAGCAGCAGGGCGGCTATCGCCATCACGATCGCGATGGCGAGCGCGCCGTTCTGGAACCCGGTCAGTACGCCGAAGACCTTGTCGAGCAGCTTGCTCTGGTCGACGATCTCGTCGACGCCCTCGCTCTCCTTGTACTGGTCGTAGATGCTCTTGTACTGCTCCGGGTTGTTGAGCTTGAGCCGGAACGACTCGGGCAGCTGGTCCGGCTTGACCGCGTTGACCAGGTCCGGAGCGTCGGCGTACATCTGCTGGAAGCGCTCGTACGCCTGCTGCTTGTCGACGTACAGGACTTCCTTGACCATCGGGTCGCTCTTCAGCTTGCTGTCCAGGTCAGCACGCTGCTGCTCGGTCACTTCCTGGGTCAGGAAGATGGAGACCTCGACGTTCTCGTAGTAGAGGTCCTTCATGTCGCCGACCTTCTGGTAGAGAAGGCCGCTACCGCCGAGCATGAACAGCGACACCGCCATCGTGATGATCATCGCGATGGTCATGGTCACGTTGCGCCACAGTCCGACCAGTACCTCGGACAGGACGTATTTCATCCGCATCGGGAATTCCTCCGGGTCTCCGGCATGAGGTGTTCGTCGTCAGGTCGTACGGCGGGGTGGGAGCGGGGGCTCACCCGTAGACGCCGCGGGCCTGGTCACGCACGATGCGGCCGCTCTCGATCTCGATGACCCGGCGCCGCATCTGGTTCACGATGTTGGAGTCGTGCGTGACCATCACGACTGTCGTGCCGGTGCGGTTGATCCGGTCCAGCAGACGCATGATCTCGATCGAGGTGTCCGGGTCCAGGTTTCCCGTCGGCTCGTCGGCGAGCAGGATCAGCGGGCGGTTCACGAAGGCCCGCGCGACGGCGACCCGCTGCTGCTCACCACCGGAGAGCTCGTGCGGGTAGCGGTGCTCCTTGCCACCGAGCCCGACCAGCTCGAGCACCTCCGGCACGACCCGGCGGGCGACCGCCTTGGTCTTGCCGATGACCTCGAGAGCGAACGCCACGTTCTCGTACGCGGTGCGGTTCGGCAGCAGCCGGAAGTCCTGGAAGACGCAGCCGATGGACCGTCGGAAGTGCGGTCGCTTCCACGAGCGCATCGACGTGACGTCCTTGCCGTTCACGACGACCCGACCCTTGTTGGGCGTGACCTCGTGCAGCAGCATCTTGATGATCGTGGACTTGCCGGAGCCGGATGGGCCGATGAAGAAGACGAACTCGCCCTTCTCAATGGAGACGGACACGTTGTCGAGCGAAGGCCGGGACGCCTTCGGGTACGTCTTCGTCACTTGCTCAAGCTGAATCACGGGTGGTGAGTCTACGCGGTGTAACCGCAGAGCCAAGTCCCACGCCCCGCAGATGCGGAGCGCGTCATCGATTTAGACTGTTGTGCCGGAGATCGACGACGCGTTGAGCCCGCAGACCGTCACGCATTGTCGCCGGCAAGCTCCCGCTGCTTGCGCCAACGGATCCCGGCCTCGATGAACTCGTCCAGGTCCCCGTCGAAGACCGAGCTCGGATTGCCGGTCTCCTGCTCGGTTCGGAGATCCTTCACCATCTGATAAGGATGCAGGACGTACGAGCGCATCTGGTCGCCCCACGAGCCGGCCGCGTCGGTCTTCAGCCCCTGAAGCTTGGCCTGCTCCTCCTGCCGCTTACGCTCCAGCAGCCGGGCCTGGAGCACCCGCAGCGCGGACGCCTTGTTCTGCAGCTGGGACTTCTCGTTCTGGCAGGTCACCACGATGCCGGTGGGAATGTGGGTGATGCGCACCGCCGAGTCGGTGGTGTTGACGCTCTGCCCACCCGGGCCGGAGGACCGGTAGACGTCGATCCGCATCTCGTTCTCGGGGATGTCGATGTGGTCGGTCTGCTCCACGACCGGCAGCACCTCGACACCGGCGAAGCTGGTCTGCCGGCGACCCTGGTTGTCGAAGGGACTGATCCGGACCAGCCGGTGCGTGCCCGACTCGACACTGAGCGTGCCGTACGCGTACGGAACCTTGACCGTGAACGTCGCCGACTTGAGGCCGGCCTCCTCGGCGTACGAGGTCTCGTAGACCTCGGTCGGGTAGCCGTGCCGTTCCGCCCAGCGCAGGTACATCCGCAGCAGCATCTCGGCGAAGTCGGCGGCGTCCACCCCGCCGGCGCCCGCCCGGATGGCGACCAGCGCCTCCCGGGAGTCGTACTCGCCGGAGAGCAGGGTGCGGACCTCCATCTCCTGGATGGCCTTGGTCAACCCGGTGATCTCGCTCTCCACCTCGCCGAGCACACTCGGGTCGGACTCCGCCTCCGCCAGCTCCAGCAGGACCTGAGCGTCGTCGAGCCGGGAGCGGAGACTGGAGAGCTTGCTGATCTCGCCGTTGACGTACGACAGCTGCGAGGTCACATGCTGCGCCTTGGCCTGGTCGTCCCACAGGTCCGGCGCGGAGGCCTCCTGCTCGAGTCGGGCCTTGTCCTCGCGCAGCCGGTCGAGGTCGAGCACTGCCTCGATGTTGCGCAGGGTGGCGTCGAGTTCCTTGAGCTGTTCGGCGTAGTCGGCAGCGGTCACGACTGACAAGCGTACTGCGAAGGATGCGGACTCAGCCTGCGAGCCCCGCGGTCACCGGCAAAAACCTGCCGGTGTCGCGCGCCGCACAGCTCACGCCCCGGAGCGAACCCGCCCGCGACTCACCCGGCCGGGGCGCTCTTCAGCCAGGACAGCGCAGCCCGGTGGTAGGCGACAGCGAACTCCAGGGCGCTCGCGTCGTACGTCTCGCCCTCCTTCTTGGCGTTCTTGACCTGCTCCCGGACCTGCGCCAGGGCCTCGGTGTGGTACTCGTTCGCCTGGGCGTAGAGGTTCTTGAGCTGGCTGGCCGAGTGCAGGCTGCCGAAGGCCATCCGCAGCGCGACCGGGTTACGGATGGTGTCCCGGCCGGGGTTTTCGGCCAACCACTTCGCGAATGTCCGCTTTCCGGCCGCGGTGATCGCGTACGGCTGGCTCAACCGCGGCCCCGGCTTGCCCAGCCGCACCATGCCTCGCTCGGCCAACACGGGCAACTCCCGGTAGACCTGACTGCGGGTCATCGACCAGTACGGCGCCAGACGGCGCTCAGCGGCGGCCATCAGTTGACCGCCTGTCATCGGGCCCTCGTGCAGCAGGCCGAGCAGGGCCGCCGCCGTGGGGTTGACTCCGGAATCCGCCATGGGCATTACGCTGCCACTTTGCCGACGCGCCGTCCAGGATTTGACGGTTTGCCACCCAACAGGTCTTCCAATGTGCACTGTCGGCCGACGACAGTCCGTTAAGGCGCTGAGGGCCCCCTACCGGAGCAGGGGGCCCTCAGACGTCCGCTCAGCCCATGTGCGGGTAGGTGTGGTCCGTCGGCGGCACGAACGTCTCCTTGATCGTCCGCGGCGACATCCAGCGGACCAGGTTGTGCCAGGAGCCCGCCTTGTCGTTGGTGCCGCTCGCCCGCGCACCACCGAACGGCTGCTGCCCGACCACCGCGCCGGTCGGCTTGTCGTTGATGTAGAAGTTGCCGGCCGCGTACCGCATCTTCTCCGCCACCCGGTCGACCACCTCGCGGTCCGTCGCGAAGATCGACCCGGTGAGGGCGTACGGCGCGATCGACTCGGCCTGCGCCACCACCTCGTCGAAGCGGGCGTCGTCGAAGACGTGCACGCCGAGGATCGGCCCGAAGTACTCGGTGGTGAACGTCTCGTGGGCGGCGTCGCTGCACTCGAAGAGGGTCGGCCGGACGAAGTACCCGACCGAATCGTCCGCGGTGCCGCCGGCCAGGATCCGGCAGGTGTCGTCGCCGGAGATCAGCTCCAGCGCGGCGGTGTGCCGGGCGAACGCCTTGTCGTCGATCACCGCGCCACCGAAGTTGCTGAAGTCCGTGACGTCGCCGTACGCCAGCCCGTCCGCCGTGGCGGCGAGCCGGTCACGCAGGCCGCCCTCCCAGATGGAGCGGGGGATGTACGCACGGGACGCGGCCGAGCACTTCTGGCCCTGGTACTCGTAGGCGCCGCGGATCAGCGCGGTGTGCAGCGCGTCGACGTCGGCGCTGGTGTGCGCCACGACGAAGTCCTTGCCACCGGTCTCGCCGACCAGGCGCGGGTAGCCCCGGTAGCGGGAGATGTTCTCGCCCACCGTCCGCCACAGGTGCTGGAAGACCTTCGTGGAGCCCGTGAAGTGGATGCCGGCCAGGTCCGGGTCGGCGAGCACCACGTCGGAGACCTCTTCGCCGCGACCGGTGACCATGTTGATCACACCGGGCGGGAGGCCCGCCGCCTCGAACAGGCGCATGGTGAAGTGCGCGGCGAACTGCTGGGTCGGGCCCGGCTTCCAGACCACCGTGTTGCCCAGCAGCGCCGGCGCCGACGGCAGGTTGCCGGCGATGGCGGTGAAGTTGAACGGGGTCACCGCGTAGATGAAGCCCTCGAGCGGGCGGTGGTCGAACCGGTTCCACGTGCCGGCCGAGGAGAGCGGCTGCTCGGCGAGGAGGCGGCGGGCGAAGTGGACGTTGAACCGAAGGAAGTCGATGAACTCGCAGGCCGCGTCGATCTCCGCCTGCACGACCGTCTTCGACTGGCCGAGCATGGTGGCCGCGTTCAGGGTGTCCCGCCACGGGCCGGAGAGCAGCTCGGCCGCGCGCAGGAAGATCGCCGCACGCTCCTCGAACGGCAGCGCCCGCCACATCGGGGCGGCGGCCTTCGCGGCCTTGACGGCGGCGCGGGCGTCGTCGTGCGTGGCGTGGGCGGTGACGCCGAGCACGTGCGCGCGCTTGTGCGGCTGAACCACGTCGATCGACGCGCCGCCCGCCATCCGCTGCTCACCAGCGATGGTCATCGGCAGGTCGATGCGCTCGGCGGCGAGCTGGGTGAGCCGCCGCTGGAGCCGCTCCCGGTCGGCACTGCCCGGCTCGTAGGTGCGTACCGGCTCATTGCGCGGTTCGGGGACGGAGAACACGGCGTCCATGAAGGCTCCTGGCGATCTCGACAGCGGTGGCGGAACCGGACCCGCGGGCACCGACCGGACGGCCGGGCCGCACGACGCACCGGGTTGACCGGCCACGACGGCGGGACCTGGGGAGATTGTTTCACGGGCAGGTGACCGTCGTGCTTCCCCGTCGCCACGCTCGGACGAGCGCCCGATGATCGGGTGATCGCCCTCGATCGCGCACATGTTCGCGGACCCACTTCAGGGCGCGGACGCCGCGCGACGGGCAGGTGGCGGGCGCGGGACGGGCAGGTGGCGGGCGCGCGGGGCGGGCACCGGAGGCGGCTACCCTGGATGGTCGGTGACCTGCCGACCCCGTGAAGGGAAGACCATGACCAAGCAGCCCGGCGGCTCCGACGCCGCGCAGCCGGACCAGGACGCGGTCGGCGACACACCGGAGACCACGGCCGGTGCGGCCGGCCCGGCGCCGGTCATCGACCCCGCCAGCGACGAGCCGGCCGCACACCAGGCCGAGGCGGCGGTGGACCACGACCCGGCCGGCGACCGGACGGACGTCGAGGACGCGGTCGACGGCGAGGACTCCGCTCGGATCACCGGCCCCGTGCCGGCGCCCGCCGCGGCCCTGCTCGCGCTGGTGTCGCTGGGCTGGCTGGCCGCGATGCTCTGGTCGACCCGCGAGGCGATCCACTCGGCCGAGGCCGGCGTCACCGTGATCAGCCTCTCCGCCTTCGCGCTGCCCGGAGTGATCTCGGCCGCGCTGGTGGCCGGCGCCGCGGTCGCCCTCGCCGGCGGCAATGCCCTGGGCCGCCGGTACGGCGGCGGAATCACCCTGCGCTTCGTGGGCGCGATCGGCGCCGGCATGCTGGTCGGGCTGGTCGCCGCGCTGGCCATCAACCTCACCTACGCCGACAACGCCACCACCAACGTCATCGCCGGCACGACCGCCGCCGCGGCGATCATCGGCGGCGCGGTGGCCGGCGCCCGCAACGCCCCGGTCGTCGGCGCGGTGTCCGCCTCGGCGCTCGGCGCACTGATCTTCGTGGTCGCGTTCAGCCGGGTCCGGGATCCGCTCTTCGACCTCTTCGGCGCGGGCGAAACCCAGGAGTCGCTGGTGAACGCCGCCAAGTGGGTGTCGCGCACCGAGTCCCTGCTCGCCGGACTGGTGGCGGGGCTGCTGGCCTTCGCGTACCTGACCTGGGCGAAGCGTCGCACGATCCGCCGCGATCCGGCCGCGACGCTGCCCCGCTGGCCGGCGTACCTGCTGGCCGGCGCCGGGCCGGGGCTGTTCCTGCTGCTGGCCGAGGTGATCATCCGGGTCGGCGGGCGCTCCCTGCTCGACCTGGCCGGCGCGCTCAGTGAGGCGGACTCCGTCGCGCAGACCATGCTCGGCACCTCCCGCGTGGACAACGGCATCTGGGTGCTCTTCGTGGGGGCGCTGACCGCGCTCATCGCGTTCGGGCGCACGCTCGGCTCGACGCAGACCGAGGACGACCCGGCCGAGGACCCGGTGGCGGCCGGCGCCGGCCGCTGACCGGACGAGCCCGGTCGCAGCGGACGGGCGGCGGTCTCCCAGCCGACCTCCGGCCGGCGCGGAACCGAGCCGTCAGGAGACGGTACGCAGGAGCAGGTCGAGCTCGGTGACGTCGTACCACTCCAACTCGTGGTCCTCGGCGCCGTCGACGGTGAACTGGGCGTCCGGGTCCCCGGCGAGCGCCTCGACCACCACCTCGGCCGCTGCGGCGACCTCCTCGACCGCCTCCGCGCCGTCCACGTGGATGGCCGCCACGGCACTCACCGGCACCGCACCCGTCAACGCGACGGTGCTCGAGCCGAGCTCCCCGTCGGCCCGTCCGACAGCGGCGGCCGGCAGATCGGCCGAGACCACCACCCGGCGGCGGGGGGCGCCGGGATCGGCCCGGAGCAGTTGCAGCGCATCCTGGGCGGCACGGGTGAAGGCGACGTACTCCAACTCCTCCTCGTCGCCCTCGGCGTACCACTCCCGCAGGGCCGGGGTGACCGCGTGCGCCTCGGCGGCGGCCAGCCCGTGCTCGCGCAGCCGGGCCAGCGTCGGTACGGTCGCCGGAACGTACACCCGGACAAGCTGGTCGGTCACGGTCGTCTCCCCGCTCAGGTCCTCCACCGGCTTCGCGCCGGTCCGGGCGCAGATCATGCCGTACGCCGTGACCGTCATACACCCCGCGTCCGGCCGGTGGAAGTTCCGGGCCGGTGTGTCCGACGGCCTGGCAGGGCGGCGGAGCGGCACCGATGCTGTGGTTCGCACGGTGACGATGGCAAACTGAAGCAACCGAACCCAACCGAGGGAGTTTCCGTGGAGCCGAGGTTCCTGCTCCTCTCCGACGTGGCCGCTGAGCTGAACGTGTCGGATTCGCAGGTCTACCACATGGTGCGCAGCGGCGAACTGCCCGCGATCAAGATCGGCGGACGCGGCCAGTGGCGTGTGGAGCGCGCCCGGCTGGAGGAGTACATCCAGCAGAAGTACGCGGAGACCGCCGACTGGGTACGCAGCAATCCACTGACCGAGCGCGACGCCGAGTAGTCGGACGAGAACGGCACGCCATTGACCGATGACTCTGTCCTGCCTGACAATAGGAGCTGGTCGAAGGCAAACGAAGGTAAACGTAGGGTTTGGGAGCAGCCGATGAACCGTAGTCCCGGGCCGTCCCGGCCCCCCATCCGCCTCCGCCCCGCGCCGCCGCTCGACCCGCCGTACGTCGACGACGAGATCGGCTGGTCGCCACCCACCCACGGTCAGCTCGCTCTCGACCTGTTCGCGCCGAACCGGCCCGACATCGGTCACCCGCCGGCACGGCGAGCCGGGCTCCGGCCGGCGCCCACCGGTCCGGGGCGTGGCCCGGCCACGCCACTGCCGCCCGATGCCCTGGTCACCGCCACCCCGGAAGCGACCCGCGCGGCACACCGCTTCGTCTCGACGTGCGTGGAGGTGCTCAACGGCTATCGGCCGCCAGCGCAGCTACGCTCCCTGCTCGATCCGCCCCGGGCGCACGACCTCCTGCCCGAACTGTCGCGGGCCGCCAGCCGCATCGGACCGCCACGCCGCCGCGCGGCCCGGTCCGCCCGACCCACCGTCCGGGTGCGTCGCCTACGCGCAAGCGAGCCCCGGGCCGGGGCGGTCGAGGTGGCCGCGGTGCTCAGCGGCGCCGCCGGACGCAGCTGGGCGCTCGCACTTCGCCTGGAACACCGCCGCGGCCGCTGGCTCTGCACCGCACTGCACGTCCTGTGAAGCCGACACCGAGCGGCGCGTGCCGTCGGTGGGGGCGGCCTACGTCGTCCGGCCTGGGGCGCGGGCGGTTCGAGGCGAAGCGTCGATGGTCGGCCGCGGTCGCGCCAGCGGACGCGGACGCGGCCCAACTCTGGCAGCACGCCGAGGGTGCCCGCGGGACCGGCTGCGACACGTGCGATCTGGTGCTGGGTTCGATGCAGCCGCGACGAGCGGCGTCCCCGCGGCCGTCGGCGAGTATGCCGAACGGTTCACCCCCGACGAGAAAAACGTCCGCAGACACCTCAGGCATGGTCGGAGTCACTGGTTGAGGTAGGCCAGAACGGCGCGGACACGGCGGTGCGCGTCGTCGTCCGGGGCCAGTTCGAGCTTGGCGAAGATGTTCGTGATGTGTTTCTCGACCGAGACGGGCGCGAGTACCAGCGCGGCGCAGATCGCCGCGTTCGACAGGCCCTGAGCCATCAGGCCAAGTACTTCCCGCTCGCGTGGGGTGAGCGCCCCGATGCCGCCATTACGGCTGTTACGGGTGAACAGCTGCCGGACCACCTCCGGGTCCATCACGGTGCCGCCTGCCGCCACCCGGTCGATCGCGTCGAGGAAGTCGTCGAGCGCGGTCACCCGGTCCTTGAGCAGGTACCCGACCCCGCCCCGGCCGTCGGCCAGCAGCTCCGCTGCGTACGTCCGCTCCACGTACTGGGACAGGATCAGCACCCGCGCGCCCGCGTCCTCGGCGCGCAGGTGGAGCGCAGCGCGCAGCCCCTCGTCGCGGAATCCGGGCGGTAGCCGTACGTCGACGACGGCCAGGTCCGGCCGGTGCTCGTCGCATGCGGCGAGCAGGCCGGGTGCGGTGTCCACCGCGGCGACGACCGTGTGACCGGTATCGGTGAGCAGCCGCACGATGCCGTCGCGCAGCAGCAACAGGTCTTCGGCGATCACGATGCGCATGGGAACTCCGCCCGCATTACGGTCGGCCCGCCGGGCGGGCTGGTGATGGTCAGCGTGCCGTCGAGGGCCTCCACCCGCCGGCGTAGGCCGTCGAGGCCGGCACCGGACGGATCGGCGCCGCCACGGCCGTCGTCGGTGAGTCTCACGACGATCGTCGTGACGGTCCGGGTCAGTTCGATGACGCAGCTGGCCGCTTCAGCGTGCTTGCCGGCGTTGGTGAGGCCCTCGGCGACGACGAAGTAGGCCGCCGACTCCACGGCCGGCGAATATCGCGCCTGCGGGTCGCCGCGTAGCTCCACCCTCAGCGGGCTGTCGGCGGCCAGCGCTGCGAGGGCCGCGTACATCCCCCGGTCGGTCAGGATCGGAGGGTGGATACCGCGCACCAGCCGGCGCAGTTCGGCAAGGGCCTCGTCGAGCTGGCGCCTGGCCAGCTCGACGTCGGGCTCGGCCGTCGCGCCGCTGCGCAGCTTGCGGGCCGCGAGCGCCAGGGTCATGCCGGCGGCCACGATCCGGGCCTGGGCGCCGTCGTGCAGGTCGCGCTCGATCCGGCGCAGTTCTGCGGCCTGGGCGTCGACCACCCGGGCCCGGGTCTGCGCGAGCCGGGCGTTCTCCTGCGCCAGGTGGGTGTGCAGGCCGGGCGCCAGCAGCGCACGGGCGGCGGTGGTCTGGGCGCGGGCCAGGGTGCGCAGCAGCCACACCGTAAGTGGCAGCAGCGCGAGCCCGATGAGAGTCAGACCGAAGCGGCCCGGCGTGGTCGTCAACAGCGGTTTCATGGGGAACGGTGCGTGCGGGTTCGGCACCGCCCAGGCCCACGCCGGTGCGGCGATGGCGCCCAGGTCGACGGCCACGATCACCACGCCGGCGAGACCGCCGGCGAGGCCGATCGGGAACAGCACCACCAGCCAGACCACGTCCCGCCAGGTGGCCGGCTGGCCGGCGACCTCGGCGACCCGCCGCCTGATCGTGTCGGCGGCGACCGGAATGTAGGGCGACGCGATCGGCTGGCCGAGGACCCAGCCGGCCCGCCGCCGCTCCGCGGTGGCGAGCCGGCGGGTCACCCAGGCGATGCCGAGGAAGATCGGCCCGCCGAGGTGGGTCAGCGCGAGCAGACCGACTGCCAGGGTCGCGGCCACGGTCCAGAGGAGACCCACCATCCCGGCGGGGACGCCGCTCGCCAGGTATCCCAGCGCCCGCCCAGTCGTCTTCACCGGCACCACCATAGCGACCATGATCAGCGAACGTCGGCGACGGCCGGCAGCGCGCCGCGGCGCAGGACGAGCCGGATCGGCAGGGCGCCGGCGGCCATACCCAGGGCCGCGAGCCCGGCCAGCATGCCGAGGTAGGTCGCCGGGTCCACGATCAGCCGGAACATCCCGTCCTGGGCGGTGCTGAACGCGCCCACCACGATGCCGGTGACCGCCATGCCGAGCAGCAGCCCGACGGTCACGACGACTGCCGCCTCACCGGTGACCATCCGGTGCACCTGGCCCGCGGTCGCCCCGGCCAGCCGCAGGTCGGCGTACTCACGTCGGCGGGCCGCGGTGGCGATCGCGAACGTGTTGACCACGGCGATGGCGGTGAAGCCGAGGGAGACGACCACCATCAGTTCCCAGGCGCCCTGCTGGTTCTGTGCGTCGCCGGCACGGACCGCCTCGACGGCCGGGGTGACCCGCAGTGCCGGCCAGCGTTCCCGGATGAGGGGCGCCACGTCTCCGTGGTAGCGCAGCGAGACGGCCGCCACCAGACCGCGCGGGTCGTGCGCGGCGACCAGGTCGGCGGGCAGCGCCATGTCGCCGAAGCCCCGGGCCCGCTCGTACACCGCGGCCAGGCGCAGCGTGACCTGGTGCCCGTCGGCCAGCCAGATCGGTACCTCGTCGCCGACCCGCCAGCCCTGCTGCTCAACCAGGTACGCGCTGGCCGCGAAGGTGGCCTTGCCACCGATCTGCCCGTCCCGGACATCAAGGTCGATGGCCGCCTCGCGCCCGGCGGTGAGCAGCCCTTGCGACGGGTAGTCCTCCGGCTTGCCGCCCTGCGCGACGATCGCCCGGGTCGGCAGCGTCGCCGCGGCGCCGCTGACACCGGGCAGCGCGGCCAGGTCGCCGACCGCGTCGAGCGGCAGCCCGCCGGGGCCGACCACCTGGGCTGTCGCGGGCGCGTTCCGGGCGGCGTGTTCATCGGCGGTGAGATCGCCGAGCAGTGAGCTGTTCAGCAGCATCGTGGCGTTGATGGCGAACATCAGCACCAGCGGCACGGCGACCGCCGCCACCCGCCGGCTCTCCACCCGGGCGACCGTGCCGGCCAGCCAGCCGCTCACCCCGGTGACAACGGTCAGGCGGCCGACAACGGCGGTCAGGGCCCGCACCGGCAGCGGGCCGAGTGCGGCCACCGCGCAGAGCAGCAGCGCGGACGACACGAAACTCATGCCCATGCCGAGCGGTCCGCCCAGCGGTACGAAGGTCAGCACCGCTACCGCCCCGCCCCCGGTGACGAGGGCGGCGAGCACGCGAACCAGCAGGCCGCCGCGCGGGGCGGTGGCGGTCTCCGCCAGCGCCTGCGTCGGCGCGATCCGCACCGCTCGTCGGCCGGCCACCCGGGCCGCGATGAACGTCACCAGCACGCCGGCCACGGCCGCGCCGGCCAGGACCAGCACGTTCAGGCCGACGGTGAACTGCGCCGGCACCGCGCCGAGAGCACGGAACCGGGTGGCTACCACCTGGGCCACCACCACCCCGAGTGGCATCGCCGGCACCGCCGCGACAGCCGCGAGCACCACACTTTCCAGCCCGAGCAGCCGGCGCAGCTGTCCCGGGGTCGCCCCCGCGGTGCGCAGCAGAGCCAGCTCGCGCAGTCGCTGCCGCACGCCCAGCGCGACCGTGCCGGTGAGCACGAAGACGGCGGCGAAGGCGGTGATGCCGATCGTGAAGCCGAAGATGGAGATCGGTCCGATGTAGTCCGGCAGCGCCCCGGGCAGGTCACCGCGTACCTTGTCGGCGCCGGTGAGCAGAGAGACGTCGCCGGCCACCGCCCGTACACCCGCCGTCAGCGCGGCGCGGTCCCCGCCTGGCGCGGCCAGCACCCCGATCGCGGTCGGACCGTCCAGACCGGACACGGTCGGGGCCTCCCGGTCGGCCAGGAACACCGCACCCTGGGCCGGCAGGTTGTCCCGCCCGGCGGGAGTGGCGACGCCGGACAGGCGCAGCGCCCGAACTCCCGTCCTTGTCATGATCTGGACCTGGTCCCCGACGGACAGGTCGCCGCGCGCGGCCAGGTCCGCGTCGATCACCACCTCGCCCGCCGCCGGCGGGCTGCCCTCTCTCAACACGTACGGGGTGAGCGCCGCGGACGCCCAACCGTGGCCGACGACAGGCGCGCCGTGCTCGCCGGGCACCGGGAACGCCACCGGGAACGCGTAGTCGGCAACCGCCTCCGCGACCCCGGGCACGGCAGCGATCCGGGCGGCCAGGTCGGCCGGCAGCGTGCCGGCGCCGGTCAGCCGCTCGCTCTTGATCTTCGTCTTGATCTTGTCCTTCTTCTTTTTCTTGACCGTCTGCAGGGTGACCTCGCGGTCACCGGAGAGCACCACCTCGGCAGCGGCGAAACGATCGGCCGGAGGCTTGGCGGTCAGCACCGAGAACAGCAGCAGGCCGGCGCCGGCCAGCAGCGCCACGGCGAGAAAGGCCGCGAGGAAGGTGCCCACGTACGCGCCGCGGTGCCGACGCAGCGAGCCGAGCGCGAGTCGCATCATCGGGCGCTCACCGCCATCATCTGCGCCGCCACCTTCTCGACCGTCGGGTCCGCCAGCTCGGAGACGATCCGCCCGTCGGCGAGGAACACCACGCGGTCCGCCCACGCGGCGGCCGCCGGGTCGTGGGTGACCATGATGACGGCGGTACCGAAGCCGTCCACGGCCTCGCGCAGCAGCGCCAGCACCTCACGCCCGGTGGACAGGTCGAGGGCGCCGGTGGGCTCGTCTGCGAAGATCACTTCCGGCCGCCCGGCGAGCGCCCGGGCGAGCGCGACGCGCTGCCGCTGGCCACCGGACAACTGACCTGGCCGGTCGTTCTCGCGGCCGGCGAGCCCCACCCGCTGCATGACCTCACGCGCCCAGGCGCGATCCGGCCGCACTCCCGCCAGCCGTTGCGGCAGCAGGACGTTGTGCCAGACGGACAGCGAGTCCATCAGGTTGTACGACTGGAACACGAAGCCGACCCGCCGGCACCGCGCCGCGGTCAGCTTCGGCTCGCGGAGCCCGCTGATCTCCTGCCCGGCCAGCAGCACGCGGCCACTGTCCGGCCGGTCCAGCCCGGCTGCGCAGTGCAGCAGCGTTGACTTGCCGGATCCCGACGGGCCCATCACGGCGCAGAACGTGCCGGCGGCGAAGCCCACCGACACACCATTGAGCGCCCGCGCGCCGGCACCGCTCGAGTAGCTCTTCGTCACGTCGAGGACCTCGACGACCGTTGGTGTCATGGTCATCAGCCTGGTCGCCGGCGGCGCCGCGCAACACATGGCAGCCTTGGATCCTCGGGGTAGGGCCAGCCCTACCCGCTCCCACGATCAGAGAGGTCGGGGTGTCCGGCACGTTGGGGCGCCCCGACTTCGTTGAAGGCGAGTGGATCACCCCCCCGCACGTGCCGCGCACCCCGCCGGACCGGTTCAGGCCGAACGGGCCGGGCGGCCGCGTGGGCGGGCCGGAACGGACCGAGCGGACCGGTCAGGCCAAGCGTCCCGGGCCGGGCCAAGTGGACCGGCCATGCACTCAGGTGAGGCCAGGCCGGCAGGTGAGGCCAGGCCGGAAACGGCGAGACGCCTCGGGGCGTTAGGGCCCCGAGGCGTCTCGGAAGGTGAAGCGAGGACCTGTCAGGCTCCGCCGCCGGGTGCACCGTGGCACCGCTTGTACTTGCGGCCGGAGCCGCACGGGCAGGGCGCGTTGCGGGACGGTCCGTTGCCGGCATCGACCTGCCCGGGTGCCGGGCGGCGGGCGGAGCCGGCCGCGACGGCCGGTCCGCTCATCCCACTGGCCGGGCGCTGCGGCGCCGTGGGAGCGGTCGTGCCCGGTGCGGCCGGGGCGGCCGTGGCGCGCCGGCCGACGCCGAGAGCCGGTGCCTGCTGGTCGGTCTGCTCGACGGCGACGCCGCCAGCGCCCGCCTCACCGTCGATGGTGGGCGACGAGTACTGGAAGCCCTGCTGCTGCGGGGTCCGGTTGAGGCCCTTCGCCCGCAGCTCGACCGGCTTCTCCAGCAGCTGGACCTCTTCCGCCTCCGCCTCCGGCTCCGGCTCGGCGACCTGGACCTCCAGGTTGTAGAGGAAGCCGACGGTCTCCTCCTTGATGCCGTCCATCATGGTGGCGAACATGTCGAAGCCCTCGCGCTGGTATTCGACGACCGGGTCGCGCTGGGCGTACGCACGGAGGCTGATGCCCTCCTGGAGGTAGTCCATCTCATAGAGGTGCTCGCGCCACTTCCGGTCGATCACCTGGAGCAGGACCATCCGCTCGAGCTGCCGTACGGCCTCCTCGCCGAGCTGCTCCTCGCGCCGGTCGTACGCGGCGTGCGCGTCGTCCTTGAGGCGGCCGATCAGGAAGTCGGCGTCCATGCCGGCGCGGGAACCGCCGGCCTCCTCCTCCAGCTCCTCGATGGTCAGACCGACCGGGTAGAGCTGCTTGAGGCTGGCCCAGAGCTGGTCGAGGTCCCAGTCCTCGCCGTACCCCTCCGAGGTGGCACCCCGCACGTACGCCTCGACGACGTCGTCGATCATGTTGCGGACCTGCTCCGAGAGGTCCTCACCGTTGAGCACCCGCAGACGCTCGGCGTAGATCACCTGGCGCTGCTTGTTGAGCACCTCGTCGTACTTCAGGACGTTCTTACGGATCTCGGCGTTCTGGCCCTCGATCTGGGCCTGCGCGGTCTTGATCTGGCGGGTGACCATCTTCGACTCGATGGGCACGTCCTCCGGGATGTTGAAGCGCTCCATCACCGCCTCGACCGCGCCCGCCCGGAACCGCCGCATCAGCTCGTCCTGGAGGGAGAGGTAGAAGCGGGACTCGCCCGGGTCACCCTGCCGGCCGGCACGACCGCGCAGCTGGTTGTCGATCCGGCGGGACTCGTGCCGCTCGGTGCCTAGGACGTAGAGACCGCCGGCTGCGGCGACCTCCTCCGCCTCGGCGTCGCAGGCCTGCTTCCAGGTGGGCAGGACCTCCTCCATCGCCTTGGCGTACTCCTCCTCGTTCTCCACCGGGTCGAGGCCGCGCTGGCGCAGCTCGTTGGCGGCGAGGAACTCGGCGTTACCACCGAGCAGGATGTCGGTACCACGGCCGGCCATGTTGGTGGCCACCGTGACCGCGCCCTTGCGCCCGGCCTGGGCGACGATCTCCGCCTCCCGCGCGTGGTACTTGGCGTTCAACACCGCGTGCGGGATGCCGCGGCGGCGCAGCAGCTGGGAGATGATCTCGGAGTTCTCCACCGAGACGGTGCCGACCAGCACCGGCTGCCCCTGCTCGTGCCGCTCGGCGATGTCCTCCACCACGGCGTTGAACTTGGCCTTCTCGGTCTTGTAGATGACGTCGGGCCGGTCCTGCCGGACCATCGGACGGTGGGTCGGGATGGTGACCACGCCGACCTTGTAGACCTTGTTGAACTCGCTCGCCTCGGTCTGCGCGGTACCGGTCATTCCGGACAGCTTCTCGTAGAGGCGGAAGTAGTTCTGGAGGGTGATGGTGGCCAGGGTCTGGTTCTCCTGCTTGATCTCCACCCCCTCCTTGGCCTCGATGGCCTGGTGCATGCCCTCGTTGTAGCGGCGGCCGTGGAGGATGCGACCGGTGAACTCGTCGACGATCAGGACCTCGCCCTCGTTGACGATGTAGTCCTTGTCGCGCTTGTAGAGCTCCTTGGCCTTGATCGCGTTGTTCAGGTAGCCCACCAGCGGGGTGTTCACCGACTCGTAGAGGTTGTCGATGCCCAGCCGGTCCTCGACCTTGGCCACACCCCGCTCGGTGACCGCGACCGTCCGCTTGGCGTAGTCGACCTCGTAGTCGCCCTCGCCGTCCGTGCCGGGCTGGAGCCGGGCGACGACTCCGGCGAACTCGCTGTACCAGCGGGCGGAGTGCTCGGCGGGACCGGAGATGATCAGCGGCGTCCGGGCCTCGTCGATGAGGATCGAGTCGACCTCGTCGACCACCGCGAAGTTGTGGCCGCGCTGGACCAGCTCGTCCCTCGACCAGGCCATGTTGTCGCGCAGGTAGTCGAAGCCGAACTCGTTGTTGGTGCCGTAGGTGATGTCGCACTCGTACGCGGCGCGGTGCTCGGAGGCCGGCTGGTTGGGCAGCACCACGCCGACGGTGAGCCCGAGGAAGTCGTGCACCCGGCCCATCCAGGCGGCGTCGCGCTGGGCCAGGTAGTCGTTGACCGTGACCACGTGCACGCCCTTGCCGGAGAGCGCGTTGAGGTAGACCGCCATGACCGAGGTGAGGGTCTTGCCCTCACCGGTCTTCATCTCGGCGATGTTGCCGAAGTGCAGCGCCGCACCGCCCATCACCTGGACGTCGTACGGCCGCTGGCCGAGCACCCGGGCCGCCGCCTCCCGCGCCACGGCGAACGCCTCCGGCAGCAGGTCGTCGAGGGTCTCGCCGTCGGCGAGCCGCTCACGGAACTGCAGGGTCATGCCGCGCAGTTCGTCGTCGGTGAGGTTGACGTAGTCGTCCTCGATCGAGTTGACGGCGGCGGCGATGGCCTTGAGGCGGCGCACCATGCGGCCTTCGCCCGCGTTAAGGACCTTTTCCAGAATCGACACGGATCAACGCTCCCCTAGACAGTCTCGAACCATCGTAGGCGCTACATCGGGCCGATGGTCACTGGTGGCGGTGGCCCGGTTCATCGGAAACCGACATACCGCGCGCCCGACGCCGGGATGCCGTGGATATCCGGTTACGCCGTGGGCGAACGATCCGGCACCATGCTCGGGTGGAGCCCACGGAGATCAGGGAAGACGGCCTGCTGCTACGGCCGTGGCGGGCGGAAGACGCGGAAGACGTGTACCGCGCCTGCCAGGACCCGGACATTCAGCGCTGGACCACCGTACCCCGCCCTTACCTGCCCGAACACGCCCACGGGTTCGTCACCGAGGTCGGTCCCCGGGACTGGGCCGACGGCACCGGCGCGCCGTTCGCGGTCTGCGACGCCGCCACCGGGGAGCTGCTCGGCTCCTGCGGGCTCGTCGCGCTCGACACTCGCGCGGGCACGGGCGAGATCGGTTACTGGGCGGCGCCCTGGGCACGCGGCCGAGGCGTGACCACCCGGGCCGCCCGCGCCGTCGCCCGCTGGGCGTTCGACGTGCTGAAACTGCGCCGGCTGATCTGGCAGGCGGAGGTCGGCAACCACGCCTCCCGGCTGGTCGCGCTCCGGACCGGGTTCCGGATCGACGGGCGGCTCCGGCTCGCCGACCCGTCCCCCGGCGGCCGGCCGGAGGGCTGGATCGGCTCGCTGCTGCCCGGGGAGGTGCCCGCGCCGGGCGAACCCGGTCCCGCCGGCTCGGGCACCCTGGAGGCCCGCCGGGCCGCCGTCTTCGGCCGGCCGCAGCCCGTTCTCTTCGCCACCGCCGGCACCACGGAGCTACGGCTGCGTGCGCAGGAGGAGCGGGACCTCGACGCGGTCGTGCAGACCTGCCGCGACCCGGCGACCATCCGCTGGACCACCGTGCCGGACCCGTACGAGCGGTCGGACGCCGAGTCGTACCTCGCCTTCGCCCGCGGCACCTGGGCCGGCGGCACCAGCGCGTGCTACGCCATCGCCGGCCCGGACGACAGCTTCGCCGGCACGGTCGACCTGCGGATCTCCCCCACCGACCCGCTGCTCGCGGACGTCGGCTACCTGGCCGCGCCGGCCGTCCGGGGCCGGGGGTTCGTGCCGGCCGCCCTCACCGCGCTCTGCACCTGGGGCTTCACCACGCTGGGGCTGGCCCGGATCGAGTGGCGGGCCAACGTCGGCAACACCGCCTCCCGTCGAGCCGCCGAGAAGGCCGGCTTCACCGTCGAGGGCACCGCTCGCGGTGGACTCACCCACCGGGGCGAGCGGGTGGACGTCTGGACGGGCGCCCTGCTCCCGGGTGACCTCACGTGACGCCGGAGGTGATCGAGGCGTACGAAGTGCGGCTGCGGCCGTCCCGGCTGACCGACCTGGCGGACACGGCCGCCGCCTGCGCCGACCCGGTCATCCAGCGGTTCCTGCCCGGCCTGCCGAATCCGTACACCGAGGAGGACGCCCGGTGGTGGATCACCGAGGGCGCGCCGGCGGCCTGGGCGACCGGCGGCGCGGCGTACACGATCGCCGACCCGACCACCGACCGGCTGCTCGGCACGGCCGGCCTCAGCCACCCGGTGCCGGAACGCCGGCAGGCGGAGATCGGCTACTGGGTCGCGCCGTGGGCGCGCGGCCGGGGCGTCGCCACGGCCGCCACCCGCGCGCTGGCCGAGGCGGCCTTCGCCGCCGGCACCGTCCGGCTCGAACTGCTCACCCGGGCGGAGAACACGGCCAGCCAGCGGGTGGCGCTGGCCGCCGGGTTCTGGCCCGAGGGCGTACGCCGGTCGGCCGGGCAGGGTCGCAACGATCGGCACGACCTGGTTGCCTGGGTACGCCTCGCCGACGACCCGACCGGGCCGACCCCGCGACAACTGCCCGACCTTCCGGAAGGCACGCTGACCGACGGCGTGGTGACGCTGCGCCCGCTCGGCCCGGACGACGTCGACGTGATGTACCGGCTGCACACCCGGGCGGAGGTGGTGGCCAACCAGGCGCCGCCGGTACCGCCGGACCGCGCCACGATCGAGCGGCGCTGCCGGCTGGCGGCGAGCCAGTGGCTCACCGGCGAGCTGGCGCGAATGCTGATCCTGGACTCGGCGACCGGCGCCCCGGCCGGCAGCTGCGGGCTCTCCGTGAGCGACCCGCACGCCGGTGAGGGCGAGGTCGGCTACGCGTTGCTGCCGCAGTGGCGTGGCCGTGGGTACGCCACCCGTGCGCTGCGACTGCTCGCCGGCTGGGCCTTCGGACCGGCCGGCCTCGCCCGGCTCACCGCCGGCACGATGCCCGACAACGTCGCGTCGCATCGAGTCCTGGAGAACGTCGGCTTCCGTCGGGAGGGCCTCCTCCGCGGCCGGCTTCCCGGCCTGGCCGGTACCCGGATCGACGACCTGGTCTTCGGCCTGCTGCCCAGTGAGATCCGCTGACGGATCAGGAGGCCGCAGTGTCGACGGCCCCCTGATCGGCGTACGGCTCAGACGGTCAGCGAGATGATGCCGTAGTCGTACGCCCGGCGGCGGTAGACGACGCTGGGCCGACCGGACTCCTTGTCGAGGAACAGGTAGAAGTCGTGGCCGACCAGTTCCATCTGGAACAGGGCGTCGTCGACGGTCATCGGCTCGGCCGGGTGAACCTTCTCCCGCGCGATGTGCCAGGGCTGGTCGTCGTACTCCTCCTCGGTCTCGACCCGTTCCGCGACGGCGGTGGCGGCCCGGCCGTTGTCGCTCAACGCGCCGAGCGGGTCCGCCGCCAGGTCGGTGACCGGCAGGTCGGCGGTGGCCGCCGCGACGGAGAGGGGTGCGTGCCGGCCCCGGTGCACGCGACGCCGGTCGGCCGCCCGGCGCAGCCGGGTCTCGAGCTTGGCGATCGCGGCGTCCAGCGCCGAGTAGAAGTCGTTCGTGCAGGCCTCGGCACGGATCACCGGGCCCCGGGAGACGCAGGTGATCTCCACCCGCTGGCAATGGTCGGACTGGCGCGGATTGCGCTCGTGGAACAGCTCCACGTCGACTCGAATGAGTTTGTGATCGTAGCGTTCGATCTTGGCGAGTTTCTCGGCTACGTGCACTCGGTAATGGTCCGGCACTTCTACGTTTCGGCCCTTGACCACGATGTCCACGTGACCTCCCTGGCTCGGACGAATTTCGATCGGCGTCCGGTCGCTCGCCCCTAGGGATGAGGCCCCGCTCGGCGTCGACCGGTCAGTACGGCTACGCCTCCTTCCACCGCCGGGGGCGGTTGGGAAGACCTCCTACCCCCGACACGTTGACGCTAACTCCTGTTCTCTGAGCAGTCACCTCTGGTTGCGAAGAGCGCCATGATTTTTCGCAGGTCCTACACCATCGGGTGAAACTGAGACACGAAGAGTTATCGCCGCTGTCGCCTTTCGGTCGCGGCGAGCACCGCGGCGACGGCAGGTGACGGCCCGATCTCGGTCAGCTTCCGGCTCACCGCGGCGAGGGTGACCCCCGTGGTCACGATGTCGTCGAGCACCACCACGGTGGTGTCCACCCGGCCGCCTCCGCCGCCCCGCCCGCCCGGACGGGACTGGAACGCGGCTTCGGCAGCGGACGCCCGACCGGCGCTGTCCAACGTCACCGAGTCGGGTCGGGGCCGCGCACGCAGCGGCCGGAGCACCCGCACCGGCCAGCCGGCCCGGCGCAGCCGGTCCGCGCAGTGCCGGGCGAGCCGGTCCAGGTGGTCGCCGTACCGGGCGCGGGCCGCCGCTGCGGTGTCCGGAACCGGCACCAGCGTCACCGGGCGCGCGGGCCCCACGGCCACCGCGACCACCTCGGCGAGCAGGGCGCCGAGCGGCCGCGCCAAACCGTGCCGGCCGTGCTCCTTGTACGCGAGCAACGCCTCCCGCAGCGGGCCGGCGTACGGGCCGAGGGCGAAGCAGGGCGGCAGACCGGCCGGCGCGGGAGTGGGCCGCACCGACCGGGGGCGCAGCGCCCCGAGCGTCGACACGCACTCGGGGCAGACCCCGTGGCGCAGCCCTGGGCGGCGTTCCCGGCAGCCCGCGCAGTCGGCGGGCAGGACCAGGTCGCTGAGGTCCGCCCAGAGCCCACCGAGGCCGCGCACGGCTCAGAACAGGAAGAACGGGGCGGACGGATTGCCTTGGCGTACGCCGGCCGGCGGCGGCGAGACGCCGTCCACCTGACCCGGGAGGATCCGCTTGGCGGGTTCGCTCCGGTACGCCAACCCGCTCGCCTCGTACATGTAGATCGAGGGCACCTGGATCGTGGGGTTGGCGGGGTACGCCGACAGGCTGGTCACCTTGGCCCGGGTGTCGGACATCAGCGCGGTCTGCAGTGAGCCGTCGACGCTGACCTCGTAGATCGCCGGACGTGCGGCCGACCCGGCCACGATCAGCCCGTTCTCGCCGACCCAGTCGACAGCCGAGAGGCCGGTCAGCGAGGTGATCACCCGGCGGGACGGCCCGATGGTCACTCCGCCCCCGTCGAGCAGCTTGACCGCCGCGACGTGGAGCGCGCCGTCGGCGATCAGCGCGATCCGCTGACCGTCCAGCGAGACGGCGACCGCGGTCACCACACCCGGGGGCAGGTTGAGCGCGATCTGGGTCATCGCAGCGTTTCCGTCGAACCAGTAGAGCCTGCCGTCGGCCACCACCAGCCCCTGCGGGTGGCTGGGGTCGCTCGAACGCAGCCAGACAGGCCGGCCGATCACCTTGTAGGAGTTCGCAGCCTTGCCGAAGGACGTCACGGGCCCGCGCCCGGTGCCGACGGTCAGCCGCTGCTTCCCCCCGGACGCGGTCGCCACGAGCGCGGCGAGGATCTGCTCGCCGGAGCGGGCCAGCCCGGCGGACACCACGTTCCGGTTCGCGGCCGGATCCAGTGGCACCACGTCGGGGGGCTCGCCGGCCACGCTGAGCGAATGGATCGCCCCCTCGTACACGCAGTACCCCCGCGGCCCCTCCCGCAGCGGGTACAACTCTCGCAGCGAGCGCCGCGCGGCCAGGTTCTCGACCTTTATGGAGTTGTTGCGGATCTTGAGCTCCAGCTCGCCGTCGAAGTCGCGCAACGACCAGGCGAGCTGGGTGATGAGCTGATCGATCTGGGTCCGGTCGTCACCGGGCATATCCAGGTTGACCTCCCAGCGGCCGTTGCCGCCGGTGGCGTTGTTGATCAGTTCCGTGCGGTCGGGCAGGCCCACCACGCCCGGGTACAGCCAGTCCGACGGACCGTCGACCAGCCACTTGACCACCTCGTTGAGGCGCCGCTCGTCAGGCACCGTGCTCGGGAGGTAGCGCAGGTCGGGCACCAGCTGGGTGCGGTCCGAGCTCCAGAAGTAGATCGTCCGGCTCTCGTAGTAGTCCTGCAGCGCGGTGTCGCTGACCAGCAGCACGTTCGGCGGCTCGATCACGTAGAGCCCCGCCCCGTCGTCGGTCGCGCCGGACGGAGACGCACTACGCAGCCCGAACTCGTAGTGCGTCTCGCTGGACACGGGCGGGACGAGCGTCCCGTCGGTCCGTAGGACGCCGACCTGCTGCACCCCGATGCTCACCTTGTAGCGGTCGTCGGCACCGAACGTGACCCTCGGCGTATCGGTGAGCCGCACGACGGTGAGTTCGACCTCGCTGCCCCGCTTCTCCTGGAGCCGGCTGCGGTACTGCGGGTCGATGAACTGCTTGACCCGGTAGTAGGCGCGGTCAGGCTCACCCGCGGCGGCTTCGAGGAAGTTCTTGACGAAATCCTCCGGTATGGCCGTCACCATCCGGGTAGGCGGTTCGCGCCCGGCGTTGACCGCCCCGGGCTCCGTCGCCGGCTCTTTCCGCCGGTCGATCTGCACCTCGGTGCGCTCCGGAATGCCACATCCGGTGAACCCGACGAGCACCAGGGCCCCGCAGAGCGCCCCGACCACGAGACGTCCTCTCACGTACGCACCTCCGCCCGCGCGGCCTCCGGGTCTTCCGACGTCGCCGGGCCGATCGCCAGCGCGCCACCGGCGCCCGGGCCGATCGCCAGCGGAGCGGCGTCGCCCGGGCCTCCGAAGGGCAGCCGGGCGTCCTCGGGCACCAGACGTAGCGGCGAGGTGGTCAGCCGGTCCCCCGCCCGCGCCGGCAGCGTGAGCCGGAACTGGGCGCCCTGGCCCGGCGCGCCCCACGCCTCCAGCCAGCCGCCGTGCAGCCGCGCGTCCTCCACACTGATCGACAGGCCGAGTCCGGTGCCGCCGGTCTGCCGCGCCCGCGACGGGTCCGCCCGCCAGAACCGGTTGAAGACCAGCTTCTCCTCGCCCGGCTTCAGCCCCACCCCGTGGTCGCGCACGGTGATCGCCACCGCGGTCTCGTCCATGCCCAGACGGATCAGCACCGGCTGACCCTCGCCGTGCTCGACCGCGTTGCCGACCAGGTTGCGCAGCACGCGCTCGACCCGGCGCGGGTCCACCTCGGCGATCACCTCGTCCTCCGGCAGGTCCAGCTCGATCGGTACGCCGACCCGCTCAGCCAGGCCGGTCAGCCGCTCCACCACCCGGTGCACTATCGGCACCAGATCCGTGGGCTCGGCGTCGAGCATGGCGAAGCCGGCGTCGAACCGGCTGATCTCCAGCAGGTCGGTGAGGAGTTCCTCGAACCGGTCCAGCTCGGCCTGGAGCAGCTCGGCACTGCGGGCCACCGCGGGGTCGAACTCGTCGCGCTCGGCGAAGATCAGGTCGGCCGCCATCCGGACCGTGGTGAGCGGCGTACGCAGCTCGTGCGAGACGTCGGAGGTGAACCGGCGCTGCAACCGGGACATCTCCTCCAGCCGCAGGATCTGCCGTTGCAGGTTGGTGGCCATCTGGTTGAACGACGCGGCGAGCAGCGCCAGGTCGTCCTCGCCGTTGACCACCATCCGCTGGTCGAGCAGTCCCGCGGAGAGCCGCTGGGCGGTGCGGGCGGCCACCCGCACCGGGTTCACCACCAGCCTGGTGACCAGGGCCGCGAGCAGCCCGAGCAGCACCACCAGGGCCGCACCGGTCCCGACTACGGTGGCGCGAGCCTCGGCCGCCGTGGCGTCCTGCCGGGTCAGCGGTACGAGGTAGTAGAGCTCGATCTGACCGAACTTGGTCGGCACCGGCGAGCCGTACGCGAGGTATTTGGTGTCCTGGTCGCCGGTGAGCCGGCCGGTGCCGATCTGGCTGGCCACGTTGCCGTCGGCCACCGCGGTCCGCAACTCCGGACTGATCAGCGGCCCGACGTCGATCGCCGGGGCCGCCCGGGTCTCGATGACCCCGGGATGAGCCTCCGCGGTGATCGCCACCACCACGCCGCTGGTCTGCTGAGGGTCGCCGCCGGCCAGGTAGTTGACCGTGCCCTCGATGGTCTGCTGGAGCTGGGCCTCCTGCGGCTGCCGGTAGAGGAGGACCTGCGCGGCCGCGTAGTCCGCGCCGCCCTCCAGCCGCAGCCGCACGTCGGTCTTGGCGTTCTCCAGCAGGATCCCGGTGATCTTGTCGGCGATCAGGTACGCGAAACCGCCCACCAGCAGACTGGACGCCACCAGCGTGATGGTGACGACCCGGACCTGGAGGGACCGCCGCCAGGTCCGGTGCGCCCCGGCCACCAGCCGCGCGGCCCGTCCGGCGAGCGCACGCCACAGCTCGCGACCAGCGCCGCGTCGGCGCGTCGTCGCTGTCTCGGGGGGTGGAAGCACGGGGGAGGCCACAGTGCGCCCCAGGCTATCCGGTGCCCGCCTTGTAGCCCACACCACGCACGGTGAGGATGATTTCCGGTCGCTCCGGATCTGGCTCGATCTTGGCGCGCAGCCGCTGCACGTGCACGTTCACCAGCCGCGTGTCCGCGGCGTGGCGGTAGCCCCAGACCTGCTCCAGCAGCACCTCGCGGGTGAAGACCTGCCGTGGCTTGCGGGCGAGGGCGACCAGCAGATCGAACTCCAGCGGCGTCAGCTTCACCTCCTCGCCGTTGCGGCTGACCGTGTGGGCCGGCACGTCGATGCTGATCTGGTTGCCGGGCGGGCCGATGGTCAGCAGCTCCGGCGCGACGTCCTCGCCCCGGCGCAGCCGGGCCCGCATCCGGGCCACCAGCTCCTTGGGCTTGAACGGCTTGACCACGTAGTCGTCAGCGCCCGACTCCAGCCCGAGCACCACGTCGACCGTGTCGCTCTTGGCGGTCAGCATGACGATCGGCACGCCGGACTCCGTCCGGATCGCACGCGCCACGTCGATGCCGCTCATTCCGGGCAGCATGAGATCGAGCAGGACGATGTCGGGCCGGCTGTCGCGGAACGCGGCCAATGCCCGCTCCCCGTCTGCGACGAAAGAGGGCAGGAAACCCTCGCTGCGCAGCACGATGCCGAGCATCTCGGCAAGCGCGGGGTCGTCGTCGACCACCAGAACCCGGGCTCTCATGGGATTAATCTTCCATCCCCATTCAATGTCGGTGGGACCGGCGTCACCCGGCACGGTACCGCCGCGGCAAGCTTGCCACAGCGTCCCCGGCGCTGGGTGACCGCGCGCCGACGCCGACCTGCGGGTCCACCGGATCGGGCCGGGCGTGACACCATGATCCCCGCGTGCGCCGCCGCGCGCCACCACCGTTCGTCCCCCAGGAGTACGTGTGCCCGACGCCGGCCCGATCGCCGTGCTCCCGCACCGCCCGCTCACCGTGGGCGAACTGCTCGACTCGGCCGTCCTGCTCCTGCGCGAGCAGGCCCGCGTACTGGTGCCGATCGCCTTCGTTCTCGCCGCCGCCGAGCAGTTCCTGGTGCTACGACCGCTACGGCTCGCGGCCGGCACGGTGCCGCCGATCTGGTGGCTGCCCGACGGGTCGTTCGCCGCGTACTGGCTGCTGCTCGCCACCGGCGCGGCGGCCGAAGCCATGATCATCGCGCTGCTCGGCAATCCGGCCGCGCGGGCCGGCGCGGCCGCGCTACTCGGCCGGACCGCCCGCCCCGCAGAGGTGCTGCACAGGGCCGGCGGCCGTTGGGGTGCCACCGTCCTGTTCGCGCTCGTCGTCGGCGGCCTGATCGGCGTGGCGGCGTTCTGCGGACCGGCCTGGTTCGTGGGTGCCGCCCTGCTGGGGGCCGTCGCGCCGGCGCTCGTCGTCGACCGGGTGTCCCTGCCCCGCGTCCTGCCCCGTGCCACCGCGCTGGCCACCCGGTCGGGGCTGCGCGCCGGCATGATCCGGTTACTCGGCTACCTCGGCTGGTGGATCCTCCGCGTCGGCCTGGCCAGCGGCGTCATCCTGGGGCTGCCACAACTCGGCCTGGTCGACAGCCGCTGGGCGCTGCCGGTCGCGCTGCTGGTCTGGGCCGCCGTGAACAGCATCGCCTATCCGGCACTCGCGTGCCTGGACGCCGTACTGCACCTGGAGACGCGGATCCGTACCGAGGGCCTGGACATCCTGCTCGCCCGCACCCCGGCCGGAACTCCGGAACCCGTCGTGCTGGCGGCCGAACGATGAGCTTCAGCCGGTGGTGGACGGAGACCACCGCGGCGCTCGGCGACCACGTCCCACTGTCGTTGGTCACGGCGCTGCTCGTTGTCGCCGGGGTGACGGCGGCGCTGGCCTGGTACACGTTCCCGGCCTGGGTTCCCCGCCGCCTCCCCCGACTGCGGCTGCGCCTGCCCAGGATCGGACTGCCCCGGCTCCGGCTACCCCGGCTTCGCTGGCCGCGACTGCGCCGGCCCCGACTGCGACTGCGTCGCCGCCGGGTCGCCGACAACGCCGCGCCGGCGGCCGAGCCGGTGTCGCCGCCCGACGAGACACCCGATCAGCTCACCGCCCACCTCCCGCTCGCCGACCGGCTCGCCGCCGAGGGACGGTACGCCGAGGCGGTACGGGAGCGGCTGCGCGACATGATCGGCGAGCTGGCGGCGCGGCAGGTGGTGCCCACCCAGCCGGGGCTCACGGTGCTCGAGGTCGGCTCGACGGCCACCCGGAACCGGCCGCCCACCGGCCCCCCGGTGGTGGCCGCCGGCCTGATCTTCTCCGAACTCTGGTACGCGCAGCGGCCGGCCACCGCCGACCACGACCGGCGCATGCGGGAACTCGCCGTCGAACTGCACCGGGTGCTCGCCACCCCACCCCCGGTCGAGTCCGCGCCGGCGAACCCCGGCGCTATCGCGACGGGTACCGACGGCAGGGCAGGGGCCGGCGGCGGCGTGCCGGCGAACCTGGTGGCCGAGCAGTCCGCCCCCGACGACCGGCCGGCCACCCTGCGTGAGGAGCGATCGTGACCGCCGTTCCGCAGGCCGCGGCCCGCCCGCACACGGCCGCCGGACCGTCCGGCCCCGCGCCGAGGCGGCGACGGCGCTGGCACCGGTTGGTCATCCCGCTCGGACTGGTCGCCGCCCTGATCGCCACCACGCTGGTCACGCACGCGCTCGACCGCCCCGACCCCGACGACTCGGGTTACCTCTCCCCAGTGGAGACCGGCGAGCACGGCGGTAGCCGTCTCGCCGACTCCCTGCGCCAGCGCGGCCTCACCGTCCGACGGGAAACCGACGCGAGCGCGGCCCTGCTGACCGCCCGTACCGGCCCGCCGGCCACTCTCTTCGTGCCGGCGGCCGACCTCCTGAGATCGGAGACCCTGGGCCGGCTGACCCGGCTGCCTTCCGGGACCCGCCTGGTGCTGGTCGACCCGTCCGTCCGGGTGCTGATCGCCGCCGGTGTCCCGGTGGATCTCACCGACCGGCGCTGGTCGACGAAGGTGGTGGGCCCGCAGACCGACGGCAGACCCTGCCCGCTAGAGGAGTTGAGCCCGGTGCGCCAGGCCGCCGCGCAACGCCAGCGGTACGCGCCAGACGCCGAGGTCGAGGCCGACCTCTGCTTCTCCGCTGGGCTGGCCCGGCTCCCCGGAGCGGTCGAGACCGTACTCGTCGGGGCCGACGACCCGTTCCGCAACGACCGTTTCGGTGAGCAGGACAACCAGGCGTTCGGCACCGCGCTGCTCGGGGTGCACGCAACGATCGTCTGGCTGGACCTGGCCGGCCCCGAACCGCCCCTACCGGCCCGCAGCAGCCGACCGCCGGTTGCGGACTCGCCCACCACCCCCGATGCCGGCGCGGAGACCCTGCCACCGGACGGCACCATGCAGGGCGGCCGGCCCGGCACACCGGCCGACGGCTCCGGCGACGGGCCACCCCGCGGCTCGGCCGGCGGACCGCCGCCGAACCCGCTCTGGGAGGCCTTCCCGCTCTGGTTCTGGGCGATCCTCGCCCAACTGGCGCTCGCCCTGCTGCTGGCCGCCCTGTGGCGGGCCCGCCGGCTCGGCCCGCCCGCGCCGGAACCGCTTCCCGTGGCCGTACGCTCGGCCGAAACGGCGCTCGGCCGAGCCCGCCTGTACCAGCGGGCCGGCGCCCGTGGACCGGCCGGACGTACCCTGCGCTCGGCCGCACTGGCCCGCCTGCTGCCTTGGCTCAACCTGCCGGTGGAGGCGCCGCAGGATCGGGTGGCCACGGCCGTGGCGGCGCGTACGGGCAGCGAGCCGGAGCAGATCGAGGAGCTGCTCTACGGCGACGACCCGGCCACCGACGAGGACCTGCTCACCCTGGCCCGTTCGCTCGACACGGTGACCCGTGCCGTCGTGGCCTCCCCGCCCGAACGGTCGCACCCCGTCCCATCGCCCCGAACCGACCCGACCGAAGGAGGACCGCGGTGACCCGACCTGCCGCAACCGCCGAGCCCCCGGCCATCGGCCCCGACGATGCCCGCGCCGCGCTGCACCGGCTGCGGGCCGAGGTCGGCAAGGCAGTCGTCGGCCAGGACTCCGTGGTCACCGGGTTGGTGATCGCTCTCCTCTGCCGGGGCCACGTGCTGCTCGAAGGCGTACCGGGGGTGGCCAAGACCCTGCTGATCCGCACCGTGGCCACCACACTGGACCTGGACTCCAAGCGGGTGCAGTTCACCCCCGACCTGATGCCCGGCGATGTCACCGGATCGCTGATCTTCGACCCGCGCACCGCCGCGTTCACCTTCCGGGAGGGCCCGGTCTTCACCAACCTCCTGCTCGCCGACGAGATCAACCGCACGCCGCCGAAGACCCAGTCGGCGCTGCTGGAGGTCATGGAGGAGCGGCAGGTGTCGGTGGAGGGCGCCCGGCGTCCGCTGCCCGACCCGTTCATCGTGGCCGCCACCCAGAACCCGGTCGAGTACGAGGGCACCTACCCGCTGCCCGAGGCCCAGCTGGACCGGTTCCTGCTCAAGCTCACCGTGCCGCTGCCCAATCGGGAGGAGGAGCTGGGCGTGCTGCGGGCACACCACGCCGGCTTCGACCCGCGGGACCTCGCCGCGGCCGGCGTACGGCCGGTGGCTACCGCCGCGGACCTGGCGGCCGCCCGCGCCGCGGTCGGCCGGGTCCACGTGGCCGACCCGCTCCTCGGGTACCTCGTCGACCTCTGCCGGGCCACCCGTACCACCCCCGCGCTGGAGCTCGGCGCCTCGCCGCGGGGCTCGACCGCGCTGCTGAACACCGCCAAGGCGTGGGCCTGGCTGGCCGGACGGGACCACGTGGTGCCGGACGACGTGAAGGCGGTAGCGCGGCCCACTTTGCGGCACCGGCTGCGGCTGCGGCCGGAGGTGGAACTGGAAGGCGTGGGGGTGGACTCGGTGCTGGACGCGGTGCTCGCCACCGTGCCGACGCCGCGATGACCTGGCGGGCGGCGCTGCTGCTGGCGGCCGGGGCGCTGACCCTTCCGCTCTGGCCGTCGCCATTCGTGGGCGTGCTGGTGATGACCGGCGGGGTGTTGCTGCTCGTACTCGTCGACCGGATGCGGGCGGTCCCGCCGGCCGCGCTCACCGCGGAACGGGAGGGCGACCGGACGGTCCGGCTCGGCGGCACGGCCACCGTCGCACTTCGCCTCGGCAACGGTTCCGACCGTACGCTGCACGCCCAGGTCCGCGATGCCTGGCTGCCTTCGGCCGGTGCCCGCCCCGACGTGCCCCCGGAACGGATCGTCACGGTGCCGCCCGGCGACACGGTGGTGCTGCCCACCCGGTTGACGCCGACCCGGCGCGGCGACCGCCCGGCGGTGGCCCTGACCATCCGCTCGTACGGGCCGATGCGGCTGGCGTTCCGGCAGCGCTCGGGCCGCCCCGCCACGCCATCGTGGACGCTGCGCGTACTGCCGCGTTTCGACTCCCGTCGGCACCTGCCCGAGAAGCTGGCCCGGCTGCGGATCATCGACGGCACCCAGGTCACCCGGGGGCGCGGCCAGGGCACCGAGTTCGACACGCTGCGCGAGTACGTGGTCGGCGACGACATCCGCTCGATCGACTGGCGGGCCAGCGCCCGGCAGGCGGACGTGCTGGTGCGCACCTGGCGACCGGAGCGGGACCGGCGGCTGGTCTGCGTGCTCGACACCGGCCGCACCTCGGCGGTGCGGGTCGGCGACGAGCCTCGGCTGGACACCTCCATCGACGCCGCGTTGCTGCTCACGGCGCTCGCCGCCCGGGCCGGCGACCGAGTCGACCTGCTCGCCGCGGACACGGCGATCCGCGCCACGGTGACCGGCAGCGGCCGGCCGGCGCTGCTCCCTCGGCTGGTGCACGCGCTCGCCCCGCTCCAGCCGGCCCTGGTGGAGACGGACTTCGAACTGATCGCCGGCGAGATCCTGCGCCGGCAGCGTCAACGCAGTCTGGTGGTGCTGTTCACCGCGCTGGAGGCGGGTGCCCTCGGCGAGGGCCTGCTGCCGGTGCTACCCCGGCTGGCCACACGGCACCGGGTGGTGATCGCGGCGATCCACGACCCGGTGCTGAGCAGGATGACCACGACCACGCCGGCCGGCGCGGCGGATGCCTACGCGGCGGCGGCCGGATGGCGGGCGCTGGCCGAACGGGACCGGGTACGGACGGCGTTGACCCGCCATGGCGTCACCGTGGTGGACGCTCCAGCCGGTGCTCTCGCCACCCGCCTGGCCGACACCTACCTACGCCTGAAGGCCCAAGCCCAACTCTGACCCCACCAGCCTCCCCCACCCCCACCCCCCGGGGCTCACGTTGATCATGAAGTTATTGCGCATCGCCCCGGCGTGTCGCGACAACAACTTCATGATCAACAGGGCCGGCGGTGGGGTGGGCGGCGCGGCGGCCGAGGACGAGCACGTACGCCAGGAAGGCGAGCCAGACGACGGCGCCGAGGCCGACGCGCAGCGGAACCGGCACCGGGGCCGGGGTGACGAACGCCTCGACGAACGCCGAGACCGCGAAGACCCCGACCAGACCGAGCGCCACCACGATCGCCGAACGCCCGGCCCGAGCGACCGCCTGGCCCCTGGTCAGCTCGGCGGGCGGCGAGATCCACGCCCACCCCGTACGCAGACCGACCCCGGCGGCCACGAAGACCCCGGTCAGCTCCAACAGTCCGTGCGGGGTGATGAGGCCGAAGAAGACGTCCGAACGGCCGTAGGAGATCATCACGCCGCCGACCACCCCGATGTTGAGCGCGTTCTGCCAGAGCAGGTAGAACACCGGCACGATCAGCACCCCGGACGCCAGGCACTGCGCGGCGATCCAGGCGTTGTGCGTCCAGAGGTGGAAGGCGAAGGTCGGCGCGGAGAACTCCGTGTAGTAACCGGCGAAGCCCGACTCGACCAGGTCGGCCGCCGCGTCGTCGCCGATGAACGCGGCGGCGGTGTCCGGGTTGCCGGCGACGAACCACATCAGGAAGAAGCTGAGCAGGCTGAAGGCGGTCGCCACCGCGCACCACCAGGGCCAGGCCCGGTAGACCGCACCCGGAAAGCCGTCGAGCAGGAACCGGGTGACCGCCGACAGGGACGGGCGGGACCGGCCGGTGATCCGCGCCCGGGCCCGCAGCACCAGTTGGGAGAGCTGACTGACCAGTGCGGGATCGGGTGAGCGGCTGCGCAGCACGGAGAGCTGGGTGGCCGTCCGCTGGTAGAGGGCGATGAGTTCGTCGACCTCATCGGCGTCGAGCCGGCTGCGCTGGCACAGCGCCTCGAGACGCCGCCACTGTCCGCCGTGCTCCGCGACGTACGCGTCGAGATCCACATGCACCTCCGTGCGGGGATCATAGTGTTCACTGTCGGGGTGAGCGCGCAACCACCACCTCCGGCCCGTACCCGCCCCGATGCCCGGGCCGTGCCGTGGAGCGACGCCGGCCTGGTCAGCGGCGAGGCGGTGGCGCTGGAGATCCGGGTCGCCCGGCTCGGCTCGCGGGTGCTCGCGCTGCTGCTGGACGTCCTGACCCAGCTGGTGGCCGCCCTGCTGCTCGCCGTGCTGATCGCGCTACTCTTCGCCGCTCTGCCGTTCGAGCTGGTCGACGCGGCGCTGAACAGCGCGACCGGCACCCTCGCGCTGGTCCTCGTGCTGGTCGGCTACCCGGTGCTGATGGAACGCTTCAACAATGGTCAGACGGTGGGCAAGCTCGCGGTAGGCCTGCGGGTGATCAGCGCCGACGGCGGCCCGGTCGGGCTCCGGCAGTCGCTCACCCGGGCTCTGGTCGGCGTCGCGGTGGAGTGGCCCGGCCTCATCCTGCCGCTGATCAGCTGGGTGGCCGGGGTGACGGTCATGCTGACCGACCGACGGGGGCGGCGCCTCGGTGACCTGGTGGCCGGCACGCTGGTCGTACACACCCGCACCGCGTCCGTGTGGCGCCCCATCCCGACCGCGGTGCCGCCGCTGGTCGGCTGGGCGTACACGCTGGACCTGAGCCGGCTCGACGACAAGCTGGTGCTGGCCGTGCGGCAGTACCTGGCGCGGGTGCACCTCTTCGCGGAGCCGGCGCGGACCCGGTTGGCCCGCGGGCTCTGGGCCGAGGTGGCCGAGGCGGCCGCGGTCACCACGCCGCCGCCACCACTGGCGGCGCCGGAGACCGTCTACCTGGCCGCCGTGCTCGGGGAACGGCACCGCAGGGCGGTACAGCGGCTCCAGCGGACCCGGGCGGTGGCCTCGGCGCTCTGGCCGGAGCTGGTTCCCTCCCCGCCGGCCATGCCGATCCGCCCGGCCTCGCCGGAGCCGGCAACGACCGGCCGGGTAACGCCGAGCGAACCCAGTCCTCCGGTGCTGCGCCCGGCGGCGGCACCGCCCACCCAACCCGACGCTCCGGCCGTACGCCCGGCGACCGTTGCCGGCGAGCGACCCCGTGCCTGACCGGCGGGCGCCGGACCCTCGTGCCGGCCGGGAACCGGACGGTGCGGGCCGGCGGGCTGCGCGGGGCGCCGGCGCCCGGCAGCCGTGGGAGGATCCGGAACCGTTCCTACGCGTAGACAGGACGACCGTGCCCGACGACCTGTTCACCTTCACCGCCGCGTCCGCCCCGGTAATGCCGGGAGTGCGGCCGTGAGGGGCTTCGGCCCGTGGCTGGCGGTGCTGGCAGTGGTGTTCCTGCTGAGCGCGCTGCGGTTGCGGGCACTGGCCACCGTGGTCTCGTTGGCCTGGCTCGCCTGGTGCGTCTGGACCTGGGTCCGCCCGAGCCGCCGCGGCCCTGGTTGATACGTCCGGAAAGCGCGAACCGGGCCGGCCGCTCGCGCGGCCGGCCCGGTCGGCATCGGGTCAGTAGCGGTAGTGCTCGGGCTTGAACGGGCCCTCCACCGGCACACCGAGGTAGGCGGCCTGCTCCTTGCTGAGCGTGGTCAGCTTGGCGCCGAGCGCGTCCAGGTGCAGCCGGGCGACCTTCTCGTCCAGGTGCTTGGGCAGCACGTAGACGCCGATCGGGTACTCGTCGGTCTTGGTGAAGAGTTCGATCTGCGCGATCGTCTGGTTCGAGAACGAGTTCGACATGACGAAGCTCGGGTGGCCGGTCGCGTTGCCCAGGTTCAGCAGGCGGCCCTCGGAGAGCACGATGATCGCGTGGCCGTCGTCGAACCGCCACAGGTCGACCTGCGGCTTGATGTTCTCGCGCTGGACGTCCGAGCGCTTGGCCAGGCCGGCCATGTCGATCTCGTTGTCGAAGTGGCCGATGTTGCCGACGATGGCCTGGTGCTTCATCCGGGCCATGTGCTCGTGGGTGATGACGCTGAAGCAGCCGGTGGCGGTGACGAAGATGTCCGCCTTCTCCACGACGTCGTCCAGGGTGGCCACCTGGTAGCCGTCCATCGCGGCCTGCAGCGCGCAGATCGGGTCGACCTCGGTCACCACGACCCGGGCGCCCTGGCCGCGCAGCGACTCGGCGCAGCCCTTGCCCACGTCGCCGTAGCCCATCACGACGGCCATCTTGCCGCCGATCAGCACGTCGGTGGCCCGGTTGATGCCGTCGATCAGCGAGTGCCGGCAGCCGTACTTGTTGTCGAACTTGCTCTTGGTCACCGAGTCGTTGACGTTGATGGCCGGGAAGAGCAGGGTGCCTTCCCGCTGCATCTCGTAGAGGCGGTGGACGCCGGTGGTGGTCTCCTCGGTGACACCCTTGATGCCGGCGGCGATCCGGGTCCAGCGCTGGCCGTCCTCGGCGAGCGTGCGGTGCAGCAGGCCGAGGATGACCGCGTACTCCTCGGAGTCGGCGGACTCGACGGGCGGCACGACGCCGGCCTTCTCGAACTCCACGCCCTTGTGCACGAGCAGGGTGGCGTCACCGCCGTCGTCGAGGATCATGTTCGGGCCCTGCCCGTCCGGCCAGGTGAGCACCTGCTCGGTGCACCACCAGTACTCCTCGAGCGTCTCGCCCTTCCAGGCGTAGACCGGGACGCCGGCCGGGGCGTCGGGGGTGCCGTTCGGGCCGACCACGATCGCCGCGGCGGCGTGGTCCTGGGTGGAGAAGATGTTGCAGGATGCCCAACGGACCTGGGCGCCGAGCGCGACCAGGGTCTCGATCAGGACGGCAGTCTGGATGGTCATGTGCAGCGATCCGGTGATCCGCGCGCCGGCCAACGGCTGCGCCTCGGCGAACTCGCTACGGATCGCCATCAGCCCGGGCATCTCGTGCTCGGCGAGCCGGATCTCCTTGCGCCCGAACTCGGCGAGCGACAGATCCGCCACCTTGTAGTCGCCGTCCGCGACGGTGTTCGGCCGGGCCTCGGACGGCGTACCGCTGGACGCCGGGAGGGTGCTGGTCATGGAAGCTCCTGTCGGACGATGTGCTGCGCGACCCTCCACCTTACGCGCGCCGGCGTGCGGGCACCCCGGCCGCCTGGAGACACGGGAACCCGGACAGCGCACGGGGCGGTCGGTCGTGAACGGACTTTCCGTCCACCAGCCGGCCGCCCCGCGCATCCCCCCGGTTTGGTTCCCCGCGCGTTCTCGGACCGTCGTCGCGATAACGCTGCGTACCCATAGAGTCACACTGAGCTAGGGGCGCGTCAAGCTATTCCGGAAAAGTCGGACTTGCAGATTTCGTTGCCGGAGCCACCAGACGATTCCGCTTCGGTCAGCTCACGCCACTGGAGGCGACGTACACCTCACCGGACCCGCTGATCCGCAACGGCCCACCGGCCGCGCCGCCGATCGCGGCCTGGCCACCCTCCAGCTTCAGCGCGCCCGTGCCGTCGTCCACGGTGACCGGGCCGGTCACGCAGAGCACCACCCGGGGCCCGTCGACGGCGAGTTCGACCTCCGGCACCTCGCCACCCACGGTCACCCGCTGCAACGCGAAGTCGTCCACCGGCACCCGCCAGCACTCCACCCCGGGGCCGACCGGCCGCGCGGCGACCACCGGCTCGTCGAGCACCTCGAAGCGCAGCACCCGCAGCAACTCGTCGACGTCCACCCGCTTCGGGGTGAGCCCACCGCGCAACACGTTGTCGCTGGCCGCCATGATCTCCACGCCACTGCCGCGCAGGTAGGCGTGCAGGTTGCCGGCCGGCATCCAGATCGCCTCGCCCGGCACCAGCCGGACGTGGTTGAGCAGCAACGCCACCAGCACACCCGGGTCGGCCGGATACTCCGCCGCCAGCGACCGGGCCAGCTCGGCGTCCGGCCCCACAGCCGGCGCGGCCACCACCGCGGCCACCAGCCCGGCCCGATCCTCCTGCGGCCAGGTCAGCAGCGTGCGGACCGCCGTACGCAGCCCTGCCAGGCCGGTACGCAGCGCCGCCACCACCGGCTCCAGCGACGGTACGCCGAACGCGGCGAGCGCCCGAGCGGACTCCTCCGGATCACGGAACCCGCAGAGCGCCTCGAACGGCGAGAGCGCGACCAGCAACTCCGGCTTGTGGTACGGGTCCACGTAGTTGCGCTCCGCGGCCGGCCGGGCGAGGTCCGCCGCGTGACCGGCCCGCGCCTGCTTCGCGTCCGGATGCGCCTGAAGGCTCAACGGCGCATCGGCCGCCAGCACCTTGAGCAGGAATGGCAGCCGAGTGCCGAACCGGTTGACCACCGGCTGGCCGAGCCAGTGCTCCGGCTCCGCCGCCAGTACGTCGAGCAGGCTGACCCGTTCGCCGTTCCGCTCGATGGCGGCCGGGGCACCCGGGTGGGCGCCGAGCCAGAGTTCCGCCTCGGGGCCCTCGCTCGGCACCGGGCGCCCCTGCAGGGCGGCGATGGCCGAACGCGAGCCCCAGGCATAGTCCCGAACAGGGCCGTACAACAGTTCCACTTGTTTCAGCTCCCCGGCCTCTCGGCCGTCTCGTCCGCCGCGTGCTGCGTCGGCGGTGGCGCGGTTCGCGACGCGGACCCGGTGCCCGCGCGCTCAGCGGCCGCGCTGTAGATGTCCGGTTCGAGGTAGATGACCCGCGCGATCGGCACGGCGGCGCGGATTCGCGCCTCGACGGTGTTGATGCCGCGCGCCACCTCCTCGGCGGTTTCGCAGGCCGATACCCCGACCTTCGCGGCGACCATCAGCTCCTCCGGGCCGAGGTAGAGCGTCTTCATGTGGATGATCCGCTCGACCTCCGGCCCCTCGGTCACGGCCCGCTCGATGGCGGCCAGGTCGTGCGCCTCGGCGCCCTCACCGAGCAGCAGGCTCTTCGTCTCGATGGCGAGCACCACGGCGATGGTGACCAGCAGGATGCCGATCATGGCGGTGCCCAGCGCGTCCCATTCGCCGTTCTCGGTCACCAGGGTCATGCTCACGCCGAAGAACGCGAAGAGCAGACCGATCAGCGCGCCGAAGTCCTCCAGCAGCACCACCGGCAACTCCGGCGCCTTGGCCCGGCGGATGAACCGCACCCAGGACTGGTTACCGCGGAGCGGGTTGGACTCCTTGATCGCGGTACGGAAGGAGAACGACTCCAACGTGATCGCGATGAGCAGTACCCCCACCGGCACCCAGTGGTACTTGGTGATCGCCTCCGGGTGTTGGAACTTGTGGTACGCCTCGTACAACGCGAAGAGGCCACCGACGCTGAACAGCACGATGGAGACGATGAACGCGTAGATGTAGCGCTCGCGGCCGTAGCCGAACGGGTGCTGCGGGGTGGCTTCCCGCTTGGCCCGCTTACCGCCGAGCAGCAGCAGCCCCTGGTTGCCCGAGTCGGCCACGGAGTGGATCGCCTCCGCCAGCATCGACGACGAGCCGGTCAACAGGAACGCGATGAACTTCGTGACGGCGATGCCGATGTTGGCCAGCAGGGCCGCGATGATCGCCCTGGTCCCACCTTCAGCGCTCACGCCGCCGCTCCGCCGCGCTCCGCGGCCCGGCGAGCCGCGGCCGCACCGAGCCGAACGGTCCGCTCACCGCGTCCGCTCACGCCGCCGCTCGGCTGGGCCGCGCGAGGCCGCCGGCCGCGGATCTCCCGCGCCGGCCACCAACGTCCGATCACTGGTTCGACAGCTCCTTCATTTCGGTGATGGCGGGCACCGCCATCGGGTCCAGCCCGTGGGCCAGGGCCAGGTAGATCGAGGCGAAGTCCGGAACCGCGGTGAGCGAGGCGAGCCGCTCCAACGCGGAGCCGCCCTCGGCGGTCACCACGTCACACCGAACGCCACGACGTTCGGCCAAGGTCTGCACCGCCTCGGCGCGGCGTTCCTCGACGGCGAGTGGTTCGTCGGCGTCGTCCTCGGCGTTCAGCCCGCCGTCGCGCAGCAGCACAAGCCGCAGCCGGGTCGCGTCGCCGAGGGTCTCGTCCGGGTCGGCGAAGATGTCCCGCTCACCCTCCACGAGGCCGCCGAAGACCCCGTCGAGCAGCCCGACCCGGCCCCGCCCGGCCTCACCCAGCGCCCCGGTCACGACGGGGTACCGCGCGTTCGCCGAAAGGGTGTCGCCGAAACGGCGAGCCGCGACGGTGGCCAGCGGGGACGAACCCCAGACGATCGGGATGGACCCGGCCAGTCCCAGGGCCAGCGACTTCGCCGGGTTCACGAACGACTCGGCGGTGGGTCGGCACCGGTCGGCGTCCGCGTCGAGCCGGGCCGCGGTCTCGGCCAGATCCGCCTCGTTGACCTTGACCAGCCCGAGCGTACGGGCGGCGAGCAGCACCGGCACGGTGAGCGCCCAGAGGCTGGCCCGGGCCGGGGCGCGTCGGGGCACCGGGATGAACGGCGCGCGGGCCCGTTCGGCGACCGACTGGAGTTGGGAGTCGGGGGCACCGACCGCGACCAGCCGCGCACCACGCCGGTGCGCCGCCTCAGCGGCGCCCAGCGCCTCGGGGCTGCGGCCGGAGGCGCTCACGGCGATGACCACGTCGGCCGCGCCGACCCAGCCGGGCACGCCCGCGCTGCGGTGCGGGATGACCGGCACCGGGCAGCGCGGGCCGGCGACCGTCGCGAGGACGTCACCAGTGCGGCCGGCGGTGCCGATGCCGGCGATGACCACGGCCCTCGGCCGCCCCTCGTCGGCCAGTACGGACAGGTTCGCCTCGGCGGCGAGCGCGGCCGACTCGCGGACCTGCGCGCCGGCCGCGGCGGTGTGTCGCAGCATGCCGCCCGGGTCGCGTTCGGAGAGCGCGTCGGCGTTGTCGAGCAGGGCCTCGTCGGCTTCCCGGTGGCCGCTGACCCCGGCGGTTCCGTCGATCACGACTGCTGCCCCGGGCCGCCGCGCGCCTCGTCCAGCAGCAGCACCGGCACGTCGTCGCGGATCTCGAAGATGCGGCCACATTCGGTGCAGGTCAGCGTCTGTGCCTGCGCGTCGTAGTTCAGCGGTGCGTGGTGCGTGTCCGGACAGGCGAGTATCTCGAGCAACTGCGGATCCAGGGCCACGGCGCGGCTCCTTCCACGTGTGCGGCTTCACCGTCGGCGGTGCCGAGCGGCGCAGGCGATCTTATCGGCGAACCCGGTCGAGCACCTCGTCACGGAGGGAGATCATCCGGTCCCGGGTGGGTGCCTCGACGTTCAGCCGCAGCAGCGGCTCGGTGTTGGACGCGCGCAGGTTGAACCATGCGCCGTCGGGGAAGCGCAGGGTCAGCCCGTCCAGGTCATCGGCCACGGCGTCCGGGTACGCGCCGCGTACCTCACTCATCGTCGCGGCCTGGTCGGCCACGGTGGAGTTGATCTCGCCGCTGGCGACGTACCGCTCGTACTCGCCCGCCAGCACCGAGAGCGGCAGGGACTGCTCGCCGAGCGCCGCCAGGGTGTGCATGGCGGCGAGCATGCCCGTGTCGGCGAACCAGAAGTCCCGGAAGTAGTAGTGGGCGGAGTGCTCGCCACCGAAGACCGCGTTGGTGCGGGCCATCTCCGCCTTGATGAAGGAGTGCCCGACCCGTGCCACCACCGGCTCGCCGCCGTGCTCCCGGATGATCTCCGGTACCGCGCGGGAGGTGATCAGGCCGTGGATCACCGTGGCGCCCGGATACTTGCCCAGCTCCCGGGCCGCGACCAACGCGGTGATCGCGGACGGTGAGACGGGCTCGCCCCGCTCGTCCACCACGAAGCACCGGTCGGCGTCGCCGTCGAAGGCGAGCCCGATGTCGGCTCCGTGCTTCACCACCGCCCGCTGGAGGTCCACCAGGTTGGCCGGGTCGAGCGGGTTGGCCTCGTGGTTGGGGAAGTTGCCGTCGAGCTCGAAGTAGAGCGGCACGATCTCCAACGGCAGCGCCGGCAGCACGGCGTCGCCGAGCACGCTCGGCACGGTGTGGCCGGCCATGCCGTTGCCCGCGTCGACCACCACCTTCAGCGGGCGGATCTGCGACAGGTCGACGAGCTCGCGCAGGTACGCCGCGTACTCCGGCAGCATGTCCCGCCGCTCGACCGCCCGCGTCGGCTCGCCGGCCGGGCGGGGCTCGTCCTTGTCCAGCAGCGCCTGCGCCCGGTCGCGGATCTCGGCCAGCCCGCTGTCCTGCCCGATCGGGCGAGCTCCGGCGCGGCACATCTTGATCCCGTTGTAGCGAGCCGGGTTGTGGCTGGCGGTGAACATCGCGCCGGGCAGGTTCAGCGACCCGGCGGCGAAGTAGAGCATGTCCGTCGAGGCCAGACCGATCTCGACGACCGAGCGCCCTTCCGCGCGTACGCCGGCGGCGAACGCGGCGGCCAGGCCGGGCGAGGTGCCCCGCATGTCATATCCGATCACGACGGAGTCGCCGGGCTCGTCGGAGCCGTTCAGTAGTTGCGCGAACGCGGCGCCGAGGGCCTCGGCGGTCCGCTCGTCCCACTGGTCAGGCACCGTCCCGCGGACGTCGTACGCCTTCACGATCTGGGACAGATCAGACACCGGTTCACTCCTTGGCCGCAGGTCGTCACGCACCCTGAGCGTATCGGAGGGCACCGGTCGGGCCTCGGTCAGTCGGGCAGCCTGGGCATGAGCACCGTGTGTTCACCACCGGCGGCGGGCATCGACGGGAGGTGTTCCTGCCCGTAGTCACCCCGCTGCCCGGGGACCGGCCGGGGCTCGTCCGGCTCGCCGGCCGGCCGGCTGCCGTAGACACCGCCACCCGCCGGCCGTGGGGCGGGCACGCCGTAGACCGCGCCGGTGGCGGGCGGCTGGCCGTACACCTGACCGGGGCGGGCCGGGGCGGCCGGCACCCCTGACCCGGCGCGGTAGGTGGTGCTGCCCGGGAAGCCCGCCGACGGCACGGCCGGCTCGGCGGCGGACGACTTGTCCTGCCGGGACCTGCGAACCAGCAGCCCGATCAGCAGCGCCCCGAGGGCGACCAGGCCCAAACCGATGAACATGATCGGGGACATACCGGAGGACTCCTTGGCGTTCTCAGTTGTGCTCGGTCCGGTCGGCGCTGCCAGCGCCGCCGGAGTCGATTCGGGTTCGGTGGCCGCCTCGGTGGCCACCGCAGTCGGGCTCGGTGAGGGCTTCTTGGACGGCGTCGGGGACGCGGTCACGCGCACACCGTCCACGCGCGCCGAATCCGAACCCCGGCCCAGCGTCCGGCCGGCCGCATTGGTGGCCTCGCCGATCACGGTGAGCCGCCCGCCCGGCGCCCCGGCCACGAAGGCGACCCGGTAACGCATGGTGATGCGCTTGCCCTCGCAGAGCGACGGCTTCGCCGGTGCGACCTGCGAGGTGCTCACCGTGCCGCCGCCGCCACTGGCCGGAACCGGGAACCAACGGCCACCGTAGTTCACCTGGATCTTCACCTGGTCCGCCCGCAGGCCGTCCAGCCGCAGGCCGAGCGCGGTACGCAGCATCACGCAGCCGTCGCTGCGCTTGCGCACCTCGACGTTCACGCCTTCGGCCGAGCCACCGGCCCGGAAGCTGCCGGCCGAACCCACCCGCACCGAGTCGTCGTCCGCGAGGGCCGGCGACCCGCCGAGCAGCACCAGGCCACCGAGCAACGCGCCGACGGTCGCGAGCCGCGCCACCTGCCGTACCGCCATGATCACCTCGCCGTTCGCTTCCGCGTCAGGCTACTACCGCCCCACCTGACCCATCGGTCATAGAGCGCACCGGATGTGTGCCTCATTACTCGCCGACACGTCCGCCGCTGGTCCGCCGGGATCGGGCGTGATCGGTGGGTCCGGGTCGTTCAGGTGGCGGCGCGGTGCGCGCCGCGGTGAGAGCGTCCCGGCAGAGCCGGTCCGCCGTCCGGGTGGTCTCCGGCAGCCGGTAGCGCGGGGTCAACGCGAGCACCTGGGCGGCGGCGTTGTCCAGGTTCATCCGATGACCGACGCTGACGAAGACCGGCTTCACCCCGCTGCGGGTACGCAGCACGCGGCCCACCACCTCGTCGCCGTCGCGCAGCGCCGACCACGCGCCTCGCTCGGCGGCCGGCGCCGCCCAGGTACCGATCAGTGGGGTCTTGCCGACGCCGATCGCCGGCAGGCCGGTCACGACACCGAGGTGACAGGCGAGCCCGAAGCGGCGCGGGTGGGCGAACCCGTGCCCGTCACAGACCAGCAGCTCGGGCCGGCTGGTCAGCAGGTCCAGCGCGGCGAGCAGCGCGGGCAGCTCCCGGAACGCGAACAGACCCGGGACGTACTCGAACGCGGGCCGGCCGACGCTCACGGCCTGGTCGAGCACCGTGAGGGTACGGGCGTCGAGCACGGTCACGGCGGCCGCGAGCAGGTCGCCGCTCTCGGCGTACGCGACGTCGAGCCCGGCCACCGTCGCCGGCTCGGCCGGGCCGGGTCCGGCGAGATCGACCCGAGACCGCAACTCCTCCTGTATGGCCACCGCCTCGGCCATACTGGCCGGCGTGGCCGCCGGGTCCGGCCCGGTCATCGCCCCCACCCGCTCGATCCACCCGTTGATCCACCCGACTTCACGGAAATCGGGTGATCATCTTGCCCGCGACAGCCCGACTTCAGTGATCCCGAGTGGATCAAGGCCTCGCCGTCGCCTCGCCCCTACTGGCCGACCCGGCCGTCGATCAGCTCGCGCAGCAGATCGGCGTGCCCGTTGTGCCGCGCGTACTCCTCGATCATGTGCACCAGCAACTCGCGCAGCGAGATGACCTCCCCGTTCCGCTTGCGACCCTTGACCGCGAGGTCGGACGCCCGCGCCACCACCTGCTCGGCGAACTCGACCTCGGTACGCCAGTTCCGCCACGCCTCGGCGACCACCTCGGGGTCCGCGACCGCACCGTTGAAATCGGCGTCCCGGTCGTTCTCGGTACGGTAGACAGCCGGCGCGTCCTCGCCGGCCATCACCCGGCGGAACCATCCCCGCTCCACCTCGGCCATGTGCCGAACCAGGCCGAGCAACGACATCGTGGACGGCGGTACGGCCCGACGGGCCATCTGCTCGGCGTCGAGGTCGGCGCACTTGAGCTGCAGAGTGAGCCGCTGGTCGCGTAGATACTCGACGAGGACCGTACGCTCGTCGTCGAAGCCGCCCTCCGAGCGCGGGTCCTCGTCGGGGTGGACGAACATGTTCGACCAGGCGAAGCTCTGCGTGGGCGGTACATCGGGCTTGCCGGTGGCGGGCGAGTCAGCCATACCGCGACACTCTTGCACGCCCCGGCCCTTCGCAAGCGGTTTAGGGCTGCCGCCCCAGGGACGGGTCGGCACCCGGATCACCCGCCCGCTGCAACTCCTCCTCGAACATCACGAACGTCCTCCGGCGTACCCCCTTGATCAGAGCGATCTCGGTGGGCGTCGGGTAGCGGCGTTCCTGAGCCAGGGCGTCCGTGATGGCCCGGACGGTCTCGTAGAGGGCGAAGATCGGACCTTCACCGGTGAGGTAGTAGGCGCGCTCACGCTCCGTCTGCTGGACGAATTCCTCCCGTGTCAGCTCCTCGATCTCATCCCCGCCGACGAAGAGCAGAGTGTCGATGAGCTTGTTCGCCGGAGTCCAACCGCCGGTGTCCTTGGAAAGGCGCCACCCCGCCACGCCACCGTCCGTCGTCTCCACGAGCTTGATCGGTGATTCGTAATAGCTGAAGAATGCTGGAAGCACCAGACCTCTGGGTCGGTTCATTCCTCCGACACCTCACCTCTGTCGTTGCCCAACGCACGCCAGTACGCATCCTGTCCGCGCCGGAGCAGCCCGTCGCGCACCGCTCGCTCAGTCGGTGTCAACGGCCGGCCCGCCGCTCCAGCGATTGCATCCAGATCCCGCCTGATCTCGTACAACGCATGCTCCCATTCCGCCACCCCCTCGATCGCAACGAGATGAAGGCGCAGCTCGGCGACGTGCCCATTCGACATACGTAGCTTGAGCAGCACATCCCGGTAGCCACTCGACGGCGGGCGAACGAAACGGTCCTTGATCTCGAGCACCACCACATCCCGGTCTCGGCTCAGCGCGTCTAACGCGTCGTACAAGTCGTCCAGCCGCCGGAACTCCAACTTCGCGGCCGCGAGATCCGTCAGGCGCGACGCGTCGTTGTCGTATTCGACGAGCTTGTCCAGAACCCGTCGGTGTGCCTTCGGCGCGCGGCGCCAGCCAGGCCGCCCGCGATCGCCCGCCAGCCGCACGACCATGGCGTTCAGCTCCCGCTGCGCTGCCGCAGCTTCGTCGTAGAGGCGTCGCAGGTAGTCGGATCGGAATTGGTCGTCGTGGCACCGCGCCACGTCGAAGCCGGCCTGGACGCTCTCCTGCCGCCGGGCGCGCAGCCCCTGGCTCACCTCCAACTGGGCTGGAGTGAGCGCGGTCGGCCTGGGTAGCGGTGGGGCGTCCCGTGCCGCAACTGCCTCGGCGCCCCGCTCCGATGTCTCGGCGAGTACGTCACCGAGGACGTCGATCGCCTGTCGGTGGCTCGCCAGGTGGTGCAACGTCAGGGGGCGAGACGTCAACGAGTCGAACAGCTCCGGCGTCGCGAGGACCATGCGCGCCAGGTCGGGCCGCTCGGCCACCTGCCGGATCAGGGCCTCGGCGAGTAGCGGCTCGTCCGGTGGCGCTTCCCGCCAGGCCCCGTCCAGCATCGCGCGCGCCCGTGGGTCGGCGAAGAAGGTGGCCACGTCCCGGGCGGCGGCGTCGCCCAGGTGCGGTACGAGGCGCCGCAGCGTCGGCGCGTCCAACGCCGCGGCCAGATCCGGCGGCGGTACACCTGCCCGCAGGGCGCTGTCGAGGTCCGAGGCACCGGTGAGTACATGGCCCACCGGCTCGCGCTCAGCAGCGGCCGATCCGGGGCCGGCAAGAACGTGCAGGCGGTTGAGGTACGGCTGCCCGTACCCCTCGTCGGGTTCGGCGGGTGGGTACTCGGGCAGGTCCGGGAGGGCGCTCTGCCTTCCTCGTGCCAGCCCGGCCATGGGCATCGGCCGGGCGTCCGACCCGAGCACCAGGACCTCGAGGTTGATCGAGTTGTACCGGTTGTGCGTCCCGGTGTGCGGGTAGAGCGGTTGGGTGGCGATCCCTCCGGTCTGCGGGTCGAGGTAGAGCACGGTGCCGTTCTGGTTGAGGGCGACCGAGATGTGGGAGCCGCCGCCCTCCCACGTGTTGATCACGAATGCGTAGCTGCCGTGCCCGCCGAGCACCAGTTGGTCGCGCAGGTTGCGGTACCCGCGATCGATGGCGTACCGCCGCTGTGCCGGCGGCATGTCGTCGTCGGGCTCGCAGAGCCGCTGGAACCGTCCACCGGTGACCTGCTCGACCCGGCGGGGCCCGTTCAGTTCACCGTCCAGCGGCCGGTTGACGTCTCCCGCCGCGTACGCGTCGAAGGTGCGGGGCGCGGACACCCGTGGCCGGCCGTGCACCCACGTGTCGAAGAGCGACAGCGTGCAGTCGACGCAGTTGATCCCCCGCGTCGGGTCCGCGGCCGGGCCTCCGTCGTTCATCAGCCGGAACCAGTCGCCCTGGCGGGGATCCGCGGTACGTGTCACCCGCCCGTCGGGCTGCCGGGGAACCCGTCGCTCGACGTCGGTCTGATGCAGCGCCAACGGCGGACGTAACCCGCCGGGCCGGCCGTAGCGACGTGACCGGTCGATCGGCGGCGGATGGCGGTCGCCGGTGAGCGCCGAGCGGTCAGATGTCTCGACCGCGCCGGTTGCGAGGTCACCGACGTCGTCGTTGATGCGCTGGAAGTTCTCCTCGACGACGCCGATCCTCGGTGACGCCACCGTGCCGGCGAGGATCTCCTCGGCGAGGTCCCACTGCTGGTGGTACCAGCGTTCCCGGTCGCGGGCCTCCGCGAAGTAGCGCTCGGCGGTGGCGCGCCGGCCGGCCTGCGCCAGCTCGCGGCCTTCGCTGATCAGCCACCGGATCTCGTCGTACGTGCGGTCGGCGTCACGGCGCCGCTCCGTGGCCCGGTCCCGGCGCCGATTCTCCTCGTGGGTACGCCGCTGGTGTTCGAAGTGGCCCCGGTGTCGGCGCCGCTCGAAGGCGTCCTGGTCTTCGGCCCAGGCGGCTGCGTACCACTCGGGAGTCCTCGGTCGTGGCCCTTCCGTGCCCACCGGCCCCGGGGAACCGTCGGAAGGTGGCCGAGGGTTCGGCGGCAGCGGCTGATCCGGCGTCCATGAGCCGTCCGCCGCCGGCCGGCGCGGCGCCGGTCCCCCGCCGTCCACCGACGGCCCGGTCGACCTGTGCGACGGGACAGTCTCGGGCCCTCGGGTGGCCGGTGCCGGCACTGTCGGCGGCGGCGCGGGTGCCGCAGGCTCAGCCGGTGTGGGCGTCGGCGGCACGGGGGTGGGCGTCGCCGGCTGCGGCGGCCAACCGGTCGAGGTCGAGGCGGCCGGCCCTGGAGCCGTGGCGACCGTGTGCGGACCGACCGGGGAGGTTGCCGAAGAGGCCGTCGCGCCGGTCGTGGTCGTGCCGGCCGCCGCCGTGGCCATGTCGACGGCAGCCGAAAGGGACGACGGTGGCCCGGCCGTGATCGGCGGGGACGCCGTTCCGGCCATGCTCAGCGTGGGGCTGTCGGCGAACGTCGCCGTAACCGTCGGCTGCGCCACCACGGTCGAAGGCTGCGCCGGCAGCACGGGTTGCGCGCTCGACGTCGGGCCGCCCGCGTTCGTCGCCGGGACCGACGGCTGCGCGGTCACGGTGGAGGACTGCGGCGGCGGCCCCGGTTCCACCGGTGTGATCGACGAGGATGCCGCATTGGACCCGCTGGCCGGATCGACGGTGGCGCGCGTGGACACCACCTCGGCGGGTGTGACGGGGGCGAACGCTTCCTCGGCCGGTGGGCGGGGCGTGGGCAGCACCGGCTCGGTCAGGCCCGGCAGCCCAGGGCCGGGTGGCAGTCCCAGCTCCATCGAGGCAAGCGCGTTCAGTCGACCGTCGAGTCGGGCCTGGAGCGCCGCGTCCGCCCGCGCTGTCGCCGCTCCCGTGCCGCCCGAGACCGCGGCCCGAGCGGCGTCCTCCACCGACGTCAGGCCCGCCCCGGTGGCCAGGCCGGCCGCGTTCTCCGCGATCACCTCGCCGGCCATCTCCCGGGCAAACTGCTCACCGATGCGCGCCCCGTGCCCGGTCGCGTGCCGGCCCAGCCCGGCCAGCGGTGCGGCGGCGCCCCCGGCGAGGCCGCCGAGCGCCGAGGTGCCGAGGTCGGTGAGGTCCAGCCCGTCGCGCCGGCCCGTGGAGTTCTGGTACGCCTGGGTGGCGAGGCTGATCCCAGCCTCCTCACCCGCCTCGGCGAGTCCGCCGAGCGCCGAACGTCGGGCCAGTCCCCGTAGGCCGCCCTCGGCGACCTGCCGGGCGGCGTGCTCGCCGGCCTCCTTCAACCCGTGGCGCAGCGACTTGCGGGCGAGCTGACCGGCGAGTCGCTTGAAGATCTGCTGCACGATCACCCGGCTCGCGGCGATCGCCGCGCCCGCCGCGGGCGAGGCGGCACCGGCGGTGAGGACGGCCGCGACGGCCAGCGACAGCAGCTCTACGACCAGGATGCCGAGCTCGATCCAGACTTCGAGTTTCGCGGCCTCGATGTCGCAGCCGCACTCCTCGACCATCCGGCCCAGGTCGGTGCTGACGGCGAGCAGGAGCGGCAGGGGCGCCTCGTCGCCCTCGGCCAACCGCCGCCAGGCCGCCTCGAATGCCTCGGGGACCGCTCCGACAACGCCGTAGCCGCCCTGCACCTCGGCGGCGGCTTGGATCGCGTCGGCCCGTGGTGCGGCGAGCGTGCCGGCCACCGCGTACCACTGGTCGGCGAGATCCCAGACGGCGCGCTCGTTTCCCTCCGGCCATTCGACGCCCACCACCCAGTCGAGGGCCTCGTGGATCCAGCCGGGCAGGTCCCACGGCGCGTAGTCGAGCGGGTGCGGCACCGGGCTCGGCAGCAGGGTCATCGGGACGCCCTGCGGTCAGCGCTGATCGGTGACGCGGGAGAGTCGGTCCGCGGCGACCGCATCCGTGGCCGCGTTGGCGTCGACCGAGCGCACCACGTCGGCGCCGAGCGCGCTGAGGTGGTCGCCGACCCCCTCCCACGCGCGCAGGACGACCTGCTCGCAGCCGCGGTAGCTGCGCTCGAACGCCGCCCCGATGTCGTCCCGGCCCCACGGCTGCTGGGCGCTTGCCGAAACGATCCCGTCGCCGGCCTCGACCCGCCGGGCGGTCACCGCCGCACCGGCGGCCGCGAGGTCGGCGCCGCCACGTCGGGCCCGGGTGGCGTCGAGCCACAGCTGCCCGCCGTCGGCAGCGCCGGTCACCTGCCGCCGCCCAGTGCCGTGTCGGCCCGATCGAGCAGCGCACCGAAGTCACCCGTACGCACGAACTCCATCGAGCCGGAGCCGGCGGGCAGGTGGTCGGCGACCATCTCCTGCGTGGCCGTGACCGCGCGGGTGGTCGCCCGCCGGACCGTCTCGGTGATCGTCCGGCTCAACGCGGCGGCGTCCCGCTCCCCGTAGATGGCGGACGTCAGCTCGACGTTGATCAGCTCGCCACGGGCTCCCACCGTGGCGGTCACCCTGCCGTCGGCCGAGCGTTCGGTCACCCGTAGGCCGGCGAGTCGGTCGCGCAGATCGTCCAAACTGGACCTGAGCCGCTGGTATCGACCGTAGACCTCGTCGAACCTGGCGCGTAGCTGGTGATTCGCCGACCGGTCCGCCTCCTGCACCACGCCGCCTCCCCGTCACCGTGTGCAGGCCGAACCATACCGGGCGCCACGAAACCTGTGGGGTCCGGTAGTTTTTGTGGGGTGATCGACCGTCATCAGGCCGAGCAACTCGCCGCCGCGTGGGCCCGCTGCGATTCGCAACGCCTCGGCTACGAGTGCGTGCCGACCGTCGACGAGTTCGACCTGGGGTTCGTCATCACGTCCACTGTGTCTACCGGTGTCCGGGCGCTCCCGGGCGACCTGCCGACGACGGTGGTCGACCGCGAGACCGGCGAGGTGAGCACCTGGCCGAGGGTCCCGCCGAACATGGTCGAGGATCTCTACCGACGTAACCGACCGACCGGCCCGAGGGCTCCGCGTACGGTCGACCCGGCCGGCCAGCTCCTGCGGGAGATCCGCCGGCTACCCACCCCGGGCACCGTCGCCCACCTGACCCTCGACGGCCGGTTGTTCCGGGCGCGGGGCGCCAAGGGCGACGTGGAGCTACGGCATCACCCGCTGGTCCGCCGCTACCTCGACGAGCTGCCTGCCGGTCACCTCGCCCGTGGCGGCGACCGCCATGCCGAGCTGGTCGTGGTCTCCGACGTACTGCACGAGTACGACCTCCGCCGCGAGACCGAGGGCATCGCGCCGATGGGCATGGGTGACGCCGAGCTGCTGTTCGCCGCGGCCCGCCTCGAGGTGTTCCGCGTACGCGAGCCGGGCGACCCGGCAGGTGGGCTCGCCGAGCGCCCCTGCGACTCGTGCTTGAACTTCCTCGTGCACTTCAACGTCCTCCCCTGGTCGGCGTTGGCCTACACGCAGGAGTGGCGGCCCGACCACCGGCCCTCGCACCAGCCCGGGCGGTTTCCCCCTGAGGTGGCGGATTCCCTCATGGACGGTGGCTGGGAGAAGGGCCCACTCAACGAGGTGCTGTGCGCCGGGGCGATCCGGGAGACCGCCGAGGTGCGGAGCCAGCGGCACCGGCACGAACCGTTCCCGGCGGCCGTACGCGCGTTGACCGACTTCCCGGCGATCCTCAGCCGGCGGCGGGGTCCTGGCGAGCAGGTGTGGGTGAGCCGGTTCACCACCAACCCGCTGCGCGGTGCGCACAGCGCCGACACCCTCGCCGACTTCGCGGCCGTGCTCGGCAGCCGGCTGTTCCCGTTCGGCTCCGAACACGGGGACAGCATCTTCGCCGTCGACGAGCAGGGCCGGGTCTTCGCGCTGGACCAGGCGGGCGAGTGGTTCCTCGGCTCGGACGTCGATGCCGCGTTGACCACGTTGCTGCTCGGGCGGGGCGCGGCCCGGGTCCGGGACGACGGCACCTGGTGAGCGACCGGCCGCGGTCCCCCGCTAGAGGTGCACGCCGGTGAGCACGAGCACGCGGGGCTCGGTGTAGTCCTCCATGGCGCTGCGCAGCCCCTCCCGGCCCACGCCGCTGCCCTTCACCCCGCCGTACGGCATCTGGTCGGCGCGGTACGAGGGCACGTCCCCGACGATCACTCCGCCCACCTCCAGCACGCGGGCGGCCAGGAACGCGGTGCGTACGTCGTGGGTGAAGACGCCCGCCTGCAATCCGTACGCCGAGTCGTTCACCGCGGCGAACGCGGCCTCGTCGTCCTGTACGCGGGTGACCACCAGCACCGGCCCGAAGATCTCCTCGGCGTTGACCTTGGCGTCGGCGGGCACTCCGGAGAGCACGGTCGGCGGGTAGGTGGCATCCTCGCGCCGGCCGCCGACCTCGATCGTCGCGCCGGCCACGACCGCCTCATCGACCCACGCCTCGACCCGGCGGGCCGCGTCGGCGGAGATCAGCGGCCCGACGTCGGTCCGTTCGTCGCTCGGGTCTCCGGTGCGCAGTTCCTGGACGGCGGCGAGCAGCCGGGGCAGGAAGCCGTCGTAGAGCCATTCGTGCACGTAGACCCGTTGAACCGCGATGCAGGACTGCCCGGCCTGGTAGTTCGAGAATGTGGCGATCCGCTGTGCGGCGAAGGTCAGGTCCTCGTCGGCGGCCCAGTCCGCGCAGATGACGGCCGCTGCGTTGCCGCCCAGCTCCAAGGTCACGTGCTTCTCCGGCACCGAGCGCCGGATCTCGGCGCCGACCGGTCCGGAGCCGGTGAACGACACGACCGGCAACCGCGGGTCGGCGACCAGCTCGGCGGCGCGCTCGTTGGGCAGCGGCAGCACCGAGAACATCCCTGCCGGCAGGGCGGTCTCGGCGAGCAGTTCGCCGAGGAGCAGCGCGGTGAGCGGGGTGGCCGGCGCCGGCTTGACCACGATCGGCGCACCGACCGCGACGGCCGGGGCGACCTTGTGCGCGACCAGGTTGAGCGGGAAGTTGAACGGCGTGATGCCCAGCACGGGGCCGCGGGGCACCCGGCGCACGAGCGCGATCCGGCCGGTGGCGGACGGATCGGTGTCGAGACGTTGCAGGTCGCCGGAGAAGCGCCGGGCCTCCTCGGCGGCCCAGCGGAACGTGGCGATGGCGCGCGCCACCTCCGCCCGGGCCCACTTCAGGGGTTTGCCGTTCTCGGCGGTGATGAGCCGGGCGACCTCGTCGGCGCGCTCGGCGAGCCGGCGCGACACGTGGTCGAGGGCGCCCGCGCGCACGTGCGCCGGGAGCGCCGCGGCCTCCGCCGCCACTTCGACCGCGGCCGACACGGCCGCTTCGACCTGGTCCGGCGTGGCCGCTGTGGTACGCCCCACAACCCGGCTGTCGTACGGATGGTGGACGGTCAGTTCACCCTCGCCGTGAGCGGGGCGGCCGGCTACGTAGAAGGCTCTCGACTCCACGATCGAAGCCTAGACCGGTCCTTCGGCTGACTGATCCGGCTGATCGACGACGTGCGCGTCACGGATGGGCATCCACGACACCCCCTTCTATCCTATAGTCCTAGTGTCGTAGGACTATAGAGAGGGCTCAGGTGATCGAGTTCGTACTGGACGCCCGGTCCAAGGTGAACACGTACGTGCAGCTGATCCAGCAGGTGAAGCAGTCCCTGCGCGTGGGGTTGCTGGTTCCCGGCGACCAGCTGCCCAAGGTGCGCGACGTGGCTCAGTCACTGGCGATCAACCCCAACACGGTGCTGAAGGCGTACCGCGAGCTGGAGATCGAGGGTCTCGTCGAGGGACGTCCCGGCGTCGGCACCTTCGTCCGCCGCACGCTCGGCGGGCCGCCCCTCGCCGACCAGGCCGAGCTGCGTGAAGACCTGGTGGCCTGGCTCCGCCGCGCCCGCGCTGCGGGCCTCACCCCCGAGGACGTGATCGCCCTGGTCGAGACCACTCTGCGGGCCACGCTCGCCGCTGATGCGGCTCGCACGCAACCCGCCGCCTCAGCGGGCTGAGAGGAGAGCACATGGACATCGCGCTGGAGACCGAGCAGCTCGGCAAGCGGTACGGAAGACGGTGGGCGTTGCAGGACTGCTCTTTCCGCCTGCCGGCCGGTCGGATCGTCGGCCTCGTCGGGCCCAACGGCGCCGGCAAGAGCACTCTCCTGCACCTCGCCGTCGGCCTGCTCCGGCCCGACGCGGGCGCGGTGCGCATCTTCGGTCGTTCGCCGTACGACAACCCCGCCGCCCTGCCCGACATCGGCTTCGTCGCACAGGACACCCCGCTCTACCGCGACTTCACCGCAGCGGAGCTGGTGCAACTCGGTGGCCGGATGAACGCGCGTTGGGACGCCGCGTTGGCCCGGGAACGGCTCGCTCAGCTCGGCATCCCGCCGAAGCTGCCGGTCGGCAGGCTCTCCGGCGGTCAACGCGCGCAGGTCGCGCTCGCACTCGCTCTGGCCAAGCGGCCCCGGCTGCTGCTGCTGGACGAACCGGTCGCCAGCCTCGACCCACTCGCCCGCCGCGAGTTCCTCCAGTCGCTGATGGGCAGCGTCACCGACTCCGGGACGACGGTGCTGCTCTCCTCCCACCTGCTCGCCGACCTGGAGCGCACCTGCGACCACCTGGTGGTCCTGTGCTCGTCGCGGATCCGGCTCGCCGGCGCGGTCGACGACCTGGTCGACGCGCACCGGCAGCTGGTGGGGCCGCGACACGTCGGTGAGCCGATCGCCGGGGTCGGCACAGTGGTACGAGCGCGGCACACCGAACGCCAGTCCACCCTGCTGGCCCGAGTCGACGGCGTCGTCGATCCGGAGTGGACGGTGCACGACGTGACGCTGGAGGACGTGATCCTGGCCTACCTCGCCGATGGCGAGACGACCGTCGCCCGCACCGACTGGGAGGTGCCCGCATGATCTGGCTGACCTGGCGCCAGCACCGCCGGCAGGTGTTGTTCACGCTGGTGGGCCTGGTCCTGCTCGCCGCCCTCATGATCCCCACCGGCCTGATGATGCGTGCCTCGTACGCCGACAAGGGCCTGGCCGAGTGCCTCCGGGTGTTGAACGCCGTCCAGCCGGACCCGGAGCCCGCCCGGTCGTGCAACCGGGCCCTGAGCCAGTTCGCCGACCAGTTCAGCTCGATGTCCCTGATCGGCGTGCTCTTCCTCGTCCTGCCGTTGATCGTCGGGCTGTTCTGGGGAGCCCCGCTCGTCGCCCGCGAGGTCGAGCAGGGCACCCACCGGTTCGCCTGGACACAGGGTGTCGGCCGCCGGCAGTGGGCGCTGGTGAAGTTCGGGTTCGTCGCGATCGTCGCGGTGGTTGTCGCCGTGGTCTACGGGCTCGGCATGTCCTGGTGGGCCACGCCGCTGACCGGGGCCGCGCAACAGAGCCGTTTCGACGTCTTCTTCTTCGACATGCAGGGGGTCGCCCCGATCGGGTACACCCTCTTCGCGATCGCCCTCGGTATCTGCGCCGGGGTTTTCTGGCCGAGGATGATGCCCGCGATGGCGGTGACGCTCGGCGGGTTCGTCGGCCTGCGGATCCTGCTGACCGTCCTGGCCAGGCCGCACTACCTGCCGCCGGAGACCCGGACCATCCCGATCCAGGGCACGATCGGGGAGCCGGGTGGCGCACTGGGCGACTGGATCATCGAGAAGGGCATCCGGAACGCCGGCGGCAGGATGGTGCTGTCCGATGCCCAGGCCGCGTGCTCGGCCGACACGGGCCCTGCGGGCGGCAAGTGCCCACCCATCGTGGAGTTCGGCGAGGGCGCCTACAACTGGCAGCTCTACCAGCCGGCCGACCGGTTCTGGCTGTTCCAGGGCATCGAGTCCGGAATCTTCGTCGCGCTGGCCGCCGTGCTGTTGTACCTCGCGGTGCGACGGATCCGCCGTGTCGCCTAGGGCGTGTCCTGCCGATCTTGTAGTGGTTGATCGTCGACGATGTGCCGGTGGTACGTCGTGGTGAACTGACCGATGAGGCGTGGGCGGTGAT